>CALUSL010000047.1 GCA_944323425.1 Candidatus Gastranaerophilales bacterium | reverse complement strand
GTTTGTAATGAGAGAATTTTTGCAAAGCAAAAATGAACGAATGCCAAAACACCGAGCTGCAAATAATCAATTTTTATACCCTAATTAACGCCGCGATTCAAAGAAAAATATGAGGATTTATATCGCATTTTACACTAAAAAAGATTAAAATTGTCACCCTGAACTTGTTTCAGGGTCTTACTACCGGTAAGATTCCGAAACGAGTTCGGAATGACATTATGCCTATATTTTGAGTGAATTTTGTGTAAAGATGTATATAAATCTCAAAACATGGCTTCTGCAAACTTAATTTTATATTTAAGCAACAATTTTTCTAAGCACCAAGTGAGAAGATTTTGTATATTTCCTCGTCCGAAAGTTCTGTGATTACCTTTTCACCCTCAAATACAGCGACATTAGCAAGGTCTTTTTTGTTAGAAATCATTTCGTCAATTTTTTCTTCAAATGTTCCCAGCGTAATAAACCTGTGAACCATGACATTTTTTTCCTGACCAATTCGATAAGTTCTGTCCGTTGCCTGATCTTCTACAGCAGGATTCCACCATAGGTCATAATGAATTACATTAGTAGCCGCAGTGAGGTTAAGTCCTGTTCCGCCGGCTTTAAGCGACAGAATCATAACATTCGAATCTGCATTTTCCTGAAAATCTTTTATCAAATCCTCACGTTGAGCACGATTCAAAGAACCGTGGAAGAAAAGCGGATTTATACCCAGCTCGTCATTTAAAATAGACATGAGAATATTGCCCATTTCCTTATATTGCGTAAAAATAAGAGTTTTTTCATTATTTTCAAGGATATTTTTTGTAATGGATACAAGATGCTCGGACTTACCGGAAATTTCTTTTGACATATCACCGGTTTTCAAATACTGGTAAGGATGGTTGCAAATCTGCTTCAGGGCAGTAATAAGTTTGAAAATCATACCGCGTCTGTTTATGCCATTCAGTTTTGAAATATCGGACATCAGATTGTCCAGAACCGTCTGATAGAGAGCAGCCTGCATTTTGCTCAAATAACAGTATTCGTTCAGAACTACTTTTTCAGGCAGGTCTGAAATAATTGTTTTGTCTGTTTTCAATCGTCTCAGCACAAACGGAGAAATTGCAAGTCTCAGTTTTTCAGCTCGGTTTGTCTGCTTAAATTTTTCAATAGGGATTGCATAACTCTTCTGAAAATCTCTGATAGAACCCAGATATCCACGATTTATGAAATCAAAAATACTCCACAGTTCAGTCAATTTGTTTTCAACAGGAGTACCCGTCATTGCAATTTTTATATCTGATTTAATTGCTTTCACTGCCTGTGTTTGAGAAGTATCAGGATTTTTAATATTCTGGGCTTCATCAACGACAAGCATAGACCATTTCTGTTTTTTTACAGCCTCGACATCTATACGGAGTATAGCGTATGTCGTAATTATTATATCCGCTTTAGAATCCAGTTTTCTTTCCAAACCATGATAAACAGAGGTATTTAAAAGCGGAGCAAACATTTTTATTTCTTTGACCCAGTTTCCGAGAAGAGTTGTAGGACAAACAACAAGAGCCGGATTTTTAAGCAGACCGAGTTCTTTCTGCTTTAGGATAAAGCTTATAACCTGAATAGTTTTACCCAACCCCATGTCATCTGCCATACAGCAGCCGAAACCTTTTTTAATATTAGTGTAAAGCCATTTAAAACCACGTTCCTGATATGGGCGAAGCACACCTTTAAGCGATTCCGGAGGCGGTACATCTTCTGTTTTCGTAAGATCCTTTAAAATATTGGCAAAAGCTTCATCGTAGTCAAAATCATAATCATCAATCTGTGAAGACAACGCAGCATGAAGAATATCCATTTTTGTCTTGTCCTCAAGTTTTGGATTTTTAACTTTATCAAGCAATTTTTTATTTTCAGCAGGATCAATAAGCACATAGTAATCTTTGTATTTTATAAGCCCCTGAGCATTTTTCGTCAATTCTTCATATTCTTCGGGAGTAAGTTTGTCATCACCGATTGCAATTGTATACGAAAACTCGAACATATCGTTGAGAGTACCGTCAGAAGCTCCGTTTGAGGTAAGGATATCTCTAAGTTCACCAAGACGCGCGGTTTTTACTTTTGCATTTATTGAAGCACGCGGGGTGATAATATTGTCTATACCTTCCGGCAAAATCACTTCTACAGAAGCTTTTTGCAGATAGTACGAGGTCTGGGCAATAATTTTGTAGACCTCATTCAGTGTCATCCTGAGTTCGTAGTTGTGACCA
Source organism: Candidatus Gastranaerophilales bacterium (assembly GCA_944323425.1). GTDB lineage: Bacteria > Cyanobacteriota > Vampirovibrionia > Gastranaerophilales > Gastranaerophilaceae > CALUPY01. The sequence continues at coordinate 1,099 of CALUSL010000047.1, read as the reverse complement.
TCTTCAAACAGCTCAACTATTTCCGGATAATAACGTGCAATATAATTCAGCTGCTTTTCAATAACTTCAATGGCTTCTGAATTTGTATAGTTTGAAAATTTTGCGCTGTCGTCGTAGAGATTTTCAACCCTGAATTTTTCACCATTTGTTTTGTCTTTAATATTAATTTTTAATATATATTCGTCGTCACCGTCACCTTTAAATATTTCAAATTCTGGCAGCAGTGTATATTTTCCGATATAAATTTCATCCAGCCATTCGGAAATAGCCATTGCATAATCAAGCCCACGGACATAACGCTTGTTAGATGCTGATTTTACAAAGTATACAGCAGCCTTTGCATCCTTAAATTTTGCTGCTTTAATATTCAAAAATTTAAATACAACATAGTTTAAATACTTATCAATCAGTTTATCAATACCATACTTTTCCGGTGAGAGAATAAACGCTTCAGGAACCGCTTCTTTAAGAGCCGCAATTATTTTTGCTACATCTTTTGAGCTTTTATAAATTTCATATTTTATCTGAAAAATATTATCATTGTAATGTACCACCGGGATAAAATGGAGTTTTTCAAGAATTTTAAGCAGCGTTACAGTGAACCTGTTTAAAAAATTAAAGCTTTCTGTTCCATCTTCAAAGTTTAAAATTTCGTTGAATGTGTCAAAGTATTCCCAGATGATTTCCTGTTTTGCACGATAGCCTATTTTGTCCTCACCGTTTATCTCCATAATTTCAGAGTGCAAACGATATAAAGAGCCCTTTGATTTTAAGTAAAATTCAAAATTATTCGTTGGAGTAACAAAGAAATCTCCATTTTCCAACAGATAGAAATCTGTACCTCTCAATGGCGTATTTTTCCCGACAAAAACATCTTCAAATTCATCCTCAAACAACTGATATATAGTACTGAGCTGAAGACGAAAATCTTTGTTTTCCAGCCCCTGAGGATTCTCCGTAAGATTCAAAAACAGGTCATCAATGTTATTTTTTTTCAAATTTATTGCCATAAAATACTCTATCCTAACACCGGTACGCCCGTGGCTTCCGTACAATACAGACTCTTCATATTATAGATTATAACAGAAACATGAAAAAA
>CALUSL010000046.1 GCA_944323425.1 Candidatus Gastranaerophilales bacterium | reverse complement strand
GTTAATCTTTTCAGGATTGTAAAATACCATCCGAATGCTTTAAAAGAAGAATTGCAGTATCTTTTAGGCTCTCGTGAGATGTTCTTCCAATTTTTGAACGGAACTTTTATTACAGATATTCAAAAAGCCGCACAGTTTCTGTTTTTAATTACCCGTTCATTTGGCGGGCGTGGTGATACTTTCGGAACTGTAAAAAAATCTTCAGGCGGTGCATCGAAATCCCAACGCAATGTTTTAGAAAAAATTGATGCAATCCACAAACGCCTTGATAAAGTTATGGTTGAAAATCGTGACTTTGAAAAATTGATTAAACAATACGATTTTGAAGGTGCTTTCTTCTATTGCGATCCGCCGTACACTTCAGGCTGCGGATATGAAGTAACATCTACCGCAGACTTTGACCACGAACGTTTAAGAGATGTTTTAGGCAGCATCAAAGGGCGTTTTCTGCTCTCATACGATGATTCTCCAAAAGTCCGAGAATTATACAAAGGCTTTGAGATGATTGAAGTTGAAAGACAGAACGGAATTAACAATCGTGAGGGTACTAGCAGGGCGAACAAGGTATATAAAGAACTGCTGATTGCAAACTATCCAATCCGAGAATTATCTAAAAATGTCTGACCCGATAGAAATTAAAATCGACAATAAAGAAGTTGAATCAAGACTCCTTGATTTGGCTCAAAGAAGTGAAAACCTGCGACCTCTTATGAAAAACATCGCAGGGATTTTCGCATATTCAACAGAAGAAAATTTTAAAGAAGAAGGTCGTCCGAAGTGGGAAAACCTAAAAGATTCCACAATAAAACAGCGGACTAAAAATAAACAGTGGCCCGGCATGATTTTGCAGATTTCAGGTCAGTTGGCATCCTCTGTTAATACTTATTATGATAACGATTCTGCGGTTATAGGTTCAAACCTTGAATATGCAGCAATACACCAAATCGGAGGACAGGCAGGGCGGAATAAATCTGTTGAAATTCCTGCACGTCCATACCTGCAACTCACCTCTGAAGATTTTGAAGAAATCCTTAGTATGACCGAAAATTTTTTAGGGGGTTAATCCCCTGAATAGTTTGTAAGTCAAAGGAAAGGAGAGGTTTAAAATGACTACAGTAGAACCCATCAGAAACAAATCTGATATCAAAAAAGTTGAAAAAGTCTTAGCAAAACAGAGTCAAAGAGATTTAATGCTTTTTGTCCTCGGTACAAACTGCGGCTTGAGAATTTCTGATTTGCTGTCACTTAATGTAGGTGATGTGAGAAACAAAACTCATATCCAGATTGTTGAAAAGAAAACCGGAAAATTTAAAAAGTTTCCGATTAATGACCGCTTAAAACCAATGATTGAGGATTTTGTTAAAGGCAGGCGGAACGCAGAACCTTTGTTTTTATCTCACTGGCGGCATCGGCTTGACAGAGTAACTGCATATTATTTAATTCGTGATGCGTGTGAAAAAGCCGGGCTTCAAGAAAGAATCGGTACGCATTCAATGCGAAAAACCTTCGGCTACCACCATTACCAACAATTTAAAGACGTGGTTATTCTGCAAAAAATATTCAACCACTCAAGTCCGCAGATAACACTGAGATATATTGGTGTTGAACAAGACCAGATTGACTACAGTTACTCCAACTTTATTTTATAGTGCAAAACCCTCTCTATCAGAGTCATTGCATTACATTTTATTTGCCTTACAATTTAACCATTTTGTAAGACATTAAATTAAAAAGTCTCTGAAACTATTATACAATCAATGTTTCCAAAATTTTCAATGTATTTTCTTTTTGTAATGTACCAGTCAAAAAGTTGTAAAACAATTCCCCGCATGTCTAGTTTTTTCGGCATAAAAAAATTGCCTTACAAAATGGTTAAAATGTAATCCATTAAACGCATTGAAAGGAAAAATATGTACAAGCATCGAGCAACTATGACTGATAGAAGACACCAAATTTTGATCCTGATGGCAAAAGGTTATAAGAATAAACAAATTGCAAGAAAAATGGGCTTGTCTCTTTCAAATACGAGAATGCAAAAATGGCGTTTGTATTGCTTTCTTGGCGAAATTCACACCGCTATTGATGCGATTTATATGGGATTACAAATGGGGCTATTACACAAAAATGATTTATGCGAAGCAATAAGAGAGGAGATTTATGACTACGAAAGCGAAAAACAGATGTACAGTTACACTTAAACAAAAATATGTCCATATAGGTACTTACAGACCTACACAAGAGATTTTTTATGAAATACAAAAGGAATTAGAACCTTACAGGATTTTATACAACAAGGTTATAAAATCCGAGAAAATATATACGGTAATTCTAAAGCAAGAAGATATTAAAATGGGAAGTTATAAAATATCTTCGGAGATGTTTAATCTTCTTATGGAAAAAATAAAACCGTTCAGATCTTTACAAGAACAATCTAAAAAAGTCAGATGCATTGAAACCGGTAAAATATTTGAAAACGCAAGAGCCGCAAGTGATTGGGTAGCTTTTGTCAGAGAGAACTATTATTGTAATATTGATACAATAAGACTCTGCTGCCGTGGTCGCCAAAAAACCGCTTACGGTTACCATTGGGAATTTGTTGAAAAATCAACCAATGTTTTATAATTTTTTTAAACTGCATACTAAAAACTCAGGATTATTGCTCCAGCAGGGCTTTAATCCTGATGAAATATAAAAACTGCTGATTATTTTGTCTCTTTACCCCATTTTTTTATTTTTTTTAAGAAAAATTTTGTATTTTATCGTTTTTTGATAAGTATATTTCGCCATTATTCAATAAAATGTGGTACTTCACACTGCCCCGAAGTTTAAGTTGTCGTTTTTCCATAATAATTATTTGATTGAAGTTTTTGAACCGGATTTGCCGTTCAAAGAAGAGTTTTTATGGAATTAGGAAAGGAGAATTTATGACTACAGTAGAACCTATCAGGAATATTGAAAGCATCAAAAAATTAGAAAAGTATTTTGCAAAACATAGTCCGAGAAATTTGCTATTATTCACTATTGGTACAAATTGCGGATTAAGGATTTCAGACATAGTAGCCCTGAATGTCGGAGATGTCAGAAACAAAAGCCACATTCAGATTATTGAAAAGAAAACCGGAAAATTTAAGAAATTTCCGATTAATTCAAAACTAAAGCCCATGATAGAAGAATTTACAAAGGGTAAACGCTCAGATGAGGCTTTGTTTGTTTCCATCTTCAAAAACCGGCTCGATAGATTCGGGGCATATTATATTATTAAAACAGCCTGTCAAGCAGTGGGTATCCAAGAAAAAATAGGAACACACACCATGAGAAAAACGTTTGGGTATCATCATTACCAAAAATTTAAAGATATAGCCATGCTGCAAAAGATTTTTAATCATTCAAACCCGAATATAACTCTGAGGTACATCGGCATTGAACAGGATCAAATTGATGAGAGCTATAATAACTTTATTTTATAGCCTCAAATCCTCTATTTACAATGGGAAACTTAACATTTTATTATCTTAACAGTATAGCCA
>CALUSL010000045.1 GCA_944323425.1 Candidatus Gastranaerophilales bacterium | reverse complement strand
GGTCTGCGTTTTTTCAGACATCATGAGATAAAAGACGAAATTCCAAAGTATTTGTCGACATTGATTGTGTTGCTGGCAACAAATATTTCCTTAATGTTTTTTGTTGCATATCTTTTGAGGCATAATTTCTATGAATTTTTTAAAATTCCCCCGGGAATTTTTATTGCAATACTCGTGCTCATCATTCCGGTTTCTTGCAGAGCATTACTTTTTCAGATTCTGCGTGCACAGATAAAGCCGAGTGCGTTTACAATCTCAACTATTGCAAATCAAATTTTGACAATAACAATTGCTGTTATTATTATCAAATTTTTTCATCTAGGCGCAATGTCTGTGCTGCTCGCCATGGGAATTTCTATCAGCATTATAGACATAATACTTATGTTTCAGTGTAATATTTTTTCCTACTTAAAATTTGAGAAATTACAGTTTAATATATTCTCTTCCCTGTACAAATACGGGCTGCCGCTTGCGCTGACATCTATCAGCCTCTGGCTGATTACACAGAGTAATAAGTTTATTTTACAGCATCTGAACGGATATATAGAGGTTGGTTATGTCGGTGTCGCTTATAGTATGACTTTTTCTATCTTGATGACATTATTTGCAGTAATACCTATTGCTGCAGTTCCTCGAATAATTAACATGTATGAGGATGGACAGGATGTCAGACCCATCATTTCTAAACTTACAGAGTATTTTATGCTTATAGGTCTACCTGTTGTTGTTTTGATGTCTTTATTTTCACGAGAAATTGTTTTGCTTCTTGCTAATAAGAATTTTGCCGGCGCATATGTGCTTGTTCCTTATCTCGCTTTCTCCGCATTTTTTCTGAGTTTTGCGGAATATACAACTCTTCAATACCATCTAATCAAAAAAACATACATAGATACGATAATTCGTGTGATATCCGGTATAACCGGAATTTTCCTGAATATTGTTTTAATTATGAAAATGGGATTGACAGGTTTGGGTATAGCGACATTAGCGGGTAATGCGTTATACTTCCTTTTGAGCGTTCTAATTGTTATCCCGAATCTTGACTGGCAGGTTCCATACCGGAAAATTATGAAAATTATAGTATGCTTTATACCGGTATTCATGCTGTATTTTATTTTTAACAGATTTCACATCCATTATGGCATTCAAATTTTTATTCTTGCAACAGCGTATTATCTTTCATATACGCTGATTCAAAAAATTATGCCGGATAAGATTTTGTTAAATTAACTATTTTAAAGGGTCATATCCGCCAGGATGAAAAGGATGACATTTCAGAATCCTTTTTATACCCAGAAAAATCCCCTTGAGTACGCCGTATTTTAGGATAGCTTCTTTCGTGTATTGTGAACACGTAGGGTAAAAACGACATGTCGGCGGTGTTAAAGCCGAAAATTTCTGATAGATATTTATTGTTTTTACAAGAATAGTTTTCATGAATTTTATTATATTACAATTGTAAATTTTTTTTTAATATAAGCAATTTTCAAGATAAAAAATTTTTTTTATAAGTACGGAAGTTAAAGTGAAGGTATGCTATGATTGATGCAATGGTTAGATCAGCATTATTTGGTGTAAGAAACGTCGACAAGGTACAAAACGGCGACACAGGAAGAAGTGCTGCAGCTACATTTCAACTTTTCAATGCAGGGAAAAATGCTTTGGAAAGTGCTTCAAAATTGCATAACGAACTGGGAAAAGGCGCACAGAGTGCAATCACTGCAATGGAAACTCTTTCAAAATCCGGAAAAGCTCTTGAAACAGCAGCAAAGGTTGTAAAATTTGGTAGTGAAAATGTGAATGTACTTCTTTGCGGAGCCTCTGCTTACCGTGTTTTGACTGCAGAAAATAAAGAAAAAGCAGTCAAAAGAGAATTGTGGGGTATGACCACGATGTTTGGAGTTGAACATTTGATGCGAGAAGGGTTTAAGTCGAAGGCTATGATGAATTTGAAAAATAAAGTAAACAATAAATATGCAAAAACAGGAATTTCGATTCTGGAAGGTATTTTATTCGTAATGGGTTCTATTGCTGCGAGCACAACAGGTTTTAAAATAGGCGAAACTTTATACGAAGAAGAAAAAAAGCTGAGCAAAAATCATGAGTTTCAAGAAATCAAAGCAAAGCTTGAAGCAGAAAAAGCAAAATCAACAGGTCTTGAAAAATTTGCCAATGAAGATTTAAAAGTTAAAGATGGCGAATACTACATAAACAGAGAAGTTCTTGCTTAGATTTTTTTATAATATAATCTTTGTATGAATAAGAATTTAATAGGCTTTTGGGGATATCCAGAGCCGCTAATGATAAAAAAATACAAAGAACAGGGGTTTGAATTCGTCGATTTGGATATTGATTTTGGACATCCGCGAACAGATATTCTGCCCGAATCTTATTGCAAAATTGTAAAAAACATTATTGATAATTCTTTGTACCTGAAAAACGAATTGCATACTATTCTGGCTCCGATAGGAAAAGATAAATGTGATTCAGGATGGTTTGCATCTGCGGTGCTAAAGGATTTGGGATTTAATGTTGAAACATCGATTTATGAAGATTTAGCGATAAAAAATGGCCTGGTTTTGAGTGTATCAGGTTTGCCTTTAAGAAAAAAATTTGAACTCATAACTGATGATATTGTAAAAGAACATAATATTCTGGATTTGAAAAGGACAAATCCCAGATTTGGTTTCTGGGGAGTTCCTCCGAACGATTTATCCATACTTGAATTATTTCCTGACGACACGCATGTATATGGCTGGACACGCTGCGTTGAGGCCGGATGTCCCGCTAATCTCGAGCTTGAAATGTATGTTGATGAAAACGTACCGACGGTTTTTTATGCCCAGTCATTCTGCTCGAAAACACAGATAGCAAAATATCTTGCCGATAAATATAACGGGCTTTATATTGATGTTGATGACTATGCTACAAAATCCACGCTTGCAAAAATTGAGGCTTTTATAAAATTACGATGACAAAAAAAATGGTACTGGACGCAGGAACAACCTGGTCAAAAATAATTGAATATAAAACTAACAAAATGAAGGACACATTTTCAAATTATTTAATTAAAACTGAAAATGCAAAAAATTATTATATTATTCCATCTGCTACCTTAAAGCAGTACGATTTGAAATTCGAAGCAATGACAGGACATATGTCCGAAAAATTTCTCGATGATAAAAATAATTACACAAATGAGATTATTGCATTAACGCAGGGAGCCCAAAATATAGAAAAAAACGCATTGATTCTTGATTTGGGCAGCAGGGATGCTAAGTGGGTCAGGTTTTTAGACGGAAAGTTTAAGGATTTGGACTGGAACACTGCCTGCGCAAGCTCAACAGGTGCAACTATTGAAATGCTATTGAAATTTTATAACATCTCAGATGATGAATTATCCTTTAATGAAGAAAAGTACAATATTACCTGCGGAATATTTGGACTGGAAAGAATTATGGACGATATAGCACGGGGAGAAAGCTCGCAGGCCGCTATATCAAAATTCATACACGGTATTGCATTTAATACATGGAATTTTTCTAAAAGAGCTGAAAAAATATATCTCTCTGGAGGTTTTTGTGAAAACAAATGTTTTGTTGATTCTTTATCAAAATATTGTGAGGTTGTACCTCTGGGGCGATTTGTTCTTTGCGAAGGAATTCTTTAACTGCTACACAAATAGAGCTCTGTAAAAGTTTGTAAAAATTTTAGCCCAACTGTCTAATTATAACTTTTATTATTTTTTAATATGTTTTAATATA
>CALUSL010000044.1 GCA_944323425.1 Candidatus Gastranaerophilales bacterium | reverse complement strand
GGACTATATCCCTACGATTGTATTATGACGTAAAACGCGAAAAAAGTGAATTAAACTAAAGTTTGAACTTTTTCATACTTTAGTTGGAGAATGTTTTATTAATAAAAAAACCTTCCGCTGGTTAACACAGCGGAAGGTTTTAATTTATGTTATTTATTTTTTTAGCAAGAGCAGCAGTTTGCGGAAGCTTGTTCTTTTAAGATAGCTGCTTTATCGGTTTGTTCCCAGGGTACATTTATATCTGTACGTCCCATGTGTCCATATGCAGCAAGTTTTTGATAGAATTTACCGCCATTTTTAGCCGGCAGACCTCTAAGGTCAAACTGATTTATGATAGCAGCAGGTCTCAGGTCAAAATTCTTTTTAATTAAATCTGCTATTTCGTCGTCAGAAATCTTTCCTGTGCCGAATGTGTCTACCATAATTGAAACAGGTTCAGCTACGCCGATAGCGTATCCGAGTTCTACTTCACATTTTGAAGCTAATCCGGCTGCTACAATGTTTTTTGCTACATATCTTGTTGCATAAGCTGCAGAGCGGTCAACTTTTGTCGGATCTTTTCCTGAGAATGCACCACCGCCATGTCTTGAGTATCCGCCGTATGTGTCTACAATGATTTTTCTTCCTGTAAGACCGGCATCTCCCTGCGGTCCACCGATTACGAATCTTCCTGACGGGTTGATAAGATATTTTGTTTTTTCATCAGGTTTTATATTGCAATCTTCAAATACAGGTTTTATGACTTTTTCTATTAAATCGTCTCTTATTATTTCCTGAACTTCTTTGTTGTCAGAAACGCCGTTAATTTCAGGATCGTGCTGGGTAGAAAGGACGATAGTGTCTATTCTTGAAGGTTTTCCGTCGATATATTCAACAGTAACCTGAGATTTGCCGTCAGGTCTCAAATAGCCGAGAGAGCCATTTTTTCTTACCTGAGCAAGTCTGTATGCAAGTTTATGTGCAAGGCTTATTGGCAAAGGCATAAGTTCCGGTGTTTCATCACACGCGAATCCAAACATGATACCCTGGTCACCGGCGCCAACATTTTCTGTTTCCTGAGCAGATGTGTCTGCATTGTTGTTTCTTGATTCTAAAGCTTTATTTACGCCGCCGGCAATATCAGTTGATTGCTCATCAATAGAAGTCAGAACAGCGCATGTTTTGTAATCAAAACCGCCGCCTTCTTTGCCGTTGTATCCAATATTTTTAATAGTATTTCTAACAATTGACGGGATATCTACATAACAATCAGAGGTAATTTCTCCGCACACAAGAGCCATACCTGTTGTGACCGTTGTTTCTGCGGCAACTCTGGAATTACGGTCTTTTGTCAAAAATTCATCCAGAATAGCATCTGAAATTTGGTCACAAACTTTGTCGGGGTGACCTTCAGTTACAGATTCGGATGTAAACAAGAATCTTTTTGAAGCCATTTTTTACTTCCCTTTCTAACATTATCAACAAGATAGTAAATCAAAAGAAATGAAAAGGAAAGAAAGGTCGGTATAGCGCTTTACATAGCTTAATCATGCATTATGAACGAGTTTAAAAATGTCGTTACATTTTTTGAACAAATCTTCTGTTTTGTCCAGGAAAAGCATATTGGGTCCATCGCAAAGAGCTTTGTCAGGATTCGGATGTACTTCAAAGAAAAGAGCATCTGCTCCTGCTGCTGTTGCTGCTTTTGCCAGTGTAGCAACATATTTCCTTTCTCCTCCGCTGCATTCTCCTGCCCCTCCCGGAAGCTGTACACTGTGTGTTGCGTCAAAAACTACGGGATAGCCGGTTTCCTGCATAATGGGGATTGCTCTCATGTCGACTACGAGATTGTTATATCCGAAACTGACACCTCTGTCTGTCAATAAAATGTTGTTGTTTCCGGATTCAGAAACTTTTTTTGCAAGAGGTGCCATTTGTGCCGGTGCAAGAAATTGTCCTTTTTTTATATTTACTATTTTCCCGGTTTTTGCTGCAGCAACCAGCAAATCAGTTTGTCTGCAGAGAAATGCAGGTATTTGAAGTATGTCTGCAACCTGAGAAACAATTTGTGCCTGTGAAGATTCATGAATATCTGTTACAATAGGCACATTAAATTCTTTTTTGACTTCGGCTAAAAGTTCAAGCCCTTTTTCTATACCGGGACCTCTATATGATTTTATGGAACTGCGGTTTGCTTTGTCAAATGACGATTTAAAAACAAAATTTATACCGAGCTTTTCAGTTATTGCTTTTAGTTTTTCGGCTGTAGTAAAAAGTATATCTCTGTTTTCTATTGCGCAGGGACCGGCAATAATGGTCAATTTGTCTCCGCCTATTTCAAAATTATTTAATTTAACTTTTGTCACTTTAAAAACTCCTCCAGATGTACTTTGACAATATTCAAACCAGACTGTAATATGTATTGTACATTAAATAAAGAATTATTAAAAGGAGAATGGAATGTTAATAGAGGAATTGTTAGAAGAGGCTGTATCAAAAGGTGCAAGTGATATACATATTTCATCAAACTTGCCTCCTGTTTTTCGTATTGACGGCAAGTTAATCAGAACAAGTCTTCCTCCGTTAACTTCTGATAACGTAGAGACTCTTGTATTCCCGATTTTGAATAACGAACAGAGAAGAAAACTCGAACAGGACTGGGAGCTCGATATGAGTTACGGTATTCATGGTATCGGACGTTTCAGGGTCAACGTATATAAAAATCGCGGCACTTATGCTGCTGCATTCAGAACAATTAATACAGAAGTTCCTTCTTTTGAAACACTGGGACTGCCTGAAATTGTCAGAAAAATTACGGAAAAACCGAGAGGATTGATTCTCGTTACCGGTCCTACAGGTAGCGGTAAATCTACTACTCTGGCATCAATGATTGATTATATTAATGAAAATAGAAATGAACATATTTTGACAATCGAGGATCCGATTGAGTTCTTGCATAAATCTAAAAAAAGTGTTGTGCACCAAAGAGAATTGGGACAGGATACACGTTCTTTCTCTAATGCACTTAGAGCTGCGTTGAGAGAAGATCCAGATATCATTCTTGTTGGTGAGTTGCGTGACCTTGAAACAATTTCACTTGCAATTACTGCTGCTGAAACAGGTCACCTTGTTATGGGAACACTTCATACATCTTCTGCAAGCCAGACAGTTGACCGTATTGTCGATGTTTTTCCTGAAGCTCAACAGCAGCAGATTCGTATTCAGCTTTCAACAAGTTTGGTCGCTGTATTTTCTCAAACTTTGTTACAAAAAACAGAAAGAGACGGAACTAAAAAAGGTCGTGTAATGGCTCAGGAAGTTCTTGTTGTAAATGGTGCTGTTGCAAACCTTATCAGAGAAGGTAAAACGGCTCAGATGTATTCTATGATTCAAACAGGTGCACAATACGGAATGCAAACTCTGGAAAGTGCATTAGCTGATTTATACAGAAGGGGTCTTGTTACTACAGAAGACGCACTTTCAAAATCCAGCAGACCTGATGAACTCAAGAGAATGCTCGGAGCTAATGCGTTTTAGGCGGTTTTTTCTGATTTTTCATAGATAAATTCTTTTTAAGATATTCCTGAACATCTGAAGAAACCTGAATATTTTGCAAACCGATATTGTATTTTTTCAGTTCGGCAATATTTTGTTGTTCTTCGAGTAAATCTTTCTGTGGTATTTTAATAGAGTTTTTCACATTTTCAAACTCTGATGGACCATTTTTAAGAGAGAGCTGCAGGATTATATCATCTATGTTGTTAGAATTGATGCCGTGTCTTTTTGCTATTTCGTCCACTGTGCTTCCGTAGGGTAGTTTATATAGCCACTGTATAGAACGTTTATCATTTTCGGAAAGGTTAATAACTCCATATCTGTGAGGTGTGTACATAATATCAGAGGTAAAGGAGCTGTGTCCGAGTCCGAGCGCATGACCTATTTCATGCAGGATAGTGTGATAGACTTCATTTTCATCCTGATATCTTGCGTGTATTGTTCCATCTGACAGTCCGATTTGAACTTCTGCCGAATATAATCTGCCTGCGTTATCAAAGTTGAAATAACAGTGTCCAAGCGCCTGCCTGTCTATACGCTTCCAGTCCAGATTTACCTGTGATTCGAGCAGAGTATTTACCATAGTAAATCTTACTTTTCCGTTACTTGCCCGCTCCCAGGCTTCGAGTGCTCGTTTTACAAGAGCCTGATATTTGTAACCTTCATTCTGAGCTTTATACCAGCGGAATGGAGCAGCATAGAACTTGAGCGGAAAGCTGTTATCCATCCATCGAATAAGTCTATTTTCTTTAACATTGCTTTGAAGATACGTTATTCTTTGCATATCCCACCTGATATATTATTATATCTTTTTAGTAATTAGGGCAAAAATGTCATTAAATATTATCAAAAACATTAGTATCAATAAGAAACTAAAACCGATATTACCTATTTTTTCTATAGTTTTTTCATCAAGCGGTTTACCTTTGATTTTTTCAATGGTAAGAAATAAAAGGTGTCCGCCATCCAGTGCCGGTATGGGCAAAAGGTTAATAATTGCGAGGTTTATGCTTATGATTGCTGTTAATAAAAGTCCTTTAAACAGCCCCTGATTTTCTATAACATCACCGCCCAGTTTTGTTATTGCTACGATACCGTGTAAATCTTGCATCGGGATTTGTCCGGTAAACAGCTTTACAAGACCCAGAATCATAAGCTCTGTGTTTGTCCAGACATATTCTGACGATGCTTTAATAATTTGTACGGGAGTTTTGGTAGGAACCAACACTTCCGTAATTTTTTGCTGTATGCCAATAGTTCCGTTTTCATCCGAGTATATGGGTTTTAAATTGACTTCTTTTCCATTTCTTATCACTGTAAAATTCATGGGTCTTTTTGTATCTGAGAGAGCATAAGCTATGTCTTCAAGTGTTGTGTCTCCGTCAGAGACGTATTCTTTTTTGTCTTGTATAGAGTCTCTCAGTTTGAGTTGTTTTGAATTTAGCTCTAATTGTTTTTCTTTATACTGACCCAATCCCATTAGTACATCTTGAGGCAGATGCAATGCCGGTTCATCTACCGGGGTAAATAATTTTATTTTTTCACCTTTTTTTACGGGTTCATTAATTGCTTTTATATTTTTGTTTATGGTTTGCAGTTCTTTTACGCTATTTGCATATGTTTCAGCAGATATTTTTCCATCGAATTTTTTGCTTAAAGATGCATATTTATTCACCTGATAAGGAAGAGTAATTGGCGAACCGTTTATTTTGTATATTTTATCATTTGTTTGTAGTCCGGATTTGTGAACTGCTGCTTCTTTCGGTGCAATTATTTTTGCTATTTCAATATCATATTTTCCGGCGGGAAGCTTATGCCAGATTGCAGCTGTAAGAATAACAAGAAATATTGCACAAATAACGTTGGCTATGACTCCTGCTGATACCACTACGGCTTTTTGATAAATAGGTTTGTTCTGAAAACGTTCAGGAGAATCTTCCGGTAAGTCTGAATTTACATCATCATCAGGAAAGCTGACATAACCTCCTAACAACAATGCATGTATCAAAAATTCGGTTTCTCCAATCTGTTTTCTGTATAAAACCGGTCCGAATGGCAATCCGAATCCGAATTTATCAACTTTGATTTTGAAAGCTTTTGCTGCCATAAAATGACCCAATTCATGTATAAGAATAAGGAAACTTATCAGCAATATCATTATAATTATATTCATAAACTCTCTTTCTTTTTTTACTATGGTTTCTATTTTAGCATGTAAGCTGAATTCATACTATAATTATTATATGCTGAGAATATTAAAACAATTATCCGGTCTGCTGGATTTTATTTATAAAAGACGGTGTTATTTTTGCCGTTCATCACGGGAAAATACAAAAATGTGCCGGAAATGCTATGATTCAATAGAATTTCTGCCTCCTTCTCCTGTGATGAAAATTATGCAGAAGAAGGTTTATAGTGCAGCAATCTATGCCAGAACTTTGCAGAGATTAATCAGAGGAATAAAATATCATAATCAGGTTGAGCTGGCTTATTTTCAGGCAAAAATTATGTATGATTACTGGCAGACTCTGGATATTTCCGAAA
>CALUSL010000043.1 GCA_944323425.1 Candidatus Gastranaerophilales bacterium | reverse complement strand
GTAGTATTTGCCTCCTACTGTATAAAGTGCTTTGTCTTTTGTTGTTTCTACCAGTGCTGCGCTGCCTGTCGACGCCAACGTTTTCAGAACTTCCGTATTTTCTGAGGGCGTATAGTAGTAGGTTTTGTCTGCTATTTTGACTGTGATTGAGCCTTCGGGTGCAGCTGTCCCGTCTGTTAGTTCAGTAAGCGCATAAGCAGAATAAGCGCTATCCAGAAACGTGGTTTGTTCTGATTTTACTCTATCCAGTGTCGGCACCGGCACTTCCGCCATTACAGGCGCTGCTATGCACAATGTCAGAGCAAGCGACATTACGGCGGTTTTTAGGCTTTTAGGCATACAGCCCCCCCAGCTTGGAAATACGCTCAGAGAAAAAGTTTTAACCGCTTTAACAATACTTTTATCCATATCTAGTCCTTTTACTTCTTGCACTTATTCTTTTTAATCGGAATCAAGTGCAAAAAACTTTAGGACATTTTAGGACTTTTTTACATTTTGTTACAACAAAACATAAAAATACAAAATCAAGCCAAAAAGATTAACCGCTTAGTTCAGTTCAAAAAAAGATAGTACATTTATACAGCTAACCTATAATACGATGGTCTATTTTATCTTTTCCACAATCCCGTTAAAATACCTGTAAATCGAAATTTATGCTTCAAAGAGAAGCATGGAAAGGATTAAGGAGTCTGATTATGCTTAGCGAAAAATACACCGAACTAAATCAGCGAAAACAGCTGGAATTTAACAACCTGAGCAAAGAAATCGTTCCATGGCTCGAAGATCTCGCTTTAGAAACAAATTGCAAAATTGAGAGAAAAGAGTGGAAAAGCAAATATAACAGCTATGTTATTTATGATTATGAACCGTTTTGCTCGGACGGATTCGAGATAAATCTCGTCGTATCTTCTAACAGCAGAGAACATCTCGAATTTCTAAAATACCTGTATGACAACAAAATAAACACTATAGAATATCTTAACAACTGTGTTATAAGCTAGAGAAAAGCCCTCAATTATGAGGGCTTTTAAGTTTATGCAATTTCTTCATGTGTATCAGCAAGTTTCACAGGTTCCGGACTTTTCTGAGGCAGCTGTATAAGCTCTGCCACATTATCACGTTTTTTCACCATTTCTGCTGTTACAACGAATTCTTTAATATCAGCCTGAGAAGGAACTTCGTACATTATATTCAACATAAGTTCTTCAACTATTGAACGTAAAGCTCTTGCTCCGGTTTTACGTTTTATAGCCTCTTTTGCTATCAATTCTATCGCCTCAGGCTCAAACTTCAAATCTACATTATCCATTTTTAGCAGACACTGATACTGTTTCAATATCGCATTCTTTGGCTCTGTCAATATCATCTTGAGCGTATTTTCATCAAGCTGGTCAAGAACTGCGTATATCGGAACACGACCGATAAATTCAGGGATTAAACCAAATTTAAGCAAATCTTCCGGCTGTAATTTTTTAAGCATTTTTTGAGCAGCTGCTTCTTTCTCTGCAGTAGTAGCAGGTGCTTTAGCGCCGAAGCCCAATGAAGTCCCTTCATCTGCACGTCGTTCAACAATTTTGTCCAAACCGACAAAGGCACCGCCGACAATAAACAATATATTTTTTGTATCTATCTGTATAAATTCCTGATGAGGATGTTTTCTGCCACCCTGAGGAGGAACATTAGCAACTGTGCCTTCTATCATTTTCAAAAGAGCCTGTTGAACACCTTCTCCGCTGACATCTCTAGTGATGCTCGGATTTTCTGATTTTCTGGCAATTTTGTCTATTTCATCTATATAGATAATACCGCGTTCTGCCTTCTGTGCATCATAATCCGCACTCTGATACAATCGCAAAAGAATATTTTCTACGTCATCACCTACATATCCTGCCTCTGTTAAAGTAGTCGCATCAGCTACAGCAAAAGGGACATCAAGCATTTTTGCAAGAGTCTGGGCAAGAAGCGTTTTTCCGCTTCCAGTAGGTCCGACAAGAAGAATATTACTCTTTTGGATTTCTATACCGCTTTCAGCCGCATCCGAAGAATTGTGCGCAATTCTTTTATAGTGATTGTAAACAGCAACAGAAAGGACCTTTTTGGCATCATCCTGACCGACTATATTCTCATCAAGATAAGCTTTGATTTCATGTGGTTTCGGAACCTTTGACAAATCAGCTTCAGGTTTTTCTGTTTTTTCGCTTTTCTCTTTGTTTTCGAAAAATTCTTCATCAAGAATTTCGTTACAAAGTTCTACACATTCATCACAGATGTACACCTCCGGACCGGCAATAAGTTTCTTTACCTGATCCTGAGTTTTTCCGCAAAATGAACATTTTAAACGGCTGTCATCGTGTTTCATTATTATTCTCCTGTTTTAGCTTATTCAGCTTTTACATGTTTGTCTATAGACACAACTTTGTCTATCATACCATATTCCAGAGCTTCTTCCGGAGTCATGATATAGTCTCTGTCTGTATCTTTTTCAATTTTTTTAATTGATTGACCCGTATTTGAAGCAAGAATTTCATTAAGAGCTTTTTTAATTCTGATGATTTCAGCTGCCTGAATTTCAATATCAGTAGCCTGTCCCTGAGCACCGCCCAATGGCTGGTGAATCAAGACTCTTGAGTGAGGAAGAGCAAGTCTCTTTCCTTTTGTTCCTGAAGACAGGAGGAACGCACCCATACTTGCTGCCTGACCGAGACAAATAGTAGAAACATCAGAACGGATGTGCTGCATTGTGTCATAAATAGCAAAACCAGCAGTTACACTTCCTCCGGGGCTGTTTATATAGAGCATAATATCTTTTTCAGGATTTTCGCTGTCAAGAAGCAGCATTTGCGCTACAACAAGATTCGCAACCATATCATCAATCGGTGTACCCAAAAAGATAATTCTTTCTCTGAGTAATCTCGAAAAAATATCGAATGCGCGTTCACCGCGGCTGGACTGTTCTACAACTGTTGGTACAAAGCTCATAATTTATTTGCCTTTCTTATTTAAATGTTCTGGTATTTATTATAGATTATTTTTCAGATTTTACAAAATTAAATTTGTTATTATCGATAAGGAATTTTGTAACTTTCTGGCTTAAAGCTTGCTGTGACAGTGATTGGATGAGAGTAGCATTTTTTTGAATTTCTTTCAAAATCAGGCTTCTGTCCGTTCCGTACATTGATGCAAGTTCATTAAGTTTTTGTTCGATATCAGATGCCGTAACCTGAATATTTTCGAGTTTTGCTATTTCTGATATCAACAGTGAATTTTTGATTCTGTTTAGTGCTTCTACTCTGAGTTCTTCCCAGATTTTTTCGTGACCTTCTTTTTCAACTACCTTATCCCATTCAACACCGGATGCCTGAATTTTTTGTTTAAACTCATCAAGCAAAGCCTGCGCTTCTCTGTTAATCATCGAATCTTGAACATCAACTGTTATTTTTGAAAGTACTGTTTCAAAAATTTTGTTTGATTTTCTTTTTTCGTTTTCTGCGTTAGCCGTATTGTCAAGATATTTCTGGATATCAGCTTTTAAATCTTCAATCGTTTTAAAAGGTCCAACTTTTTTTGCAAGTTCATCATTTATTTCAGGAACGATTTTTTCCTTTATTTCATTGATTTTGATTTTAAACTGTGCAGGTTGACCTTTCAGTTTTTCATCGTGGTATTCATCAGGGAATTTTACGTCAATAGTAAATTCTTCACCGATTTTTTTGCCGACAAGCTGTTCTGCAAATCCAGGGATAAAATTGCTATTGCCCAAATCGAGCATATAGTTTTTAGATGAACCGCCCTTAATAGGTTCTCCGTTAGCCATACCTTCAAAATCCATTAAAACAATGTCTTTATCCGTAGTTTCTCTGTTTATTACAGGTTCTAATGTCGCATACTTTTCAGCAAGTGATTTGAGTTCTTTGTCCATGGCATCTTCAGGATTTTTAAACTCTTCTACGTCAACCTCGAGATCTTTGTACTGTTCGATTTTAACTTCCGGTTTCAGTTCCATTTTTGCAACAATTTCAACCGGCTTTCCCAGTTCAAATTTATATGATTCAAGATAAGGTTCCGTAATAATATTCAAATTATTTTCTCTTATTGCCTGAGCAAAAATCCCCGGTAGCATATAGTCAAGAGCATCTCTTTGAATAGCTTCTATACCTACAAATTTTTCTATAACATTTCTCGGCGCTTTACCTTTTCTAAAACCGGGTATATTTACACGCTGCGCCAATCTTTTACAAGATTTGCTATATTCTTTCATTGCTGTATCTGTATCGATTTCGATATCAAGCTTAACCATGTTCTTATCTTGTTTTTCAATTTTTACAGTCATTTTTCCAATCCTTTAGACAACTTTACTAATAAACATAAAGTTATTATATTATAAACGGTTTTTTTGTAAAACATCACACAATTTTTATCTTATTAATATATAATATCTCTTATAAACAAGGGAATTATTTATGATAAAAAATATTTGTATTTTTGCGTCTTCTTGCAATTTTCTGGAAGAAATATATTACAAAGAAGCAAAAGAGCTAGGCTTCCTGCTTGCATCCAATGGTTACAACCTGGTTTACGGGGGCAGCTGTCTTGGTCTTATGTGGGCTTGTGCAGAAGAAGCAAAAAACGGAGGAAGCCTGATAACCGGCATTATGCCGGAGAAATTAAAACAATTTGACGTACACACAAATTATTGCGACAAATTTTACGAAACTCCTTGTATGCGTACGAGAAAAGCAAAAATGGATGAAATGTCGGATGCACTAATTGCCCTGCCCGGAGGATTTGGAACGCTGGAAGAACTAAGCGAAATGATTGTTCAAAAACAGCTGGGATATAATAACAAAGCAATTGTTATCCTTAACACAAACGGATTTTATAACAATCTGCTGAAATTTTTTGAGGATATCATTGAACAAAAGTTTGCTAATAAAAAGGCACAAAAAATTTTTTACGTTGCGAAATCACCTGCTGACGCCATAGAATATCTTAAAAATTATACCCCTGAAGATGTGTCAGTAAAAAAAGAAGATATTTATTCGAGGTAGAAACAAAATCTTTTATTATAAAAATTTATCCTATAAGAAACCTTTATGGATAAATACTTTTTTTCTCTCTCATTCTATCATTATGAAACAGAATGAAGAGGAAATATGGACGAAAAAGAAAAAATGGAAAAAGGGCTTTTATACGACCCGAGTACAGATAGAAAACTTTATGCAGAACGAATAAAATGTAAAAATTTGTGCCATAAATACAACAGAATTTATCCGGAAATGGTTGGTCACAAAAGGGACATGGCATTGAGAATAATAGGAAAAGCAAAAAACCTTTTCTATATAGAATCTCCATTTTACTGTGATTACGGATACAATATAGAAATAGGAGAAAATTTTTATTCAAATCATAATCTTGTTATACTTGATGCCGGAAAAGTAATTTTTGGCGACAATGTTTTTATCGGACCGAATTGCGGTTTTTACACAACTCATCATCCGCTGAATACTGAATCCAGAATCAATGGTTATGCCTACGCATCTCCGATTACAGTGGGAAATAACGTCTGGATTGGGGGCAACGTAGCAGTTTTACCCGGGGTAACAATTGGAAACAACACTGTTATTGGAGCCGGCAGCGTGGTAACAAAAAACATTCCAGAAAATGTAGTAGCTCTTGGCAACCCGTGTAAAATAATAAAAAAAACACACAAATAATAACGATTCATTTGTTAATTCAATAATTTATGTTATCTTTCTCTATAAGGAGACTTTAAGGCTATGAAAATTCAGCAGCAATACACAGGTAACAAACCAAGCTTCAAAGCAAAGCTAAATCTTAATTCCTCAGGAATGCGCGAATATAAAGAATATTTAGAAAGATGCATAGATGCACCGGCAGGATATTTTTCTTCAAATAAAAACATTGAATTGCTTAAAAAAATTTGTAAAGCATTTGAAAAGCATCCCTCACAAGAAACCATTGATACTGATGTCTATTATAGATACGGTGAATTATTTAACGCACGCGGTGTTTTGAAAACATCCCGCGGAAGAATTACCGATATAGAACCGGCAAGAAGTGATGATGGAACCGCTCCTATGCAAAACCTTTTTCGTAAATTTCTAAATCCGGATAATAGAAACATTTTTAATGAGTTGCTTGGTGCTGAATATTCGAAAGATTATACAAAATGGTGGAATACGAACATAAAGCCTATCTGGAAAGAAATAAAAGAGATCTTCAAAATGGAAGAAATACTTGAAGGTGTGACAGAAAAAGACTATAACAAGGAATTTAGAAAGCAAATCCAGAGATATTCATCAAAAACGAGGAATAATTAATATATTTTCAATAGAAAATGGTAAAAACTTTGCATAACTAATGTATTTACATTGGAAGCTAAATAACTGATATTAATAAATTGAATCGCTATTATTTCCGGTCAGGATAAGTTATATAATGAAAAAATGGAAAAGAAATTTAATAAAACGTTGTGCAAAAAACAATTTTCTGGACTTTGAAAATTGTATACAATCAGAAAAAATTTTTAATATTCCTAAAAAATTATATAAATATTGTTGCTTTGATGAACAAAAATACAATCTCAAAAATTTATTAAATAATGTACATTATTTGAACAATCCAATCAATTTTAATGACCCTTACGATAGCAGAATTTGTTACTACTTTAATGATGTTTTGTATGATATCACAAAGCTACATATAATAAATTCAATGAATTTATCATCAAAAATTAAAGATAATGTGCTGAAACTACTTGATAAAGGATACGATATTTTTCAAATTTATAAAAAATATCGCAGAAATTGGGAAGTAAAAGAGGATCTTGATTTTATTATTGAGGGCATACAAGAAAATGTTGAAGAAATCTATATAAATAAATTAACTGAATTCATTTCTGACAATATAAAAATTACATGTTTTTCAGAAAAAAAAGATAACATTTTAATGTGGGCGCATTATGCAAAAAATCATACCGGATTTTGTATTGAATATGATTTAACCGGACAAGAGTTTAGCAATTTTATACAAGATTTATATCCTGTCTTTTACACAAATAAGCCATTTAAACGTTTTGAAACAGAAGCAGATATTTCTTCATATTCTTTTCTTTTATTAACATTTCTTACTAAATATAAAGACTGGAGTTATGAAAAAGAATGGCGTTATCTTAAAGTAAGAACAGACAATTCTTTTATACAAATGCCAACAACTCCATCTTGTATATATTTAGGAACAAAAATAACCCCGTCAAATCAAAAATTAATTTCTGATTTGTGTAAAATGAAAAAAATCCCCTGCCACAAAATGTTTATGCGAGCAGATAAATTTTATGTTCAACCAAGTAATAGTTATTACTAAA
>CALUSL010000042.1 GCA_944323425.1 Candidatus Gastranaerophilales bacterium | reverse complement strand
TTTCGTCTGGTGGTTAAAACCGCCGGATTGAAATTAGTGCTAATCATAATACGCTTTCCCTGTGTTACTCCTTTGTTTGTTTTTATAGATTGCCACGGTCGTCCTTCGGACACCTTTACAATGACATTTATCCCTTTGAATGTATTATGACGTATAACGTGCAAAAAAGGAATTGAACTAAAGTTTGAACTTTTTCATACTTTAGTTGGATGTATTATTAAAAAGAGTTATTTAAATATTTCAAAATTTATAGTAAAATCTACAAAGAAATTTTTAATCAAAAGAAAGAGGCGTCAATGGATATAAAAAACTATATGACTGCAAAAAACATAAGTTTTTTTGTACTCGTTATTCTTTTAATTTATTTAATGATAAAAATGACCGATGTTTTTCTTTTGATATTTGCGGGCTATGTTATCTCAAGTGCTATTAATCCCGCCGTAAACAAACTGGAGAAGAAAATGCCGCGCGGAGTTGCTGTCGGGTTGATGATTACAATAATCACTGTTGTAACTCTCGGGCTTTTCATTCCGATAGGAGTATTGGCTTTTAAAGAAATAAAAGAGTTTATAGTCCAGCTTCCGTCTCAGATTTCAAACCTTCAGGAATACTGGAGCTCTTTAAAAATAGCGAATCATAGTGTCGCAAGCGTTTTTGGTTTCGATAAAACTATTGCGAATTCATCAGTTCTTGCCAAGGGTATCATTGACAACTCTATAAATTTTACGGTAAGCATAATCGGAGCGTTAACAATAATAATTACACTCGGCATTATTGTATTTTTCTTTTCAAATGACAGGGATAAGATTCAGAATACAATGCTCGCTCTTTTCCCTCCAACTATACGTGATAATGCTAAAAAGACAATGGATGAACTTGAAACAAAGGTTGGCGGATATGTTACCGCACAGGTTCTTTCCATTACTCAGGTAGGAATTGTTACGGCGCTTGGATTGATGATTTTAAGAGTTGATTATGCTATTTTTCTGGGCTTGATTGCCGCATTAATGGATTTGGTTCCTATTGTCGGACCTATTGTAACATTCGGGCTTATCATACTCGTTTCATATACAAAGGGTCCATTAATTTGTATTTTGGCATGTCTTGTTTTGATTCTTGCGCAAACTATTGAAAATAATTGGGCAAAACCTTATTTCTTCTCAAAATATATGGATATGCACCCGTTGATTGTAATTTTCTCTTTTCTTGTTGCGGCTAAGTTTTTAGGCGTAATCGGCGTAATACTTGCACCTGCAATAGCTGCCGTTGCTGTTGCTTTGTTCAAAGAAATATATATTAAGCCTATGAATGAAGAGGATGCACATGACTAATTCCGGTGAAATTTATCTCTATGAAAGGACAGGAAAAAGCAGTCCTGAAATAAATATTTGGCTTGCTTTTCCTGCTATACAGAATTTTGGACTTTCTTCACTCGGGTATATGTCTATCTTTAAAACGCTTGATATGCGTGAAGATTATTATGTAGAAAGAATATTTACTGACACGAAATCCACTAACTTACCATTAAATCAGGTTGATTTGATGGGATTTTCGTTTTCTTTTGAAATAGATTTTCTCGGGATTTTTAAAATTTTAGACACATATAATATCCCTTTTTATTCCAGAGACAGAGGTGATGATTTTCCGCTTATCTTTGCCGGTGGTCCTGTTGTCAGTGCAAATCCGGAACCGTTCTGCGAATTTTTTGATTTTATTATGATAGGTGACGCAGAAAGTATCGATACAAGGATTGTTGATTTTATAAAAGAAAACAAGCACCTGCCAAAACAACAGATTCTGAAAATTTTATCAGAAAAAGAGGGCATATATGTACCTTCTTTTACCGAATATGAGGATAATATAGTCAAAATTAACGGGGCTCCCTTATCGGTAAATAAAGTATCCTGCAGCATCGACAATACAATAACAACACCTGTATTAAGCGAAAAAAGTTTTTTCTCAAATACATTTATTATTGAAATTGCGAGAGGTTGCGCGCAGAGATGCGGTTTTTGTATTGCCTCGTATCTGAATTTACCGGTCAGGTTTGCGGATTTCAATCAAATTATTTCGGAAATAGACAGGGGGCTTAAATATACAAACAAAATTGCTTTGCTTGGCGCACTGATTTCTGCACATCCGGATTTTGATAAAATCTGCGCTTATATAAGAGAAAAGAAAAAAGAAATACCTGATTTAGAAATGTCTGTATCTTCGCTGAGAGCTGATGCCATATCACCAGAGGTTGTCCAAACTCTGGTTGATTGCGGTCAAAAACATGCTACTATAGCTATCGAAGCTGGTTCTGACAGACTTAGAAAAGTTATTAATAAAAACTTGACGGAAGAACAGATTTTTAAAACAGTAAAAACAGCTCAGGATAATGGATTAAAGGGTTTGAAAATATATGCAATGATTGGTCATCCAACTGAAACACAAGAGGATATTGAAGAAATGGTAAATCTTGCAGCAAAGCTTAAAAAAGAATTCAAAACTTTTGATTTCACATATTCCTTTGCGACATTTGTTCCTAAATCTCATACTCCTTTTCAGTTCTGTCCGCGAGAATCGAATAAGTCTTTAGAAAAGAAATATAATTATTTGAAAAAACGTTTCCATCAACTCGGAATAAAAATTCGTGTATCCAGTATAAATTGGGATTACTATCAGGCTCTCTTATCAAGAGGGGATAGACGGCTTTGCAGGTATGTGGAAGAAGTGTATAAAGAGGGCGGCAATCTCGGTGCATTCAAAAATGCATACAAGAAGTTGAAAGCAAAAAAAATATTGCCTCCATCCGATGATTTTGCACTCAAATCACATGATATATCAGAACCGCTACCTTGGGATTTTATAAAAGTATATCCCGGTCGCGAAGCGCTTGAAAAAGAAAATAAAAGACTGCTTGAAAAGCCTTGTTGCGTAAACAAAATACTCTGATTGATGGTATTATGGGGGATGTTTGTTTGCAATTATGTATATAAGTATTAAAATGTAATAAAAAATTAAAAATAAAATAAATAATTGGATTGAGTTTTATGAAAAAAATTAAATTTACGAATCTGATTGCGGACACGTTTTCATCCTCGAAAATAATAAACTTTTTGATATTTTTGTTTTTCGCAATCCTTCTGACCGGTATACTTTCTGCAAAGTACTTTCTGTTTCAGAGTATCATCAATGATGATAATACAAGCAAAA
This sequence comes from Candidatus Gastranaerophilales bacterium, assembly GCA_944323425.1. GTDB lineage: Bacteria > Cyanobacteriota > Vampirovibrionia > Gastranaerophilales > Gastranaerophilaceae > CALUPY01. Next base: position 4,458 of record CALUSL010000042.1, on the reverse strand, counting down.
AGGACATTGTTGCATACAAAACAATAAAGGTCGTGGATACATTCAAAACAGAACAAACCAAAAAGGAAGTTGCACAGAAAATAGAACCTGTACTTACTCCTGCAGAAGATTCTTATATAAAAAACAATTTTAATAGTCTCGAAAGAAATATTACGGAGATAAGAAAGAAAAATATAGATGACCATGCAAAAAGAGATGAACTAAATCTGCTTTTTGATATCGACAACAGTTATGATAGAGCTTATGTCTTAAATTATTTAATAAATTCTAAGGACGAAAAGCTAAATACCCTGTTTAAAAAATCTGAAAAGAGTCTCGATAGTATATTAAAACAGGGTGTTACCGAGAAGGATTTTGAGGCAAAAAATATTGCTAACGCTGTTTTGAAAAATGCACACTTTGAAGCGTCAAAAGGTGAACTCAGAGTAATCAGTGCGCTTCTGGAACAGGTTATAGTCCCTAATATGATTGTGGATGAATATGCAACAGAGATTGCAAGAAAAAATGCTGTAAATATGGTATCTCCTACGGTTGTGACATTTCACAAGGGTGAAAAAATTGTAGTTACCGGCGAACCTATTACGAAGTTGAAAAGAGACGCTCTTATAAAATCCGGATACAATGTACTGGAACTGGATTATGCCGGTGTTGCCGGAATATTTGTACTGGTTGTGTTCGGAATGATTTCACTGCTTTACTATTTGCGATATTTTGAAAAGCAGTATATGACAAAAAATTATCTTTCTATTATCGGACTTATGGCTGTTGTAATAAGTCTTACAGCTATGTTTTTGCCGGAAGAAGCATCTTTCTATTACCTTCCGTTTCCTGCAATTGCTATTCTTTTGGCTATTTTTACAAATCCGAGAGTCTCATTTTTGTCGAGTGCAATCATTATATCCATAATTTCTATTTCGATGCAGCTGCCGATTCAGTATGCAATCGTCTTTTTGATTGCATCTTTGATTTCAACTATTGCTACTGCCAAAATAAGATATTCAAGAAGATTTGATTTAATCAAAATAGGATTAGAAATTGCTCTGGCTATGTTCTTCCTTATACTTGATATTTATATTATAGAAAACAATGTAACTGATATAAATCCTATACTGATTTGGAAAGATTCTATTATCGGATTTATAAACGGTATACTTAGCGGTGTGATAGTTCTTGGAACAATTCCTATACTGGAAAGTGTATTCCAGATTATAACGCCATACGGGCTTGCTGAACTTGCTGATCACAATCAAAAACTTCTTAAAAGAATGCAGATGGATGCTCCGGGTACGTTTGCACACTGTCTTATGGTGTCAAATCTCTGTGAAAGTGCAGCAGAAGCAATTGGGGCAGATCCCGTACTTGCCAGAGTCGGTGCACTCTATCACGATATAGGAAAGCTGAAACGTCCGCTATTTTTTGTAGAAAACCAGACATATCTTGGTATTGAAAATCCGCATACAAAGCTCAATCCAAGATTAAGCAAAATGATTATTACAGCACATCCAAAAGATGGTCTTGATCTGGCAAAAGAATACGGGCTTCCTCCTGTAATACAGAATTTTATAATTCAACACCATGGTGACTCTCTTGCTAAATATTTCTATAATCAGGCAAAACAAGAAGAAGGCGATGAAAAGGTTACGGAAGAACAGTTCAGATACTCAGGACCTAAGCCAAATACAAAAGAAACTGCAATACTTATGATTGCTGATGCTGTAGAATCTGCTTCAAGAACATTAAAGGATCATAGCGTTGAAGAACTTGATAATATGATAAACAATATTATTCAGGACAGACTAAATGACGGTCAGCTCTCTGACAGCCCGTTGACCTTAAAAGATTTGAAAACAATTGCCGCAACTTTTAGCAAAAACTTGAGAGCTGCTCATCACCAGCGTATTAAGTATCACGAAAATATTATTCAGGAACTTGAGGACAAAGTTAAAGCGAAAAAGAAATTTGTTGCTCCTGAAAAAATTCTTTCACCTGATGAAGAAAAAGTTGAGAAGAAGATACAAAAAAGATTAAATAAAAATAATGATGAAGAATAAAAAAGAACTCAATATATTTCTTGAAAATATATGTGAAAATTTTGAGCCGGCGCCTGACAAGCGGCAGCTTACAGACAACACAAAGAAGATGTTAGCTTTCTTTCTTGATAATGAAGAATGGGTCAAAAAATCTTGTCTGAATGGTGAAGATTTTAAAACATTAAGTTTTGATGTTGTTTTTTGTGATAATGAAAAAATACACGAGATAAATAGAGATTACCGCCAAAAGGACACTCCTACCGATGTAATTTCTTTTGCTATTTTTGCAGATAGTGAGCCGGCTGAACGATTCGTTTTCGATGAAGAAATAAATCTGGGCGAGATTATAATTTCGCTGGAAAAAACCAAACAACAGGCTGAAGAAAACTCTCACAGCTTTTTAGATGAATTGTATTTTTTGCTTGCTCACGGTATACTTCATCTGGCGGGATATGATCATCAAACGGAAGAAACGCTTAATGAGATGTGGAATATGCAAAAAGAAATGACAGGAGTACTGGATGTCTAAATATACCTCTTCAGGCTTTTTTAAAAGTTTAAAAAATGCAATAGAAGGACTCAGTGTTGCTTATAAAAGCCAGAGAAACTACAGATTCCACTTGCTAGCCGGGTTTATTGTATTTCTTTGTGCAATTCTCTTAAACTTTAAATGTATTGAATATTGTGTGCTTATACTTGCTATTGGTTTTGTTATAACTGCCGAGTTGTTTAATTCGGTTATTGAATTTACGCTGGATGCTTATTTTAAAAATCAATACTCTACTATGGTAAAAATGGCTAAAGATTTGTCTGCGGGAGTTGTTTTGATAGCAGCAACCACAACGGTTCTTATAGGAGCAATGCTTTTTGGCAGAAAAATATTGTTGCTGTTTCTTTAGTATTCAAGATTTAATTTAGGAATTCTCAATCCGAAAACTTTTTCTATATCAACACAGTTAATCATTATATCAATCAAATCTCCGGGTTTTATATATTGGAAATTCTTGATTTCCGGGATTATTCCGAGTATTTTCGCATTTGAGTAATCTTCTATGAGTCTTGGTGCGGTTTTTACAGCGACATCGTCTTTGTCTTCCGGATATTTGTTTATAATAACACCGGCAATTTTTATTCCCATAAGTTCTGCCTGATTTATTGTTAATAGAGTATGATTTACGGTGCCCAGATCAGGGCGTGCAACGATAACTGTCGGAATATCCAGCAGTTTTATAACATCTGCCATTGTTTCTCTTTGCGTAACCGGAACAAGCAGCCCGCCGGCTCCTTCAACAAGTACTGTTTCGCACTTTCTTTTTATTAAGTTAAAATCTTTTGTTATGTTTTCCATATCAATATTTATATGCTCAAGTTCAGCAGCGATAAATGGAGCAGCAGGTTCTTTTAATATATAAGAACAGAGTGTTTCTACATAAAAATCTAATTTTTTTACAAACGCAAGATCCGGAGATACGTAAAAGCCATTGCGTTCAATAGCGCCGCTTTGAAAAGGTTTGTAAACACCTGCTTGATAACCGAGAGATTGCATTACAGCTGCAATTCCTGCTGTAACAACCGTTTTCCCTACATCTGTGTCTGTACCTGTAACAAATATATGCATCTTTATTTCTCCTGCTCTGCCAACTTTTCGGCTTTTGCAAGCTGATTTAAAAGTTCTTTGAGTTCTCTGGGTTTTATGTACTTAAACTGCCCTTTTTTCATTCCCTGAATATTTATTGTACCGTGAGTTACACGTTTCAATGATATTACAGGATATCCGAGAAAGTCTAGCATTTTTCTAATCTGTCTGTTAAGCCCCTGATAGAGCGTAACCTGCAGGACTGTATCTTTCCCCTCGTATTCGACTATCATCGCATCCGCATAGGCAATTTTTCCTTTTTCTATTTCAATGCCTTCTGCCATTTGTTTAAGATGTTCGAGGTTCATTTTTCCACGTGCAACTACTCTATATACTTTTGGAATTTTTATTGAAGGATGAGTTAATCTATAAATCAAATCTCCATCGTCAGTTAATATAATCAATCCTGTGGAATCTTTATCCAGTCTGCCTGCCGGTTTTAGCTTTTTAAATTCTGCAGGCAAAAGGTCATATATAGTTTTTCTGCCCTTTTCATCGTCCATTGTTGTTATATATCCGGCAGGTTTGTAATATTTTATATAAGTATATTGAACTTTTTTTATCTGGCTGCCGTTAACTTCAATTTTGTCCCCTGCTGAAACAAGCAATCCCAGCTCATTCACTGTTTTTCCGTTGACACGGACACATCCTGATTCAATAAGCTCATCAGCTTTGCGTCGTGAACAAAGACCGCTCTGGGCTATGAATTTATTCAGCCTGAAAGTTTCGTTCTTACCATTCCTAGAATTTTTCATACTACAATAATGAATAAAAAAATATTAAATTACAAGA
>CALUSL010000041.1 GCA_944323425.1 Candidatus Gastranaerophilales bacterium | reverse complement strand
GGTGCAACTTCTGTTTTTTCAAAATCCGAAATTTCTTCTTCCATTGCATTTAAAAGTACAATTTTTGAATGTTTCAGCTCTGTTGAAAAATCCAGAATCTGTGCGGCTTTTGACGTGTTTTTAAAACGAAGAATAAGATTGTTTTTTTCATCATTTTTTATTGCCGAAATTTTCAAATTACAATTTTTCAAAAATTCAATATCTTCCATATCAGAAAATAAAGCAAAAGTTTTTCCGAAAAATTTATCGACATTTTTTTCAACATTTTTTGTGTCAAAACCAATTCCGAATCTTACTGAATTTTTCCCTTTCATTTGCAAATCCGGAGTCAAAAGCGGCGGTCCTGCAGGAGTGCCTCTGGTCGGGTTTTTCGGATTCGAGATAATTCCCGTAGCTCTCAGAATCGTCAGGCTCAAACAATTTTTGAATACCTCATATTCCTGAAGCCCCTCCGTGATAATTCCCGCATCTTTTACGCAAACATATTTTTGCAAAGGCGCAGTGTTGTATTTCAGCTCTACCCCTCTTGGGGCAGGAACGAATTTGTAAATATCATAATCCGCATCGAATTCCCGCTCCACCACAGACACTAAATCGTCGGAAACTGTTTTTGTAATTTTTTCATTGAAATTGAAATCGACCTGCAAAATGTGATTTTCTGATTTGTTTGTCCATTCGATTCTGAAATCAGCATAATCGTTCAGGTTTTCAATTGAAACAAAAATATTTAGTTTGTGCCGGTATGTTTTTTTTGACCTTCCGTTTGCGTTTGAGGTGCGGGGAATGTCTATTGCTGCCGTAATTTTCAGCGTGCATCTGAGAGGTCCTTTTTCTGCAATTTCTGATTTTATAATTTTTGCTTTAATTTTTTTGTCATTTTTTAAAGCGCCGAAATTGTAACTGTCGCCCGTATCAGCCCTGTCAGTAATACTGATAAAATCAGTGTAAATCCTGTTTTTCTTTCTGTCCTCCATACAGATTTTTCCGTTTTTTATGAAAAGTTTTATGCTTTCATTTTCAACGGATTTTTCTGTAATTTTCAAAGTTGAGTTTTTGCAAATTAGCGATTCATCAATATTTTTTACGGAAAACGCAGGAATATTTTTTACGTCAATCAGGTATTCGTAAATGCTGCAAAAATCTTCCGTAACAGGAATTTTGTCCGCGGGGTAAACTTTTTCATCCGGAAAACCTTTGCGCACAGAAGAAAGCTGTACGGGCAAATTGTTTATTTTTTTTGTTGTGTAAAATTTAGCCGTGCCTGAAAACGGATAATCAGAAAAATTTAAAACGCTCAGCTTTTCACCTGAAATATCTCTGAAAACGCTTTTTTCAATTGCGTGCGCAGTTTGAAAAACTCTGTCGAACCTGCAGAGGTTTTCTCTGTGCACAGCGTCAATGCTGCATCCGTATATGCTGTCATGTGCATGATTTTTCATAAGCGTTTTGTATGCGTAGTCTATCTCTTTTTGATAACTCCGTGTTTTCTCAAGATAAGCAGCAAGCGCCTGCAGCGGCTCAACTCTTTTCGCAAGCGTCCACTGAGCCAGTACGTTTTTTTGTTTTAAATCAATTCTCGAGGAATAAACACCGGGCAGTATAAAATTTCGCTCGCAGCTTCTCTGTTCGTCTGATACGTATTTTTTAAAATTACCTTTTACACGTTCATAGTACTCAAACGGCGAGGAGAGAATCAGTTCATACCCGTCCAGATATCGCGAAATTTCTTTCAGTTGTTCTTTTATATTTTCAGCGACTTTGAGATGATCCGCGCCGAGCGGAAGCAGGAGACTGTCCTGACTGTATTTTGCAATCCTGTCCAGTGTACGTTTCAGACCGGCTGCTTTTTTTTCGTAAGACACATTTTGTGAAAGCTCATCATGGAAATAGCCTTCTGTCAGGTAAGTTGAATTAAGCCCGTTAAAGTTGAATTCAGAAGGGTTGTGACCGCAGCCGCGCCAGAAAATTCCGTATTTCAGATTGAAATAGTTGACGATTTTGGGCATGTCTTTGCTGTGCCCGAACGTGTCCGCATGGTATGCAATAAAATCGCTGCAGCCAAATTTTTTCGAATAATTTATTCCGTATTGCAGATTTCTTATCAGTGATTCGCAATCCACGAGCAGGCTGTCTGTTGAGCAGTAGTAAGGTCCTATATAGAGTCTTTTTTCGGAAATGAGTTTTTTTACTTCCTCTGCTTTTTCAGGGTATATTTCCAGATAGTCCTCGAGTGCGGCGGTCTGTCCGTCAAAATAGAAACAGTCCAGTTCATTTGTTCGCAGTTTTTTCAGAACATCTTCGAAAACTTCTATCAGCCTGATTCTGAATTCTTCGAACTCTCTGTACCATTCTCTGTCCCAGTGCGTGTGGATGTAAACGTATACTTTTTTCATAATATATATTTTAGCTGCCGGCTTTTGTTCTTGCAAAATTGTAATTTAAATTTACTAATTAACATGCACTCCTGCGCGTGTCAAAAAGAAAAAAGGCGGCCGATTCCTGCCGGCTGCCGTCAATTACTTATTCTGGCAATATTTTTAATTATCCGAATTTAGTCTATAATATTTTTAATGAAAAAATTTTATATAATAATAATTTTGTTTGTAATGTTTGCGGGCATTCTGATTTTTTCGGCAAGAAAGCCCGACTTTCCGGAAGTTGTAAAAATTGTTTCTCCGGATGAATTTTATATAGACTACAACAAAAACGGTCTGCCGGACGAGTCAGAACTCACTGTCCTGTACTACGCAAGAAGTTTCAAACCGGAGCAAAAAGCGGAATATTCCGCACAGGAATCTGCAAAACTTTCATATCTTGCACAAAAATATGCGGAAAAAGAGCTCCTGAACAAACACCCTGAAATAGTGTTCGATGAAAAACACAGGGTAAAAACGCTTATTGTGGAAGGTAATGACTACGCAAAAACTCTTGTTGAAGAGGGTTACGCGCTGCCGAACGATTCTGTCGAAAACAATCCCTACTCTGACATAAACAACAAAATCAAAATCACAAACAATCTGCATGAAGCCGCCAAACTTAAACTCGTCAGCTATAATCAACTTTCAAATATTTATCACAAACTCGACTGTCCGCATGCCCTGCAGGGCGGGAATATTACGATTCTTGAGGAAAAAGATGTTCCTCAGTCTGCGAAAAAATGCAAATTGTGTCAAAAAAAGAAAGAAAAACCCGTATACCCGAGAATTGTTAATGAAAAGTACGAACCGCTTTTTGTGAATGACTATATTGAACTCTATGCCACGGACTTCACAAAATATTTTTACCCCTCTGCACGATGCAGCACTACTGTCTGCAAATCACTTCTGTACAATATAAACAAAGCAAAAGAGTCAATAGATTTTGCTGTATACGGCATATACAACGAACCGGAAATAGTCGCTGCGCTTCGAAAAGCAAAACAGCGCGGAGTAAAAATCAGATGGGTCTACGACCTTGATTCGCACGGAAATTCCATATATTCCCACACAAAAAATACTGTCATTCTCCTCTCCAATGCCCGCTCCGATATTGAAAGCGAACACGCAAATTCTATTATGCACAACAAATTTTTTATATTTGACGGAAAATCAGTCTGGCTCGGCTCTGCAAATATCAGCGAAACTGACCTTTCCGGATTCAATGCGAATACGGTCCTGCTTTTAAAATCACCGCTGATTGCAAGCCTGTACAGAAAAGAGTTTGAGCAGATGTACTCGGGCGCCTTCCACAAAAACAAGCAGATAAGCGAAAACAATGAAAATATAAAACTCGGACAATCAACTGTTTCCGTTTATTTTTCGCCGCAGGACAAACCAATAAAAAACAGAATAATACCGCTTGTTCAAAATGCAAAAGCATATATTTACATTCCTGTTTTTGTGATTACGGAAAAGAATCTTGTGCGGGAGCTGAAAAACGCGCGTTCACGAGGTGTGGATGTAAGAATAATTACCGATGCAACAGGCGCTGCTAACAAGTACTCGCCCGTTGATGATATGAGAAATTCGGGAATAAAAATAAAAATAGAAAACAGGGCGGGAAAAATGCACTCAAAAACAATTCTTATTGATGATGAATATTTGATTGCCGGCTCAATGAATCTTTCGAAAAGCGGTGAGAATTACAATGATGAGAATATGGTTGTGATAAGAGACAGAAAAATCGCTGCTGTTTATAAAAAATATTTTCTGCATCTCTGGAATGCAATCCCTGACAAATGGCTTTACAAAAACCCCGGCGCTGAATCACTAAACTCCGTGAATTCGTGTTATGACGGGATTGATAATGATTATGACGGAAAAATTGATGCACAGGATGAAGCCTGCCCTGAAAGATTTTTGTTTTTTTCGTCATTGCGAGCGAACGAAGTGAGCGCGGCAATCTATAAAACATGCAACGTTAGCAGACTGGATTGCTTCGGTCGTCCTGCGGACGCCCTCGCAATGACGGGGAATGACGGCACAAAATCGTGCGTCATTGCGGCGGATTTCCGGACGGACGACGCGACTGAAAGGAGCTAGTCCGGTGAGCGAGTGCGAAGTGGACGGCAGCGAAGCGAAGTCCACGACAGCGGATTTCCGGACGGGTGAAACCCGGGGAGCGAAGCTCGAAGCGAGTACTGGCGAAGCCAAACGAGCGACAGAGCTGAGCGAGAAGGAAATCCAAGACAGCAACGAGCGATAAGGAAATCCAAGACAGCCCGAGGAACGAGGGCGCGGCAATCCAAAGAGACATGAGATGTGACATGTATTGATAATATTTATTATGTAAAAACTATTCTCAAACGAGCATAGCAATATCCCCCTCCCGACCATTGTAAGAACTCTGTTGAGGTTTGACTAAATGTCAAACCGAAATAGAGGCAGGCGACGTCAGAAGCGAAGCTTCTGCAAGCCGTATAACTATTGAAAGTTAATTAAACAACAATGAGTCTCATCTGTCTGAGCTGTCCGTAATTATTTTCAAAATACTTTCTTTTCCGCTTCAATAATTGCGGCAATATGGACAGCGAGTTATGAGACTCGGGTTTAATTTACTTTCTGTATGAGTGGAACAACAGGTCGGAGTTGCCTTCTTTTCTTAGCGAGCTTTGCGAGCTAAAGAAAATGGCCTCACGAAGCCATAACAAGCCATCGAAAAAAACACTGTCTGTAAACAGTGAGACTTGGGCTCCACCCGTTCTTTGCGCCAAAGAATGGGTGGAACAAAAAACATAAATCGTATTTTGCAGCGGTAAGTTTTTTTATTTGCCTCCGGCGGGTCCTGCCCGGACGGGGGCAGCTTTGGCGTCAAAGCTGCACAAACCGCTCACCGGAACGACACTCATTAATCAATTGTAGAGTTCAGCCCGAGCGGGCAAACTCGTCGCTTCGCTCCTCAGACAGTGCCCGCTTTGTCGCTGCTTCACTAACATTGATTATTCGTGTCGTTATGGTGAGGTTTTGGCTTGATGCGGTTATTAACGTTGGTTTTAGTTTTTTATATTTTTACATAATAAATATTATCATTACATGCCAAACTGTCATCCTGAACTGGTTTCAGGATCTTACAGACGCGAAATGTAGCGCAAAACTCAAAGCGGGTAAGATGCTGAACACAGACGATAATAATGGCGCTCCGGAATTAGCGCTTCAGCATGACATGGCGTATGGATTGTAAAAACATGTGACGAGGGTTGACTGGATTGCTTCGGTCGTTTCACTGTCTTGGATTTTTGGCGTTCCGTCGGTCTTGCATTCCATTTCGAAATTCTTCGAATTTCTCCATTCCATCGACCGACTCCACATGGGGCGTTCACTTCGTTCAGCCCCGCCAAAATCCGCTGTCTTGAAATCGGACGCTCGGGAAAAGCGTGGTTTCCCCTCGCAAGGGCACTGGGCTCGACTTTGTCTCGCACGGCGTGCCCGTCCGATTCCGCTCCCTCGCAATGACGGGGAACGGAGGCGCGGCAATCCACAGCACAACCCTGCCATTTACTACAAATTTCCGGTGGAACTGTTCTTGTCGTCCTCGAGCTGCCTTATATCAACATTGTAGTCAGAAACCTCCTGATACTCATTCGCCTGAATATCAATGTCAATATTCACATCATCGTCGACCATCTCAATCTCGTTTTTCGTAAAGTCTTTGACCTTGCCATCCTCCAGCTTGACAGCAATATTTGAATTCAAGAAATGAAGAGAACAAACACGACCCAGCCCGTCAGGCGTCATTACCGCAGACCCGATAGGCGGCATACCTTTCGCAGCCTCAAGATAGTTCGGATATTCATAATTAAGACAGCAGAGCAGCCTTCCGCAGGTTCCGGAAATTTTTCCGGGCGTAATCGGCATACCCTGATCTTTTGCAAGCTTTATATTTATCGAATCAAAACTTCTCAAAAACGAACAGCAGCAGAACGGACGTCCGCAAAGCCCGTTGCCCTGCATAAGCGAGGTTTCGTCCCTTACACCTATGTGCCTGAGGTCTATGCGTACGCGTTTGAACGCCTGCGTCAAATCCTTTAAAAGCCCGCGAAAATCCACGCGCTCAGGCGCTGTGTAGTAAAACGTAATCTTTTTCTTATCAAAAGTGTATTTTGACTGGGTAAGGTTCATATTGAGATTGTGCTGCGCAACAAGCCCCTTGCATATTTTAAACGCCTCCTCTTCCGCAATCGAAAGTTCCTGCAAAAACGCCATGTCCCTTTCGTTCAAAACCCTTAAAAAAGGCACGGGCTGCGGTTTTCTTTTCTCCCAGATTTTCGCAACTCTGTGGTTTACAACAATAACTTTTGCGGCTTCTTCACCCTTGTCAGTCCTGATAAGAACGTACTGACCGCACTGCAGCTCCGTTCCGTCCGGAACATCCAGCGGATGGAAGGAGTTTTTTATTAAATTTACAGCATATTTAAACATCTATTTTCCTCTGAAAATATAATATCACAAAAAATCACACCTGACCTTTTGTAAACAGGTATTCGTGCGCCAGCCTCTTCGGGCTTTCTGCCGCAAGCTTTTCGAGGGCAGCATTTTTCAATTTTCACCCATATAACAATATATAATATTATATATTATATTCTTGTTATTCTTGTTATAAGGCGCACTCTTTCCCCAAACCCCGCTTCGGACGCGTTAAAAGGCTGGGTTTTTATTTATTGTAACAAAATATTAAGCAAAGTATATATCAAAAAGGCAATTTTTATATACTAAATTACTTTATATATATACGAGATATATAAAACCAAGAGAGAGTAAATAAGAAAGAGGATAAAGAGATGGGCTTCGCAGTATCACAGTTGACTTCAATGACAATTATCGAACAGAAAGCAAATTTGGAATCCAGAATCATGAGGATTACAAACCAGCTTATGGACCTTGCAAGAAAAAGCGCTGACATCACAAACAAACAGCAAGTTGAAGCTCAAAACTATATTAATCAGGATGATGACCCTGTCGCAGCTATCGAATATGTAAACAGCGACGCGTTTCAATCAAAATATCAGGCACAGCTCGCTCACATTCACGTAAAAGAACAGCAGCTGGATGTTGAAAAACAGCAGGCAGAAACTCAGCAGAAAATGCTCGCAACACAGCAGGACGGCTGGCAGAAACTCACAGAAAACAACATCAAAGACGGATTCACTTACGCTCAATAATCCGCAACAACAGATTTTCAGGCAAAACCGGACAATTTCAAAACACGCGCAGCGCGCTCAGCCAAAAGGCACATAGAGACAGCGCAGAGTTGAAACAAAGACTAATTAGGAGAAAAAAAAATGACAACTTCCACAAATCCATTCGCAAACTATACATTATCCATTGCAGCACAGTACGACGAGACCAGCGCTGCCATAAAAAAAGCACAGCAAAAACCAAGAAGAAAAGTATATCGTTCTCTGGACAAAATGCTCGAAGAATGCTTCTTTATGGGCGCAGGCTGGATTGGAAACAATTATATAGCATAAACAGTTTTTCAAAACCATCAAAACTGTCCGCACGCTTCCCTGAGTAAATCGGGATACAACGTGCGGCACTTTTGTGTTTGCGGGAATTCACAACATGACATTGTACGTCATGTTTCTAATATAAAAATCTATAACATGACATATCATGTCATGTTTTTATTATTAAAATTTTCAACATGACACAAAACGTCATACCACGAGAGCAGCATCTCGAGATATGACATGAAATGTCATGTTTGTTGCGATAATTTTTTATCATGACATGAAATGTCGTGTCACGGAGAGCAACATCTCGAGACATGACATGAAATGTCGGGTTTTATTTTGATGACTTTGGTCGGGACATGAAGTGTCAGGTTTATTGTGATGTTTTTTATCATGACATGAAATGTCAGGTTGTCGAAACGATGAGTCATTAACATGACATCAGACGTCATGTTTAAAATACCAATTTACAACATGACATGATACGTCATGTCATAAAAAACAACACCTCACAATATGACATGAGGTGTCATGTTTTATTGTTTGGATTATACGACATGACATTATACGTCATATTATAAAAACAATAATTTTATACATGACGTATTGTGTCATGTTTTACCCGCTAAGCCGCACGCGGCTCATAAAATATTATCCGGCAAAACCGGCACATCAGGGGCTGCGCAGGCACCGCCCTGTGAACTGTAAAGGACATCTCCGTCCGTGTTTAAATAAAGCGTTTTTGCGTCTTTTGTCTCGACCTTCAACACTGACACGGGTTTTGAGATATCACCACTTTTTGACACATGCAAAGAAACCACATCAGGTTCGGTAATACGGGACAAAAGCTTGTTGTTATCAGTATTTAGCCCCTCAATAAGCTTTTTGTAATGTCCGATATTGCAGTCAATCCATTTATTCATTGGTCTAATATTCATAAACACACCCCTAACTTGTTAATTACAAATACAAACCGGAAAAAGGGAAAAAATTTACAAGAAAAAGTGAAGTTTGAAGGATTTGTTACAAAAGATAGGCGCTGCATAGCAGATTGTGACAATCCATAAAAACATGAGATGTGACATGTAATGATAATATTTATTATGTAAAAACTACCCTCAAACGAGCGTAGCAATATCCCCCTCCCGACCATTGTGAAACGAATTACAGAAAGTTAATTAAACAACAATGAGTCTCATCTGTTTGAGCTGTCCGTAATTATTTTCAAAATACTCTATTTTCCGTTTCAATCATTGCGGCAATATGGACAGCGAGTTATGAGACTCGGGTTTAATTTACTTTCTGTATGAGTGGAACAACAG
>CALUSL010000040.1 GCA_944323425.1 Candidatus Gastranaerophilales bacterium | reverse complement strand
TAATTAATAACAATAAATTTTATCCATATACTCTCTCTCTTAATATCCTCGTGTTTATTTTATGTTTGCAGTCTCTGCAAACATTTTTTTTGCCTAAAGCACAACGATTCTGGCTTTGTGTACAAATACAAAAATGATATTTTCCTATTTTTACCACTCTCAATCAACGCTCTGAACATTCGCGCTTGACTAGGCTTTTGGGATGTTTTATAAAAAAAGTAAATGATTAATTTAGATTCAAAAATATTAGAAATATTTATTAACGAAAATATTGATTTTCTCACAGGTGCACGTGTTCAAAAAATACAGCAGCCAACGCGACGTGAAATTATTTTGCATTTAAGAAAAAATTCCGAATCAAAAAAACTGTACATAAACATAAATCCACAATGCGCCCATCTCTGTTTTATGACACCGGAAAACGAAGTAAAAAGATATTTTATACAGCCACAGCATCCTCCGATGTTTTGTATGCTTTTGAGAAAACACATGGAGGGAGCGAAAATCACAAATATCAAAAAGCCGGAAAACGAACGCATTGTTGAACTGTCATTCGAAAATTACAACGAAATGGGAGATTTGATTGAAGAATGTCTCTCAGTTGAACTAATGGGTAAACACAGTAACATCGTACTCTACAATACAGATAACAATATTATTCTCGGATGTGCCCACAATATAGGTGCAGAAAAGAGCAAAGAAAGAGAGCTAGCCGGAGGGCTGCCATATATTTATCCCCCTAGACAAGACAAAAAAAATCTACTAACTACCAGATATTCAACATTTGAAAAAATTATAGAAAAAGAAGCAGAGAAAAAACAATTAAAGAATATTATTAACGAAAAATTTCTTGCAATACCCCAGATAACAGTCGAAGAAATCTGTAAAAAAGAAGAAATAAACGAACCGGACAGAGAAAGCATACAAAAATTATACATCGCACTGCATAATTATCTTGAAAATGAAAATCCTGTTTATTCAATGTCTGAAGACAAAAGCGCATATTCTTCAATTCTAAATTATCCAATAAAATACAACAGCGTAAATAAACTTATTGACGACTATTACGCACACCAGACCGAGCTAAACAACATAAAATCACTTTCTTCTGAGTTGAAGATGCTTGTCCAAAAAGAAGTCAAAAAGCTCAAAAATAATTTAAAAAACCAGAATCAGCAAATTGAAAAAGCACAGAAGGCTGATGTTTACAGGTTGAAAGCAGATATAATTATGTCCAATATTTATAACCTAAAAACATTTGGTCCAAAGGTTATTTTGAATGATTACATAAACGGAAACAATATAGAGATAGATATGGATGAAAATCTGAGTGCAGTAGAAAATGCAAACAGATATTACAAACTTTACAATAAAGCAAAACGAGCTGCTGAAGTAGCAAAAAACCTTGCGGATGAAACAAAAAATGAGCTAGGTTACTATCTGGAACTTTTGTACAGCATTGAAAATGCAGGATGTTATCAGGAACTTATTGAAATAAAGCAGGAAATATCACCTGAACCGGCGAAGAATAAAAAACAAAAAGATAAGCAGGTAAATGTTCTAAAAACAGAAATAAATGGATTCACTATATATATAGGAAAGAATAACAAACAAAACGATTACATATATTCAAAGATTTCATCACCGGACGATTTGTGGTTTCACGTATTAAATACACCCGGAAGCCACATCCTCATAAAAACTGATAAAAAAACACCGGATAATGATACGCTTCTAAAAACAGCACAGCTCGCAAAACAGTACTCCAGTGCAAAAAATTCGTCAAAAACTTCTGTTGTATACACGATGAGAAAATATATAAAACGTCCATTGAATACAAAAAGCGGCTTTGTTGTCTTTAAAAATGAGCGTGAGATTGTTGTTGAATAAAATTTTGTATCACATTAAGCAAAAATTAGCTGAAACTCCCTACTACACACACAGTTATGTTAATAATTATTAAGGATAAAAACATTGCCACGACTGAAATTTATTTATAAACAACAGGCTAGGTAAATTTTTAATTGCATTCGTGCTATGTTGTTGTTATAAATTTTATCGAAGGAAAAAAGATTAGTATTAGAAAAACAAAGGAGAGTTATGGGATTACCAAAAGTAGCATATTTCTCAATGGAAATCGCAATTGACCAGTCACTGAGCACATACTCAGGCGGGTTAGGATTTCTCGCAGGTTCACACATGCAGTCAGCAGGTTACCTGCAAATGCCTATGGTCGGTGTAACAATGCTCTGGTCATACGGATATTACAATCAACGTATTAACGAAGAGGGCAATGTTGATGTTGCATACATCAGAAAACACTATGACTTCTTACAACCGGTAAAAGAAACAGTAACTGTTGACGTGTTCGGTGAAAAAGTTTTGATTAAAGCTTACAGAGTAGATCCTTCTCTGTTTGGAACCTGCCCTGTTTATCTTATGACAACTGACGTTGAAGAAAACTCAGAATGGGCTCGTTCGATTTCTCACAAACTCTATGACGGAGATGAAAAAATCAGAATCGCTCAGGAAACAGTTCTCGGCGTAGGCGGTATCAGACTTTTGCAAGCTATCAAATACGATTTTGAATGCGTACATATGAACGAAGGTCATGCACTCCCTGCAGCATTTGAACTCCTTAGACAATACAACGGCAACCTCGATAAAGTTAAAGAAAAAGTCGTATTCACGACACACACTCCTGTTGCCGCAGGTAACGAAGTTCACTGGGTAGACACTCTTATGGAAGGCGGATTCTTCTCAGGCTGCTCAAGAGAAAGAGCTGTTGAACTCGGCGGTGAACATTTCTCATTAACAGTTGCCGCATTAAGAATGAGCCGTATAGCAAACGCTGTTTCGCAGCTTCACGGTCTCGTTGCTAACAAAATGTGGGATTGGGTTCAGGGCAGATGTCCGATTAGAGCTATTACTAACGCAGTAAACCTCCACTACTGGCAGGATGAAAGAATTTCTAAAGCTCATGAGCTTCAGGACTTCTTAGATGCAAAACTCGAAATGAAAAAAGAAGTATTCAGTTTTATTGCCAATACAACAGGTAAAAGATTTGATCCGAACGTATTGACTATTACCTGGGCAAGAAGATTCGCTGATTACAAACGTGCCTGGCTCATATTTATGGACATGGACAGAATCTTAAAACTGCTCAATGCTGACAAAATCCAGCTTATCTTCGCAGGTAAATTCCATCCGGATGATGCTATGGGCAGAGAAATGTTCAACAACATTCTCCATAAATCATACAATATCAAGAATGTTGCAGTTCTTGCAGGTTATGAGCTTGAACTTAGTGCAAAACTGAAAAAAGCTACCGATGTTTGGTTGAATACACCTATCAGACCGCTCGAAGCTTCAGGTACTTCAGGTATGTCAGCTAACATGAACGGTGCACTTCACCTGTCTATCTTTGACGGTTGGACAGTAGAAGGAACATTCCCCGGCATAAACGGTTATACTATCGAATACCCTGGTCTTGATGATGACATCCCGTGGGAAGAAAGACACTGGAAAGATCATGATTGTATGATGGATATCATTGAAAATCAAATCATTCCAACCTATTACGAAAACAAACTTGAATGGGCAAGAATGATGAGACAGGCTGTCAGAACTGCAGAAGCTTACTTTAACTCTGACAGAATGGTTATTGAATACTACAACCGTATCTACAAACCGATTGCTCACGGCAAAAAAGAAGGCGGTTTGGATGAAGGCGGTTCCAGAATGTCTCAGCCTAATATGGAAGCTTGGACATATTCAAACATCAAATAGCAAAAACAATGAATATACAAAAACCGGTTTCAGTATTTTGAAACCGGTTTTGTTTTTTATATATTTAGATTTATAATAAATTTCTAAGTTTTTCAACCATCTTTGATGCGGTTTGAATACGTTCTGAGGGAGAACCTATAGCTAATCTATTTACATCTGTCTCAAAGTCCTGCGGCAGAATTTTGCAATTCTCTTTTGCAAACTGCACGAGCTTTTTTTCTCCGGGATGAAGAAGCCTGTTCATTGCAAAAATTATATCAAAGTAACTTGCGATAAAAGCAGCACTCCGGTGATTAACACTTACATAATCATCTCTTTCTACAGCCGTGTTTAGCTGGTCAAAGTATGAGAACATAACATCTTTCAAATAATTAAAATTCTTTTTAATTATATTTTTCGCAAGTTTTTCGGGATACGGAAGTTTTGTTTTATCCTGAAGAGCTTTGAACCATCCGTCACGATCAAAAAGGATTTTGGACTTATTCACATTGTAAACAAAACACGTAGTATACCCGAGTCCAGCATTACAACCATCCCAGACCCATTTAATATTACCTTCGATACTTTCTAAAGAGCGGTACATTATATCTATTGGCATTCCTGTTTCTCTAAGGTAATATACATCACCAGTTTCAAAATAATGGTTGTCAATTTCAGGATTGTCCGCATATTTTAGTGCAATATTTTTTCTTTCTTCAACATCTGGCTCTTTTGTACAATATATATAAATATCGTAATCCGACGCATTATCATCATTTTTTACAGTTGATGAACCACTTATTACAATGGCATTCACCTCATCAAATTTTTGATAATCCTGCACCATCATTTTAAGAATTTCTTCGTTTTTGGACATACCGACTGCTCCTTAATAACAATCCAAAATTATTTTTTTCTTCTATTTAATATCATTATAAAGTTTTAATAAAAATACATTTATAAAAAGAAAACTGTATAAGTTATAATCAGACTTTAATCTCAATCTGTAAACCTAAACTTTATAAGAGCAATGACAGCATGGATTCCGTCTTTCCAGGTGATTTTCTTTCCTTCTGCATATTCTCTTCCGTAGTATGAAATTGGCAATTCATAAAGTCTGGGATGACGTTTTAGAACCTTAGCCGTAATTTCCGGCTCAAAATCAAATCTATTTGATTTTATTTCAATTCCTCTAATAAAATCTGTTCTAAATGCTTTATAACATGTTTCCATATCCGTAAGTGTCGTGTTATACAGCAGGTTTGTTATAAAAGTCAAAAGTTTGTTCCCAAGCAGATGTGTAAACATGAAAGATCTGGACGGTTTTCCACCGGAAAGTCTGGAACCGTAAACAACATCGGCCTTTCCTTCTATAATCAGTTTTATCAAATCATCATAATCAGCAGGATCATATTCAAGATCTGCATCCTGTATTACCATAATGTCGCCTGTCACATGAGAAAGACCCGTTCTTATAGCGGCACCTTTACCCTGATTGTAGTCATGATAAAAGACCTTGTACATTCCTTCGTAGTCTTTAATGAGTTCTCTTGTTCCATCTGTTGAGTAGTCATCTACGATTATTATCTCTTTTTCCAGTCCGCAGAAGGGGACTTCCTGAAGTCTGTCTATAACCTTCTCGAGAGTGTTGATTTCATTGTAAACAGGCACGATTATGCTGATTTTTTTCATATAATTTTCCCTCTTAGATGTATTATTGTTAAAAATATTGTATAATTAAATTGAGAATATGTTAAGGGCTTACAATGGAAGATATGTCAAAAATTGCGAATGGTTGTGAAAATGCAGAAAATGAGCTCAAAATTCTGTTTTCAAAAATTGAAACCGAAAACCCTGCAGCTTTGTTGCAAAAAGCACAGGAACTGCACAAAAATCTTATTGTGCACAGAGCATACAATCTTATATCCGTTGTTCTGTCCTTAACCGCAATACTCAGGTATAAGCTCTCTTCCGATAACTATAAAATCTCTTCCAGAATACTAAATGATGCAAAATTTCTGGCAATGAACGGAAAAGACAAACAGGCTCTAGCTGTTAATGAGTATTGCTCGGGCGTTATACAGTACTATGAAGGTGCTCTTGGCGATGCTTTTAACACCTTTTCAAACATAAGCACAAACGATCTTCCGTTTGAAAACCTGAGAATAAACAAAAATCTTATACTTAAAAATCTTACCGAAGATTCGCCGTCAACATCAGGACAGGAAGAACCTTATACTGCATTGCTAAATGTCGCGCGTACACTTGCTGCAGAAACGAACACAGACACACTTCTAAAAACTGTTGCTGAAGAGATTAAAAAAGTGCTCAATGCTGATAGATGCACTGTTTTTCTGCTCGACAAAGAGAAGAATGAACTCTGGTCAAAAGTTGCTCTCGGAATGGAAAGCAAAGAAATAAGGCTCTCTGCAGATACAGGTATCGCCGGATATTCGGCAAAAACCGGTGAAATTATAAACATAAAAGATGCGTACAGCGACCCGAGATTTAACAAAGACATTGACAAACAAACCGGCTATGTCACTAAAAATATGATAACAATGCCTATATGGAACCTAAAACACGAAATTCTGGGTGTTTTTCAGGTGTTGAACAAACCTGACGGCGAGTTTACAAAGCAAGATGAAGAAACACTTCTTACAATCGGATCCAGTGTCGGTATTGCAATTGAAAACGCAAAGCTTTTTGATGCTCAACAAAAAATGATAAATTCGCAGCGGCAGCTTTTCTCGAGTTTTATTGATACGCTTGCCGCATCAATAGATGCCCGCGATAAAATCACTGCCGGTCATTCCAGCCGTGTAAAAATGTATTCAGAGCTTATAGCAGATGTACTGAATCTTCCTCAGCAAGAAAAAGAAAATGTTTCTCATGCAGCAATTCTCCACGATATAGGTAAAATTGGAATCAGAGACTCTGTACTGCAAAAGGATGGGAAACTTACTGATGAAGAATACGCACATATTCAGCAGCACGTAAAAATCACTTACGACATACTCACAAAAATATACCTTAATGATGAGTTCAAAGATGTTGCGGAAATCGCCTCCAGCCACCACGAAAAATATAACGGCACAGGATATTTCAGAAAACTAAAAGAAGGAGAAATACCTTTCGGAGGAAGGATTCTGGCTGTAGGTGACGTATTTGACGCTATCACCTCAAAACGTCACTATCGTGACAAAATGCCTATTAAACAGGCTCTGGATATTATAAAAAACGGCGCAGGAGCTCACTTTGACCCTGCTGTTGTCGACGCATTTTTCAAAATCAGAACCGACCGACTCGTTCGAGTTTTTCTCAGTGAGGTCGATGCCTCTCTTGATGATGATGCGGCAAAAATACTGGAAAACTATACAGTTGATTATTTATATGATTTGTTATCAAATAAAGAAAAGCTATCCGATGACGAAAAAGTTTTTGTTGAGGTTTTCAATAAATATTACAACTGCAAAGCGGGAAATTAAACTATGAAAAAAGCACTTTTACTGGCAGCAATCTCTATTCTCTCTGTATCCGCAGCAATTGCGGAAGAAAAGCCCCTGCAATACAGTGCTCCGGCGATTAACCGCGATACACTCAGGCAGATAAAAAATCAAAATATTGCCAATGATTTTCTCAAAATCATAACCTACTCGTCAGAAACAAAACATGCTGCAACAAGTATTGATGCATCAAAAAAGTACGATGAGGCAAAAGAAAAATTTGCACAGGGAAATATAACTGCGGCATACAGAGACTTTAAGGACGTTGTGCAACAATCAAAACGCAATGATTTTGTGAATATTACTCTTGCATACAAATTGGCAAACCTCGGTTTCTTCTCGCTTTCACAGGAGGCTATTCTCAACATAGAAGATCAGGAGCTGTATAAAAACCAGATAGAGTTGATAAAATTGAGATTATATCCGAAAGTTGCACTTTCTTATGATGAAGAAATCTATCTTGCGCAAAATTTTACGGAAATCTATTTCAACAATCTTGCTTTTGAAATAGTGAGGGAGATGAGCAAAAAATCAGATTTGCTAAAAAAATCTGACTATGCAAACTATATTCTTGCTCAGGGCTATATAAACCTTAAAGAGTACGGGAAAGCCCAAAATGCTATAAATAAAGCTATTTCAATGAATCAGGAAAATGCAAATTATCAAAAAATAAAAGCACAGATTTTCTGCGAAAACAACAAGCTCTCAGATGCAATCAAAGTCACATCCCAGCTTCTTTCAAAGAATATAGATGTTATGAACTATCGAAAAGAAGCACTCGCTCTGAAATATTTTACACTCGCAAAATCGACTAAAGACAGAAATGAAACAAAATACTATCTTGCGAATTATTTTCTAAATACTGGAGATACGCAGCGGGCAATAAAAGAACTTACTCAGAATGTTTCGCAAAATAAAAAAGACTACGAATCGCTAGCACTTCTGGGTGAGATTTATTTTAAACAAAAGGACTTTGCAAAAGCGACTGATAGTTATGAAAGAGCATATAAGCTCAAAAAATCATACATGCCTGCATTAAAAGGCATGGGAGATTTAAGTTTTTACAAAAAGGAATACAAACAGGCGCTCGATTTCTATATAAAAGCTGTTAAAAAAGACAAAAAGAATCCTGTGCTGAATGCGCTTGTTGCTCGCTGCTACAGCATTCTTGAACAGCAGGAAAAATCCGAAAACTATGCACAGAAGGCTGTTGCATACGGAAAGAATAACGCGGAAGTATATTACATACTTTCACAACTCTCTGACAAGGAAAAAGAAAAATATCTAAAAAAAGCTATTTCAGCAAACCCGACTTATGCAGATGCTTGGATTGATATGGCTGGGCTTGCGTTAGTAGAATGCGACTTGAACCTTGCAAAGAAATACCTCTTTCCTGTAAAAACATTAGACCCAAAAAACTATAGATATAACTACTATGCTGATCTTATAAAGAAAAAGGATATTCCTTCCGGCGTTCAGCAGGCTGATGACGCGGAAAACAAAAATATAAAGGAAGTAAATGACAAAATATAATCTTTTGATAGTAGAAGACCATGCTCTGACACGGTTTGCTCTAAAAACGGCACTGGAAACTGCTGACTATATAAATCAGGTTTTTGAGGCAGAAAATGCAAAAACCGCATACAAAACTGAATCAGAAAACAAAATTGACGTTGTTTTGATGGATTTGGGACTACCTGATATAGATGGTATTCAGGCTTGTAAAACACTGAAAACAAAAAATCCTTCACTCAAAATTCTCATACTCACATCACATGAGCAGGAAGAAGAGGTTATAAACTCTGTTAAGGCAGGTGCAAATGCATACTGTTCCAAGGATATTGAACCTGAAAAACTGAAAGATATCGTTTTGTCAGTTTTGAATGGTGCGGCATGGTTTGATGCGAAAGTTGCGGACATTGTGCTAAAAACAGTTGCAAATTCAGAAAAAGAACAAAAAACAAGTAATGAGGAATTGAATCTTACAGAACGGGAGAAACAGGTGCTCAGCTTGATTGCTGAAGGATTAAACAACAATGAAATAGCGAAAAAGCTGGATGTCAGCATAAACACCACCAAGGCTCATGTTTGCAATATATTACAAAAATTATCGGTCCAAGACCGTACGCAGGCTGCAATTAAGGCAATTAAGGATAAAATTATATAAAATTTTTTAAAAAAGTATTTGACGCAGGATTTTGTTCCTGTTATCTTAAATATACAGCCGAAACGAATTAGATGTTTGGAATGGTTTTTCGGTTTAAAATGACAATTGAATAGATTTTAAAATGCGTCACTAGCTCAGTAGGTAGAGCACTCCCCTTTTAAGGGATAGGTCCCGCGTTCGAATCGCGGGTGACGCATTTTTTATGCCCTAATTAACGCCGCGACTCGAACGCAAATGTTGCTCCTGCCGGTCGCAACATTACGCGTTCTACTCTTCGAGCATCCTGGCTCGTACGGCTCGTATCCCTCGCCTACGATCCAGGCGAAGCCGGGTGACGCATTTTTGATTTTTGCAAGTGCGGAGTCGAGTGAGGCAGAGCCGAACGAGCGAGCACGTCCTGCGAAGGGGTTTGTAATGAGAGAATTTTTGCAAAGCAAAAATGAACGAATGCCAAAACACCGAGCTGCAAATAATCAATTTTTAT
>CALUSL010000039.1 GCA_944323425.1 Candidatus Gastranaerophilales bacterium | reverse complement strand
TTGAACTCACTCATCAATGATTACAACAACGGTCGCGCAGATATTAGCTCTACTCTTGAAAAAATCCTTGATCAACTTAGAGCTCTCGGCTAATATCAACTATAAAATAAAATTTAAAAGCCCCCTGAATAAAGGGGGCTTTTCTTATTGTTATATACACTCTTTTATTTTTCTATACATATCAATACTGTCATAAGTCAGTTCAGGATGTGTTATGTAGTATTTCATAGCTTTTAAATAAGCTCTCGCCGTATCAATTGATGTAAAACACGGTGTAGAATACATTTCAGCAATAGTTCTTATCAAGAATCCTCTGTTTTCAGAACCGAGTCTTGCGGAATTAGCATTAGAAGTCGGGGTATTTATAACAAAACAGAGTTTCTTTTTCTTCATTGATTCCTGAATTTTTTCCATATCAAAATTTTCAATCTCTTTTGACTGAATCCCCTGAGATTCAAGATAATTATGGGTACCTGTTGTAGCAATAATTCTATACCCGAGTTCGACAAGAGTTCTTGCTATATCTTCAGACTGTGGTTTGTTATGATTATTTAATGACAGCAAAACATCTCCTCTTCTCTCAGGGAATGTATATCCTGCAGCCAAAAAGCCTTTAACAAGTGCTCTTTCAAAAGACGTATCAACACCGAGAACCTCGCCGGTAGATTTCATTTCCGGCGCAAGAGCCGGATCTATACGATTAAGCTTCTGGAACGAGAATACCGGCACCTTAACGCATACAAGAGATGTCTTTTCAACCAATCCTGGTGTATATCCCTGCTCCACAATAGATTTTCCAAGAGCTGCATTTATACCTATCTCAACCATCGGCGTATTGGTTACTTTGCTCATTATCGGAACTGTTCTTGAGGCACGGGGATTAACTTCAATTACATAGGCAATATCATCTTTTAAAACAAACTGTATATTCATTAACCCCTTTATTTTTAATGCTCTTGCAATTTTATTAGTGTAATCAACAAGATTTTCAATAACTTCCGGTTTAACCTTCTGGGTCGGATATATTGCCATACTGTCTCCGGAATGAACACCGGCACGTTCAATATGCTCGGTTATGCCGGGTATTAGAACATTTTCTCCGTCCGAAATTGCGTCCAGCTCAACCTCTTTCCCCTCAATATATTGATCTATCAATACAGGATGTTCGTCTGAAAACTTCAATGCTGAATTGAAATATGTAAGCATTTCATCTTCGTTATATACAACCTGCATACCGCGTCCGCCTATAACATAAGAAGGACGGACAAGAAGAGGAAACCCAAGTTCTTGATGGGCTTTTATTGCTTCCTCTACTTTTCTTACCGCACGACCTTCAGGCTGTGGAATATTTAAATCTCTCAACAGCTTTTCAAAAAGTTTTCTATCCTCAGCTATATTAATAGACTCTAGTGATGTACCAATAATATCAACGCCTCTTTCTTTTAATTTTGGAGCAAGATTTATTGCGGTTTGACCGCCAAACTGAACCATAACGCCTTTTGGCTTCTCCGAGTCCACAATATTCATAATATATTCTATATTCATAGGTTCAAAGAATAGTTTGTCAGCTACATCGAAATCGGTAGACAGTGTTTCCGGATTTGAATTAACAATCAATGATTTATATCCGTTTTCCCTTACAGCCCATGCAGCGTGCACTGAACAGTAATCAAACTCAATCCCCTGACCTATTCTAATCGGTCCGGAGCCTAGTATTAGAATACCTTCTCTGTCTTTATCTGTTGTATTCTCGTCATATTCACCGTAAGTAGAATAATAATAAGGTGTATATGCCTGAAATTCAGCAGCACATGTGTCCACAATTTTAAATGAAGCTTTGACTCCGGCTTCTTCTTTAATTTTTTCAATATCAGAAAGCTTTTTACGCGAAAATACAGCGATTTCGGCATCCAAAAAGCCTTTTTCCTTTGCTTCTTTATACAATTCAGGAGTAAGAATCTCACCTTTCAGCCTTTGTTCAAAATCAACAAGATTTTTTATTTTGTATATAAACCATTTGTCAATTTTGGTAATATGGTTTATTTCATCCACACTAATTCTTCTGGTCAAAGCTTCTGCAACTCTGAATATCCGTCTGTCATCCTGCACATGCAGCAATGCCTTCAATTCATCATCACTAAGCTGCATATATTTTCTTCTGACCAGTCCGGTATTTTTGTCTTCCATTGCTGTTACAGCTTTTTTAAACGAGCTTTCAAAAGTACGTCCTATAGCCATAACTTCGCCGGTAGCTTTCATTTTTGTACCGAGAAGCCTGTCACCCTGTGCAAATTTATCAAAAGGCCATTTCGGTATTTTTGTTACTACATAATCAAGTGCCGGTTCAAAAGCAGCAACAGTTTTTCTTGTTATTGCATTAGGTATTTCGTGAAGATGATAACCTATAGCAATTTTCGTTGTGACTTTAGCAATAGGGAATCCCGTTGCCTTTGACGCAAGCGCAGATGAACGGCTTACCCGAGGATTTACCTCTATTACATAATACTGATTGCTGACAGTATCCAGGGCATACTGGACATTACATCCGCCTTCTATTTTCAGAGCCCTAATGATTTTCAATGCAGATGTTCTGAGCATTTGGTACTCTTTATTTGTAAGAGTTTGCGACGGTGCAACAACGAAGCTGTCACCGGTATGAATACCAATGGGGTCAATATTTTCCATATTACATATTGCTATAGCTGTATCATTAGCATCACGCATAACTTCATATTCAATTTCTTTGTAACCGGCAATACTCTTCTCAATAAGTACCTGAGAAATAGGACTTCTAAGCAATCCTGAATGAACTATCTCTTCAAACTCCTGACGGTTCGAAGCAATTCCGCCTCCTGAACCGCCGAGCGTATATGCAGGGCGGATAATCAACGGAAAACCGATTTGTCCGGCAAAATCGAGTGCTTCATCAAGGGTTGAAACAGTTTTGCTTGCAGGTATAGGCTCCCCTATCTCCAGCATAAGTTCTTTAAATAATTCTCTGTCTTCAGCATTTTTTATGGCTTCAATTTTTGTCCCCAGAAGTTTTACGTTATATTTGTCAAGAATACCTTTTTCATAAAGACTTACAGCCAGATTCAGACCTGTCTGACCGCCAAGGCTCGCTATAAGTCCGTCCGGACGTTCTTTATTGATAATATACTCAAATGCCTCTATAGTCAGCGGTTCAATATAGACCTTATCTGCAATATTTTCATCGGTCATTATCGTTGCAGGATTTGAGTTCACCAGAACGACATTTATTCCCTCTTCTTTTAATGCCCTGCATGCCTGCACACCTGCATAATCAAATTCTGCTGCCTGACCGATAACAATAGGTCCTGAACCGATAACTAAAACTTTTTTAATGTCATTATTTTTTGGCATTTTCTTTACCTCTGCTAAGCTTTTCCATTATTTCTTTTATGCTGAATTTTGAGAAAAATCCCTTGTCTTTTTTTCTTTGAATTATCTGTGCCACCCACTGATTAATGATAAGATTTGCATCAGAAGGTCCAGGAGCTGCCTCTGGATGGAATTGAACAGCTTCTATATCCAGCTCCGGACATCTGAATCCCTCCAGAGTATCATCATTCAAATTTTTATATGTAGGAATACAGTTTGAAGGCAATGTCGTAATATCCGTAGCATAACCGTGATTCTGAGATGTAATAAATACTTTGTTTGTTTCAAGGTTTATTACGGGATGATTCGCACCTCTGTGCCCGTATTTCAGTTTATATGTTTTTGCACCAAGAACAATGCACAATATCTGATACCCCAGACATATTCCATACAACGGAATTTTTCCCACAAGTTCTTTCACAGTATTGATTGTTTTAACGGCATCCTGCGGGTCACCTGGGCCATTAGATATCACAACCGCGTCAAAATCCTTTTTCAACATTTCTTCTGCCAGAACATCGCCCGGATATATTGTCAAATCACAGTCATGGATTCTAAAATTGTCAATAATACTCTTTTTCACGCCCACATCAATTAGACCTATTTTCGGACCTTTACCAGAAAGATGTTCTATATTTTTTCTTGATACATTTAGTGCAACATCCTTGCTCATTGAATATTTTTTCAACTGTTCTTTCAATTCATCCGTAATCTCACCGGTTGTTATAACACAATTCATTGCTCCGGTTTCTCTGATTACAGTAGTTAATTCACGCGTATCAACACCGGAAATTGCGACAATACCGTTTTTATTCAAATACTCGCTGAGAGTCATAGAACTCTTATAATGACTTTCTTTTTCACAATAATTCTTTATAACAAGTCCGGTTGCGTTAACCTTTGAACACTCAAAATCATCTTTATTCAAACCATAATTTCCGATTTCAGGATAAGTCATGACGATAACCTGTTCCGCATAAGACGGATCAGTCAAAATCTCCTGATACCCGGCCATTGATGTATTGAAGCATATTTCGCCGAATGAAGTTCCTTCAGCACCGATTGATTTTCCTTCAAAAACCCTTCCATTGTCCAGTAGTAATTTTGCCATTTATATTACCTTTTCTATTTCATCATAAATCTTTTTCATCGCATCCAGCCTGTTCTCCGCTGCCGTGACAGCACGTCCTATAACAAGCCAATCAGCCCCCTGCTCAATTGCATAAGCAGGTGTTGCCGGTCTTTTTTGATCTCCCTTAATTGACCATTCCGGACGGATACCCGGACACAGAACCTTAAAATCATTTCCGCAGACTTCTTTTATTCTTTTTGCCTCATTTACGGAAGCAACAACACCTGTCATACCGCTGTCTTTTGCAAGTTTAGCAAGAGTTGCAACATAATCAAGCGAGTTATAAGGAATTTTCAGCTGATTATTTAATACTTCATCATTTATGCTCGTAAGTACAGTGACAGCCAGTATCACAGGCATTCCGGCACCAGTCTCTTCTGCCGCAGCACGAGCACCCTCGACAGACTGCCTCATCATTTCAGCGCCGCCCATTGCATGCAGGTTATAGAAACTTGCTCCGCTTCTTACTATATTCTCTGATGCTTTTTTTACTGTATTTGGAATATCAAGAAGCTTTACATCAAAGAAAAATTTTGCTCCAATTTCTTTCATAAACTCAAAAACTTCACCACCGTTTGCCGTATAAAACTGCAAACCAACCTTGAATACTCCTACATAGTCCTTCAACTCTGTTATAAGTCCCTTTGCCTGCTCTACCGTATCAACATCCAGAGCTAAAACTATTTTTTCTTTAATTTTCTGGTTAATTGTCATAAATTTTATCCTTTATCACTGTTTTTATTACTTTTCCTTGTAGTTTCATACCTGTAAATGGTGATATTTTGCATTTTGTTTTGAATTTTTCAGCATCCACTATCCACTCATAGTCAGGATCAATTACCGCAAAATACGCCGGAAACGCCTGCTGTATCTGTCCAAAATTGTGCAGATTTAGTATTCTTGCCGGATACACCGACATTTTTTTTACAAGATGAGCAAGAGTCATATATCCCGTTTTCACAAGGTTGGTATAAGCCAGAGAAAATGCTGTCTCAAAGCCTGTAATACCCATAGGTGCCCTGTCAAAAGGAAGTATTTTTTCTTTAAAAGTATGCGGAGCATGATCTGTAGCTATAACATCTATCACATCCTCAACAAGCCCGTCTGTCACGGCTTTCACATCATCTTTTGAACGCAAAGGCGGATTCATTTTAAATCTTGCTTCATTGTTTACTATATCATCCCTGGACAAACTGAAATAATGAGGTGCTGTCTCACAGGTAACATTCCATCCATCTTCTTTCGCCTGAGCTATCAAATCTATAGACTCTCTGGTAGAAATATGTGCAAAATGCAAACGTCCGTCAGTTTCTTTTACAGCCTCCAATTCTCTTTTCACTGCTTCATATTCTGAGCTGTTATCATACGGAGATTTTGTGCTATCCTCTGCATGCGAAATTATCAAAACATCATTTTCCTGAGCTTTTTCCAACACCTCTTTCAGAACTTCCATATCCTCTATAGGTTTTCCGTCGTTTGAAAAAGCAATTGCTCCGAAAGCTTTCAGCGCAGAAAAATCCGTAAGCTCATTTGTTACCAAATTTTTTGTAACCGCACAAATGGGATAAACCCCTATTTTTCCATTTTTATTTTTTATATATTTAAGGGTTTCAACATTATCATTAACAGGCATTGTATTTGCCATCGGACAAATAGCTGCGTATCCGCCGGCTATTGCTGAATCTACACCGGAATCAATGGTTTCTTTATCCTCAAATCCGGGTTCCCTCAAATGACAGTGCATTTCTACAAAAGCCGGAACTATAATCTTTCCGGTTAAATCTAATGTTTCTTCTTTTGCCTTAATGTCAGGCGCTATATCCATTATTATTCCGTCACTGGTTCTGATATCAAAAATACCGTTCAGGTTATTTTCCGGACTAATTACTTTTGCACCTTTGAAAATCATTCTTCTTTTTCTCCAAACAACATATTCAATACTGCCATTCTCACATAAAGTCCGTTTCTTGCCTGCTCAAGTATAGTCACACCCTTAGACGAATCTAACAGTTCAGAGGTAATTTCGACCTCTCTGTTCACAGGACCGGGATGCATAAGAACTGCATTCGGAGCATATTTATTCAAAATTTCAGAGGACAGTTTGTATTTTTCGGAATAATTGCCGCATCTTTGAATCGTTTCACTGTCCAGCCTTTCATTTTGCACACGCAGCAACATAACAACATCAGCGCCTGATATAGCTTCCTGCAAATTATTATGCCAGGTTACATCATATTTTTCAGGTTTTTCAGGCATAAAATATTCAGGTGCACAAAAATGTATATCAGCCCCGAATTTTTTTAGTAAAGCAAGATTCGATTTTGCCACACGGGAATGAGCCACATCACCGGCAATAACAATTTTTCTACCTTCAACGCTACCTATTTTTTCCAGCATAGTCATATAATCAAGAAGAGCCTGTGTCGGATGTGAATAATTGCCATCACCTGCATTTATAAATTTTAAAGGGTAAGAAATTTCACCCAAAATTCTGTCTATTATATGGTTTTCACTATGCCTTAAAACAACAGTGTCAACGCCGATAAAATAAAGATTCTCAAAAGTATCCTTTACACTTTCGCCCTTTGAAAAAGAAGATGCGCCGATATCAAAATTCAACACATGCATTTTAAGTTTTTTAGCGGCCAGTTCAAATGAACAATGCGTTCTTGTCGAATTTTCAAAGAACATAAGACAGGCTGTCTTTCCTTTTGCACAGGAAGTGATAGTTCCCTTTTTAAAAGCCTGTGCAGTGGAAATAATATCAGTTATATCTTCTTTTAAAAGTCTTTCTATATCTATTAAATTATTAAACACCGCTTTTGACCTCACGGCTTCCGGGTTTCACAAGCGGCAGCCCTTCCTTACACAACGGGCATTTGTCAGGTTCATATGTTACAGGATCAATCTGCATAAGAGATTTTATATTTAACCCGGTCTTTCCGCATGTTCTGTCTACAATACATCCTACAGCCGCAACTTCCACGCCAAAATCTTTAGTCGCATCAATAGTTTCTTTAATAGTTTTTGCTGTCGTAATTACATCCTCAATAATTACTATTTTTTCGCCTTTTGTAAGCTGATAGCCGCGTCTTAGCTGCATTACTCCGTCTTTTCTTTCAACAAAAAGATTTCTTTTTCCTGCCTGTTTTGCTGTCTCATAACCTATTATCAAAGCTCCAATAGCCGGCGCTACTATAGTATCAAATTCAACGTCTTTCAAAGCTTCTGCCAGCTTTTTACCAATCTTTTCCACAATATCCGGATACTGATACAACTTTGCACATTGAAAATAGATATTCGAATGCAAACCCGAAGTCAGACAAAAATGCCCGTGCAGCACACCTTCTGTTTTTTCCAGTAATTCCAAAACTTCATTTGACATATTATTCACCTCTTAACTTTTCTTTTAATTCGTTCAAAGACTGAAATCCGTTTGATTCCATAAAATCTTTCAGCTCTTCAATCAGCCGTTCGCTGATATCCGGATGTGTAAAATTAGCAGTCCCTATCTGCACCGCATCAGCACCGACAGAAAGAAACTCAAACACATCGTCCAGACTATATATGCCACCAATGCCAATAATAGGAATATCAAGAACTTGAGATATACGGTTCACAACACCCAGAGCAATAGGTTTCACAGCCTTGCCAGAGAGACCGCCCTGCACAGTTTCTTTTTGAAACTTACCATTAATATAACGGATTTTAACACTCAAACCCTTAACAGTATTTATTGCAGATACAGCATCTGCTCCTGCATCCTGCGCTGCAAGCGCTATTTTTTCAACAGAAGTAACATTAGGCGTTAATTTAACTATTAAACAGCCGGAATATACTTCCCTTACCTGCGATACAAGATTGTGCAAAACTGTTTCGTCCGTACCAAACTCAAGACAGCCTGATTTTACATTCGGACAAGAAACATTTAATTCTACTGCGTTTATATTATTAGCCTCACATATTTGAGCAAGCTGAACGTATTCATCTATGCTTGCCCCGGCAAGATTCACAATAAAATCCACATTTCCCTTTATCAAAAATGGCAGCTTTTCCTCAATAAACTTCTTTATACCCACATTTTCAAGACCAATTGAATTAATCATACCGCCGTATGTTTCACAAATTCTCTGCCAGTCGTTGCCGGGTCGGGGTTCAAGAGAAATTGCCTTTGTGACAATGGCTCCAAGAGACGCAACATTAACAAATCGTCCGTATTCAAAATTGTATCCGAAAGTACCTGATGCTGTAAGTATCGGATTTTTTAGTTTTAATTTTCCTTTATTTACACTCAAATCTACTGCCATACAATTTCGTCTCCTTTAAATACAGGTCCGTCCTGACAAACCGATGCATTAACTATTTTTCCGTTTTTCTGTAGTTTTATTACACATCCGCGGCAAACCCCGATTGAACACGCCATAACTTTTTCAAGAGCTACATAGCAGGGGATATTGTATTTTTGAGATGTTTCTGAAATTTTTTGCAAAACAATATGCGGACCGCAAGAATAAATAACATCAGGTTTATATGTTTCTATTTCTTGTTCAACATAATCTAAAATACTACCTTTTAAACCAAATGTGCCGTCATTTGTACAAACCTCATCAAAAGACAAATTCGACGGAATTTCATCCTTTGACATAAAACCGGCTATTAATCTGCTATTTCCACCGGCATTTTGTATTTCAGTTTGTAAATAATAAACAGGGGCAACACCAACACCCGCCCCGATTAATAGTGATTTTTTATTTATATCAAACTTGAATCCATTCCCGAGTGCACCCAAAAAGTCAATTGTGTCACCTGTTTTTAATCCAGCTATATATTCAGTACCGCTGCCTTTTTTCTTAAATAGCACCCCTATTTCATTATTTTCAAGACTTGCTATACTAAAAGGTCTGCGCAACGTATGATCAGGACAAAAAATAGAAACAAACTGACCCGGTTTTGATTCAAACACCGTCTCCGGTTTAAATTTAATATAGTATAAGGTTCTAGATACTTTTGAGGCTTCTGTGATTCTTGCTTTATGCGATTTATTTTGCTTGGGTACGACCATTTTTTTCTCCAGTAAAATTCAAAAAGATAGAAAAAAAGGAAAAAGCAAACACTTTTTCCTTATTAATTTTGTATAATTTAATTTTATAAAAATTTTCCAAATCATATTAACACCACTTTATTTTTAAACATTATACATTAAATTTAAATTATATGTGCTAAAAAATTTGACAATGTTACAAGAATTAATTATGTATATCTTTTTTAAAAGATAATTTTATATTCTCAATATTTTCAAGTCCAGGTTTCACAAATTTACTGATTATAAATTTATGAACAAAATTATCTATAGGAATAGCCAAACAGCCAAGAGATATAAATCCACCTATAGTTTTTAGCCAGCCCAATTTCATTTCATTAAGCTTTATAAGTTTTCTCACTGTTTCCGTTGACCTGCTAACAACCCTTACAAAATCGAAAACTTCCTGTTTAGCTCCGGGTATATCCATTAAAGACTTAAGCATTTCAGAACTTGCTTTTTTGTCCTTAATCAAAACCTTCAAATTTAATCTTATATCCTTTCCTTGAAAATTTTCTAATATTTGTTGTGCATACTTTTGATAAGCAGGATTTTGCGTATTTAATAGTTTTTTAAGCACTAATGCAGGATTATTATCAATAAGTTTAGCTGCCTTTTCATCAATATGCAAACCCGATTTTTTATAGTATTTTAAAGTATTTTTCCCAAGTTTAGAAATCTCAATTTCATCTCCTGATTCCAAAATAGCTTGAATATCATAAAATTTCTTTGCCTGTTTTTCAACAAATTCAGTAACTTTCGTTCTATTAGTCTTTGCTGAAGCAACAGGTTTAGTCGTATGTCCAAAAAATCGGATGATCTTGCTGCCAAAACTCTCAACACTAAGTGCATGTTTTGTTTCGTTTAAATGCTGTTCAAATCCCTCATCTAATACTTTAGCTTTTACCCTGTCAAAATTCATTTTTGTGAATTTGTCTTTGTCAAAGTCCTCTATTAATTTTCGATAAAGTTCCTCCTGGGCAGTTGCAGTAAGGTTAGATCCATCAATTTTTTTAAAGTAACCGGTCAAATTCTGTCCAATTTTTACCGCTGCAGTCGGCAAAATTACACTTGCCAAAGCTTGAAATGTAGCTTCTTCCAAAGCAGTAGTAACCGACGCTGCAGAATAATTGCCTTCTTTCCCCCGTGAATATTTATCAAAAATGTCTGCACCCAAATACATTAATGCAGGAATCCACAAAAGTACTTCAGCGGTTTTGCCCCATCCCGGCATTGCAGAAAGAGCGGCTCCAACTTCGTTTGAATACCCCAGCCCCCGCAGAGGAAACTTGGTTAAAGGGTCTGACGGATTTTGGATAAGCTCCTTTATCTCTTCGTCCTTATTCTTTATTTTTTTCCACACAATCTTTGGTTGAATATTACAAAATACAGAATTAATTTTTTCCAACGCACTACATCCTTAATCGAAAATAATTTATTAACTTTATACCGGAAAATCCATTTTAACTAAAACATAACTAAAAATCAAAACCCAACCACATAATGAAGTGATTGGGTTTAAATTATTCAAACCAGTGAATTTACTGATTTTGAGCAGCTTGATCCTGTTCGAATCTTTTTTGAGCATTTTTGACAGCGAGGTCATAGAGTTCTTTTCTTGTAGCCTGTTTTTCAGGACACCAAACATCACCATCATTGGCTTTCTTAATAAAGATGTTTTCGTAAAGCTGCTGAGATTGCTTGCTTGTAAGGTTGCCCTTCGCATTCTCAATATTAGCATCACAAGGTAAGTCAATAACAGCACCGACCAAAAATCCTTTATGCTTTTTGCCTTCGCAATCGCTAAAGATTTTAACCTGAGATTTATTGAGTTCGAGAATTTCTTTAACAGAAACTCCGTATTTCTGAGCAAGCATAGCCGGTGATTCGTTGTTCTGAACAACAACCTGATAACAAGGACCCTCTATCGGCTCAGGAGCAGGTTCCGGTTCTGGAGTTGGTTCCGGCTCTGGTTCAGGAGCAGGTGTAGGAACCGGTTCAATATCAATGTCTTCATC
>CALUSL010000038.1 GCA_944323425.1 Candidatus Gastranaerophilales bacterium | reverse complement strand
CACTTCAGAGGAGAGGAAGGTAGCGGCTACCACCGGCACAAAAAATTGAAAATTGAATATCTATCTGGGTGAGTGGCACTCTGCCGACGAAGAAGTGACTAAATGTCACTTCAGAGGAGAGGAAGGTAGCGGCTACCACCGGCACAAAAAATTGAAAATTGAATATCTATCTGGGTGAGTGGCGCAGTGGTAGCGCAGTTGACTCTTAATCAATTGGTCGTGGGTTCGAATCCCACCTCACCCAAATTTTTTCCCCAATATATAGTTTAAAAAGATTTCTATTCTACACAAAAATTGTAATTTAAACGGAGTTTATATATGGATTTATACGAAGCTATATACAACCGGAGAATTGTACGCGATTTTGAAGATAAATCTGTTTCTGATGATATTATTGAAAAAATTATAGATGCCGGTTTGCAGGCTCCGACTCATGACCATTTGAGAGACTGGGAGTTTGTTGTTATAAAGGATGACAAGGACAAGGAAAGTGTACTCCAATTTATAAGAAAAGGGGTTGAGCCGCAGCTGGAAATTTTGAAATAAACACTTGTCAGCGGCACACCACAGCAAAAAATGTATGCTATTGCTATGCCAAGACAGTATTCTATGCTGTATAATGCTTCGCATATTATTTTGCCGTTTTTCAAATCTAATTCAGGAGTTATGAATCCAACATCAGTTAGTTCACTGAATCCGATTTCTTCTATATGGTGTGTTATAGAAAATATGTTTTTGGCAGCAACAGCAGAAGGGTTAGCCTGTTCGATGAGAATTCCTGTAGGCGATGAAGGTTTAAATGTCGCAAAAATGGTAGAGGCTCCCGAGAGTTATCTTTTGCCTTGCTATATTGGCGTAGGTTATCCTGCTTCAGAAAAGCCGTTTGTCGAACAGAATGAATATACGGCAAAACAGAAAATTCATTTTGGTAGGTGGTAAAATTTTAGCGTGATGAACAATTGTTCATCACGCTAAAATAGGTAAAGTTTTTATTAGAATGTTATTTTCAAATCATTACCATTACTGTCATTGAAAATAAATGTTAGATTTTGCATCTTGTCCAAATGTAGCCCCATGGCCAGAATTCTGAGATTTTCTCCTTTTTTCAGTGTATGGTTTTTAGGAAAATCGTAAAGGTAAGGTGTTTGTTCTCTGGTACTTTTGAAACCATAATAATCATCTACAAAAGGAACGTAAGTCTGCCAGTATTTGAGATTTCTTACATTCACTCTTGTCCAGTGGCTTTTTCTTGTTATATTTTTGTTTGCATGATAATCCGAATCTACACCTTTTAATAGTAAATCCTGATCAGTGTTGTTTGTTAGTATATATTCGTATGGAACACCTTCTTTGTATGAATAGTCAAATTTGAATATATTTTTTTCTATTTTTATACCGTCCTTTTCATAGACATCGTTGTGTATTTTCTGCAGTGTAATTTCTTTATCATAATTTTTGTAGGGGTTTGTATTGAACCAGGTATCTATAGCGGCAAATGCCGGTGCTGAAATTAACAAAGCAGCAATAAGTACAAATATCTTTTTCATATTTACCTCCTTTTTTATATATTTTTACATAACTTTTTATAAAATTAACCTTAATAAGAATAATTCTTAATAAAACTTATCTTTTAAAAATTTAATCGGTTTTTTATAAGATTAATTTTGTTATAAAAATAATTTATATACGTAAATTCGTTCATAAAAATTAATAAGGAGTCAAAATGAATAATAAGAAAATATTTAGTGAAAGAATAAATAAATATATAGAGAAAAGAACAAATAGCATTATAAAAAAATTTGCAGATGGAGGAAATGTTATTTGATATTATTGAACCAAACATAAAAAAATTAAGGAGATGTCTATAGAAGCAGGTCTCAAATTGCCGGAGTCGGAAGATTATATTATACAAATTTTATAAATTAACGGATATTTGAAAACAGGGATTATCCCTGTTTTCAAATTTTTTGCATAAATTCAAGATGATTAAATTTTGCAAGAAAAACGAGTGCCGCTGCAAACAGTACAGCGCCAAAGATTATAAAAGTTTCTGAATTTAAGAAATCTGAAAGTTAATTGTAATTTGTTCATCAGTTTTGTCCTCTGTTTTAATGAACCATTCTATAACAGGTCTTTTTTCTCCGAATGAAAAATTGAATCCACTTTCAAAGTCGGGATTAGTCAAAAACTCATAGCTTATATTAAAAGCAACAGGTTCTTCCGGTATACCCAGTTTCTCAAATTTTTCTGAGGAAATCTGACTGCCGTCATCTGTTAATACATTTGCATAATTATATCCTTGAAAACTACAAAATGGTACTTTAATTCTTCCGTCAATTCCTGTGTATAACAAACCGAATGTTCGGCATACAATACCTCTGTATTCATATACGGAACATACATTATTTATCAAAAAAGGACAGTCGTACAAGAATCTTTCTCCTTTAAAATTCAGCCTGTCCTGCTGTAATTTTTTTATGTTTGCTGAAATTAATTTTTTTGTGTCCAAATCCAGAGCCCATAACCCCTGTAACAAATAACTCAGTTCCATCTGGGAATATGGGAACTGGGCATTTCTACAGCACATACCGCAGCCCTTCTGGCAGCAGATATATGGTTTTTGCTTTTCGAAAAATTTTTCTAATCTGTCATTCAGAAATTTTAAATAAGTAAGATAGTTTACAAGCATTGTTTTTTCCTTAAAATTTTGCACAGCCAAGCCGGCTGTGATTAAAAAATCACATATCCGGAGTTGATTAAGATTTCAATTTTATAATCAGTAGTATGGGTTTATTTTAAGAATTTTATTGTAAATTCTTTTTGTAAAATTCTGTCAGTTTTTCTACGGCAGGAGTAACGTATTCCGGCTTGTAATACATTTCCATATGGGTCGCATTTGGTATTACGACATATTCTTTTGGTTCCAGTGCTCTGTCATAAGCTTCTTTGCTAAAGTATGCAGATTCTGCATTTTCTCCGACTATGAACAAAACAGGACGCGGGGAAATAAATTCCGGTCTGTCAAATGCTGTAAATGCAGCTTGTTGTACATAATTAGAGAAAATATATTTGTTTTCAGAACGCGGATGTGAAGCCAGAGGTGTTCTGTAGTATTCATAACCCTGACGATACATAATTGGAGCATTTCCCGGGATTTCTTCAAGAGAATTTGGAACATAGCCTGCGTATTTGACAGGTTCTCCATTTGCTTCTTTTGTTCTTTGCTGAGCGGCATCTTTTAATTTTTGCTGCTGCTGGGCGATAGACATTGAGTCTCCCAGTCCCTGTCGTCTTGCTCGTCCGAGATCAAAAGCAGAAACTGTTGCTACAGCTTTTATTCTCATTTCTGTTTCTGCAGCATTAAAAGCATACCCCCCGCCTGCACAAATACCTAAAACACCAATATTATTTTTATCGATGAATGGCAGTGTTGTTAGGTAATCAACAGATGAGCGTACATCCTCAACCCGTGAAGCGGGATTTTCAAGAAAATGGGGTTCGCCACCGCTTTCGCCCTGATAAGCTGCGTCATAAGCTAGTGTGACAAACCCGTTTTCGGCCAGTTTTTGCGCATATAAACCTGCAACCTGTTCTTTTACGCCACCGGCCGGGTGGACTACAATAATTGCTGGATATTTTTTATTTTTATCAAAATTTTCCGGCTTATATAATTCACCGGCTATTTTCACTTTGTTGTATGTCTGGTTGTAAAAAACTTTTTCTTTCATAATTTTTGTCCTTGATGTTTTAGCATCTGCGTTGAGACAGGAGGAAACCAATATGCCTGCAAGTAATAATGCGATTAATGATTTTTTCATGATTTTGCCATACCTATAATCATTTCAACTGTTTCTGGTGCGTAATGAGAGAAGAACAAACTTTTTCCCGTATCAAGTTCTCTGATTTTTTCAAGTTCATCGTTTGTTAATTCAAAATCAAAGATATTGAAATTCTGTTCCATTCTTTCTTTTTTTACTGATTTTGGAATTGCAATGATTCCTTCTTGTGTCAAAAAGCGTAATGCTATCTGCGCAGAGGATTTTCCGTATTTTTCGCCGATAGAAACAAGAACTTCATTTTTGAACATATTATTTTTCCCTTCGGCAAAAGGACCCCATGCCATAATTTGGGTATTATATTTTTTCATAATTTCACGTGCTGCTTTTTGCTGCTGGAATACGTGTGTTTCTACCTGATTTATTGCCGGCTGGATTTCGCAGAAGTGAGAAAGGTCGATAAATCTGTCCGGATAAAAATTACTTACACCGATTGCGCGAGCTTTTCCTGCTTTGTATGCTTTTTCCATTGCCCTATATGTACCGTAATAGTCGCCAAAAGGCTGGTGAACTAACAGTAAATCAACATAATCTGTCTGGAGTTTTTTTAATGATTCATCAATTGATGCAGCTGCTCTTTCCTCACCTGCATTTGCAATCCATACTTTTGTTACAAGGAAAATGTCCTCTCTTTTTACTCCGGATTTTTTTATTCCGTTACCGACACCTTCTTCGTTGTAATATGCCTGAGCTGTGTCAATTAGTCTGTATCCGACATCAAGAGCATCTTTTACGCAGCGTTCGCATTCCGTAGAATCAACCTGAAAAACGCCGTAGCCTAAAACCGGCATTTCAACTCCGTTATTCAATTTTATTGTTTTCATATTATCTCCTTTTGCTTTTAACCTAACACCTGATAGTGACTCTCAGTCAAGTATTATCTAATGAAATTTGTATATTCAACTTCTTCGGTTTTGGGAGGTTCTATGCCTGCCTTTTTTGCGGCTTCTTTACATTTGAGATGATATGCAAAATTTTTGCCAAGAATGCGCATATTTTGCATTCCTTCTTTATCCTCCATTACCTCGAACGGATTTTGTCCATGAACCATGTTCCAGTATCTTCCGGAAATTATTGGCATTTGGTTAATTTGGAAATATTTGTTCAGCTGGTCTATAGTCGCGGTAGTTCCTGCACGCCTTGCTGAAACCACTGCTGTACCGGGTTTGTGTTTAAATGAATCGTGTCCTGACATATAGTCTACGAAGAATGCTCTGTCCAAAAATGGAATTATGCTTCCGGCTGCGGAACCGTAATGAACAGGTGAACCAATAACGTATCCGTCAAAATCTCTTGCATATTCAACGAAGTCATTTACTTTATCTTTTATTACGCAGCGTCCTATTTTTCCGCAAGCACGGCAGGCACGGCACGGGGAAATGGGGTCTGTTCCTATATGATAGATTTCTGTTTCAATACCTTCTTTATTCAATGTTTTTGCAATTTCGTTTAATGCAGTATAAGTACAGCCTTTTTTGTTTGGTGAACCGTTTATTAGTAGTACTTTCATTGATATCTCCTATAGTTCTGACAAAATCTCATATTTACATTATTAAAGATTTATTAAAAATATACAGACCTGATTCTGCTTAATTCTTATCTAATTCTCTCAATCTGATCGTAGAAAATCTTATATTTCTGATTTATAATAAATGGGGAGGTATCTGATGGAATCTAAATATACGGCAATTAGGGATATAATACTCAGGCATATACCGGATATTGGAAATTATCCTACTTCTATCCGCGGTGTAAGGATTGTCCGGAGAGATAATCCTACCGAGTTTATGAGATGTTTTTACAATCCCAGCTGTATTCTTGTTTTGCAGGGACTAAAGCATATGCTCTACGGAGAAGAAAATATAGTTTATACAAAGGGACAATATGTTGTTTCCTGTACTGATATTCCTGTTACAAGCAGAGTTGCAGAAGCTTCTTTTGAAGAGCCGTTTGTTGTATTAATTCTTGAATTAGATTCTAATATAATCTCTAATCTTATACTTGAAACAAAGCTTTCAAAAACAGAAGATATAAGTGAGAAAGCGCTTGCTATTGCGAACACTGACGGTGAATTGCTGGATGCATTTTATCGTCTTGCACAGCTTCTGGACAAAACAGAAGCAGAACAGCAAATCTTGCCTCCAATTATAATAAAAGAAATATATTACAGATTACTCACAGGTCCTCTCGGCGGTCAATTACGTCTTATAAATACAAAAGGTATACGTTCAAACCAGATTGCGCAGGCAATTTCTCTTATAAAAGAAAATTACAGCGAAAAACTTAATATGGATGAAATTGCTCAGAGTGTGAATATGGCTCCGTCTTCTTTTTACAGAAATTTTAAGAAAGTTACACAGGTAAGCCCCTTACAGTATCAGAAACAACTAAAACTGTATGAGGCTCAAAGGTTAATGTTAACCGGAAATTATGATGCAGCAACTGCCGGATATGAAGTCGGGTATGAAAGTCCGACGCAGTTCAGCAGAGAATACAAAAAAATGTTTGGAAATCCTCCGAAAACTGATATCAAAAAACTGGCTGTTATATAAATCATTTATTGATTAAAAAAGTTTTTTTATCCAGCCGGCTATTTCCTTATCGACATTTGCACCGCCTTTTCCGTAAACTACTAAGGGTGCAAGAACTTTTGCTCCTTTGGCAAGTTCTGCCATATCCTTATCAATGGTGTATCCGCCACCGCCGCCATGTGTAACAAAAGGAACTACTGTTTTTCCCTCGAAATTGTTTTCTGCTAAAAATGTCATAACCGGAGGTGCCATTGTATACCACCATGCGGGAGTTCCGACAAATATTACGTCATAAGAGCTTATATCCGTATTGTTTATTGGTGGATGAATACCCTTTTCTTTTTGTTCTTTTGCTATGCCGTAGGCTGTTTCATTATAGTCGCTCGGGTATGGTGTTACCGGCGTTATTTCAAAAATATCTGCACCTGTTTGGGTCTGGATTTTTTCTGCAATTGATTTTGTGTTACCGCTCCAGGAAAAATAAGCAACCAAAACTTTTTTGTTCATAAGACCTCCTGTTTTTGTTTGGGTAGTTGCGTTTGCTGCAATATGGTATGCTGCAACACCTGCAATTAAAACTACAGCTGTCAGGGTTAAAAGTAATTTCTTCATTTAATCTCCTTTGCCATTTTGACTCCGGCTTCAAAAGCTTTTTCTAAATCTTTTGGAAATTGTTCTTCTCTTTGTTTTTGTTTTTTTATTTTGTCAAAACGTTCACATAAATATTTGTCATAATCACTAAACTGATATGTATCAAAAGCATAAATTATATCCGGAGCATTAAAGACATATCCTAGAAATTTCTCAAAATTCTTTAGTGTATCACTTTTTTCACTGCCGAGATAATCTCTAAAAAAGTAATCTTTATCTACATTCATTGTGTAGATGATGGCTGTTTTCAACCGTTTTGGGGCAATTGTTGTACCGTTATTATCATATTGAAAAAACGGAAACATTAATCTTTCAACAAATGCTCTCATTGATGATGTTATGTCGCCGAAGTATATTGGTGAGGCGAGAACAAGCCCGTCGGACATTGATATTTTTTCAAGCAGTTCTGTTATCCCGTCGGGATAAGAACATTTTCCGAAGTTCTTTCCGTTTTTCAATTTGCACGCAAAACAGCTTCTGCAGCCCTTAAAGTCTATGTCGTACAGGTTTATGATTTCTGTTTCAATATTTTGGGATTTTGCACCGTTAGAAAAACTTTCACACATTTTTCCTGTGTTCCAGTTCTTTCTCGGGCTTCCGTTTATAATGTATATTTTTTTGCTGCTCAAAATGACGTCCTTACGTTTAAGTATATGATTCATTATAAATCTTGATAGCAGCTCTCAGTCAATAGCCTTTATTGAGAATTTTCAGACGAATTTCATTATAATTAGACGGGCAAAAGATAAGTTATACAGCTTCTTCTTCTGGTGCAGTTTTGTTCATTGGGTTCCAGCTGTCTTTAAGGTTGTGTTTTATTAGGTTTTGATAGAATGCTTCTTTGTAATCCAGCAGGTCTAACTGTTTTTTTAAATCTTCTATCTGTTGCAGAGCTTTTTCTTTTGTCGATTTAATTATTTCATAACGCTCCTGTATTGTAGAATCACCCACTATACACAGATCGATATATCTTTTAATCGCTTTATTTTCTGTTCCAACAGATCTCAGGCATTTTACTATTTTTACCCATTCAAGATCACTATCCGTAAAAAGACGAATATTATTTTCATTTCTTTTTATAAACGGGAAAAAACCGCTTTTTGCCCAGAATCTTAGTGTATGTTCAGAGACATTCATTTTTTCAGCAACATCTTTTATCGTATACACTGGCACCTCCTGCTATTTCTACAAAAATATTTTAACATAAAAATTTTTCTTTGATAGCTGCTATCAGCTCTCTAAAAAATTATTTTCCCTATATTATAAACGAGAAAAGCTACAAACCACGCAATTGAACACTGTACCAGTATGACCAGCAGTGCGTAGCTTCTTCCGAGTTCTCTTCTTACAGTTGCGATGGTTGCGACGCATGGTGTATATAAAAGTGAAAATACAAGAAATACAAATGCTGTAAGGTTCGTAAAAAGCATCGGTAATTTTTCAGTGCTTCCTTCGAGCAAAACACTCAAAGTACTGACAACACTTTCTTTTGCCATAAATCCCGTTATAAATGCAGTGGATACACGCCAGTCCGTAATGCCTAGAGGTTTGAATATAGGGACTATCAAGTTACCGAGCATAGCAAGCAGGCTTTGCGAGGTATCTGTAACGAGATTCAATTTTGCGTCAAACGTTTGTAAAAACCATACAAGAATAGTTGCCCAGAAGATTATAGTAAATGCTTTTGTTATGAATCCTTTTGATTTTGTGTAAATAAGCCTGTACACATTTATAGGACTGGGCATTCTATAGTTTGGAAGCTCCATTACAAATGGCACTGGTTCACCTTTGAATATAAAAAATTTCATAAAATAAGCAAATACAATACCGACAATTATTCCGATTAAATACAGGCTTAAGATAACGAGTACTTGATGTTCTGCAAAAAACGCTGCCGTAAAAAGAGCA
Organism: Candidatus Gastranaerophilales bacterium; assembly: GCA_944323425.1. Lineage (GTDB taxonomy): Bacteria > Cyanobacteriota > Vampirovibrionia > Gastranaerophilales > Gastranaerophilaceae > CALUPY01. The sequence goes on along the minus strand of CALUSL010000038.1, from coordinate 3,084 downwards.
TAAATAGGGAGTTTTGCAGAGCAGCTCATAAATGGAGTCAGGAATATTGTCATTTTTCTGTCTCTTTCCGAAGGCAGCGTGCGGGAAGCCATAATTGCAGGAACAGAACACCCGAAGCCTATCAGCATAGGAACAAAACTTCTTCCTGACAATCCTATTTTTCGTAAAAGTTTATCCATAACAAAAGCCACACGTGCCATATATCCGGTGTCCTCAAGTATTGATAAAAAGAAAAATAATACTACAATTACCGGCAAAAAGCTCAAAACACTTCCCACACCGGCAAATATACCGTCTATAATCAGTGAATGAACAACACGATTCAATCCGTATGCACTTAAAGCAGCGTCGGTAAATCCGGTAAACCATTCTATACCATATTCCATTATGTCGGACAAAAACGTTCCAACCGGTCCGAATGTAATATAAAAAATAAATGCCATAATCACTAGAAATGCAGCCATTGCAGTGTATTTTCCGGTTAGGATTTTATCTATGTTTTTAGATAATTTATAACCTGTTGTTTCTTCCGGTTTTTGTACAAATTTTTGAGAGAGTTTTTCTATAAATGAAAAACGCATGTCTGCAAGCGCTGCTTCTCTATCCAGACCGCGTTCTTCTTCCATTGTTTTTATAATTTGCTCACAGTTATTTTGTTCCTGTTCATCTAGGCACAGAGTCTGTTGTATAAGTTTGTCTCCCTCTGTTAATTTTGTCGCAGCAAAACGTACAGGAATACCGGCAGCCTTAGCATGATCTTCTATAAGGTGAATAATTGAATGGATGCACCGGTGGACAGTGCCTTCCTTGCCGTCTTCTGCTTCACAAAAATCTAATCGTCCGGGATGTTCTTCGTATTTTGCAATATTTAATGCGTGTTCTACGAGTTCTTCTATACCCTGATTTTTTGAAGCACTTATCGGTATAACAGGGACTCCGAGTTCTGCCTCCAGTCCGTTTACATCAATACTTCCACCGCTTTCATTAACTTCATCCATCATGTTCAATGCAATAACCATTGGTACATCCAGTTCTATAAGCTGCATTGTTAAAAGCATATTTCTTTCAATATTTGTTGCATCAATGATATTTATTATGCCGTCAGGTTTTTCATTCAGGATAAAATTTCTTGTTACAATTTCTTCGCTGCTGTATGGTGATAATGAATAAATCCCCGGAAGATCTGTTATAGTAACATCTTTATGCCCCTTTAATATGCCGTCTGTTCTGTCTACTGTAACTCCGGGAAAATTGCCGACATGCTGGTGGGAACCGGTTAATTTATTAAAAAGTGTGGTTTTTCCGCTGTTTTGATTGCCGGCAAGAGCAAATAAAAGTTTTGTTTTAGGTTGTGCTTTATTTGCTCTTCGTGTTTTATATGTATGATTTTCACCAATTTTTGAATGTTCTATATCCGAAAATACCGTATTCTTTCTCGGACAATTATGGGCGTCATGGATATCTCTTACAATAATTTTAGACGCATCGTTTTTTCTGAGTGTTAATTCATAGCCCCTGAGACGTATTTCCAGAGGGTCTCCCATAGGGGCAGTCTTTATCAATGTTACTTCAACGCCCGGAGTCAAACCCATATCTAATATATGGTGTCTTAATGCGCTATCCTCGCAAAGAATCTCTTCTATTATTGCATCTTTTCCGGTTTGGATTTTATCTAGAGTGGTATTTTCTGTAATCTGGGTCATGCATTTTATTCCTTCTTGAATTCAATTATATCTCCATCTTCAGGAATAAGAACTGACTCAGATAGATTATTTTTTACAACAAATTTTCTTAGCTGTGTTCTGTTTAATGTTGCATGACCTACCGTATCCATATGGCTGGCAATAATTTTTGCCTTTGGCGCAAACTCATGTACTTTTTCTATATCTTCTTCGCCCATAATTATAGGGCCGCTCTTTAACATCCGGGCTTTTGCTGCATTTACAATTATTATATCTGGCTTGTATTCCTCAATAGCTTCTTTTACGCAGTCACTCCATATTGTGTCCCCTGCAAGATATAATGTTTTTTCATCAGCATTTTTAAAAACTACCCCCATTGCTTCGTGCCGGATATTAAGTGCAGAAAAATAGGGCATTGTTGTAGCTTTTATGCCATGTACGCAGTTCGTTTTGTACATCTTGACTTCTTCCAAATGCGTACTGCCGTCGTCTTTGATTATTTCAACGTTGTTAAATCCAAAATTCAAAAGAATATTTTTGTCATAATCGTCTTGAACAAACACTTTTGTATCTTTCGAGAGTGCTTTAATTGCATATTCATCAAAATGGTCAAAATGATAATGCGTCATAATGACTGCATCTATATTTTCAACAATTTTTTCAACGGGCATCGGCAAATCTACCAACGGCCATTTTCTATCGGGTGTAAAACATTCTGGAATCGGGGGAAATCCGTCTTTCGGGGTGAACATCGGGTCAACTAAAAAACGTTTGCCGGCAAAATTTATTATTATCGTTGCACTTCTAATCTGCTGAATATTCATTTTTTTCTCCCTTCATAATTTTTATTCTTGATTCTAAAAATTTATTATAATTATCAAAAAACGCACAAACTCTGACCAATTCATCTTTATCAATACCTGATAAATACTCCATATCCTCTTTTTCCCATTCATGGTGCATTTTTTCATGTGCTAAAAAAATTTTCCTGCCTGATTCTGTGAGTTTATAATAAATTTCTTTTTTATTATTTTCTGTTCTATATATTTCTATTGCACCTTTTTTTACAAGTTTTTTAATGATTTTGCTTACTGCCCCTCTTGTTAAATTCAAGTTGTCAGAGAGTTTGGTCACATTAGGTTTGTCCAGTTTTCCGATAAAATCAATACAGTGCATTTCATTAAATTTGTAATCCACAAGAATTTTTCCTGAAGCACTTTTGTACTCTTTGTCGAGTATATCAATGTTTTCATAGAAACCTATAATTTGTGTCAATAATTCTTTTTCTATATTCATTTTGCAGTCTTTTTTTTTTTTTTTTTTTTTTTTTTATAAAATTTTTTTTTTTTTTTTTTTTTAATTTAACAAAAAATTATGTAAAGAGAACGGGCTATATTTCTAT
>CALUSL010000037.1 GCA_944323425.1 Candidatus Gastranaerophilales bacterium | reverse complement strand
ATTTCTTTTAATATACGATAATCCATTGAAGGACGTTTCAAAAGCTCCGCTGCTTTCATACCGCGTTCCATCTTTTCATCGTATTTAGCCAGAGCAGCATTAGTCTCCTCTGATAATGGGATTTTTGCCTCATGTAAACGCAATACTTCATCTTTTATTTTTTGTTGTTTTTCACAGAACAACCTGTAACGCCCCTCTGACACAAGCCCAAGCTTATATCCAATTGGAGTAAGTCTCTCATCTGCATTGTCCTGTCTTAGAATCAATCGATATTCGGAGCGCGAAGTCAACATACGATAAGGCTCTTCTATATCCTTCGTAACAAGATCATCAATAAGTGTTCCTATATATGAGTTGCTTCTGGTTAAAGTAAGCATATCGGAATTGTTAAGATAATTGTATGCGTTAATACCGGCAACAAGCCCCTGCGCAGCAGCCTCTTCGTAACCGCTCGTACCATTAATCTGCCCTGCACAAAACAATCCGTTTATCTTTTGAGTCATAAGAGTATGAGAAAGCTGTACAGCCGGCACATAGTCATATTCAACAGCATATGCTGGTTTTATTACATGTACTTTTTCAAGTCCAGGCAGAGAATGCAGCATCTGTATCTGGACATCAGCAGGCAGACTTGTTGAAAATCCCTGAACATAAATCTCATAAGTATCTTTACCCTCCGGTTCTATAAATATATGATGGGAAGGATTGTGTGCGAAACGTATAATTTTATCCTCTATTGAGGGGCAATATCTAGGTCCGACACCATGTATAAGACCGGAATACATTGGTGACTTGTCAAGATTATTCTTAATTATTTCGTGTGTTTTGGCGGTAGTTCTAGTTAAATAGCATGGATACTGCTTCCTTATCGGTCTATCGGGAGCAAAAGAAAAGAAATTTAACTCATCATCTCCGGGTTGTATATCAAGAACATTGTAATCAATAGTACGAGAATCAACTCTTGCAGGTGTTCCTGTTTTCAATTTTTTAATAGTTAGTCCATGTTTTTGGAGAGATTGAGAAAGTCCGGTGGCGCTTCTTTCTCCCATACGACCTGCCGGAACTGATTGAAGTCCAACAAATATTCGCCCTTCAAGAGATGTACCGGTAGTTAAAATAACAACCGGTGCGTTATAAACAAGACCAAACTCATCAACAATACCTTTTACCAGATTATTTTCAACAAGCAGCTCAACAGCCATAGTCTGTTTTAAAGATATGTTTTCCTGAGACTCTATTAAGTGTCTCATATACGCCATATACTCTTTTTTATCAGATTGGGCTCTTAATGCTCTTACTGCAGGACCGCGTGAGGAATTCAACATTTTCATCTGCATATAAGTAGCATCTGCAGCAAGCCCCATAGCCCCGCCCATAGCATCGATTTCCCTGACAAGACAGGATTTTGCGGGTCCTCCTATTGCCGGATTGCAAGGCATAAGAGCAATATTATCAATATTAAGTGTTATTAATAACGTTTTTAGTCCGAGTTTTGCGGCAGAAAGTACAGCTTCGCAACCGGCATGACCGCCGCCTATTACTATTAAGTCATAATTAAACATATAATTATTATAGGCGTTGAAACTCAAATGTCTAACGAAAAATAGAACATTTAATGTATATATTTTTTCAATCAAGACTTGCTTTTTTTTATATAATGATTTATTATGATAAAGTAAGTTTAGATAGTGTAAATTAAATACTTTTTTTGATAGAAGAAAGAGGATATTATGAACAAAAAATCAGGTTTTACTTTGGCAGAAGTTCTTGTTACATTAATGATTATTGGTGTAATTGCAGCTATGACAATTCCGTCATTGATGCAAAATACAGCACAACAAGAATATAAAGCAGGTTTCAAAAAAGCAGTTTCTATGCTTAACCAGGCTGTAACACTGAACTATGCATTAGACGGTGAAGATGCTACTAATTTCCAGGGTTCAAATATGTTCCATATGTTGACCAAAAGACTTAACGTTATGTCTACAGTTGGTTCTAACATCATTTATACAGCAGACGGTATGAAAATCACTGTTAAAGGTGACACTAAAAATTGTGTAACTGATAATAACGCAATTGACGGTTACTGCTCTGTTGTAGAAGTTGACGTTAACGGACCTAAAGGACCGAACAAAGCTACTGCTGGTACACAAGCAGTTTACGATATCTTCACTATAAGAATCTATCCTCAAAGAGCTGTACCTGAAAACCAGGCTCAGAGCGATGTTCTTTACAACAAGTAATAATTTAAAAACTATCTAACTAAAAACGACCTTCAAAGAAGGTCGTTTTTTTATAACATAAAAAATAAATGATGATTACAAAAACAAAACATCTCTCCGGTACTGAAATAAAAAACCCTATACAAGTACGATTTTGTTACCTGCGCGGCTCGCAGGTGGGTGAGCGCCTTAGCAAATCCGTTTCCTGCTGCGATGGCAGGTCTACTTCAATGTATCAGAGTCGGCTCTCCCGATATTAAAAAATGTAGGAACAAAATTAATACCTGTATAGAGTAATATTATTTTGACATATATTTTTAGTTTTTACAATTATTTTTTGGTATAATTTTTACTAATCACAGAAAGGAAAATTATGGACAAAATTACTATCAGATCCGACAGAAAAAGCGATTACAACTTTATGTACAAAGGCGAAGAGGTCACCCTAAAAGCAGGTAGTATTATTAGTATTGCCAACGGTCTAAATGACGTCGTACTCCCAACCTGCGCTATGAAAATTATGCAAAACTTAATCGTAATAAAAGATGATGTAAAATAGCCCTGATACAATCAGGGCTTTCCAAAACTATGAGTTTTCATCCTCCTGAGGATATCTACTATCAATCAAGCTCGAAGCCTCATCATCACTGTCACTATCGCCGTAGAAAACAGTCATGTCACTTGTCCTTGGCGTTCCATATTCTGTTTTAGCCTTTTCAACCTCTGCTTCAATACCAAAAGCCTGAATTTCTGAACTAGTTATTCTACCGTCATTATTTTCATCAATCTGATCAAAATAGTTCAAAACAGTGCTTGTTAGACTACTACTTCCTAGAGCACCGGAAGAACACAACTGTACAATCTCGTTATATGAAAGCCCTTGAGATGAAAGCTTTGATGTTAGATTACTGACATCAGAAGCATTGATTTTTCCATCCCCGTCTTCATCTATGGAAGAAAAATTTTGAGCCAGATATGATGAAAATGATGTATTATATCCCAGCTGCTGAAGCTTTTCAGAAGACAAATTAGTCAAATCATCGTATGTAATACCATTTTTAGAATTTTGTGCCAGTATAGAATATGTGTTTGTCAACCCGTACAAAGCCGAAGAAAACAATCCATTACCATTAAATCTGCTCATATAATGCTCCTTCAATTATTTTTATCCATGATTAGTTTAATGGTGTTTTTCAAAAAGTAAACCCTTTACATATATGAAATTAGAACACACAAAAAGCCGGATAGATAATATCCGGCTTTCATATAAATATCAGAAGAAATTAGTCACATCCGCATCCGCAATCATCTTTGCATCTATCTTCACAATCACAGGAATACTGTACATCCGGAACTTTTTTCTTGCAGGTACAATCATAATCTTTATGCATCTTTTTGAAATCTTTAAGCTGACAGCTTGTTAAAAGCGCTTTGAAACAGTCACAGTACTCTTCCTGTTTCTTTTTCAATTTATCTTTTGCATCGTTCATTTTGTCTTTCTGACAGCGAATTTCCTGCCTGCATGCTTTAGCGCATTTGAGTTTTTCATATTTACATTTTTCTTGAACATAGCATTCTTTTAACTGTTCTATTTCATCAAAATATTTGTTGTCTATTGCTTGAGCCTTTACAGTTTGATTTTGATTCAGACATAATTTTTTGTATAACTCACAACGCATAGCCATGTAATCACTTTTGGTCATACAAGGTGTTGTAACCTGACATGGTCTGTCAGTCTGAGACTGAAATGCATCCGGACAATCCGATTTGACCATAGGGGCAGCAGCACATGGTGCCGGTCCGGGGCGTAAAACAGGGCAGTTAATAGGAATTTCTGCGCAATACCCGCCCATTGAACACAAAACAAAAGCAGTCAAAGTAATAGCTAATTTTTTCATTTTTTCTCCTCAGGTCTGATGACTTATCTCTTACTGAATCAATTATAAAACTTGGTACTCTTCAGTAAACCAGACATGTAGAGAGACAAATGTCTAATATTTATAAAAGAGCCATCCCTTAAATGGAATGGCTCTTTATTTTTCTTATAATCGAAAAAGAAAACTACTTGATTTCTACAGAAGCACCTGCAGCTTCAAGCTGTTTCTTGATAGCTTCAGCATCTTCTTTTTTGATATTTTCTTTAATCGGTTTCGGAGCTGCATCAACTAAATCTTTAGCTTCTTTCAAGCCAAGACCTGTGATAGCTCTAACTTCTTTAAGAACAGCGATTTTGTTAGCACCTGCAGAAGCAAGGATAACACTAACTTCAGAAGCTTCTTCAGCACCGCCTTCAGCTGCTGCACCTGCAACAGGAGCTGCTGCTACAGCAACAGGAGCTGCTGCAGATACGCCGAATTTTTCTTCCATAGCTTTTACTAATTCAGCTGCTTCTAATAAAGTCAATTTTTCAATTGATTCTAAGATTGATTCTACGTTACTCATTGGTTTTTCTCCTTTTTATTTTTGTTATTTTTACTTTTCTGTGTCCTATACGGCTATGCCGCAAATTTTATGCTTTTTGTTTTGCAACCGCATCGAGTGCTCTGACTAGACTGCTCATTACAGCATTTACAGCGCCTGCGATACCTGTTGCAGGTGAATTTATGCAGCCAAGCATTTTTGCATAAAGTTCTTCTTTCGAAGGTGTTTTTGCAAGCTCTTTAACCTGATCAGCATTGAGAAGCTGACCGTCAAGAGCAGCAGCAATAATTTCACATTTTTTTGTATCTTTAATAAATTTGTCAAGAACCTTTGCAGCTGAAACTTCATCATTGAATCCGAAAGCAATAGCTGTAGATTCTTTCATAACATCAGAAAGAACTTCGAAATCAGTTCCCTTCATTGCCAATTTAGCTAATGTATTTTTTGTAACCGTATAATCAGCGCCTTCTTTTTGGAGAAGTCTTCTTAGTTTTGTGATTTCTTCAACACTAAGACCTTTATAGTTGGTTACAATCGCTACTTTAGCCTTTTCAAGATTTTCTTTTATGTGATTAATTTTTTCCTGTTTAAAGGCTTTTGTTGCCATGATTTGCTCCTTTATATTTATTTTGTATCGACCTTATTTTTTACACAAAAAAAAATTTTGCGTCACCGCAAAATCATCAGTTACATTATATTAAATGTAATTCTGCTGCAATCACAGCAGTTTCTGCTGATCCTCGACAGGCTTTTTAGTTTTAAGGGGGAGTAACCGTCTCCGGCTTTTCCGGCTTTCGAATTTATCAAACAATAGTTTAACTTATTCAACTCTTCCGACTCGTGAACTTGTCAAACACAACGCCTGACTTATTCAACCTTGCTGACCCGTGAACTTATCAAATATAGCTCTTGACTTATTCAACTTTTGCCAGTCCCCCGCCTGTTGTCTGCGGTTCAAGTATTAATTTATATTAAACAAGCCCAAAAATCAACCTTGAATGTAATATTTTTTAATATTTTTTACTTCCAATATGTCTTTTTAGGATCTTCTGTTTTTGTATGTTTTTCTCTATATGCTTCCGGAGGTGCTATAGTTTCTGAAAGTTTTTGTCTTACCTTCATCATCAAATCTTTGACATTAATATTTTTATTCTTTAATACTTCCATCGCTTTACGTCCGCCGGCACCTGCAGCAACGCCTCCCAGCGCAGTCAATCCTAATATGATAGGAAGGCTTCTTTGTCCCTGCTCTTCTTTTTCTTTAGCCTCTTGTGCCGCCACCATCTTTTTAGCCTGCTCTATAGCAGCCTGTAAGTCATCATCTGAAAGTTCATTTTCTTGTGATGCATAAGAAGAAGGTGCTTTATCCGGTGTTATATCTGATGAAGCTGAATAACCGAGCGCTTCCGTTGAATCACTCTCATATGTAGTGTCATCTACCAACAAATCTTCCGGAAAATTTTCTAAATCCATATCTTCATTTACATTTATGTCAAGGGTAAAGTAATCTTCCATTTCCATTGCATTGTTATATGTTTTTTCTCTTGTCTCCTTCCAGTTATCAAACATTGCTACTTCTGAAAAGTAAGAGAGATCACCTTCTTCAACGGGATCATCAGCATGAGCAGCATAATAATTACTAATCATACCTTCTTCTATGGCATTACCCATCTCTAGCAAACTTGCCTTTTTACCCTGCTCTGTATAGTCTATTATGTAGGGTTTCTTGTTATTGTCCGTCATAACACCGTATACATTATCTGTGTCTACATCTCTGAAAAAGGCATAGATTAATTCGCCATCCGTATGGGTCATGGCAAGCATTTCCATTTTTCTTTTTCCTAAATCATCATTTGTCTCTAATACGCCGCTTGTATAAGCGACTTTATCATCAGCCTGGCGGACATCTAATAAGGTAGTGAAGCTATTTGTTTTTACCTTCATTTTTACATTTTCATCAGTTTCTTCCAGAATCTGAACATTTCCAGGTTCAATACCTTTTGTGTACAAAAGATTCTGCAAATCGTGATAAACTATTTTCATCATTCTGGTTTCGGCTGCAGGTGGAGCAAAATCAGAGGCTTTGTCTATATCTGCAACACTAGAAGAATTCGTTTTATTCTCTTTAGTAATTTCTTCGTTTATTGCTTTTTGACTACTTGGAAAATTTCTTGCATATGAATCTATCATATCCCGATTTCTCTCCAAAAATCCAATCGGACCAGAATAAACGCTTTCATATAGTTTATCTTTATATTTTAAATCAGAAGAATTTGAACCCTCGTTAGCAGGTTCTATTTCCGAATTCTGGGATTTTTCTTGTTGCCTGTATTGAAATAATTTTGCACTGACTATAGCAGGAGACCAATATGTTGCAGTACTCATTGCTGCAGTTGTATAAATATTATTTATATTCATATCAAACATAGATAACGATAAATCCTGATTTTGCCGATAATGTGGTCTTAACTTAGGCTGTGTTTTTAAAATCTCAGGGTCATAAGGATCTGGTTCTCCATTTTCTATTGCTTCTTTACTCACATACTGTCTCAATATATATACATCTTTAAAATAGTCTACACCTCTTTGAATTTTTCCCATTTGAATGTCATTAAATTTAAATTGTTTTTTTACACTTTCCCAATCTATTCTATTTTCCATATACAAATCAAAAAGTTCATTCATATCTATCAGTTTGGGAGAACGTTCACAATTAAATGCATAAAAATACAACTCGTTCAAATTCAAATACAAATATTTAGATTCTCCGTCATATTGAGGATCATATCTGCTGTCACTTTTTGGATATACCTGCGGCGGATCTTGTTTAACAGGCATTACAGGGAAATATTGAGGAGCTTCTGAACTTAAAGGTGAAGCGGCTGTAGCTACCGGTTGCATGCCCGCCATCGCCAACATGACCGGAAGCATCTTTAAAACCGAGACCTTTCCAGAGCGGGGAGAAGATATCTTTGCCTCATTTTTTGGAGTATCTTCTTTCTTCCCGAAATTTTTTTTGTATTCTTTACCCGTATAACCTTGTATAGCCGCTATTTTCATATTAATCCTTTCACACATCCACATTTAAAAATATTTATATTTATAGCAAAGTCTCTGCAAACTTTTTGCAGAGCCAGAAAAGTATTTACTCAAACTTTTATGGGGCTAAAGTAGTAGAAGGAAACTCTTGTGACCTTCTTCCATTGTCCAGCTGTATTAACAGCCATATTTAATAGTGAGAACTCAGTCGAAACTGTCATATTCTTTCCTAATTAAACATGTCTATTATAAATCTTGTAATTGATTTATTTGCTACAATTATAAAATTTGTTACATTTTTTAACATCATACATATAATCTAACACCATATACACAACCGGATTTTTGATACAACTTATTTTAAAATATAACCGGTTGCCTGAATCCGTCCGTTTTTGTATTTTAAAATATAATAATTATCTTTTGAATCTATTATTGATGCATCCATATCAGCCTGTTCTTCAAGATAAGAAGTATCCATCGGCTTTTTCCTGGGACGTTTTCTGTATTTCTTTTCCAGTTTTTCTTTTTTCTTTAGCTTTTCACGCTCCTCTTCTTCGTTCACCGCTTCCTCAACAAGATGAGCAACGGGAACAGATGCTTTTATTTTATTAGATTCCACAAGATGCAACATTTTTCTGTTCGGTGAAAGTACTACCTGATAAAACCCGGGGGGAAGAGAGTTCTGGTCATAATCATATAACTGATACGGAATATTCACTAACGGATACTTTGTCGAAGGATATCCATAGTAGACTTCGGGATTTTCAAAATCTAAAAGTCCTGATTTTGGGGGACGATACGGCATAATATCGTCCGGATTATTCAATGCTAAATAATGACAATCCAAAATCATATTCCCTCCAAATTTCTTTATATCATATTTTTTTTCCCAAAGCAAAAGAGCTCTGGTTCTCAGAGCTCTTTGTGTTTATAATAAGCAACTATTTATTCTTTTAAAAAGCTTTCATAGTTTTTAGCCAGCAATTGCGTTTTTATCTGGTTAATAAAGTCAAGCGCAACACCGACCATGATGATTAGTGAAGTAGCACCAATACCCTGTAAGGTAGTGATTCTCGTTATGTAACTGGCAAAAGACGGAATCAATGCGACAATACCAAGACACAACGCACCCAGCAGAGTAATTCTGCTCAAAATCTTATCAAGTGCTTCTGCCGTCGGTTTACCCGGTTTTATACCGGGAATAGATGAACCGTATTTTTTAAGATTGTTAGCAATTTCTTTCGGCTGCATATTCGGCATAATTGATGCATAAAAGAAAGTAAGAAAAACAATCAATAAGAAATACAATACATAATGCATTACACCGGACGGGCTTAAAAATGTCGTCAAGCTTGTGATAACATCTTTAATCATTCCTTCGGGCAAATTTGCCTGTCCGACAAGACTCAGAATCGTAGTCGGAAACAGCAAAATTGCAATCGCAAAGATAATAGGCATTACACCGCCGGGGTTCATCTTAAACGGAATATAAGTATTGACACCGCCGTAGATTTTATTGCCTACCTGTCTTTTCGGGTTTACTATCAAAACTTTTCTCACTGCTTCCTGCATTATGACAATCAAAATCATAGTTGCAAAGAATATAGCAAGTAAAAGCAGCAACCCTAGCTGCAATGAAGAATCATTCATAACAAGAGTACCTGTCTGCTCACAATAAAATGGTATGCGGGACAAGATACCTACAAAAATCAGCAGCGAACCGCCGTTTCCGATTCCTCTTTCAGTAATCAGTTCAGCAAGCCACATTACAAACATTGCTCCTGCCGTCAGTATAGACACTGAACCGACAAAGAACATAAACGGATTGATACCGGGAATAATTGCAGCCGGTGCCTGATGAAGCAGATAAAGCATAAATATGCTTGCCTGAAATATAGCAATAAACACGGTAAATACCCTTGTATACTGAGATATTTTTCTTCTTCCGGCTTCACCTTCTTCTTTCTGCAACTGTTCAAGATGCGGAATAACAACCGTCAAGAGCTGCATAATAATTGAAGATGTAATGTATGGTCCGATACCAAGAGCGAGTATTGAGATATTTGCAAGCGCACCGCCTGAAAACAAGTCAATAAAACCAATGATATTGTTGCTTTGTGCCAGTCTGGCGAACATTTCATTGTTTATTCCGTACAAAGGTAAATGTACACCCAGTCTGAACACTGCAATCATTAAAAAAGTAAATATTAATTTTGATTTCAAGCCTGATGCCTGAAACATAGATACCACATCGTCCATTGACGGCGGTTTCATTCTTGCATTTTGCATTATACTAACTCAGCCTTTCCGCCTGCTTTTTGTATTTTTTCTGAAGCTGATGCCGTAAAGTAGTTAGCTTTGACAGTAACAGCTTTTGAAATTTCTCCGTTACCTAATACTCTCAAGCCCTCTGATGAAGGATGAGCCTTTCCGTTTTCTATCAAATAGTTCAAATCAATTTCAGCAGCATCGAGTTTTTCGATATCTTTAACATTGATTTCTGCATAGTTGATAGCATTGAAGTTTCTGAAACCTTTTAATTTAGGCATCTGTCTGTAAGATGGCATCTGACCGCCTTCAAAACCTCTTTTTGCGCTGCTGCCTGAACGCTGACCTTCACCGTTGTGACCGCGGCAGCTTGTTTTACCGTGACCTGAAGCTCTGCCTCTGCCTACTCTTTTAGATTTGCTGGTAGCGCCTTCAGCAGGTCTTAAATCTTCTAATGTAATTTTATCTGACATTTTTATTTATACCTTTCTTTACTACTCAATGACTTCCAACAGGTGGGGAACTTTTTTTACCATACCCATAATTGTCGGACTGTTGAAGTGTTCAACTACCTGGTTAGTTTTTTTCAATCCAAGAGCATGAACGACTTTTATCTGTTTTTCAGTAGAACCAATAAGACTTTTTACAAGCTTTATTGATATTTTTTTGTATTTATCGTTTGCCATTTTTTTCTTCCTTTATTCCAATTAGTTTAACATTTCTTTCAAAGTAAGTCCGCGTTGTTTTGCAACATCAGAGAATGTTCTGAGATTTTTAAGCGCGTCTATAGTCGCATTAGCAGCATTCAGCGGAGATTTTGAACCGAGAGATTTACTCAAAATGTTTTCAATACCTGCCAGTTCAAGAACCGCACGAACCGCACCGCCTGCAATAACACCAGTACCTTGAGAAGCCGGTTTAAGCATAACGCTGCCTGCTCCTGAATTTCCAACAATCGGATGAGGAATTGTAGTTTTGAAAATAGGTACAGTGACCAGATTTTTTCTGCCTTCTGCAATTGCTTTCTGAATAGCTACTATAACTTCAGAAGCTTTTGCACAACCAACACCTACCTGACCTTTTGAGTTACCTACGATAACGATAGCTCTAAAGCTCAATTTTTTACCGCCCTTAACAACTTTTGTTACACGTCTGATTTGGACAACACGTTCTTTCCATTCTGACTGAGCAGCATCAACTGTTTCTACTTTTCTTCTTCTTCCCTTGCCTTCTCTTTTAGGCTTTCTGGCGGGTTTTTCTTCAACAGCAGCTTCTGCAGCAGTATTTTCAACATTTTCTGCATTTTCTTGTGAAGCTTCAACTGTCTCAACTGTTTCCTGAATTTCTTTTGATTCTTCCACTGTTATTACCTTTCTTTAGTGATTTAGTGTACTTCTTTATTTATTTTATTTTGACAACAAATAGCACAAACAAAGAGGCTAAGTTTCTTAGCCGGTATGATATTTAGTTGTCGGGTAACTTTTCTGACTTTTCTATCATACATGCTAATAGTTTTCATGCAATACCCGTTTAGCTTTCAACAAAAATTGTAAAGAAAATTTAACAAAACAAAATAAAAAAAGCAATTTTCCAATAAAGAAATACTTTATATATACACGAGAGATAAACAAAATATCGAGAGTCAAATTCCAAAGCTTTATAATTTTCACTACATACTTAAATACTTACTTACACACTAACCTACCACACACTAACCTACACACGAGGAATCACAAAAGATTTCCAGGGGACTTAATTAATAAGTCCCTTTTTTTTATTGCCAAATTCCCAACTAAAGTATGAAAAAGTTCAAACTTTAGTTCAATTCCTTTTTTGCACGTTATACGTCATAATACATTCAAAGGGATAAATCGCTATATACTTCGCAGCAATGACAGAGAATAAAAACATAAAATTGATGCGTCATTGCGAGCGAACGAAGTGAGCGCGGCAATCTCCAAAAACGCAAATTGACAATTGAAATAATGTCATCCTGAACTAGTTTCAGGATCTGACAAGTCCGGAGTCGGGCACTAAATACCCGTGCCGGTTGACTGGATTGCTTCGTCGTTTCACTCCTCGCAATGACGAAGCAAGAAAACGTCATTGCGAGGGAGTCCGAAGGACGACCGCGGCAATCCATAAAAAACGCAAATTGACAACTGAAATAATGTCATCCTGAACTAGTTTCAGGATCTGACAACTCCGGAGTCGGGCACTAAATACCCGCGCCGGTTGACTGGATT
>CALUSL010000036.1 GCA_944323425.1 Candidatus Gastranaerophilales bacterium | reverse complement strand
TCGTATTTTGCAGCGGTAAATTTTTTATTTTTACATAATAAATATTATCATTACATGCGACGTTGGCTGACTGGATTCTTGCGCCGTTTCTGGAATACATAATTATGAGCAACAAATACGATAAATATTGTTCATTGCAGCAACTCAACAATAACAGCAATATTTTAACCAAAATTCAACCCAAAGACAATAATATAAACACTTTAGACACTTTGTTAATTATTGTAACAAAAAAGTTTAAAACTGAAATTATATATTTTTTGAATACTTTATATATATGTAAGTGATAACAAATCTCCCCCAACAAAGTGTAGTAAGATAAGTAAAGTAAAGGTCAGATAATATGGCAGTTGCAGCAAACAATCAACTTGATCAAAAATTGGCAAGAATGTATGCCGACAAGGTCACAGTAAATTTAGAAAACAGATCAACAATGGATCCCGAGGATTTTTGGAAGACTATGCAAGTCATTGCCCTCAACAATAAAGCAATGCTGAAGCTTATTTAGCGGGATAGAAAAAAGCAGTAAATCCAACGTATTGGAGATTAAGGAGTTTTCCCTATTTAGTCTAGTTTTGCCTGAGATTAACTCAGGCTTTTTTTTGAAGAAAAGGCGGTTTTATGTAATTTTAGTGTATTTAAAGGATTTCTAAGACGAATTATTATTATTTAATAGATATTGAATAAATGTAAAAAATTTGGAGATTAGTATGGATTTTACCTCTCTTATAGGTATATTTTTCGGAATAGTGTGTATTTTAATAGGTCAGGCACTTGAAGGCGGAAATGTCGGACAGTTGTTACAAATTACAGCAGCGTTTATTGTTTTTGGCGGTACCGCAGGTGCTGTAATTTTGAGTTTTTCTGTTAATGAACTCAAAAACGCATTTGTGTTACTAAAAGACGTTTTTGTCGGAGAAAAAGTTGATTTTGACGAAGTAACATCAGAGATAATAAAGTTTGCAACAAAAGCAAGAAGAGAAGGTGTCATTTCACTGGAAAAAGAAGCGAGAAATGCCTCAGACTCTTTGCTGGTACTGGGATTGGAAGCTGTTTCTGACGGTACGGATCCGGCACTTGTAAGACAAATGATGGAAACACAAATCACACTGCTTGAAGAAAAAGTAGGCGGAGGCGCAAAAGTTTGGGAATCAGCAGGCGGATTCTCTCCTACAATCGGTATCATAGGTGCGGTTCTCGGACTTATACAGGTTATGCAGAATTTGTCTGACCCGTCAAAACTCGGTGCAGGTATTGCCGTTGCATTCGTTGCTACCGTATACGGCGTTGGTGCTGCAAACTTAATTTTCATCCCAATTTCAACAAAATTAAAATTCAAGTATAAAAAAGTTTTCCTGAAAAAAGAAATGATAGTTGAAGGAATACTGGCAATACAGGCAGGTGAAAGCCCGGCTTTAATAGAACGAAAACTCCAGGCTTATGTTCTGGATAGTCATATGAAAGAAGAAGAGGTTTAATGGCAAGGAAGAAACAGCCCGAAGAACATGAAAATCTTGAAAGATGGCTTGTGTCATATGCAGATTTTATGACACTTCTTTTTGCAACCTTTGTTGTTTTGTATGCATTGTCTCAGATAAATGTAAATGATTTCAAAAAAGTAGAAGAATCCATAAAAAAAGCATTCAGTGCAACATCTATTATGCAGGGGACAGAAGGGCTTCTCGTTGAGACAGGAAAAGATATCCTCGATTCATCAACAGCCAACTCAATGATAGATTCACTTTTAATGGAATACATAAGCCCGAAGTATGAACAGGAATCATTTGAACAGATAAAACGAGAAATTGATCAAATGAAAAAGGATGGAGAGCTTGAGGGTGTAAGTGCTACTATTGACAGCAGAGGGCTTGTTATCAGAATAGATGACAACAATATTCTGTTTGCTTCAGGTTCAGCAGATCTTTCAGATACCGCAAAATCACGTCTCGATAAAATCGGAAAACTAATCGTAGAAAAATTTGCTATGCACATAATCAAAGTCGAAGGTCATACAGATAACGTTCCGGCAGGCGGCAGATATCCGTCGAACTGGGAACTCTCTGCGGCACGTTCTTCTTCTATTGTCAGATATCTAATTAACAAATTCAAAATTCTTCCTGAAATGTTTACCGTTATAGGATATGCTGACACCAGACCAGCTGAGCCAAACAAACCGAACAAAGCAAAAGACAGACGAGTTGAGATTATTGTTCAGCGAAACAACTTAAAGAATATGGATCATTATCAAAATACCTACCTGAATATGGGCAAAGAAGAACAACTAAGAAGAAGAAGAAACGAACAAATTCAAATTCTAAAACAGTTGGAAAGCGGTGAAATAGTCGGACTTGATGAAGACGTAAAACACTATTCAGGTATTGCGCAACCCGGAAAAGCACCAACAGAAAAAACAAATGATTTTATTGATGAAACAAAAAGAATTAATGAAATGGGAAATATCGAATAAAAGCTTTTTGGGTATAATAAATTTGTAAGAGTTTCTGGAGAATAGTTTTTGGACAACAAAAAAATAACGAAACTTATATTATTGGCACTTGTTTTAGGGATTATATCAGGAATATTTTTACCGGATTTTTCCGTAAAACTAGCACCCCTTGCAACAATGTTTTTAAATATGGTAAAGATGATTATAGCGCCATTGTTGTTTGCGACGCTGGTCATCGGTATTGCAGGACATGGCGATATCAAAAGCCTCGGAAAAATCGGCATAAAAACAATTGTATATTTTGAAGTAGTTACGACATTTGCCTTGATAATAGGTCTTGTTGTAGGACATTATGTCCAGCCCGGCGCAGGAATGGAAAATTCTATTCATGTTTCATCCGGTGCTCTGGACATGGTCAATTCGATGAGTGTAAACACACATAACACTCTAATGGACATGATTGTGGATATATTCCCGCAAAGTGTTATAAAATCAATGGCAGAAGGAAACCTTTTACAGATAGTTGTGTTCAGTATATTTTTTGCACTCGCTGTTTGTGCATGCGGTCAAAAAGCAAAACCGGTTCTGGATGTTCTCCATTCTCTTTCTTCAATAATGTTTAAATTTACAGAATACGTAATGTGGTTCGCTCCGATAGGTGTTTTTGCGGCTCTAGCAAGTACAATAGGCAGCAGCGGCATAGGAATTTTGAAAAGCTATGTGAAAATTATCTTTTCTATGTATTTTGCTCTGATTATATTTTTATGTTTTATAGTCTTTATAGTTTGCAAGTATGTGAAAGTTCCATTCAAAGGACTTTTTAATGCAATAAAAAATCCGGCACTTCTTGCTTTTTCTACAGCAAGCTCGGAAGCAGCACTTCCAAAAGCAATGGAAGAAATGGAGAAATTCGGCGTTCCCAAAAATATAGTAGGTTTTGTAATGCCTACCGGATATACTTTCAATCTTGATGGCAGCACTCTGTATCTTTCAATGGCCGTATTATTTTCAACCCAGCTTGTCGGCATAGATTTAACACTAAAACAGCAAATAATTATTATGTTAGCGCTTATGTTTACCAGCAAAGGCGTTGCCGGAGTTCCAAGGGTATCTCTCGTCGTACTGGCTGGTACATTATCAAGTTTTGGATATCCGTTGATTGGTGTCGCTATACTTTTGGGTATAGAGCAGATTCTCGATATGGGCAGAACAACTGTAAATCTAATCGGAAACTGTCTCGCAACCATTTTTATCTCAAAATGGGAAAATGAGTTTGATTACGAAAGAATGAACAAATACATAGAGCATAAAGAAATGTAACGTTTCTTCAAGTTTTTTGCAAGAATCCAATATTAATTTTATAAACGGCAAAAAATTAAACAGTTACAAAAAATTGAAGAATGTAAGTTTTCGCAATAATTTCGAAATACATGGATTCAAGATAAGTTTATTACAGCAACTGTTCAAGGAGATAGATCAAATATTCTCTCAAATTCAAGAATATGTTAGTTGAATTTTTAGTGTAAGAATGGGTGTTCAAACAAGAAAAGCGCGATTCATTAGTTCACGAAATTATTTTGCAAACCTGAAAAATTTTTTATACTTGTTGTATAATAATTCTATACCTCGGTAAGTACATCAGATAGGGTCCAAGATATGCTCCAGATATTCAAAACACAAGAAGACAAAACCCTAAAAGAACTCACGATAGAGGAGTTTGATAAAGGAGCGTGGTTTAACATGATTAAACCAACTGCCGATGAAATAAAAGATGTTGCTGATGCATTGAATATCGAAGCGGATTTTCTCAGAGATTCTCTGGACTCGGAAGAACGTTCACGTATTGAGATTGATGACGACAAACTTCTTATAATCACAAACGTCCCTGTTATGGAAGATGAAAACAGTTTTGACACTCTGCCGCTCGGTATTATTATGACGCCGGATAATATTGTTACTGTTTCATTAAAAGAAAACAGGATTATTTCCTTCTTTAATCAGGATACAGCCAAACTTTTTGATACAAAAGATAAAACACGTTTTATGTTCCAAATACTGTTTCGTTCCACAAAGTTTTATCTTAGATATCTGGAACACATAAACAGACATACAGAAAAAATTGAAGATGATTTAAGAAGAACAATGAAAAACAAAGCTCTTTTCCAGCTTCTTGCCGTACAGAAGAGTTTGGTTTACTTTACAACAGCGCTTAAAGACAACGGACACGTTCTTGATAAACTGAGCAGATTTAAAAAATTCCCGAGCTTCAGTACCTTTATGCACTACAATGAAGAAATTGAAGACTTGATGGAAGACGTCATCATTGAAAACAAACAGGCTATAGAAATGGTTGAAATGCACAGAAACATTTTAGAAAGCATGATGGATGCTTTTGCTTCAATTATTTCTAATAATCTGAACATAGTGATGAAATTTTTAACATCTGTCACTATTATACTTGCCATCCCGACAATGGTATCAAGCTTCTGGGGAATGAATGTTGCTGTTCCATTGGGGCATGACCACTATGCATTTGTTTTAATATTACTGTTTTCTTTATTTTTTGCAGCAATTATTGGTATACTACTGGCAAGAAAAGGTCTGTTTTAGACTGATTTAAAAATATTTTGACCCTCCTGCGTCTTTAGTATAGAATTATTACTATATAATTAGGAATAGAGGGAAATATGACTGAAGAATACAAAGACTCGTTAAACCTTCCGCAAACAACACTGCCAATGCGCGCAAATGCGGCTAATCGAGAAATCGAAATACAAGAATTCTGGGCTCAGAATCAAATTTATAAAAAGAACCTGAAACAGAGAGATAAAGAAAATAAATTTATTCTCCATGACGGTCCTCCGTATTTGAGCTCAGATAAAATACACATTGGTACAGCATTGAATAAAATATTAAAAGACATTGTTGTTAAATACAAATCTATGTCAGGATTTTATTCACCCTTTGTTCCCGGGTATGACGGACACGGGCTTCCCATTGAAAATGCTGTTGTAAAAACAATAAAGGGTGGAAGAAATGCTGTTTCTCCATATCTTTTAAGACTAAAATGCAGAGAATTTGCATACAAAAACCTCATGGGACAGGAAGACAACTTTAAAAGACTCGGTGTATGGGGTAACTGGGGTCGCCCTTATGTCACAATTTCCCCGGAAATAGAAGCCGAGCAAGTCAGAGTATTCGGAGAAATGTACCAGAAAGGTTATATAGAAAAGGGATTGAAGCCGGTATACTGGTGCCCTGATTGTGAAACCGCACTTGCTGAAGCAGAAGTAGAATATGCTGACCACACATCTACAGCAATTTATGTAAAATTTGAATTCGAAGAAAAAGCAGCAAAACTTGCATACTCAAAAGCAGGAGTAACAACAGAAAAACCGCTTTTTGCCGTAATTTGGACAACAACTCCCTGGACAATTCCATCCAACCTCGCTATTTGTTTAAATGCAAGATTGCAGTACTCGTTTGTTGAATACGAAGAAGAAGTTTTTGTTGTGGCGTCTGACCTTCTTGATTCTTTTGTACAAGATGCAGAGCTTGAAGCGGATAAAGTCAAAGTTCTCGGAACCATAGACGGCTTGGATTTAGAAAATCTCAGAACAAGACATCCACTATATGACAGGGTAAGCCCTATCATTCTCGGGGATCATGTTACAACTGATGCCGGTACAGGTTGTGTTCATACAGCCCCCGGACACGGTCTTGAAGACTGGGAAGTCGGAATGAGATATGATCTTGATGTATTATCACCTTTGGATTCAAAGGGATACTGGACAGATCAGGTGCCTGATCTTCAGGGCGTTCGTTATACAGACGGCAACAAAATAGTTATAGATAAACTTTTGGAACACGATGCACTTATTTCTAAAAAAGAAATAACTCACAGCTATCCGCACTGCTGGAGATGCAAAAAACCTGTTATATACAGAGCAACGCCCCAGTGGTTTGTAAAAGTAGACAGATTTAGAAAAGAAGCACTTGAAGCTATATCTAATGTTCAATGGATTCCTGCTTCCGGTGAGCAACGTATCTCTAATATGGTCGCTTCAAGAAGTGACTGGTGTATTTCAAGACAAAGAACATGGGGGGTTCCAATTCCTGTATTTTACTGCAAAGATTGCGGAGAGGTTATTGTTACACCTGAATCGATTAACAGCGTAGCAAAAATCTTTGAAAAAGAAACTTCTGATGTTTGGGTCAAGTATGACGCAAAACACTTGCTTCCACCTGGCTACAGATGTCCTAAGTGCCAGAATCACCATTTCTTAAAAGAAAAAGATATCATGGATGTATGGTTCGATTCAGGCATTACTCACCGCGCAGTAGTAGAAAAGAGACATGAAGAACTCGGTCACCCGCCTGTAGATTTGTATCTCGAAGGTTCTGACCAGCATAGAGGTTGGTTCCAGTCTTCACTTTTGACATCTGTTGCGACGACAGGTATAGCACCATATCTTACAGTATTAACTCACGGATTTGTTCTTGACGAAGAAGGAAGAAAGATGAGTAAATCCCTGGGCAATACAGTAGCTCCGCAGGACATAATAAAATACTACGGAACTGATGTTTTGAGATTGTGGGCTGCATCTGTTGATTACAGAAATGATGTAAAAATCGGTGAGAATGCGGTTAAGCAGATGGTTGAAATCTTCAAAAAAATCAGAAATACATCAAGATTTCTGCTTGGAAATATCTACGATTTTGACCCAGAAAATGACTATGTATATTACAATGACCTGAAAGATATTGATAAATTTGCATTGCATAAGCTCAATACCCTAATCGAAAATGTCACAGAGGCTTTTGATGCTTATGAATTTTACAAATACTTCCAGTATTTGCAAAACTTTGCAGCTGTTGATTTAAGCTCGTTCTATCTTGATATTGTAAAAGACAGACTGTATACAGCCGGCAAAAAATCATTATCAAGACGCGCATGCCAGACAGTTCTTTATGAAATATCACAGGCATTAACAAGAATGATTGCACCGGTTATGCCCCATCAGGCAGAAGACATCTGGCAGCATACACCGGAAATGCAAAGAGGCGGTCTGGAAAGCATACTTCTTGCTGATTGGCCTTTGTCCAGTGCAAAATGGCATAATGAAGAGCTGGAAAAAGAATTTACTCAGATTTTAAAACTCAGAGAAATAGTGTCCAAGGCAATAGAACCTCTGAGAGCTACAAAACGAGTGGGAAGCTCTTTAGAAGTCGCAGTTTACATCCAGGGCGGCGACAGAAAAATTTTGAACTATTATGAAGATGAACTGGCTAATATCTTCATTACGTCACAGGCTTTTGTTGTTGATGAAGCACCGTCAAATGCAGTTTACAAATATGAAGAAGACGGTTATACAATACATATCGCAAAAGCTATCGGCGAAAAATGTGAGAGATGCTGGAAGTATCGTGAACTTGGTACTGACGGTTCGCATCCCACACTTTGCGCCGAATGTGCAGAAGCTCTTAATGAAAAATAATAATAGCGCATAGCCCCTGAAACGGGGCTTTTTTTTGTGTTTAGTTTACACAGCTTTGATATCCAAGTATACTGAAGGCTGTTATTTTTTCTTCACATATATTCAACCATTCATACATCGGACTATCAATGCTGCAGGAGCATTCATCAGTATGCTTGCAGACAGATGCATTTTTTAGTGTTAGAACGTGTTTTAGATTGTTTTTATCATCATTTACAAGTGAACCGAAAATTTTAAATGTGTCAGTAAATATAACTACCTCCTGAATACCTCCCGCCATTTCTGATATCTTGTAAATTTTTTCTATCATATCGCTCATGCTTTTCTCCTTTTTTTAGTACAAAAATATTATTATTAAAAAATTTATTTATTATATCAGTACGGAGACTATGAACATTTATACTATGTATTTATTTTTGTAACAATTTTCCAATTTTTATTCATATACTATCAAAAATTTTTGTTTTAAAATGTTATAAATATTGTATGGAAGTGTGAGGTATAATCATGACATCAGTACAAGGTATCAAAGAAGGCATAACAAACGGTTTTAAAACTATTAAAACTAAAGCTGGAAATGCATATAAAAATCTTGGCTTAGGTACAATTCTAGCAGGTGAATATTTAAAGGGTCTTGCTCAAGATACTGTACAATTTGCAAAAGCAAAGCCTGTTAAAGCAGGACTCATCGGTCTTGGTGTTGCAGCAGGAATCGGTGCCGCAACTAAATTAGTATCGATTGGTGTCTCTAAATTTAAAGAACACAAAGAAGAAAAAAAATTGGAAGCAGCTCTTAATAAGCAGAATGCAATGATTGCAGAAATGGCTGAACCTGCCCTAAAGAAAGCCAAAGCAGTTATTGAATACGGTGCACAGATTGTAAATGCACAGCAGGCTGAAATTGATAGACTTAATGAACTTGTAAAAACACATGAACAAGTTAATGCTGCAAATCAGGAAGCAATAGATGCATATCATGAAGCTATTGCTGGTAAAGCAGCCTCTTTAACAGAAGACGAAGTGTAAGAGATAGTAGGTAGGTAAGGAAAAGATAAAAGACCGGTTTTCTATTCCGGTCTTTTTTTTATGCTAATCTAATTATATAAATGGAACTGGAGAAGTTGTGCAAAGAACTACACTTACGATACTGTTAGCTTCTTTTTACATTCTTGGGGTAATTGCCTTTTTTACCGGACATGTTTTGTTTTTTGCCATAACGTGTTTAGCTGCTTTAGTTATACTGCTATTAAAAGACACAATCACTGCACATCGAGCTTTTTGGGCGTATTTATTTTTTATCATTGCTATTTTAAACAGCAATTTTCAAATAAAAGATTGCGATGATTTGTGTAAATATGCACAGAACAAAATTTCTTTGACTGGGACTGTACTTTCTATTCCGACTACAAATTCTGAAGACCGGACAAAATTCTATTTTTCTGCTGAAAATGGAGTGTTTCAGGATAAAACGTTATCAAACCTTAAAGCACAGTCTATTGTGACAGTATACGGGCAAAAAGATAATTTCTCAAAAATAAAAATAGGAGACAAAATAAAACTCCAGGGATTTTTAACACTTCCGCCAGAATCTCAGAATCCTTCACAGTTTGATTATCGAAATTATTTAAAAAATCACAAAACCTTTACGGTATTCTATGTAAAAGATGGAAACTGGTCAATTGTTTCCGGTCCTGAGAGTTTTGGATGGAAATTTCTGCAAAAGCTAAACAACAAAAGAATGGAAATTCTAAACATTCATAAAAAATATTTAAAAAGCCCGAACCTGGAAGTTCTTGGAGGCATGGTGTTCGGCGATGATGCAATAAATCCTCCTGACAATATTCGCAGCTCTTTTATAAATTCAGGTTTGCTCCATATACTTGCTGCTTCAGGGATGAATGTTTCCATTATTTTTGGGATGTGGTATTTTATTGCTGTCAGATTGAGGATAAACTACCGTTTTATATTAATCTTCGGTGCAATTCTTGTTGCCGCATACACTTTAATGACAGGAATGGGACCATCTGTTCTAAGAGCTGCGTTAATGATAGAACTTGTACTGTTAGGAAAATTCTTTGACAGAGATGCTGATACATTTTCTCTGGTTTTCTTTGTAGCAATGGCTCTTCTGATGTACAATCCCGCAATGATAACAGATATAGGTTTTCAACTCTCTTTCATTGTAACGTTTGCTCTGATGTTTTACTGCCCTCCCATTCTGGAAAAAATTCAAAATAAATTTCTTGATTTTATTGCGGGAGCAATACTTATTCCAGTAGTCGCGCAGTTTTGGGCGGCTCCAATTCAAATGTATTATTTTAATACTTTTGCAACTTATTCTGTTGCGGCAAATTTCTTAATCAGTCCGCTCATTGTAGTAATAAGTTTTTTGGGCTTTCTTGGTTCGACACTGGCAATGTTTCCGTTTATTGCATCTAAAATATGCATGATATTTGATTTTGTCCTGAACCCGATAGTTACATTATTAATAAAAATATCTGACTATTTTTCTTCCCTGCCCAACTCTCTATTAATCGTTCCAAATCCTTCTGTAATGCAATGCATTTTTTATTTTGCGCTTCTTTTATCAATCGGATTCGCAATCAGAACAGGATTTAAAGACAAAAAACCGCTCATATCCATGCTTATTCTGGCAGTTTTATTTGGTTTATCCTTTATAAAAATTCCTGACAAAAAATGCAAAATTTTAGCATTTTCTGTTGGAAATGCTGATTGTTTCTTAATAAAAACTCCTGAAAACAGATATATTATGATTGATACAGCCCGCGGAGCAATAAAAGATGGAGGTTTTTCAATATCTGAAGCAGTTGTTTCAAAATACTTGAAAAATAAGGCTATAGACAACATTGATTATCTTATTCTCACGCATTATGATGCAGACCATATTGGCGGAAGTATCGATGTAATGGAAAGCACAAAAGTTAAAAAAGCTATAGTAAATAATTACAAAAAAGGAACGGATACAGAACAAAAAATTTTGACATATATAAAAAAGAAAAAGATACCGGTATCAATTGCACAAAATAATGTAATTTTGTATCAAGAACACGGACTTTCTTTGAAAACATTTGTACCTGCTCTGGATAACGGCAGAAATCCATCAAATGACACATCGACTATTGTTCTTTTAACTTATGGAGATTTCGATATGCTTTTCATGGCTGATGGAGGTGTCGATAGTTTTAATAAAATAAAATCATATTTACCAGAAGATATTGAGGTAATTAAAACAGGTCACCACGGTGCTTTTAATACAGTTAATGACAAAATGCTCCAAAGTAAAAATTTTGATACAGCTGTGATTTCTGTAGGAAAAAACAGCTATGGTCATCCATCCGGACATACAATAAATACTTTGATTGATAACGGTTTACAATTTTTCAGAACTGATGTAAATAATGCAATTGAAGTAGTTACAGATGGATTTTCGTACAATTTGAGCATATATGATAAACAGAAAAGAAAGTTTGTTGAGGCATTTCAAACTAATACAGACTTATAGTATATTACAACCGTTTTCATCATACATATTTTGACGGAAAGCTCTTATATTTTCAATTTCCTGCCTGTAATCATCACCTAAAAGCTCTACAGTAGCCTGTATCAAAGACTTCAGAGCAACTTTAACATTATCTCTATTCATTTTTATCATATCATCGGCCATTTCTGGATTTGACATAGAAAGTCGGGTCATATCCCTAAAGCCGCTAGCAGCAAGCCGCAGTGCATCACTTTCTGTCATTACTGATTTCATCATTGCTTGAGATATCAGCATTGGCATATGGCTTATAAGAGCAGCATACAAATCGTGTGATTCCGCATCCATTATTAGCGTTTTTGCACCGGTCGCTTTAATTATCTCTTCCAAAATTGATATTTCAGACTCATTTATATCAGGTGCGGGGGTCAAAACCCATTTTGCTCCGGAAAAAAGTTCTTTATATGCCGAGCGAAAACCTGTGTTTTCTGTACCTGCCATTGGATGAGAGCCAATCAGTCTGTATGGGCGCTTTTTATTCATAACAAAGCTCTTTAAGCTTGAAACATCCGAGACTATTGTATTCTCTGGCAGAATTTTTTCAAGTTTATCAAGCGTTTCAAGCGTTTTATTCATTGGCGTACAAACAAAGACAACATCACAGTTTTTTAAAAGTTGAATATCATCTGATGCTGCTACATTGTATTTTCTCAGTTCTTCTATCGTTTTCTGATTTCTTGTAACAGCAGCAAGTTCATAATTCCGGTCGCAAAGCGCCAGTATAATAGAACCGCCAATCAAACCCGCACCGATTATGCCAACTTTCATTTCCGCTCCTTTTCTTTATTTATCGGTATTTTAGCACAAATGTTAACATTTGTTAACGGTTTGCATTATTTGCTAAATAGGGCATAATTAAATTATTAATAGTCTAACCATTCCTTTCTTGACTTATGCGGCTTTTGAAGTCGCATTTTATTTTACACAATTGTTAAGAAACATTAAGTTTGAATTTTTAAACAGGACAAGTGTTTACAGGATTTATATATATTTTTTTATATACAAATAACAATTTTTGTATATACTTTTTGTTTATTAATATATAAAAAGAATGAAAGAGAGAGTAAAAAATGAGTGTTAAGTTTGATGTAAAAAGTTTATTAGAAAAACTAAATGTCGGTCAGACGGGAAGTACTGACAAAACACAAAATGGCAAAGAAACCCGTCAGGCAGCAGAAACCCAAAAAGTAAAAAGTACAGATATATATACACTTGCAAAAGAGTACGGTCTGAATGAAGAAGACATGAAAAAACTCGAACAAAGTGCAAATTACGGAATGTTTGATTCATTCTCATCAAGTTCAACTGATTCAACAGACGAAACAGAAGACGCGAAGAAAGAAAAAGAATTGAGAGCTGACGGTGACGCAGCAAAAGCAGAAGCAGAAGAGTCATCCAATAGCGCAAAAGCTCAGACAAAAAAATCAAAACAGTATTCAACGCAGGCACAAAATGACTCAAAAACGCTTCAAAAATTAGATAAAGATTTACAGAAAAATGAAAAAAAGACAACCGGAGAGCTGGATAAACTAAATTCTGATATGGAAGCTAAACAAAGTGAAAATGATGAATTGGATAGCGAAATAGAAGAGTTAAATACAGAACTTGAAGCAGCACAAGCTGAAAATGCACAAGCTCAAGCACAGCCCCAGCAGCCAGCAGCAATGAGCAATCCGTTTGCCGCATCAGGTAACAATAATTCAGGAAATATGACAGCAACAGCTACATCTGCCCAGGGACAAAATGCAGGTGGCAGCCTGAATATGTTCAGCTCAACCCTTCCTCAGGCAGCTTCTGCCACATCATCTGCTGATACCGGAAGAATTTCAGAATTGCAGTCAGAAATAGACAGCAAAACTTCTCAAAAATTATCCAACAGCTCTAGTCTTAGTATGATGAGCCAGAGCTATACATCAAAACTTATGCAGTTCTCAACTAAAGTGAACACAGTACAAGATACAACCCAACAAATACAAACAAGAACGCAAAAAAACCAAAAAGGAGCTGAAACAGCAGCAAAAGTCGGACAAGCAACGCAAACAGTCGGTGGTTTAACAACTGCAACAGGCACTACAATGCAAGCATTCTGGCCAACATTCGCGCCAGGAGCTGTCGTTACCGGCGTAGGAACAGCAACAACAGCAGTCGGTGGAGCAACAAGCAGTGCATCCTCTTTAGCAAAAGGAAATCTGTCCGAATCAGCAGCTTATGCCCAAAACACAGCAAATTCAGCAAAATCTACTTCAGAATTAATCAAAACTTACCAACAAAATAACATTGCATAATAATTAAAGATTAATAAATACAGGAAATATGAGTTTACGTTTTTTATCTCATAGTCTTCAGCACTAAAATTATAATACACTAATATTTGATTATTTAGTTACAC
>CALUSL010000035.1 GCA_944323425.1 Candidatus Gastranaerophilales bacterium | reverse complement strand
TCTTTGGAGTTTAATTTTTATTTTGAACTCCATTGGAACTTTAATCATTTTGGAAATAGCAACTGGTATATAGAAAGAATGTAATCAACCTTCATCAACAAAGAAATCTTCATCAAGTTTTTTAATTTCTATTGTCGTTTTAGGCTGAACACCAACATTATGCTTTATCATCAATTTTGTTAGTTCATCACCATTAATTAGTCTTATTACTTTTCCCTGAACAGAAGCAGCTTTTTGTTTTGCTTTTTCATCGAAAAAGCTTGTAGTTATAAATACACCTTTACGTACGGTTGAACAGCCAAGAGCTCCGGCAAAATTTTGCATTTCCTTTTCGTTAACTTTATTATCTGAATATCTTTTTGCTTGAAGATAAATCTTTTCCAGACCTAATTCATCCTCGTCAATGATTCCGTCAATACCACCATCATGGCTCATTTTTGTCATTGACCCAATACCATAATTCATCTTTTCCATAAGTTGCAAAACTATTTTTTCAAATTTAATAGGATCAACTTGTTTTAATTTTTCTAATAGTTCGCTTTGAAGATTATCAGAATATAAAGCTTGCGCTTTTGAAATCATTTCATCAGGAGTTTGACATTCATCAGCTTCAATAATATTTTCAGTATCAGAATTTTTCTTATTTTCAATATTTGAAAAATCAACAAAAGACGGGAATTTCTTTAAATACCCAATATTTATCTTATTTCCTGTTTTATTTTCCTGTATGCCAGCCTCACTAATTTTATAATAGCCTCTTTTAGGTCTATCTAATAATCCGGCTCTAAATAAGTAATAGACTGCCCAATTAACACGATTACGAAGAATAGTTTCAATATTGCTAGGTATCATTTGATTTTTATCTTCTTCTGATAAATTAAACAATTCAGCAATTTCATCTTCGATATCACGCGGACGTAACTCTACATTTTTCTTTTCATACAAATTTAAAACAGGATTCATTAATGATTGAAAATCAGGTACAGCCATGTCTAACTCCTTTTTCTTTTTAGGGTATCACAAACATGAACATATTTTGAACCGCTTTAACCAATTGGTTACTAATCATCATAGTAGAATATATCAATTTCATCATCTCTAATATCAGAATCAAGATTATTTAATTCTTCATAATCGATGATCGGAGTATTATTAACTATATTTTTCAAACCATTACTTACCCAATCAATATTCCATAAAGGAGGTTTTGTCTTATCCATTACAAGCTTACAAATGTCAGAATTATATTCTTGAAAGTAGTCATCATTATATATTATTCTTTGTAACCAAACTTCCATATATTCAGTATTAGGTTTTTCTTCAAGTTTTTTCTCTATCTTGAGTATAATATCATATCTCTTGCTAAAATCGGATAAATATGACAGCGATTTTCCTATGATTGCTGCTATTGTAGGATATACTCTTGGATTATTATATGCAATAGAAAAAGCGATACTTATTATAGGAACTATATTTTTATCATCTTTTTTAAACTTTAAATTTTTGTTGTATTCCATTAATAAAGCTTGCAAGCTACCAGAATTTGGAAATCTTTTGGCAAAATCATATATTCTAATAAGCTGCTTCTGCAAATTACCTTTATTTAAGCAGAATTTATTTAAATCTTCTAAATGGGAAATCCTATATAACTTATCTTTCTTTAAAGAACCCTCGATTATATCTTCTGTTTTTTGTGTTTTTGTTGTATTTAATTTAAATCCTAATTCAATCATTACTTCTGTTAAGTATTTTATTATTTGATTGCCAGTTTGAGTGTTATGCACGAAAATGCGATAATCATCTCTGTATCGAATTATTTTGTAATCTTCTATGTCATTATCATTTAATTTTTGTGTTAAAAGAGAATCTGCGTATCCTAAAACAATTTCGGCAATAAAGTCCATCAGGACAGAACCTTGCGGAATACCATTAGTTTGGTTATTTGTCATATATCTAATTAAAGTGTCGATTTCATCTCCTTCAAGATTGATAGACGAATTTTTTATTGCCTGTTTGGCAGTTGATTTTCCATGTAGAGCCCATGAAATAGAATGCGTATATATAGAACCATAGCAATCTGAAATGTCAGTAGAAAATAAAAATGAATATTCTAGAGCTTGTTCTAAAGACAATTGTTCAACTTCATTCCACCAATTGGCAACTTGACTCGCTTGTTGTTTTTTCTTTGGAGATTTTAATACCGGAATACCTTTACTAGAAATTTTTTCGTTTTTTTGAAATTTCTTGAATTGTTTTTTGATTAACTTCCAAACATGATCTTGAGTTATATAATTTACCAAGGCTACATAAATTATA
The DNA here is from genome assembly GCA_944323425.1 of Candidatus Gastranaerophilales bacterium. Taxonomy (GTDB): domain Bacteria; phylum Cyanobacteriota; class Vampirovibrionia; order Gastranaerophilales; family Gastranaerophilaceae; genus CALUPY01. The sequence goes on along the minus strand of CALUSL010000035.1, from coordinate 14,323 downwards.
GGATTTAATAATTGTAATGGTCTCCATGCATAACAACCATCTTTGTTGTTATAAATTATATAATTCACATCATCATAATTATATGGTTTATCGTTTGCAGTGAAAAAATTCCTTAAATTTTTATTTTGTAATCTTTTGTCTAATTTATCCAATAATTTCTGAAAACTAAAATATGTTGGCAATGTTATATTTGAATACATTTCTTCTTTAAGAAAAAATTCTTTTGCCTTACTTGGTGATAAACTTAAAACATTTTTTGTAGCCAAAATCATACTCCATTTTTTTTAAGGTATCACAAACATGGATTTGAACATATTTTGAACGGTTATAAAACAGGTTTTGAATTAATTTGCTGTTTTATCCATTCCATAATTACGGAAACGAGGTATTCTTGTTCCACTTTTGTTAGTTCTCTGTGTTGAGGGAATTTGTGCCATTTTTCGATGCAGCCACGGCAGCAGGTGGCTGTTGCGTGTTGAGCAATAAACACAGGATGTCCTCGCATCGGAGTTTGTTTACCATCGTTAATTGGTTCAGCCGGGGCTACTCTATCACGAATAAAATCGCAGGCATGGGTATAAATGGTATCAAGCCCTTTTTCTTGAATATATTTTAATTCTCTTGCTCGGAGTTTAAATTTGCTCCTGAATTTTGATTTTGCTAATCTTTCTAAAATTTCCATAATTATATTTTATCACGTATATCTATGCTATAATAACTATAGAACGGAACATTCAAGAATCTTTAAGTTTAAGACAAAAAACAACTTTTTGTAAAATACATACGGTATCTTAACAAATATTATAAATATACTTGACAAATTTTAAGTTTTTAGAAATAATAGCATGTAAAGGAGGCTTACATGCTCGAAAAAATTAGTGAAGAATTAAAACAAAGAATAGCAAATAGCCATATCGAAGGCTTTGGGGAAGAATTAGAATATTGGGTTAAACAAATAAATACCCCTACCAGTAATTACAAAAATATGCTACCGCGTGATTTAACAAATGGCATTCTTATTTCTTTTTGCGATGCTAATTTAAGATACGATATTGTAAGACGTGGCTTTTATGAATTATTGTTATTGCTTGATTTAAATTCAAATCTTCTTTTTACCTGCATGAGTGAAGATGCTCTTAACAAAATTTTAAAAGACAAAAAACGTGAAGTACCACATTATATAGACATTTTGTCCCTTAAAAATAAAGGGTTGGAAGGTAAAACCCACCAAATAACTATTCCGGGAATTGAGACAGAGTTATTTCCCGAAGATGAACTTGAACGACAATTGAAAGAATTGTGCTCAAATCTTGAATTGCAAACAGACAAAGAATTTAGACATTGTATAATTACAATTAAAAAAAGCGGTTATAATGTACAAGAATTAAAAGCATACATTTTCAATTCTGCGTTAGAATTAGTTGAAGAAGAGAATTGGAGTCAATATCTGAAACCAAGTTATACATTCCTTGATGATACTAAAAAATCTAACGAGGTAGATATAATAAAACCGACATTAAAGAAAGATTTCTTAGTACAGGACAAAGATACAATGCCAGAAATTAAAAATGATAAAAATGATGAAAAAGATGTTAATGAGGAAGAATAAAGTATAATGAAAAATAAATTTAGCGGTGAACAGTTAAAAATTGCTCGAACCTACAGAGGATTAACAACTGAAGAGCTTGCTCAAAAAATTGGAGTAAAAAAACAAACAATATCTTTGTATGAAACGGATAAAATTATTCCCGAGGTAGAAAATTTATTTAAAATAATTAAAGAATTAAACTTTCCAAGACAATTTTTCTTTCAAAATAAAAAAACTATACCAGCAGGAACTCCGTATTTCAGAGCATTGTTAACTACTAATAAAAAATACAGAGAACAACAAAAATTACAGAACCAGTTTAGAGCTCAATTATGCGAATATCTATTAAAATATATGGATTTCCCTGTTTTAAATATTCCAAATAATATTGATTTTGATGGAGATATTGAGGCTTTTTCATTAAAAATAAGAGAGTTCTGGGGATTAGGTTTAGAACCAATTACAAATATAATTCATTTGCTTGAAAAACAAGGACTAATTGTTTTACTTGCAAAAACAGATACTGATGATATTGATGCCTTTAATCAATCAATACAAATAAATGACGAGGAAAGATATATAGTTACTTTGTCTAAAAATAAACCTTCTTTCTCAAGGATACAATTTGATGCGGCTCATGAATTAGGACATATACTGCTACATCCAAAAAGTGAAGATATAGAAGCTATTTCAAGAGAAGAATTTAAATTTTTAGAAAAGCAAGCCAATGAATTTGCCGCTTCATTTTTATTGCCAAAGGAAGCATTTATAAAAGACCTTCCTGAAAGATATCGGTACAGTTTAGATTATTATGTCAGATTAAAGAAAAAGTGGAATGTTTCAATATCAGCGATGATTATTCGTGCATATAATTTGAATTTAATGACATACAATCAATATCAGTACTTAATGAAAAAAATGTCACAAAAGGGTTGGAAGACGCATGAACCATATGATGATTCAATTATAATTCCAGAGCCTACAATGCTGAAATATGCAATTGATTTGCTTTTAGATAACAATATTCATACAGTTCAATCGTTATTAGAAGATATAAGTGTTGATTTGGCTTTAAATTCTGATGAAATAGAGTTTTTGTTAGGCTTAGAAAAGGGTAAGCTTGCAATTCCGGATACAACAATTTCTAATATTAAACCTAAACTTAAGGTTTAAATTTTGTCAAAAGTTGATAAAAATACATCATAATAAAATTGTGATGCGTGGTGATAATCGGATAATATATTATCTAATTATTGACTTTTTTAATAAAATCGATTAATGTATTATCTATGACCAATCAATTTTTAAACCAAAAAACTCCCAATGAAATTGCCAAAAGTTTAGCGGATAAAATTAAAGAAAACCGAAAAAAGCTAAAAATTTCACAAGAAGCTTTAGCACAAAAATCTGGTGTTAGCTTAGGCAGCATTAAAAGGTTTGAAACGAAGTATGAAATTTCTCTGCAATCTTTTATTAAAATTGCTATTGCTCTTGATTTAGATAATGACTTTGAAAATTTATTTACACAAAAAACTTATGCTTCGATTGATGAGGTAATTAATGGATAATTATAAATATCTGAAAGCTTTTTATAATGATAAATTAGTCGGAACTTTGGCTAAAACTCCTGATAGGCTTGTTGCATTTGAATATGATAACGAGTGGCTTGCTACCGGTTTTAGCATTTCGCCATTCTCACTACCGTTACAGAAAAAAGTATATTTGCCAAAATTTGAACCGTTCGAGGGGCTATTTGGGGTGTTTAATGACAGTTTGCCTGACGGTTGGGGAAGATTGCTTGTTGATCGTCTTTTGCTAAAAAACAATATCAACCCAAGTGAAATTGATAATTTAAATCGGCTTGCAGTTGTACAAGAAAGCGGTATGGGAGCTTTGACATATAAGCCTGAACACAGATTTGAAACTCCACAAGAAGAATCTTATTATGACAAGCTTGCGCAAGAATGTTCAAAAATATTAGAGTCACAAAGCTCTGATAACTTGGATGAACTTTTTAAACTTGGCGGTTCGTCAGGCGGAGCAAGACCAAAGATTCTAACCAAAATAAACGGAGAAGACTGGATAATAAAATTCCCATCTTCACAGGATCCTAAATATATTGGAGAGCAGGAATACAAATACTCTCTTGTCGCAAAAGATTGCGGGATAAAAATGAGTGAAACAAAACTTTTTGATTCTAAAATTTATTCGGGATATTTCGGTATAAAACGATTTGATAGAGAAAACGGTAAAAAAGTACATATGGTTTCAGTTAGCGGACTATTAGAAACAAGCCATCGCTTGCCGAATCTTGATTACAATATTTTGATGAAATTGACTCTCGAATTAACGAAAAATTATCAGGATATTGAGCAGTTATATAGACTTATGTGCTTTAATGTTTTTGCGCACAACAGAGATGATCATTCAAAGAATTTTTCGTTTTTGTATGATGAAAGTAAAAAAGAATGGCAACTATCCCCTGCTTATGATTTAACTTACAGTTCATCATTCAACGGAGAACACTCAACGACAATCAATGGTGAGGGTAAAAATCCAAGTTTAGAAGATATTCTCAATGTTGCAAAAAATATCGGAATAAAAGAAAAACAGGCTCGGGAAGTTGCTCTTGATATTAAAGATAAATGTTTGTCATTGATTGATTAAAATTTGTCATAATCAAAGATAATTAAAAAAAGCGGTTTTACAGCCGCTTTTTCTTTACTTTTTAATGATTCAAGTTATAATATTCATACAAAGAAGTATGAATAGATTTATAAAAATTTTAATATCTCTTGTTCCGGGTAAAAAGAACAGATTATTACTCAACAAAAAACTGTTCTTCTTCGGGTATCCGCTAAAATCATACCCGTTATTTGTTCACAGTTTTATTTTGAAAATTTTTAATTATAACATCGCACCCCCACCCCCGACTCCCCCGAACAGAGTATTTTACACAGTAATTACCGGAGACTATAACGATTTAATTACTCCTTTGTATTTTGAAAGAGATTGGGATTATATTTGTTTTACAAACAATGAAACATTATTAAAAACCGGTCATCCGTTCTGGAAAATATTGCCAATAAAAACAGAAATAAATCTCGATGACCAGAAAAAATCCAGACTTCCTAAAATTCTTGCACATAAGTTTCTAAAAGACTATACATATAGTGTCTATATTGATGCAAATATAGACATAATTTCAGACAAAATATTTCGTAAAGTCGATGATTTAATAAAAAGAGGCGAAAAAATTGCAATCACAAAACATTTCTGCAGAGATTGCCTCTATGAAGAACGAGAAATCTGTATCCAAAAGGGTAAGGACACGGAAGAAAACACAGCCGCCCAGATGGAAATTTACAGAAAAGAAGGATTTCCTGAACACTATGGACTCAAAGAGAACAATATCATTTTTCGTGAGCATAACAATCCTGAAATAATAAAAATAATGGAGGACTGGTGGTTCTGGCTCTCGAATTATTCAAAGAGAGACCAATTGAGTCTTATGTATGTTTTATGGAAAAATAAATTCGCACCGGTTCCGGATATTTTTGAACATCCGGTTCGAAAACTTCCGATGGACATAATACTGAGGGTACACAACAAATGAAAACAATCCTGATAACAGGCGGAGCCGGATTTATAGGCTCACATCTTGCAGACAAACTTTTAGAATCCGGCAACAATATTATTGTCATAGACAATATGAATGATTTTTACAACCCTTCTATCAAACAAAAAAATATAGAACATAATTTAATAAACGAACACTACAGGTTTTACAAGGCAGATATAGAAAATATAAACGAGATTGATAGCATTTTCAAAAATCACAAAATAGATACGGTTGTACATCTTGCAGCAAGAGCCGGCGTAAGACCATCTATTGAAAATCCGGAGGGATATGTCAAAACAAATATTCTTGGAACCATCAATATTCTTGAATTAATGAAAAGATATGAAATAAAAAAAATGGTTTTTGCATCATCCAGCTCTGTATATGGAAACTGTCAGGAAAACATATTTAGTGAAACTCTGAAAATATCAGAGCCTATATCTCCATATGCTGCTACAAAATCAGCCTGTGAACAGTTCTGCTACACGTATCATAAACTTTATGGAATCAACATCGTTGCACTGAGATTTTTCACTGTCTACGGTCCGCGCCAGAGACCCGATCTTGCTATTCATAAATTTGCACGTCTTATCAAACAGGAAAAGCCTATTCCTGTCTTTGGCGACGGTCACACAAAAAGAGATTACACATATATTGATGACATAATACAGGGTGTTATCTCTGCTATTGAATACAATAAGACCGGTTATGAAATAATAAACCTCGGCGGAGGCGAGCCTGTTACATTAAATAGAATGATAGAAGAACTGGAAAAATATTTGTCAAAAAAAGCAATAATAAACAGGATGCCAATGCAAAAAGGAGATGTAGACAAAACAGTATCTGATATCTCAAAAGCTGAAAAACTTCTGAACTACCATCCGGAAACATCATTCACTGAAGGAATTAGAAAATTCACAGAATGGCTAGGAATGCAAAATGGATAAAATAAATATAGCATTTTCTTTTGATAACAACTACTGGAGGCAGGGAGCAACAGCCATATGCAGCCTTCTAAATACAGGAAGCGATATTAATTATAATATATTTTGTCTTTGTACCGATGATGTCACAGAAGAAACCAAAAAGACAATACAAAAACTTGTTAAAGAAAACAGCAGCATATCATCAATATCTTTTATCGATATCGGAAAAATACTTGACAATTCTTATGAAGCAAGAGGTTTATCAAAAGCAGCTTACGGACGTCTTCTGCTGCATAAATTTTTACCGGATACAGACAAGATAATATATGCAGATGTGGACATACTTTTTAAAGGAAATTTGAAAGAAGCTTGGGACACAGATATAGAAGATTATCTTTTTGCTGCAGTAAAATCTGTACGCAACAATCTGGATGAAAATTTTACTGAAAATCTAAAATATCCCTTCTGGAGTGAATATCTTTCAGACATAAAAGGGAAATATTTTAATACCGGATTCATGCTATTAAATCTAAAAAAAATAAGAGAACAAGAAATGGAAAAAGTCTGGCTCCCATGGACTAACAAAAAACTTTTCTTTCAGGATCAGGATATATTAAATATAACGGGTAAAAATCAGGTTAAATATCTTCCAACAAAATTCAATGTAATAGACACCCCAAACTCTTATACATACAGAAAAGCATTGAAAGAAAATATAATAACGACTGAAGAATATTTACAATTAAAAACAGCACCTGAAGTCATTCATTATACAGGTAGAAAACCTTGGAATAGTTTATACATAAACTATTCCAAAGAATGGTGGGAATTTGTATACAAACGTACACCATTCTTTGCGCATTTTTTCAGAATTTATTTAAGAAACAAATTATTTGAAGATTTATATTTCGGACAGAAACAGCTAATGGAGAAAATTGTTGAAATTCACTGGAAAACACACAAAAAAATAATAAAAATCTTCGGATTTGAACTGTTTTTCAAAATATAAAATTAAAATTTATTTTATTTTGCCGGTTTTAAAATCGAATTTTTTGTGTTTAACAGCATTCGTAACTTTTTCAGCATCTTTTTGAACCGGTTTTTCACCGAGAATTTCTGAAATTTTCTTTCTGACTTCAGGCATATGCGCATATTTTATATCATTTAAAAAATCCAAAAATTTATCATAATGGCTGCCTGTCAACAAACACACTGAATCTTTATTTTTCCCTTTTTTATGGTTAATAAAAACGGCATCATCAACTGCATTTTTTACCGTATCTATAAGTCTGTCAATTTTTTTCGGACTATCCTTAAATTTCAAATAGGCTTTAAAAGACGGTTGAGCCGAAATTGTATTTTGTGGCATGTTTATCTCCGGTTTTGTGTATACATTTATACAAGTCAGAACAAAAATAAATTTGCTAGTGCTTAACTCCCGCCAGATTCAACCCGACAACTCCGATTATAATAAAACATAGCGAAACAAGTTTCACCGCATTAATATGTTCATGAAAAAAGAATATTCCGATTGTTGCAATTAGCGCAGTTCCCAGACCGCTCCATATAGCATAAGCAAGACTTACATCCAGATTTTTCAGAGATAGCGTCAACAATGTAAAACTTATCGCATAAAAAACAAAAAGAGCTATAGACGGCACCAGAACAGTAAAGCCGTTTGATAATTTCATCATTGTCGTACCCGTAACCTCAAAAATAATTGCAAATATAAGATATATATAATGAACCATATTGCCCCCCTTCCGATTTATTATATTTAAAAAATCTGTACTTTCAAAATTATTTCCACTAAAATATAAAATAGAGAGTATTTAAGCATGTACAAATTTGATTTTAAACTGGACGATTTTCAGGAAGAAGCATTATTCCATATAAATAATGGCAAAAGCGTGGTTGTATGCGCTCCGACAGGGGCAGGAAAAACGTGTATTGCAGAAATGGCAATACACAAAGCACTGGAAGAAGGCTTCAGAATATTTTATACAACTCCGCTAAAAGCACTCTCGAACCAGAAATATAATGACTTTTCAAGAAAATATGGAGAAGACAAAACAGGTCTGCTAACAGGAGACACATCTATAAACAGAGATGCTCAGATAGTCATTATGACGACGGAAGTTTTCAGGAACATGCTCTACGGTACAAACTTCGGCTCTGTTTCTGACAATTTAAAAGATGTCAGATATGTTGTGCTGGATGAAGTTCACTATATGAACGACGAACAGAGAGGAACAGTCTGGGAAGAAAGCATCATCTACTGCCCGACTAATATTCAAATTATTGCACTCTCTGCTACAGTCGCAAATTCTCAGCAGCTCACAGACTGGATAAATACTGTTCATTCCCGCACAGAACTGGTTTATACAGACTTCAGACCTGTTCCTTTAAGATTTTATTACTATGATTCATCGAAACCGAATGACATTCTTCCGCTCTTAACTCCGGAAGGAAAATTAAACAAAAAAATAAAGCCGGAATCACGGGCAAAATCATTCCGACGAAAAATGCCTCAAAGACAGGTAGCAAAAGATGTTGTCTCAATTCTGCACAAAAAGAATATGCTTCCTGCCATATACTTTACTTTTTCACGCAAAAAATGTGATGAACAGATGGAAAAATGCGCAGGACTCTGTCTTGTCACTCCTGACGAGCAAAAACAGATAAAAGAAATTGTAGATGAATATATTGCAGAAAACCCGTATCTTGCAATGAACAAACATATCGAATACCTGTTATGCGGAGTTGCATCACACCATGCAGGATTGCTGCCCGGTTGGAAGGTTCTTGTTGAAAAACTTTTTCAAAAAGGGCTTATAAAAGTAGTCTTTGCGACAGAAACCCTTGCCGCAGGTATAAATATGCCGGCACGTTCCACTGTAATAAGTGCCGTATCAAAACGCACGGACTCCGGACACAGAATGCTGACGGCAAGTGAATTTTTACAGATGTCAGGAAGAGCCGGACGGAGAGGGATGGACGAAATAGGGTATGTAACCATTGTGGGTACTGCATTCCAATCGCCGGAAGAAGTAGCAGAACTTGTTACCAGCAAGGCAAACCCGTTGGAAAGCCGTTTTTCTCCAACCTATTCTATGGTTGTGAATCTGCTGCAGCGGTTCACTCTTGATGAAGCCAAGGAGCTAATCCTGAAAAGTTTCGGATATTTTTCATCGACAGACAGGCTAAAACCACTACTTGCTCAACAAAAAGAGATTAATACGACTATCGAACGATTCAGGGCGTTTCGCTGTATTCACGGACTGACAAATGATGATATGTTTGAATATATAAAAAACAAAAACACATACGTTGAATACAGAAAAATCGTAAAAACACTCAGAAAGCAAATGAAAAACAAGAGTGAAGAACAGTCTCCCGAATTCATTGAATTTAATAACAAAACAAAAAATTTGCTTTCAAAAGTACATACCTGCCCGTGTGATACATGCAGGTTGTACAAAAAACATGCAAAAGAAATAGAGCTTTTAAAAAGATTTGAAAAGCGCTCTTCTCAGCTCGAAAAAAACATTGAATACGAAAAAGATGTATACTGGCGCAAATTCTTAAATCACACATATGCTCTAGAGAAAATGGGATACCTAAAAGACAACTATCCCACGGAAAAAGGGCTGACAATAGCAGCAATAAGAGCAGAAAATGAGTTGTTTGTTTCAGAAATCATCATGAACGGCGTACTCGAAGGGCTAAAACCGGATGAGCTGGCTTCTGTAATTTGTGCAATCACGACTGAAGATTTGAGAGCAGATGTTTTTCCTGAAATCCCGATTAGCAGAACAACAAGGAAAACTCTCGGTAAAATAAAAGATATAAAACGCAGGGTCGGAAAAATACAGAGCGACTTTGATATTGATACAGAAATGTTCATAAATTCCTATTATTCACCGCTTGTCGAATACTGGATAAACGGTGGTGACTGGGAAGGTCTTATTGAACAGGCGGGAACAGGAGAAGGAGATGTAGTTCGCAGCTTCAAACGTACTGTGGATGTACTCCGCCAGCTTACAATTGTTCCGAATGTTTCGGACTCAGTAATTGAAGCAGCACGCGCAGCTATAGATGCAATCCAGCGTCCGCCCGTTGATTTGGATTAGACATCCCAGATTGTTTCTTCTGTATATCCTTTTTCTGAATCTATAAAAAATTTTGCAGTGACTGTTTTTATGCCTGCATCAAGTTCTTCTATTGCTTTCATATCAGATTCAGAAAGTTTTATCTTTGTTGATTCAAAGTTTTCTGTAATACGACTTTCAGTTGTGGATTTTGGTATTACTGCACAACCTAGTGTCATTGCCCACGCAAGAACTATCTGAGCCGGTGACGCAGCGTGCTCTTTTGCAATACTATTAATCATTTCATTTTTTAAAAGAGACGGAATATTTTCAGGCCTGTCAGGATTGTCACAAGAAGCAAGCGGTGAATAAGCAGTGATTGCAATATTGTTCTCTTTTGCATATTCTATCAGTGATTTTTGCTGAAAAAACGGATGTATTTCAACTTGATTTACTGCAGCCGGAATACGACAGTAAGACTTCATATCCTCAAGTTTCTTTATGCTGAAATTAGAAACACCTATACTCTTCACAAGTCCGTCATCAACCGCTTTCTCCATCTCTGCCCATGTTTCAGATAGAGGGGCATCAGCAAGCGGAATCAAATATCCTGTGTTTTTTTCACTGGCAACCGGCCAATGGATAAGATACAAATCAAGATACTCCAGTTTTAAATCATTTAACGTTTTTTCAAGAGCCGGACGAACATCGTTTTTCAGGTGAGAATCATTCCAGAGTTTCGATGTAATAAACAGTTCTTTTCTTTTTATTTTTCCGGAACGTAAAACTTCATCAAGAGCATCTCCGACAACTTTTTCATTGTCATATGCTGCAGCACAATCAATATGTCTATATCCGGTTTCTATAGCAAACATAATAGAGTGTTTCAATTTTTCTTTATCACTCTTCCATGTGCCAAGTCCCATCATCGGCATTTTATATCCCGAATTCAGTTCAATATATTTCATAATTACCTCCGTTTCGAGGCATTATAAAACACAGCATCAAAATTTTGACTTACCCTGTTAGTCTATTCCAGACATATCTCTCATGCTTTTATTTATTGTTTTCATTCCTTCATCAAATATTTTTTGCTCTTCATCTGTCAGCTGAATACCCTCAAAATATTTTTCCGTAACAGCTTGCAGTTCCTTATTGTCAACATTTGTTCCGATTATTGAACTAAATAAAACCTTTTCATATGCAGTAGATATTTGTCCGTCTTGCTGTCCGTCCATTGCATCTGCAGTTTTGTTGAAGAAATTCATTTCTTCTGTATCTATTTTTCCATTCTGATTTATATCAAGATTCTGTGCAAAAATATTTCCCAAACGCTGTGATGCAAGTTTATTTTGCTCACTAACTTCTCCGCCAAACGCATCAACAGTCAGCTCAGAAGCCTTTATGTTATCAGCATATTCTTTTTGTGCAAACTCTTCTACTGTAACTGTTCCGTCCCCGTCAGCATTATAACTTTTCAGGATTCCGTTTGAAAAATCAGTGTAAGCCTTTTCCTTTTCTTCATCTGTAGCATTCTGTGCAAAAAGATTCACCGTCGTATTTTCTGCTTTATTTATATCTTCATAAGATTTCAAATCTTTTGATGCAAGTTTCTCATCGATTGCCTTTTGTACAGTCGGACTTACTTCAGTGTTATTGTTATTTTCCTCTTTTGCTGTAACCTGCGTTTTATCATCTTTCGAAGACATAGGATTCGAAACATTTTTTACAGCACCACCTTGAGAAGTCGATTCATCATTAGTCGTTCTCACAAAAGTATCTTCATTTTTTTCCTGGACATCTACAAGTTGAATTGTTTTTCCTGCATAAATTTTATCAGGATTGCTTATGCCATTCGCTTTAGCGACTTTATTGACCATATTCGCTATATCTGTATTGTTCGTAAGATTGTAATTCTTTTTTACAATACCCCAGAGTGTATCTCCACTTACAATATTATGAACCGTCATATTTTTCCTCTCTCTTTATATACTACATATATATAAAAACAAACAGAACAAAAAAATTGCCTAATTAATAAAAAAACTTTTTTATTAATACTTATAAACTTCAACAAGCAAGCTAAGCCCACAAAAGACTAGTATTTTCGTATTTCTTGACATACACGTTCTATAACTTCAGCCCAATCATTTTGCTTTTTGGCAACAAAAGGTTTAACACTGTTATACCATCCGGAAGAATTCGGCAGATCAAACCATCTATACTCATACTGTTCATTAAAAAGTCCAAATGTTTTAACACCAAGAGCTCCAGCCAGATTCAGTATAACGTTATCAGAACTTATAACCAAATCCATATTCATCAAAGCTGCAGCTGTATCCTGAAAATTATTAAACGTACTTGCAAGATTTATTATATTTACATCTTCACCAAGTTCACGATAAAACGCATCATCTCTTTCTTTGCTAAAGGCAAAGACCTGTACATTTTCCAGCTTTGTCAATGGTATAAAATATTCAATATCAACATCTCTGCCCTGTCCTTTTGCATTTTTATCCCCCTCAAAAGAAATCCCGACCTTGAGTTTACCCGCATACTGTTCATCAGATAAATATCTGTTCCGATAGTCATTTATTACATTTCCACCGACACTTAAATAACCCCCTTTTGAAGGAATTGTGTCAGGTTCCAGCTTTATTATTCTAGGTATTTCAATAAGAGGCACATGATAGTCAAAATCAAGATTATCCAAATTAGTACTATTTACACCATAAAAGGGTATATCGGGAAAACTTGACTTCATAAGCTCAAGTAATTCATTCTGACATACCGAAATAACTTTTTGGGCATGATTTTTCATAATAGGAATAAATCGAGAAAACATAATAAAATCACCAAATCCCTGTTCTATATGAACAAGGAGTGTCTTATTTTGTATTATTTGACCATTCCAGCGTTTTTTCTCTATAACAGGATAAAACGTTGGGGAAGTTTCTTTTTCAAATCGATGTGAATAGTATTTGAATCCATTTTTAAAATCGCCATGTTTTATACATAATGCCGCATAATCAAAGTAATCATCATTTGTCATACCAATTTTTTTGAGTTTTTCATACAACTCAAAAGCCCTGCCCGGCTCTTTCATTCTGGAATATGTTAAAATAAGATTTTTTATAATTATTTTTTCTTCCGGTGCAAGTTCATAAGCCTTCGTAAAATACTCAAGCTGTTTTTCAGTGTTTTGCAATGACTTAGAACTTGCATATATATGCCCAATCATATTATATGTATGAAAATCTTTCGGATGTTTTTCCAGATGTTTTTGATAAAAGTCAAGGGCTGTCTGCATATTTGAATCATCATCTGATTCAAAATAAGCTTCTCCCATAAAACGATATATATCAGGATCATCCTTTTCTATTTCATAATATTTTTTAGCAAATTTTAATCTTATGTCGCGTTGCTTCAGCATTTTATATATAAGTGAAGTATACTTATAAACTGAAGTATCCGGATAATTAAATTTTAAAAGCTTCTGACAACAAGTAAGAGATTTTATCCAGTGTTTTTCATTATATGCAATCTTTGCATTTTCGAACAAGTGATAGCAATATTTTTCTCTGGCAGAATTCAATTCTGTTTTTATCATTTCATCATCAGGATCCTGGTCTAAAAATTCTCTGATTTCCTCTAAATACTTTTCAAAATATTTTATGCCTAGATTTACTTTTTTATCCAAAAAATAATATTCTGCGATACCCTTATCCATTTCCTGAACCAAATAATCGACCATAAACTATCCTTTTAGGCACAACTCTAAATCCGATATTATTAAGAATAAAAAAACTGTTCAAGGAATTCAATAGTCTAAATAGCCCATTTAATGAAGTTTTTAACTAAGACAAAATTTTTTTATTTTAAATTTTAAAAATTAGGATACAAAAAACATAAATAATGCTTTTACAAATTGTAATAAATTTTTTTTAACAGGCAATTTTTAAAAGAAAAATTTGTTTATAAAAATGTAAGGGAAATTAAAGTTTACAGGAAGCTGAAATTAATTAATAACAATAAATTTTATCCATATACTCTCTCTCTTAATATCCTCGTGTTTATTTTATGTTTGCAGTCTCTG
>CALUSL010000034.1 GCA_944323425.1 Candidatus Gastranaerophilales bacterium | reverse complement strand
GAAAAGATGGAACGCGGTATGAAAGCAGCGGAGCTTTTGAAACGTCCTTCAATGGATTATCGTATATTAAAAGAAATTCATCCGGAAACTGCGGCTCTTAACCTTCCAAAGGAAATATACGAATCTGCTGAAATAGAAATAAAATATGACGGATATATTAAGCGTCAAAATCAGCAGATAGAAATGCTGGATAAACTTGAAAAAATAAAAATACCTGATGATATTGATTATTCTCAGATGACTCATATATCTACAGAAACCAGGGAAAAACTTGCCAAAATTCGTCCTGCAACACTCGGGCAGGCATCAAGAATCGGGGGGGTAAAACCTGCGGATATCTCAGTATTGATGGTGCTTTTAAATAAATAGCCATTTGGCACTTTCATTATCTATTATTATTTGTTTTTTCTTCATGATAAAATGATTTCCGATATTAGTAATTATGCGGAGCGAGTTTATTATGTTTTCTTTTTTACAAAAAAAATCAGAACCTGAATCTTTGAATATTAACAAATTGTATCAGGGGTTGAAAAAAATATATTCTGGTGAAATTGCAGAAGACAGAAAAAAAATATTGAAGGAAAAAATAGAAAAATACGGATATTTGCCTTATCCGTTTATAAAAGCACTGGAAGAGCTCACTCCGGCTGAAGTTTTGTTCGGATTAGAAATAAAATTTGCAAAGAATAATGTTTTTGTTGACGGAGAATTTAAATTTGAAGATGGAAATATCAGCCCTGTTGTAAGAGCTGGTATAAAAAACTCTGAGTGGATAAACAGAGAACAGCACAATATAAAACTAATAAATCTTGCCGGTCTTGCTGATGGTAATTCGTCGACGAATCCAGCAAAACTTATAAACTGGTTGACGCAGCTTTTAATCTTGCCTGCGGGTAGGGTACAGGATGGAATACTTGCAACGACAATGTATTTGATACCTTTTCATCCGAGAGAGTTCGGATGTGCATATTTGCCGACCAGCTCTGAAGTAAGTCCAAAACTTGAGGATTCTAAGCTTAAAGAAGAACTCGGGATAGATGCAAAGGGACAGGTTCAGTTATTTATACAGCTTGCACAGCTTGCCGGACATCCTGTTATTTATGATGTACTACCCCAGACAGGCAGATTTTCGAAGATAGTTATTGCTAATCCGGCAATTGCCCGCTGGTATGATATAAACGAGCTTGTAACGTCAATAAGCGCTGCTGTTGACGAGGTCTTCGACAAACTGACTGAAGATTTCGGTGAAGAAGATGCAAAAATTGTTGCTGATTTATACAAATCTGCACTGAAAAAAGGTTCCTGCGATTTTAGCGAACACTATAAAACTATATATGAAAAGTTAGATGAGCTTATCAGTGACAGAAAAAAAGAACTTTCTGAAACAATGCTTACAAAAGAAGAACAGGAAAAAATTCATAAAAAAGTAAGAAAAATTATTGCAGATGTTCTGGATGTTAATCCTTCCAAGCGTCTCAAAGAAAAAGATATTACCAAACAGGGTGAAATCATTCGTGCACTGATTGATGCCGGCATGTGGCCTGCTCCGGGCGGAGCATGGTGTTCATCGGGTGTCCCGATTTTTGACAAAATGGCAGAGCATGCTGAGTATCCGGTATTTAAACATTATGATTTTAAATGTACGGATGTGACACATTTTGCAAATTTGGACTGCCAGACTCCATATTATTTTGTATATCTGGAATCCGGTAAATATAATAAAGAAGCAATAAATGCATACATTGATTACCTCAAAAATCTTCAAAAAGATTACAATTTTGACGGATTCAGGGTTGATCATATTGACCATATTGTTGATGAAGTGTCAGAAAAAGACGGTGTGCCTATCAGCTATCGCGCTCCGAGATGCGTGCTCGGCAAGGCAAATGAGACAATGAAAAAAGAAGTTCCTCATTTTGCTGCAATGGCAGAGTATATGCTCTGGGATAGATTTTATAAAGAATATCATGAGGATATGCATTTCGATATTTTATGGGGGGATGACATTATTGCCCAGTGTTCAAAAACTCCTGAAACTATTGTGAACAACAATCATGAACTTGCCGAATACAACATTAAAAATCCGGAGATTACTAACCTGTCTATTTTAAAAACATACAATAATCAGGATGGAGAATTCAGAGATATTAATCAATATCCCGGACAACTTGGCAGAGAAGGCGCTTTGTTTAAGTGGTTTAAGTATAAATTTCTTCCGGGCGGCAAGAATGCGCAGAGACCGGTTATGTATATAGATGGTGATGAATCATATACTCAAAGAGGTATAGAGAGTGTGATAGGCGCTGAAATAGCAATGAAACGCTCAAAAGATTATGATTTCTTTGAACGATTTGATGCGATAGGTAGGTTTGCCCTAAACTCAGAGCTTACTCGTGACGGAGAAGCTGAGATTTTTGTGCAGGATGATGAAGGTTTTTGCGCATGGATGGTGTCCAAAGATCCGCTTAAAGAGTCTTTCCTTATTCTCGCAAATTACAATGCTCCCACAGAAAATATGAAAAATGATTCGGGTTCGTATGTAAAAGAGGGACGGGCTGTATTTAACAAAAATATAAAGCTTCCATGTGATTATCAGATAGTCTCCGAGTTTATATATGATGAAAAACTCAAAGATTTTACAGAGATTGAGTTTTCTGAACCTGAGACAGAGATGACCTTTGATAGATTGGAGCCTGCACAGTTTAAGATATTTAAACTTATACGATAATGTTAAGTATTGTAAAAAAATGTTCAAAAATCTGACTTTTCTCTAAAGTTTATTAAACTGTAAGCCGATATATAGTGTGTAAGTAATAAACCGGTCAAACAGGAGAAAAGTTATGACAAACAATATTAACGGAATCGGAATTAATACAGGCGCTGTAAACGGGTATTCCGCAAAACCGAAAAAGGAAGAAGCAAAGGCTGAAGAAAAACAGGATTCACAACAGCCTCAGGCTCAAGGAAGAGCATTGAACCCGGATGATGTACTTTCTTTTATGGCACAGCAGGCTGTATTCAACAAACCGACAAACCTTTATGCAGGCAAATATGATGTTTCAAAATATGTTACACCGGAACAGGCACAACGAATTGCCGGTTTTGTGACAAGTTTTGAAGATGAAGTAGCCAAAGGACTCGTCGGTATTAACGAAGAATTTGGAGACAATCTTTCCGAAGCTGCAAAATACGAAATTGCTGCAGGAATGGTTGTTTAGAAAACAGGCATCGTGTAATTATTATATGTATTAAATTGTTTGTCAAATCAGGTCTTTTGGTTTTCAAAAGACCTTTTTTATGTTTGTTCTGAGGAAAGTTTTGATGAGTATTCCGCAATAATTCTTGAGATATCATATCCGCCTGCAACCATTTCCAGTATTATCTGATGGTTAATTATAACAGTTTCTGTGTATTCCATTGTTTCTATGTCCAGCACTTCAAATTCAACAAAATCTATGCCGACGTACTTGATTTTTCCATATTCGGCAGTTGAACCCCATCGCAGGAAAACTATCTGTTTTTCATATTGTTTCAGCTTTTGTACAAGTGTAATAGACATAAACCCTTCCCCATAAATGCTATATTTTTATAATAACTTTATTGTACATAAAGTCAATAATATTTTATTATAATCATATGTATATTATTGAGTTGATTGTAAAGCTTTTAAACAGAAAAAAAGAAAAAAAAATTAACATGCCGCAAAAGGATTATGAAAAATGCGAACACGTTTTTTTGCCTGTTGACAGTACAAATGAAGTTCTCGCGTGTACAAAGTGCGGCTTTATAATACACCGCAGGGACATGGATATTAAATCAAATAATCCGTTTCAAGATTAGAGCTTTATATCATTCAGCTGACAGTATGCCTTAAACGATGCAAAATCATTCTGAAGTTCAGCCTCTATAGCCGGAATTTCCATATCTTTTATCATAACAAGGGCTTTTTTGTATGTCTCAACAATTTTTTGAGCATAATTGTTTTTGTTCTGCGGCTTTTTGTGTATCATTTCTTCGAGATATTTTGCGTATAGCTCATAAAGCATAACTTTATGAAGCTTCATTCCGTATGTTTTTACAATAAGAAGAGCTTTTTCTATATACATTCTTGCTGCTTCCATATCGCCTTTTATCATGTATATTTCAGCAATGAGACGTTTGTATAGCACCATGAAATAGTAGTTGTTAATTTTTGGATTTTTAGCAACATCCAGAGCCTTTTGAGTAATATCAAGAGCTTTGTCTGTACCGTCAGTAACGAGAGTCACTTTTGCTATATAATACCAGCATAGTAACGCCCCTACAGCTATTTTCTCTCTTGCAAATATTGTTACCTGTTCGTTGAATATATCCAGAGCTTTAGAGAGATTGTCTTCTTCTTGAAGAACCTTACCAAGGAATGTTTTCAGGAGATTTTTTATTAATACGTCATTGTAATTGTTCGCAAATGTAACAACAGAGAACAATTCTTCTTTTATATTTGCCCAGTCGCGTTTTAGAATTTTATTAAGAATATTTATAAAGTTCCACTGAGAAATAATTTCAGGATCCACTATTTCATTGGCAGTTTTCTGTGATATTTCAATGAGGATTCCTTCGGATTTTTTAATTACACCCAGCATTGTATATGCAAGAGCTTTTGATAAAGCAACTCTGATAAGGTAATTTTTATTAGTAATATGATTTTTCGCGACAATTTCATCAATAAATCCGAGAACATTCAAACATTTTTTGTTACCCTGAATAATTAAAGCATTGGCAACAATAAGATTACATTCAAGCCATGTTTCATAAATTATGCTCATCGGGATATCTTTTGTCGGTATTGACTGGGCTATTGCCTGTTCAATTATCGGAATAATTTCGTTGTTTGCTGTATTATATATCTCTTCGGAATTTCCGATACTCAATATTGCACGAAGTTTTTTGAATTTGATAAGTGCACTTTCGAGTTTATATTCAGGGTAATCTATTAGTTTTAAAACAGTATCTACGGTTTCTATTACTCCATGATAGTTTCCGATTGCATCGCAGCTTTTTGAAAGGTAACCGGCAAGCTCAATGATTTTGGGTTTGTTACCTAGTTTTACCGCGGTTGAAAGCGAATTGGAAAGATAGTTCATTGCTTCTGAAGGTTTTGAAAGATACAAAAGTTTTCCGAGTCTTTCCTGAATATTTGTTATAACCAGATTGTTGGTCTCCGGGTTAATTTCCTGGGCAATTTTTAGACACTGTTTCTGTGAAAGAGCCCATAGGTGTTCATCTCCAAGATAAGCGCAGAGTTTGACATTATCTGTCCAGATATTCATGGCAAGAAGTTTCTGGTTCAGATTTTGAGCTACAAGAGCTTTTAACGCATTGCTTGATAAAGTATAATTGCCTATTACATCAAATATTCGTTCATTCAGAAGTGTAAAATCTTCGCTCATTTTTGCACGTTCGTATACAAATTTCCACATTAAAGTATTTTTGAAGGCGAACATATTGTCGTTAAATTGAGTCAAATATGCATAATTAACAAGCATCTGGATGACATTTCTGAAATCATCAAAGCTTATTTTCATAACGTGCTCAAGGAGTTTTATATTAAACTTATTCCCCATAATTGCAGCTGTACAGAGAGTTCTGTATACTGTCGGGAATTTTTCTTTGAGAATATTAAGTCTTTTCGTCAATATTTCGAAAAGATTCTTCGGCATCTTCAGCGCAATCGGGGTTGTTTTGTATATGATTTCATTGTCCTTTGTTTCAAAAGCTCCGTTTTCATTCATTAAAACAAGAATTTGTTCTATAAATGCGCTGTTTCCTTTAGAATTTTGATAAATTTGTTTGAATACATCTTCTGGAATCGGATTCACTCCGTTCATAAAAAGTCTGGTCAAATTAACTGCGTGTTCAAGAGTAAGTTTTGATAAAAATACATCCTGATACTGATTTTCTGCTATTTTTTCAGAATAGAAATAGCCCTGTGATATTCTTTTGTCTTTGTATGCGACAACAAGTTTTATGTTTTCGGAGAGATAGTCCTCATTTATAAAGTGCATAAGAAATTCATAGGAAGCGCCGTCAATCATGTCAAAATCGTCAATAACAATTATTAATTTTGAACGTTGCGATATTTCGAGTATAACTTTTTCAAGCAGCTTAAAATGATACTCTTTATTGACCAGAATTTCTTCAAAATGGGCGGTCAGAGAAGGATAAAGAAAATTGAACAAATCTCCGGTTTCCGAATCAGTGAGAGTCGGAACAACTTTTTGCAATAATTTTTTCGTTTCTTTCTGAAATTCATTGGACATGTTTGAGTAGTTGGGCAAATTAAAAAATGTCAAAAACATTTCCTGAAAAATTCCGAAAGGACTGATTTGGGAATTTGCGCTGCATTCTCCCCACAACCATGCATATTTCATTGGCAATAATTCATTAAATAAATATCTTAAAACCGTGGATTTTCCGTATCCTTCAGGGCTGCTTAGACCGATAATTTTTTTGTCATTGCTTTTTACAGCAGCAACCATAAGATTTTTTGATTTCAGCTGGTCAATTTCCTTCATTGAATCATCAAGAATTTCCTGCACTGTATCTTCTTGAAGTTCATTTTCTTCTTCCTGCTCTGTTATTTTTTCTTCCCTAACAGGCGGAACCACAGGTTCATTTTTTTTTTCTTCGGCCTGTGCAGCAGGTTTGACCTGTGCCGGCTTTGGAGTTTGTTGAACGGATTGTTCCTGCACAGGCGGTTTTATATCAGGGACAGTCTGTTGCGGGCTTGTATCAACTGATTGTACGGGTTGCTGGTTTACTGTTGTATTTTCTTCTCCATAATAATATTCATCATCATCCGCTAATGCATTCAGATCAAAGAAATCATCATCTTCTTTGTAACTCTGAGCATTTTCTTGTTGTATATTGTTTGCTTCTTCTGCAACCGGAATATCGTCAGAAAACTCTTCTTCATCCTGTTTTTCTAACAAAGCTTCGTAGTTATCAGAATAGTTCTCTATTTCGTCATTTGATTTTTCTTCTTGCTCTTCAGAGTTTGCCGAAATATCAAGCTCTATTTCAGGCAGTCTCTGTTCCAGCTCTTCAGATTCCGTATTTTCTTCTATAACAGGCTCATCAAAAGTCGTGACAGATGACTGCAGTTCGATTTTTTGTTCTTCAAACATTGTGTATGGTTTTGCTTCTTGAATAGAAGTCGTGTAGTCATCTTTTTGTATCTCCTGTGTGTCTGATAAAATTTGCTGTTCCTTTATTTCTTCTTTTAGAACGGGAATCGTTTCAGATGCCTGTGTTTTGGGTTCAAATTCATATCCACATTTTCTACAATTTTTTGCATTCGGCAAATTTGCACTTTTGCATGAGGGGCAATATTTTATTAATTGCCTGTGGCAGTGTGCGCAATATTCTGCGGTAATCAGATTCAGTGATTTACAGTCTGGACAAACTGTCTGAACTTTTGCACCGCAAAAATTACATCTTAAACTATTTGCATCTATTTCTCTTTTGCATCGAATGCAATGCATGATAATATACCAACTTATTACATTTATAGAATTATTATATTATAAAAAATTTAAATCTGTATTATTTGTTAAAATGAGATTTTACGATTTCAGCTATTTCGAGAAGTCTTTTGCTCACTTCAGACTGTGAAAGCTGCGTTATTTCTGCAATTTCACGCTGTTTCTTTTCTTTAACGTATCTTAAAAAGAATATTCTTAAATATTCTTTATTAGGATTATTTTTGTGAGCTACAAGAACTATATCCACAACTTTTTGCAGCAAATCTTTTCTTACAATTTTTTCTTCAAAATTATTTTTAGGATCTGAAACATTGTAGAGATATACAGGTCTATCTTCTACTGTTACCGTTTGTATTGGAGCCGGAGTTGCGGCGGCTTCTCTTATGAACTGTTGAGCCGGTGTCGGATCAATGAGAACTTCATGAGTTGACACATATTTATTAGAATGACGTCTAATTCTGCCGGATGTTCTCAATACAGTCAGTATAGATGTATTTACGACTTTTGCCAGATAACCTTCAAAATTCTTAATTTCGTTGTTGTCAAACAAAGTATAAGAACGCTGATAAGCTTCGGAGCAAAAATCTTCGAATAAATCTTCGTTTCCTATATATTTATTATTTAATCTAACAAGTCTCTCTATTATTGTCCGTTGTTCTTGAATTGTATTCAATTTCCCTAACCCATCTGATTATAAACACAGGGATAACCTGTTGATTTTATAATAACACAGATTTTAAAATTAGAAAAATTTTAGAAGTTTATTATCAATGATAGGTTGTAATCTCCCTTAACTTCTTTTATATTCGGGGCATTGATGTATTTTAAAGTTTCTTTAATACTTCGTAATACAACATTGTCTATCTGTTCTGAACCGCTCGAATCAAGAACCTGTAAATTTTTGATTTCGTTGTTTTTTGTTACCTGGAAATTCAGATGAATTTTATTGTTGTATGCAAATTCAGTTGTATTTGCCAGATCATTTTGCAGATTCATTTGTAGATTTTTGCCAGCTACCTGGAGATAATTTTTGAAAGCATCATTTTGTGCAAGCTTGTCATTTACATTCCAGGATATTTTGGTAATTGTTAAGGCTGAAGGCTGTTCAGAAAATACATTGGTCATTGATTTATTTATATCTTGAGGAACAGCCGGTTCTTCTTCTGCATCAGGTGACTTATTTCCAAAATCGAACAATGCACCTCCGTCAGTAGAATTTTCATCTCCCTCAGGCATACCCGGCAGCGATTTTCCAAATTTCATAAAATAAGTTGTTGTACCACCTGCAAGCAGTATAAGGAAAATAAATAATCCAACGGCAAGTTTTTTTGTTTTATTCACAGCTGATTTCACGACTGGAGGCTCTTCTACTGTGATTTGAGATTCTTTGTTACCTGACGGATTTGTTGTTTCATCATAAAGCATTTCAATATCATTATTTTCCGTAGGTTGTTGTGAAAGTTTCTGTGCAATTTGTTTTGGCACAGGAACTGAAGCTTCTTCTTCTGACACTGTTGGAATATTATCTTCCATTAGCATCGCCATTAAATCATCATCCATCAAACTTTGAAGCTCCGGATCTATTGATTGCACTTCAGAAACTTCTTGTTGCTGTTGTTCCTGCTCTTTTTCTTCATCAGGTTGAGCTTCGGAAGAAGCGACAAAATCTGTATCTTCTGTATCTCCGATTATTATATCATCATCGTCACTAGCCTCAAGCAAGCTTCTCAAATCTTCATCAAACATTGCTTGCATTTCTTCGCTTAATTCTTCTTTTTCTTCATTTAGCTCGGTTTTTTCAATTGTTGATATTTCCGGCACTTCTCTTTTTTCTGTTTCTGTTTCTGTTTCTTCGATGATTTCTGCTTGAGTGCTTTCTACTCTGTCACTTTCATCTAAGATATTTGATTCTTCTTTTAGCGGAATAATATCTTCTGTTTTTTCTTTTGGAAGTACAGATTCTGAACTAACTGTCAATTCCTGACTTTCGCTATTTGCTAATTCTATATCAGGTGTTTCTTCATCTATCAACAATTCTGGTTCATCGCCCAACAAAAGCAAATGTTCATTTGCCGGTTCTTCTTGCAGTATTTCTTGTGGCGTTTCTTCAAGACTGAGTGGCTGAGTGTCAATTGTTTCTTCAATTACATCACTGTTATCATCAATCATATCTAATGTAATATCATCGTCTGATTCTTCCAACAATTCCGGTTCTTTTATTTGTTCATCAGACGTTAATTCTTGCAGTTCAAATGAGCTGCTTTCGTCAGTATTTTCAGTATTTTTTCCGGCATCGATAAAGTCGAGGTCTTCTGCAGTGACGGCATCGCCGGTGATATTATCATTCTCCTGCTGAAACGATTCGGCAGTCGCGCCTGAGTCCTCCTGTATAGTGAGTTGAGTTTTATCAATGTCATTATCTTCATCATCTGCAAAATCCAGCAGAAAATCTTCATTGTCATTGCCAGTATTTACTGTGTCAATATTCTGTTCAAGTATGTTTTCTGTATTATCTTCTAAATTTATTTCCGAAATTTCTAATGCAGGCGTGTCTTCTGTTTTTATTATTTCATTTTCTGCAAAGATTTCCGTGTCCTGATTTATTGTTATATCAGGCGTGATGTCTACTGTAGAATCAATAGATTCAGAAATTTCCATTCCTGCTATTTCTCCAGCATTTAATGCATCTACAGAACCGAGTTCTAGTAATGTTTCCTGAGAGGTTTTCTCTTCAGTATCTTCTTCTGGATATTCAAGCAAAAACGGTTTTTCGTTATCATTTTCGGTTAAATCTGTTTCAATTGTTGTATTTGTATTGTCAAGAGAGTCGTCAATGTTCTCTGAGATTTCTGTATTTTCTTGTGTTTCAACCGGCGTACCCAATATGAGATCTTGTTCTTCTTCATCATCAGGTAAAAATACGGGTTGAGCATCGGGAAGACTGTATGCTCTCGCTAATGCGCCGGTTAAAATATCAAGAGTCTGGTCATTCAGAAGATCCGGATATTTGTTCAACTGTCTTACAACATTGTCAAATTCATTCATTTCTGACAATTTTTCACGGCAGAAGGGACACTTCATAACATGTTGTATAAAAAATACTTTTTCACTGTCAGATATTTCTCCATCCAAAAATGCTATGGCAAGTTCTTCTATTTTTGCATGTGCTTCTTTAGAAAAAATTTGTTGCGTTTTTTCAATTTTGTTAATAGCATTTTTAAGCTCACTAACAGGTTTGAGTATATTTATATCATACGCCAGATATTCTGTATTGCTCTTTGCTTCCGGGAGCTCAGATGATTCAATAAATCCGACAGGTTCTATATTTTCTACATCCTCTGTCATTCTCACAACAAGATATATTTCTGGTGTAGCGTAAAATTTTTCATGTGATTTTGGAATATAGAATGTATTTTCATCAAATATTACTCTGACATCTACTCTTATATCATCGGAATATAAATCTGCAATTTCTAGAACATCATCAAGAGATGTTATTTTGAATAAACTGTTTTTGTGCTTGAGCTTGAGTTCTCCATCATCAAGAAGATCGCTGACCGACATAGCCGCAGCACTCAGTACAAAAACTCTTTTTCTGATTTCAGCGGACGACAGTCTTATTGCCAAATTTTTTGCATTATCTAAAACAAGTTTATTCACTTTTTTCATTTTTTAATTCTCTCCTCTTGTGTTTTTGGAGCCGATTACACTTCCCGCCATTCCTGTACTTCCGGTAATACCGGAAATTCTGCTTCCATTTTTTTTAGTAATAGTCTAAAAAAAGGAGATTTCTTCCTTATATAAACCTTACATTCTGCTGTTTCTAAGCGAGTTTCGGCCTTTTTGTTTTTTTTGTTCGGGCAATCTTTTTCTTCGTATTTACCTCTAATTCCATCCTCAAGTTTCCCGGCTGCCGTGTTCAAAAAGGGGTGTTTGTTTTTTGGAGACTCATTAAGGTTTCGCTCCAAGCAATACAACTTTTCAAACGCGGCTAATACCGCAAGTGATTTGTCGAGTTCCATACTTTATTCCTCTTTTTTGAGTGAAGCACGGGTAATAAAAAATCACTCTATTAACTTAGATTACATTTCCTAAAAAAATATTCCAAATTTAATTAAATAATGTTATAATGTAAAGAAATGTATCATATTAATGTTTAAAAACCGGTCTCTTAGCAATAAAAAAACCTCACAGGGTTTATAGCTATTGAAGTGAAAGTAATCTCATCATGTAAAATTTAATAAAAAAAGGAGTCTTATTATGTCAGTAAACTTTCCATCGGGAATTGTGCCATTGTCACCAGAAACAATTTCTAAACCTCCAAAGTATACTAATGCAAATGCTCAACAGCCTGCAGCAAGTACACCTATGAACACAGAAGAACCTGCAAAGAAAAAAAGCCACTGGTTCTTAAAAACTATTGGTGCAATTGTTGTAGTAGGTGCTGCACTCGGTTTGGGAAGAAAATTTGTTCCTGCATTACGTGATATTAATCTTTCACAGGTTGCAGATGAAGGTGCAAAATGGTATCAAAAAGGTCTCAGATATATTGCTCAAGCCGGTGAATATATTAATACCAAAGCAGCTGCAAGTCTTGATTGGATAAAAGCTTTGCCGTCTAAAATCGGTTTTGGTAAAAAGGGAACCGCTGAATAATCAGATAGTTTAAATAAAAAACGACCGTTGAAACAACGGTCGTTTTTTTTTCTTGCTAAAATTCTAAAAAATATAGTAAAGTAATATTTATGAGGAAGTTCTTTACAAATTTAATTTTTTTAACACTCGGTGCTTTTATTGCAGCTTTCGCAATTGAGAGTATTCTTGTACCGAACAAAATTATTGACGGCGGTGTTGTCGGTATTTCCATTATGATGAATTATAAAACGAAATTGCCTTTAGGTATGTATATTTTCGTTTTAAATTTGCCATTTATATTTCTGGCTTTGCAAAAAATGGGAAAACTTTTTGTTCTTTCCACATTTTACGCTGTAGCAATGCTGTCTGTCGGAGTTTCTATGATACCGATATGGACCGGCGGCAGACATGTTACCGATCCCTTTCTTGCATGTATTTTTGGTGGTGTTATTCTCGGGCTTGGCGTCGGACTTATTTTGCGAAATAACGGATCTTTGGATGGGACAGAGATTGTCGCTTTGCATTTTGCAAAGAAATTGGGCTTCTCCGTAGGTGAAATTGTTATGTTTTTCAATTTTTTTATATTCACTGCGGCAGGGGTTGTTTTTGAAAACTGGCAAAGCGCAATGTATTCTATAATTGCATATTTTATTACATACAGAGTGATAGATATTGTTATAGACGGCTTAAATGAGTCTAAATCTATCAGAATAATCAGTGATCTGTCTCAGGAAATCGGTTCTGCTATAATGGAACAGTTTGATGTAAGTGTTACTTATATTGATGCTACAGGCGGTTTTTCAGGGCAGAAAAAACGTATGATTTATTGTATTATAAGCAGACTGGAAATAATGAAGTTGAAAGCTCTTATAAAAACTATTGACCCAAGTGCTTTTATTGCTGTAGAAAATGTTCATGAAGTTGACGGTGTGCGGATAAAAAGTCACAAGGGTATATAATTTAGTAAACCTGTAATTATGTGAAACAATCAAAATTGGAAGAGAATATGCTCGCAAAAAGAATTATCCCCTGTCTCGATGTAAAAAATGGAGAGACGGTTAAAGGTATAAATTTTGAAAACCTCCGCTATGCCGGTAACCCTGTTGAACTGGCAAAAAAATACAGTGATGACGGTGCAGATGAACTCGTTTTTCTTGACATAACCGCTACAAATGAAGGCAGAAAAACCACGCAAAAAATGGTTGAAGCTGTTGCAAAACAGGTGTTTATTCCCTTCACTGTCGGCGGCGGTATAAAATCAATAGAAGATATGAAAGCAATACTTGGCGCTGGTGCGGACAAAGTTGCTATTAATTCTGCTGCAGTTAAAAATCCGGACCTTATCAGCAAATCATCTGGATATTTCGGCTCACAGTGTATAGTCGTGGCAGTGGATGGGAAAATGGTGAACGATGATTATTATGTATTCATTAATGCTGGTACAAAAAATACCGGTGTCAGGCTTGTGGACTGGGTGCGTGAAGTTGAATCAAGAGGTGCCGGTGAAATACTTTTGACTTCAATGGATGCAGACGGCACCCAGAACGGTTTCGATATTGAAATGACAAAACTTGTTGTCCAAAATACGAATATACCTGTGATTGCCTCGGGCGGTGCCGGCGCAAACCCCCGGCATTTTGTAGATGTATTTGAAAAATCAAATGCAGATGCGGCACTTGCTGCCTCTATTTTCCACTTTGGAACATTGCCGGTTCCCGAATTGAAAAAATCATTGAAAAATTCGGGTATTTGCGTGCGCTAATTTATAATTATAAATTGCCCATTCTTTCTTTGTAAAATTCATCAAAGCGGTCTTCAAATATAGCTCTTCTTGCTTCTTTCATTAAATTAATCAGAAACTGTGTGTTGTGGATAGAAAGAAGCATTGCGGCTGTCGCTTCTCCAACTCTGTAAAGATGCCGGATATAGGCGCGTGTATGATTTTTGCAGGCATAGCAGTCACAATTTGCATCCAGCGGGGAAGCATCATGCTCAAACTCTTTATTTTTAATGATTTTTCTGCCGTGTTCCGTGAAAAATGAACCATGGCGGGCATTACGGGTAGGCATTACACAATCAAACATATCCACTCCGCGCAATACTCCGTCAAGCAGGTCTTCCGGCGTACCGACACCCATCAGATATCTGGGTTTTTCCCTCGGTAATAATGGCGCTGTCAATTCTACTAGATGGTTCTTAATTTCCGGCGGTTCTCCTACGCTTACGCCACCAATCGCATATCCTACGGCATCAAATGAAGATATAACTTTTGCGCTTTCTATTCTCAGGTCGTCTTCAAATGCACCCTGAACAATAGGGAATAGGGCTTGATCTTCTCTCGTATGGGCTTTGAAACATCTTTCGAGCCAGCGGTGAGTGCGTTCCATTGCCTCTTTTGCCTCCTGATAAGAACAAGGATATGGTGCACATTCATCAAAAGCCATTGCAATATCTGCGCCTAAATCCTGTTGTATTTCCATAGAAATTTCCGGATTGATATAATATTTCGAACCTGTTTTCGGGTCCGTAAATTTAACACCGTCTTCTGATATATCACGGAGTTTGGCGAGGCTGAATACCTGAAAGCCGCCTGAATCAGTTAAGATGGGTTTATCCCAGTTCATCCATTTGTGCAGTCCGCCGAATTCTTTTATTAGCTTGTTTCCGGGACGTAAAAACAGGTGGTAAGAGTTCGACAAAATAATTTGTGCTCCTGTTTCTTTCAAATGATGGTTCGTCATCATTTTTACAGTAGAATTCGTACCCACCGGCATAAATATTGGCGTTTCTATATCTCCGTGAGGAGTATGCAAAAGACCGGCTCGCGCTCCGGTCTTTTTGTCTTCTTTTAATAATTCATAACTAAAATATTTCATAATCTTTTTCATTAATCAGGAAAATTATGCACCGACGAAGGGTGTAGAATCAGAGTGCTGGGCTTCCAGTACAAGTTCCATCATTGTTTTCCAATTTTCACAAAGTTCATCCTGTGTAAAGTAAATAGCGATTTCTCTTTCGGCTGCTTCTATACTGTCAGAGCCGTGTACAACATTGCATTCTTTTGTCATACCGAAGTCAGCTCTGATTGTACCGACTTCTGCAGAGTTTGGAACTGTCGAACCCATCATGTGTCTGGTGCCTTCAATTACATTATCGCCTTCTACTACCATAGCCACTATAGGACCTGATGTGATATATTTAATCAACTCAGGGTAAAAAGGTTTTCCTTTGTGTTCTGCATAATGCTTTTCTGCGATTTCTAGTGTTGGTTGAAGCATTTTCATTGCCACAATTTTGTAGCCTTTGTTTTCGATTCTTTTGATAATTCTGCCGATGAGTCCTCTTTTGACTGCGTCGGGCTTGATTGCCATAAATGTTCTTTCCATCAAATCCTCATTCAATCTAGTATGTTACGGCTTTGTGTCTGTAAAAGACGTCCGTATGTTCCCATACACACCCATTAAAGCACAAAGTTCTGATTTGTACAAGTTATACAGGTGTTCTTAATACTTAATAATTCTTAAATATATAAAAATTTTTATCAAATAAAATATTTATCTGTTTTATTCCAAGTATGGAAATTAATAACAACTATTCATTATATAACCCCTCTTCCTTAAATCCTTCATTTTCGGGTGCTAAGGATATTTCATTAAAATATGTTGTGTCGAAGTATCCATACATTTTGCCTGATAGGATTCTAAAAGCTGCAAAAAAAATTATTAATACTGTACCGAAGGATAAACGTCCAACTTTGTATGATTTACATCTTGAGGAATATAAAGGGTTATTGAGCTGCCGTACGCTGGATGAGGCGCGTAATATGTATCCGGAATTTAGAGAAATTCTGGATACATCGCTTTTTCGTAATTCACGTTCAAAACATCTGAAAAATCTCAGTGTGCCGCTTGAAGATATGTCTCTCAGGGTTTTGCAGGATTATTACGGCAGACTGATTCCACAACACGAAATCGGACGTAGATTGGGATTTTCTAGCAAGAGTGCATTTGATTGGTTTAAGGATAAGATAAGATTTCTGCCGTTTAAGAAAAATTATCTCACTCTGGTGTATTCTTCTAATGAGTCTAAAAATGCAGTGATTGCCGAAAAAACCAGAGCATTTAACAGAAAATTTCCAGAACGGATGTATGAACACAACAGAATGGCTGCTCAGTCAAATAAATCTGAAGAATACAAAAGAGCCCAGTCTCAAAGGATAAAGCAGTATGACATTGAAAATCCGGAAAGACGGAAAAAAATAGGTATTTTTACTAAAGAAGTATGGAGCAGGCTGCCCCATATAAAGAAGGCTATTTCCAGAGAAATGGCACATTTCCCGGGGATGGACAGTATTATTGCAAAACGATTAAATCATGAGCCTTATACAGAGCAGGAAAGAAGGCTTAACAAAGGTTTCTTTAACTTTTTCTGGAAAAAATATCCGGAGTTTCGGGAAGAATATGCGTTAATGAGCAGAAAAATTTCTCAGGAACGTAAAAATAAGAATTGAAATTTGATTCAGACGCGAGTATAATAAATCTCACAGGAACACCTGCAGGTGGGCGGCACTTTGCCGGAGGATTTTGGCAAGTGCGGAGTCGAAGTCCACGAAGCGGATTTTGGCGGGGCTGAACGAAGTGAACGCCCCAAGTGAAGTCGGGCGATGGAATGCAGAAATTCGAAGAATTTCGAAATGGAATGCAAAACCGACGGAACGCCAAAATTCAAGACAGCGAACAAGAGAGCTCGTCTAGCGGCAGCGTTCGAAGCGAGTACTGTTTTAACAAACAAAACAGATGAGCGGCAAACGCAGAGCTGCCAAGAATCTGATGAATATGAGGAAGGTAGCGGCTACCACCGGCACAAAAAATTGAAAATTGAATATCTATCTGGGTGAGTGGCACTCTGCCGACG
>CALUSL010000033.1 GCA_944323425.1 Candidatus Gastranaerophilales bacterium | reverse complement strand
CCGGAAAGCGAAGCTTTCGAAGTTAGATTATGCGCACGGTGCGCTCTAACACCTGAGATAATGAAAAAAGAATAAAAGTAAATGGGCTGCTAGCTCAGGTGGTTAGAGCGCACCCCTGATAAGGGTGAGGTCGGTGGTTCGAGTCCACTGCGGCCCAGATTTTACAACAAGAGCCGAAAAGGCTCTTTTTTAGTGCTTTTAAAATCCATTCCTTGAAATTTTAATTAGAGAATTTGCAAACTCGTTAATTGAATCTTTAAAAAGATTAACCCCTAAAAGATACGTTCGTGAAGAAAAAATTTTGAGTTACTTAAAAGGTAAAATAAAATTCAGTGCAAACATACGCTATAACTGTACAAACTAGGCAAAGTTTTACACTTGTTTGGGATATGAATAAACTTTTTGAAGAATTTGTTTATGAAACACTAAAAAGACGTTCTAATATTGCAGTATCAGCACAAAAAGGCAGACGCCTATTAAAAAATGTTAATAATAAGATAAGAAATACTTATGTTGATATTTTAATAACTAATCCGGAAAGAATAGTTATAGATACGAAATATAAAGAGTTGAAAACGGTAAAAGATTTTGAGAATAAAGATGTATTTCAAGTTGTTACATATTGTATGATTCATAATACCAATAAGGCAGTACTAATATATCCGCAAGTAGATAATAATAAGATTTGTGCAAGTTACGAACTCAATATAGATGAAAAGATATGTCCTTTTAGTAATATTAATAATTTTTGTGATAAACAAAATGTAAATTATAATTATACAATTAAATTTCTAACTATTACTTTTAAATATAAATTAAATAAAAAAAATATTGGTAGACTTGCAAAAATTCTTGTGGGCAGAATTTTTCAGTCTTGTTTTTAAATAGATAGCATCGTAAAAACTCTTTCATAAATACAAATCTTTCTCCGTATGTTTTCAACTTATGTTCGGTTTGTCCATATAGTTTTGTTATTTTTTGTAAAAAATTGTCCTATAAAAGTAGCAAATTATAAAATTTACATGTTTTATTGCAAACAAAAGGAAGAGTATATGATTGACCTGATAAATAATTTGAGTTTTCAAACGAAGGTACAAAAACCGCAGAATAAAGTACAAAATACTCAAAAAGATTCTTCTTCAATAGTGAAAGCAAATGTGCAACAATCTAGTGCTCTGCAAAAACAAAATACTAATAAAAAGAAATCTCAAAAAACTGAGCAATATATATTTGCCGGAGCTGCAATACTTCTCTTACTCCTTGCTCTTCTAAAGAGAAAAGCATTGGCAGGCTTTTTTAAAAAGTTTTTTAGAAAAAATGATGCTATGCCTCCGGGCGGAGAAAGAGGCGGTTTTAATAATTTTCCTCCGGAACCGCCAAAGCCTCCTGCCGCAGCTTCCGGTATGTTAAAAAAAGGTGGTGATAATCCGCCAGAGCCTCCTGCCGCAGCTTCCGGTATGTCGAAAAAAGGCGGTGATAAGCCGCCGAAATCTCCCAAAGCATCTTCAGGTATGTTTAACCAAGGCGGTGATAATCCGCCAAAGCCTCCTGCCGCAGCTTCCGATATGTTAAAAAATGGCGATGATAATCCTCCCAAACCGCCTGCTCTCGGCGCTTTAGCAGATAACACGCCGAGGATGGCAGAGTTTACTGAAAGTGTAGATAATGTTTCTGATATGGTGCAGCTTTCTAAATTACTCCTGACACAGGCAAAGAAAAGTGATGATTATTATGATGAGAAAAAACTCTTTGCAGATATCTTAGAGGCGAAAAAGATTAGAATGATTTTGAATGAGATACCGGAAGGCAATCAATACAAGAAAAAACTTGCAATTTATCTTGAGACAATAGAGCAAAGAATAAAAGCAAATAGCCCTCATGCTCAAACGGCTGGAACGAAAAACAGTGCTGCTCAACGAACAAGGACAAAAGATGATATCGATGATTATCTGCTGCTTGAACAAATGAGACATGATACTTTTTCTCATTCAGGGTCGAATTTTGACGCACATAAATCTGAAAATTTCACTCCTCATTCCCCGCTGGATGATAATGTGGATGAGCTTTCGACATTGCCATATAATACATCTCACGAGTCGTATTCCTATGGCGGCGGTTTGGATGACTATGGAGACGAACTGGCTGACTATGGAGAAGATTACGGTTTGTTATGTTGATGCTTAAAGACCGCTGAAATAATCAGAAAAAGCCCTGGAAAGAGTGTCTGCCTTATTTAAGCAGGTAATAAGTTTAAACCTTTACATTCTGTTTCGAATTTTTGTAAGCCATAAGACAGCGTGCGATTTGATCCGGGCAGCTGGTCGGCTTATCTCCGCAGCAAATTCCGTTGAGTCTTTCTATGACCTCATCAATATCCATACCATGAATGAGCTTTTGTATCCCTTTAAGGTTGCCGTTACAGCCGCCTATAATTTCTGAATCGACTATTTTATTGTCACTGATTGAAATTCTGATAAATTTACTGCAGGTTCCCTGTGTTTTGTATTCTATTGTTTCTGTTGCTTGCATAATTATCCTCGAAATTTTTTATTTTATTGTTTCAACATTTTATCACATAAAAAAGAGAAAGAGATTCAAGAAAAAACTAAAAAAGTTCCATCTAAAGTTTGGTTTTTTTCCAACTTTTTTATAATTCAAATTATAAAAAAAACTGCTACTATATAAATGTAAGGGATATACAATTTCATAAATAGCAAAACTAAAGGAATTACATAAGTACAGGGATGATTGTGATATGGATATCAAAACATCAAAAAAGAGTATTATAACAGAGATAGGTGAAGGCATTTTATCAACGCTCCACATAAAGTATTTAAAATCTCTGCTGGAGCGTGAAGATGTTTACAGAGTGGGCATAGATTTTAGCAGAGTAGATAGTGTAAGTGTGGAGTTTTTGGATTTTATAAAACACAATGTGGTAAAAGGTGAATTATCGTTTTACAATGTAAGCGCTGACTTATATGTATTGATGTTCATTATGAAAATGGACAGCTATATAAATTTTTATATGTCAGAAAGCGACTTTTTAAAAGACAGGCAATGTATCGTTAACAGAAGATTGAGACTTTGTTCTTAATCTAAATAATCATATAGCATAAAGCACATAATTATTACGTATTATATTCAATATAATACGTTTTTTTTACTAAATACTAAAATAGTCTATCATATCTTTTTGGATTTGTTTGTGCATTTGCGTTGCGCTGTTTGTTATTCTTTTCGGGTCGATGGCGTAATCTTTTACCTGACTGAGATTTATATTATCCGTGTATTTTGCGAATTTTGATACTATAGAATATAGCGCCTTTTGAAAATCCAGGCATTGCGGATAATTTTTTTCCTGAGAAAAAGATGTTTTGTCCTGCATTTTTTCCATAAGTTTTGACAGTTGTGAAAACAGGCTGAGATTTTTGTCGCAAAGTTTCAATTCATTTCCGTTGATATAATACAAACCTCTTTTTGAGCCGTCTATAAGCGATTTTTCTTCGTATGTTAAAGATATGCAGTCCTTACCCGTGTTTGACGGATATTCTTTAAGGATTTTTTTGAAATTGTCCAAATCCGTCTCACCGTTATTATCAAGCTGTACATTTACGACTATGTCTTTTGATTTCGGGACAAAAAATGGTATTCCGTTTTTTGTCGTTCTGTATGGTTCGGTGTTTACAATATATGTACAGGTTGCGTTTTTTAGTCCTGAAAAACTTACGTTCATAAAAAGAAATCTCCTTTGTTTGTTTAAAAACCAAAGGAGAATTTTTTTGCTAAATAGAAGGGAAATAAATTTGGAATGTTAAGTATGAATTAGTGTGAGAATTAGTGGCTAGACCGCAATGTTTAGCGTCATTGCGCTGCCTGATATAGAAGTTAAGGTATTATTATAAGCACTTGCGGCATTTAGTGTGTTAAGTCCGCCCATAATATTGTTTGATGAATATTTGTTTAATGAATTTTCCAGTGTTTCTGAAAGCTGGTTTTTCTGCTGATTTTGCATATATTGCATAATTTCGTCGGCTGTCACAACTCTGTCTTTATTCAAATCCATTTCATCGTACTGCTGGCTTTTTCCGCTTTCGGAACCTGATGTTTCAGTTGATTCGGATGTTGCCTGAGCGGCAGAGTCGGAGCTTTGAGTGTATTCAAAACCTTCTACATTGACTCCAGCCGGCATTCCCATCGCATCTTTTATATATTCATATAAATCAGATTTTTCTGATGCCCTGTCCGATATCTCGGATGTTTCTGTATCACTGTTATCATCACCCTCTGCATCGGATAGGATGTCCATAAATGTATCATCAGCGGAATTAGTCTGGTCTGTGCCCTGTAAAAGATTTAAACTGCCAACAGCAGAATAGTCAGTAACACTGCCTATACCTGAAACCATTATAGTCTCTCCTCTTCCTTGTTCTAGTGATTATATTTTGATATTTTTTTAGAATTTTTACATCATGTCAATGGAGGATAATCGGGCATGGCAAAAAAATCCCGGTATTAAGTTTAATACCGGGATTAAAAATTTTTTTAAGAAGAAAAAGCCTGTTTTATTGACTCTTTGTAGTCCGGATACAAAACACCTTTTTCAGTTATGATACCTGAGATTAGTTCATTCGGAGTGACGTCAAATCCCGGATTTATCACTTTTACACCTTCAGCACAGATTCGTTTTCCGTTGACGTGGGTAACTTCTTCGTGTCCGCGTTCTTCTATTGGTATTTCGTCTCCCGTGTTAATTGACGTATCTATTGTCGAAAGAGGAGCAGCAATATAAAATGGAACGTTGTGATATTTTGCGGCTATAGCAAGATTGTATGTTCCGATTTTATTTGCAGTGTCTCCATTTGCAGCAATTCTGTCGGCACCGACAACAACCATGTCTATCATACCTTTTTTCATAAAATATCCGCTCATTCCGTCGGTTATCAGTGTTACGGGTATTCCATCCGTGACAAGTTCAAATGTCGTAATTCTTGCACCCTGAAGTCTCGGGCGTGTTTCGTCGGCGAAAACCTGTATAGTGTTATCTTTTGCATAAGCGGAACGCACAACCCCGAGAGCAGTTCCGTATCCCACAGTTGCCAGTGCGCCTGCATTACAGTGTGTGAGTATTGTTGCCCCCTGTTTTACAAGTTCTGCACCGTAATCTCCAATTTTTTTATTAATTTCTATATCTTCGTTTTCAAGTTTTATTCCATTTTCTTTAAGCTCATCAACTATGCCGGAAATGGAATTTTCAGAATTTTTAGCAAGTTCATATTGCTTATCAACCGCCCACATAAGGTTTACGGCAGTCGGGCGGGCGCTTTTCAGGTATTCTGCATGTTTTTTAAGTTCGTTTAGAAATACGGATTTGTCCTGAGTTTTTTTGGCAATTTCCATTGCTGCAAGCACAACTCCGTGTGCACCGGCAATACCTATGGCGGGTGCTCCACGTACTATCATATCTCTGATTGCATCAAACATTTCTTTAGATGATTTTATATCGACCATTTTGTATTCGTACGGTATTAATGTCTGGTCTACCATTCTTGAACAGCTGCCTGTCCATTCTATTGTTTTGATTTTAGATTTGAATTCCATTAAAATATCCCTCTTACTCTTCGAATTCTATATTAGTTCTGTTTTCTTCAGGTTTTTCTTCTATCTGTGTGTATATGTATGCTGTGACAAGACCTGAAAAAGCATTTATCAAAGCACTGAGCATAGCAACGAACAGTACCATTAATATTATAACAAAGATTCCTGAGCGGACGATAAGACTTATGCCCAGATAAAAAGAACCTTTGTATATTAAACCGATTATGGTCGCAAGCGGAAGAAAAGAAACACAAAATCCGATAAAAGATATAAACCCGATAATTGCACCGTATATTGACCCTTCTTTCGGCTCAATGTAGCCTATAAAATTTTTCTTTTTCATGTAAATAAGTACAATCACCGCAGCAAATACCATCAGTGCAAGAAAAGATAAACTGCTGATAAATGGTATAACAGTAATTACACCTGCAATCAGTCCGAGTATTGCAGATAAAAACGCTATTCTTTTCATTAATAATTCATTCATTTTATTATTCTCCGTATTATTGTTATACCTGTGCATACTGCTCAAGTGTGCATAGCCTGTTTCTCGCATGACATACGGCAATTGCAATAGAATCTACTGTGTCATCCAGTTTCGGGATTTTTCCTGTAACAATTCTTGCAACAGAAAAAGCAACCTCATCCTTCGTTGCCCGTCCGTATCCGGTAAGTGTTTGTTTTACTTCAATAGGTGTATATTCATTTGCTTTTATGCCGTTTCTGTTTAAGACCATAAGAATTACACCTCTTGCCTGAGCAACGGGTATTACTGTTTTCTGGTTTTTGAAAAAAAACAGTTTTTCAATGCTTGCTTCATCAGGAGCAAACATTTTTATTATTTCTTCAAGGTCACATGAGATTTCATTCAGCCTGCTTGCATCATCTTTTGTTTTGTCGGTCTGAATGGAACCAGAAGAAACAAGCGTGTAACTGTCATGCTCCGTGTCTATATCCAGTATGCTGTAACCCACTATAGCGAGTCCGGGATCTATACCTAAAATTCTCATACTCTTTAGTATAATAATATATTTCGGATAGTACAATATCTTATTATTTTGAAACAGAATAAAATATGATATTATCGAAAAAAGGATTTTACGAAAAAAGAGGTTTTATTATGAATGAAAAAGCAAAAAGAGCGCTGGATATATTGATTGAAGGCAATAAGAATTTTGTGAACGGAAAAACAGAGGCTCTTAATCGTGATGTAAAAGCACTGAAAGCGAATATGCACGGTCAGTCTCCGATAGCTTGTATTGTGACTTGTTCTGATTCGAGGGTCGTTCCGGAGTTTATATTCGACAAAGGTATTGGCGACCTTTTTGTTGTGAGAGGCGCCGGTGCTGTAATCGGTCCTAATATACTGGAAAGCGTTGAGTATGCTGTTGATCATTTGAAGGTTCCGCTCGTTGTTGTTATGAGTCATGATGACTGCGGAGTTATGAAGGCTGCCAAACATTCCTATCCTGAAGAACCCTCTGTGTTTAAGCTTTTAATAAAGTCCGTTTATGAAATCATTGATAATGAAACCAAGTGCTACAATGAGCTTGCCCGCGATTATACACTGGTAAAGAAAAGAAAGCTTTTGAAACGTTCTGAAATTCTCAGAAAAGCATATGCAAAAGGCGAGCTTGAAATAGTCAGGGCTTATTTTAAATTTGATACCGGAGAGATTGTTATTCTTGATGAATAAGATTGTAAAGCGGTATATAACATTTGTTCAAATTCTTTCTTGTTTATACTATTATTGAAAAAGAGAAAGCAACAGGAACAAGGAAGAGGAAAAGAAATTGTTAAGAGCAGGAATTGTAGGACTACCTAACGTCGGAAAATCAACATTGTTTAATGCGCTGACTTCTACTAGCAATGCGCAAAGTGCAAACTATCCGTTTTGTACAATTGAACCGAATATCGGAGTTGTGACAGTTCCTGACGACAGACTATATATTCTGAAAGATCTTGTAAAAACTGATACTGTAATACCTACAGCTATTGAATTTGTGGACATTGCCGGACTTGTTAAAGGTGCAAGCAAAGGTGAGGGGCTGGGCAATCAGTTTCTCGCAAATATCAGAGAGGTCGATGCAATTATTCAG
The DNA here is from genome assembly GCA_944323425.1 of Candidatus Gastranaerophilales bacterium. Lineage (GTDB taxonomy): Bacteria > Cyanobacteriota > Vampirovibrionia > Gastranaerophilales > Gastranaerophilaceae > CALUPY01. The sequence goes on along the minus strand of CALUSL010000033.1, from coordinate 14,466 downwards.
GTTGTACGTTGTTTTGATGACCCGAATACTATTCACGTATCAGGCAGGGTTAATCCGACAGATGATATAGAAACAATCAATACTGAACTTGCTCTTGCTGATATTGCCAGCCTTGAAAAGCGTCAGGCAAGAGTGTCTAAAGTCGCAAAAACCGGAGATAAAGAAGCTGTTCTTGAAAATAATATTGTTACAAAACTTCTTGAGCTTTTATCTGCCGGTAGATTCATAAATGTTAAAGATCATTTTGAGGAAGATGAGCTTCCTGTTATAAAAAATATGCATCTTATGATGACAAAACCGGTTATCTATGCCGCAAATGTTTCTGAAACTGATTTGGCAACAGGAAACGCTTACGTTGAGCAGGTTAGAGAATACGCAAAAACTCACAATGCGGATGTTGTTGTAATATCAGCAAAGATAGAAGCTGAACTCGCTGAACTCGGCGAAGAAGAGGCAAAAGACTATCTGCAAGAGCTCGGGGTTGAAAACTCAGGCATTGAAAGAATGATTAAAGCAGCATACCATTTGCTTGATTTACGAACATTTATTACTGCCGGCGAAAAAGAAGTTAGGGCGTGGACTATACCTGCCGGGGCAAAAGCACCACAGGCTGCCGGTGTCATCCATACTGATTTTGAAAAAGGCTTTATTCGTGCAGAAGTTACCGGATATGATGATTTTGTAAAATGCGGTTCTTACGCTGCTGCAAAAGAAAAAGGATTGACAAGACTGGAAGGCAAGGATTACGTTATACAGGACGGAGATATTGTTCATTTCAGGTTCGCTGTATAAAAGATAGCCGGAATTATCAATGTTTTTTCAACATGTGTGCCGTAATCTGATTGTATGCAAAATATGGAATGGTATCACAGTCTCAATCAACCGGTAATACATCCCCCTGACTGGGTTTTTGCGCCGGTTTGGAGTATTTTGTATATTCTGATGTTTATTTCGCTTTTTTTGTTTCTTGAAGCGGAAAAAGAAAATGACAGAAGTGAAGACAAGGCTGCTGCTCTTGCAATTTTTATTATCCAGCTGTTGTTGAATTTGAGCTGGAGTCCGGTATTTTTCGGCTTAAAAAATATAGAAGCGGCTTTGATTATTCTTGTTATGCTTTGGATTTTTACTGTCGTTGTAATTGTAATGTTCTATAAACATTCGAAAATATCAGCATTCCTGCTTCTGCCGTATTTTTTATGGACAACTTTTGCACTGTATCTTAACTATCAAATATTCAGGCTGAATTAGAATACTGCGGTTTTTGTTACATTTTTGAATTTTGTGATATTAGCCTGAAACAGGAGATCTACAGAGCCTACTGGTCCGTTTCTGTGTTTTGCAATGATAACTTCTGCTTTACCGCGATTGTCACTTTCTTCTTTTCTGTAGTATTCATCACGGTATATAAACATAACTATGTCAGCGTCTTGTTCAATTGCACCTGATTCTCTCAAGTCAGAGAGCATAGGTTTTTTATCGTTTCTCTGTTCAACAGCACGGGAAAGCTGTGAAAGCGCGATGACCGGCACGCCAAGTTCTCTTGCCAGTGTTTTAAGACCTCTTGATATTGAAGAAATCTGCTGGAATCGGTCTTCTTTCTCAGAACCTGACATAAGTTGAAGATAATCTATAACAATCAGACCGAGTTCTTTTGTTTCCATCATTAATCTTCTGCATTTTGCTCTGATATCCATAACAGTCGCACCTGCGCAGTCATCTATATAAATTGGAGCTTCTGCAAAAACATTCATTGTTGATGTAAGTTTTTCCCAGTCTTTTGCCTGCATAAGACCTGTTTTTAAACGCTGTGTATCAACCTCTGCTTCTGAACATAACATACGTTGAACCAGCTGTTCTTTTGGCATCTCAAGAGAAAAAATAGCCACAGCCTTGTTCGCTCTCAGTGCAACATTCTGCGCAATATTCAATGCAAATGCTGTTTTTCCCATTGACGGACGTGCTGCGAGAATTATCAGGTCAGACTTTTGCAATCCTGATGTCATCATATCGATATCGTAAAAACCTGTAGGAACGCCAATTAGTTCGTCTCTGTGATTGTATCTGAATTCTATCTGCTCGTAACTCTTTAAAACAAGTTCTTCAATAGGAACGAGGTCTGTTGTGGCTTTTTGCTGGGCAATATTAAAAATCAATTTTTCTGCATTGTCGAGTGTTGTTTCCATAGAGTTGTTTTCGTATGCCATCTCAACAATCTCGGAACCGGCATTAATCAAATTTCTTTTAATTGCCTTCTCCTGTACAATTTTTGCATAATATTCAATGTTCGCTGTAGTAACAACATTCAGCGCCAGATCATTTACGTAAGCTCTGCCGCCTACAAGCTCGAGTTTTTCAGTTTCGCTAAGTCTTTCAGAAACTGTGACAATGTCTATTGCCTGATTTTTTCCGAATAAATCGAGTACTGCTTCGTAAATCAAGCGGTTTGCGGGTTTGTAAAAGCTTTCAGGAGTAATCAAATCCGCTATCTTGTTGAGACATATCGGATTTGTAAGAACAGCACCGAGTATAGCTTCTTCCGCTTCGAGGTTTTGCGGAGGAATTCTCTGTATCTTTCCGTCTTCAGTTTTCATTAAACTGTTTGCCATTCCAATCCCCTGACTAAATACACAATACTATTATAGTCTTACGAATTTCTATTTAAAAGTATTCTTTAAGTTCTATAAACTACATTCTCTCCGGTGCATTTACCGCAAGGATGTTTAATGCTGAACGGATGACTGTAGAAACAGAACGAACCAGTGCAAGTCTCGAAACAGTCACTGTTCTGTCATCTGTAATTACTCTAGTGAATGTATAGAACTGATGGAATGCACCTGATAGTTCCTGTAAATATTTGCAAATCATATAAGGTGCTCTGTATTTTGCAGCCGAAAGTATTACGGATTTGTAGTCTTCAAGCTTTAATATCAGTTTTTTCATTGACGCGCAAGCTTTTTCATCAGCCCCGTTCCATAAAAGTGCCAAATCTGCATCCATTATGAGTTTTTCCAGCTCATCTTTGTTAAATAAAGCAGGTTGTGTTTCTTTTGTTTCAATGTTGACGCGTTCATTTACCGCATTTCTGAAAATAGAGCATGCTCTTGCATGAGCGTACTGGACATAAAATACTGGATTTTCATCAGTATTTGATTTTGCAAGTTCAATATCAAAATCCAGCGTCGTATCTATGCTTCTCAGAATCATCCAGTATCTTGTTGCATCTACTCCGACTTCGTTAATCAGATCTTCCAAAGTGACCATATTTTTACGTTTGCCCATTCTCACCTGTTCACCTTTTACAACGAGGTTTACAAGTTGTCCGAGGAGAACTTCGAGTTTGTCCGGATTGTCTCCGAGGGCTTCTATAGATGCTCTGATTCTTGCTACATAACCGTGATGGTCAGCGCCCCAGATGTTTATCAGTTTGTCGAATCCTCTCTGGATTTTGTCGTGGTGATATGCTATATCCGCTGTAAGATAGGTATTTGAACCATCGGATTTTCTTATAACCCTGTCCTGGTCGTCACCGTATTCTGAGGATTTAAACCATAAAGCATCCTCTTTTTCATACAATAGCCCCTTCTCTTTTAGAAGGTTTACGCATTTTTCTACTTTACCGGACTTATGCAATTCTGTTTCCGAATAGAAGTTGTCAAAATGTGTATTAAACCCGTTGAGTAAATCTTTTTGAAGCTGCAGCATTTTAGCTTTTGCAAAATCGGAAAGCATTTTTAGCTGCTCAGGAGACAATTCTTCAGTCAGTGCATTTGCTTCTGTCGGTTTTTCATCAATAAACAACTTTGCTATTGGTATAAGGTAATCACCGGGATAGTAATTTTTTCTTTCCACTTCATCAGACGGAAAATCAATTTTGTGCCCTAATTCCTGCAGAACTCTGATATGCAGAGACTTTCCAAGATTTTTAATCTGGTTTCCTGCATCGTTTATATAGAATTCTTGAAAAACGTCATATCCTGAAAATGCGAGCAGATTCGCAAGAGCGCTGCCCATTGCTGCCCATCTACCATGTCCGATATGAAAAGGTCCTGTCGGATTAGCCGATACATATTCGAGGATAACCTTTTGTCCGTTTCCATAATTATTTTTTCCGAATTCTTCTTTTTCATTTAAAATGTCAGCAATAATTGTTTCAAGAAAACTTTTGCCGAGCTTGAAATTAATAAATCCTGCAACGGTATTTACATCCATGTCATTGCATTTTATATATTCTGCAATATTCTGAGCAATAACAGCAGGCGGTAATTTCGCAAATCGAGCAAAGGATGAAACATTTACTGCAAAATCGCCGAATTCTTCATTTTTTGGCGTTTCAGGAGACAAATTGTATTTGTCATCCGCCGTCATATTCCCTAACTTATTCTCTTTGATGGCGTCCTGAATTGCGCCGTCAACAAGTTCCAATATATAATCTTTAAGCATAAGCTAATTATATACAAAACATAATTTCTTTGTAAACCTGTGCTGAATTCAGTATTATATGGGGAATAAGCAAAAATATAAAAAAATTGATTTTTCAAAAAAAATCATTATCATTGAAATATGATGAAGTTTATGAAGAAAATTTTATGTTTAATTATTTTTATACTATTTTTGAATGCTCCGGGCATTGCTTCTGAGAGTTATCCTGAATTATATAAAAATACGGCTCCTGCTGATTTTGAATTAATAAACGGAATCGACCCGTATCAAAATGAGGATTACTACAAATTTGCATATTCTCCGTATCCGTTGTTTCGTCTTGCGCTGGATGTAAAATTCAAAAACCAGATTATACCGGCGGGATATTATATTTTGACGCCGAGAAATATGCATGACAGGGATTTTGTGTTTTTTAAAGAAAACGGAAAAGTAAAATATATCATTCCTGTTGTAAAAAAAGAAGTTGTAGAACCTGGATTTTATGAAACAAACATACCTACTCCGCAGCTCACGAAATGGCAGTCATTCTGCAAAAGTACGAAAGAAGGTTTCTACAAACTTTTCAAAAATTCATCGAAAAAATCTCCTCCGCCGCAATCGTTTATCAGAACAGAATATATTGAAGGAAACATGTTCCTGATAATCCTTTATTACGGCTCGTTTAAGTATTATCTTGTGTTCATGTCAGGAAATTATTAAGTTATACATTCGGGCTATCAATGTGAGTAATTAAACTTTTTAATTTTGTAGAAAGCGGTAATGTTTTTACTTCCGTCCGATTTTATACTCCGGATATGGAAGAAATAAATACAATACAACAAGATTATAATAAATTGATTTCTGATCTGTATAAACAGCGGTTTTGGGAATCACCGGTAAATAAGATGTTGAAAAAAGTGTCCGGTTCTGCCGTGCTCAGTTACGATGAATGGACAAAACAGCATGCTTATCAGGGCGTTGGTGACGCTTTTGGAAAAAAATGGATTGCGAAAATTACACCGCCTGAGCTTCTGAACAGGACGCTAAAGCAGGCTGTGGAGTCTATACTTACGCTGAGTGAAAACGGAAAATTTCACAGATATGTACCTGAAAATATAAAATCTCCGGATTTTGGCGACAAATGGGGCAGAAATGCTAATTATATAGAGATAAATAACAGAACAATTGCAAAAATGATAGACAACAGATGTTCTGACGGGATTTTGAGTGCAATAAAGCTTTTACCCGCTATCCCTCCTTCTGCAAAAAGCTGGGCAAATTGTGTTATTTTATCTCAGATTTTTCCTAATATTTACGGAGACGGCTACAATAAACCTGTCGGGGAAGAAAATTCTTTGTACGGAATAAAATTAAATGCGGGGATAAGTGAAAATATATATTCACAAGAACTTGCCTCTGCAGAAGATGCCGTCTCCCCGGAGGAGCAGATAAAAATATTCAATGACCTTGCACATCTTCGAGGACTAAAAACCGGTTTTCGTACGCTGATATCCGAAGATCAGCTGAAAATAACTCATCCGTATCGTGAAGATGAAGCTTTTCACTGGAGTAATAAGAGTCATGTGAAACTTTATATTGATGAAATGGTGAAAATTGTAAAACTTGGATTCGATGCAGTATTCATTGATTCAGCAAAACATGTGAACGGATATGAACCATGGCATTATACCGGTGTTGGCGCAACTCCTGATTATGAACAGATGCAGTATATTATCTTTATGATAAGAAAAAAATCCGGAAATGAAGCTCTTAGCTTTGTCGGCGAACGTTGTGACTGGGATATTATGCGTTACAAAGAAATGGGGCTTACCGCAGGTACGGCCTGGGGGGATGCTAATAGTATAGACGATATAAAATACTGGTCAGAACTATACAAATACTGTCGTGAATATGCTCCTGGTCCTGAAGTTTCAAATGACAATGATGAAGGCGGCTGTACATATGAAGAACGGCTGAACAGGATGCGTTCCTGTCTGTTCGGTTTTGAATACCCTAGTGATAAACTTCCCAGTTTTATGCAGATGCATGACCTCTTTCCGCTTCGTTATGACACAAGCACTCATGCATTAATGATGACGAATCCGTCATATTCAACTGATAATACTCCGGAAAGTCACTGGTATAACCTGTTTACGCATGATGATGGCAGGTGGCATAATCATAACGCCGCAGAAATATTTGCATATGCTCTGAATTTTTAGGACATATAAAAAACGGGGGATTTTTCCCCCGTTTTTTTTAACGTAAATCTCTTTAAGCACTCAGCTTTATGTATTTTGCTTCTGTTATGCCGTCAATAGCGTTGATATCAGCTATAGTTGCATCATCTACCGCAGAACCTGTGTTGATAATCATAATCGAAACATTATCATTATTTTCCGACTTTTGCGCAACGTTCATTCTGCTTATATTTATGCCGTTGCCGCCTAATACCGTTGCTACTTTTGCAACCATAGACGGTTTATTTTCGTGCGGAACAAGAAGCATATGTTTTTCCGGTTCTATACTTGTGTCATAATCATTGATTTTTACTATTCTTGGCATTCCTTTGGCAATAAGTGCACCGGCAACCACTGTTTCTGATTTGTCGGTTGTTAGTTTTACTGTTATTGAGCCTATATAGTCACAACTTTTTTGTGATTTTGTTGTTGTTACGTCAAGACCCTTGTTCTGTGCAATAATTGGAGCATTTACATAGTTCACGTCTACCATAAACGAAGAAAATACACCCTTAAGGATAGCTGTTTCAAGAGGTGACACATCAAGATCAGCAAGATTTCCATTTACTGTAATGGCTATTGATTTCAGTGTTCCTGATGCATTTTGCATCGCAAGCTCACCTATATTTTCCGCCAGCTGCATGTAATCTCTCACAGGTTCCAGTTTTTGCGGTTTTAACGAAGGAATGTTCACCGCAGCTCTGGCAGAACCGCCGGACAGAACTTCTTTTATTTGTTCGGCTACATCTACAGCAACATTGAGCTGGGCTTCTTCAGTGCTTGCGCCGAGGTGCGGGGTGAGCAAGATATCTCCTGTTGTTAAAACAAGAGGATTTTGCGCAATATCCGGTTCCCCTTCGAATACGTCAACAGCCGCCTGTGCAACCTGTCCGGATTCCAGTGCTTCTTTAAGTGCAGCCTCTTCAATGATACCGCCCCTTGCGCAATTTATAAGTCTTACACCTTTTTTCATTCTGTTTATTGTGTTTCTGTTGATGAGGTAAGCTGTTTCTTTTGTCTTCGGCGTATGAACTGTTATATAATCCGGTATACCCCAGAATTCATCGAGGGTCGGAATATATTTTGCTCCGTATTTTTCAACAACTTCTTTAGATGTGTACGGGTCAAAAACATAAACTTCCATGCCTAGCGCCTGGGCTACTTTTGCTACATGAGATCCGATTTTTCCAAAGCCTATAATACCTAATGATTTGTGGTAGACTTCGTGACCTGTGAATTTTGAGCGTTCCCAGAGACCCTGTTTTGTTGAGGCAGCTGCTTTAGCAATATTTCTACTCATTGCAAGCATCAAAGCTATTGTGTGTTCAGCTGCTGCCATAGTGTTTCCGTCCGGAGAGTTTACTACAATAATCCCCTTTTGCGTAGCTTTTTCAACATCAATATTGTCCACGCCAACACCTGCTCTGCCGATGATTTTTAGGTTTTTACCGGCTTCCAGAACTTTTTCGGTAACCTTTGTCTGGCTTCTTACCATTAATGCATCGTATTCACCAATGATTTTGCAAAGTTCGTCTTCGGGCATGGTAGGCAGCAAATCTGCCTCAGCTACTTCTTCGATAATTTTTTTTGCTGTTTCATTAATTTTGTCCGTAATTAATACTTTCATATTAAACCCCTATCTGCTTAATGTACGTTTATCAATTTAGCCGGCAATTTTACTGAAATCAGCAATTTTGTCGAACTTGAGCTTTAATGAATTTATTAAAGCCATACGGTTTTCTTTTATTTTTTCGTCTTTGTCCATAACCAGAACATTGTCAAAGAAACTGTTTACATATGGTACAGAACCTTTCAGTTCTCTATATAGAGCTTCGTAATCTTCTGATTTTATATCTGAAATACAGTCATAAAGTTTCTTTTCATGCTCATTTACAAATAGATTTCTGTCAGCATGAGAGTTTATGTTTTTGTCTTTTATTAGTCTTATGATTCTGTTTGCTGCTTCATTAAATGCACTGAAGTCAGATTCTTTTACTATTTCAGATACAAACTGCAGCCTTTTTACAAAGTCGCTGAGGTCTGCCAGTGAAGATTTGTTGGAAATACAAGCTTCCACAATATCGTGTGAATACTGTTCCGTATAAAGTATACTGAGTCTTTGTTCAAAAAATGTTCTTACATCTTCAATTGTTTTTTCAGGTTCTGCTGTTTTTATTGGCAGAAGATTAACTGATTTTCTAATTAACTCTTCGAGATTTATTTTCAATTGTTTCTGAATGATGGTTTTTATAATACCCAGTGTTGCGCGTCTTACTCCTAACGGGTCTGCAGAACCCGTGGGTTTTTTGCCTTCAGCAAAAACAGCGCATATAGTGTCAATTTTATCGGAAATACCTACAATCTGTCCCTCAATGGATTCTGCGAGTTCGGAGTCAGCACCAAGCGGGAAATAGTGCTCTTTTATACCCTGTACAACCTGCGGTTTTTCTCCTGCATTCATTGCATAATCAGAACCTATAAAGCCCTGAAGCTCGGTAAATTCGAATACAAGGCTTGTGACAAGATCCGCTTTACAAAGCAGAGCCGTTCTTTCTATTGTTTCTGTATTTGCAATTTTTAATTCATTTGAAAGATATTTTGAGAGTTCAATGATGCGCATTGTTTTATCGTATACGCTTCCCATGCCTTTCTGGAAAGTTATTCCTTTTAGTTTTTCAACATTGTCTGCAAAAGGTTTTTTTGTATCTTCGTTGAAGAAGAAGATAGCGTCATCTAGTCTTGCAACAACGACTCTCTCATTTCCAGCTTTAATATTTTCAAATTCATTTCCTATGTAATTTGTCATGGTAATAAATTTGTTTAAAAGTTTTCCGTCTTTATATATAGGAAAATATCTCTGGTGTACAGCCATAACAGTTACAGTGACTTTGTCAGGAATTGTAAGATATTTTTCATCAAATCCGCAAATTACGGGTACCGGCCATTCACAAAGGTTCGTAACCTCTTCTACCAGATCATCATCAAGATAGACCTCTGCGTTTATTTCTGCAGCTTTTTTCTTTGCAGATTCTATAACATGCTGCTTTCTTTTTTCCTGGTCTGCCATTACATTTGCGTCAAAAAGAGCTTTTTCATAGCTGTCAGGATTTTTTATTTCAACTTTATCAGAATTGAATCTGTGTCCTCTTGAATATTTTCCTGATTCAACTTCTGCAATTTTTATTTTTACTTCTTTGTCATCAAGAAGAGAGACAATCCACCTTATGGGACGTTGGAATTTTACATCAAGTTCTGCCCATCTCATAAAATATGGACCTTGCAGTTTCAATACGGTTGTTTCTGCATTGTCTTTCAATACTTCAGATATTTCTTTTCCTTTTATAGAAACTTTTGCCCAAACGTAATTGTCCTTTTCAAACAGGTCTTTTTCCGATACGTTATTTTTCTTTGCAAACCCCATGCCTGCGGGAGAAAGCGATCCGTCCTCTTTAAAAGCAATAGTTGCTACAGGACCTTTGACCAGTTTTTCTGTATCGGGTTGTTTTTCCGAAAGTCCTTCTATAATAAGAGCAAGTCTTCTTGGCGTTGAATAGGTTTTTATATCAGAGTATTCAATCTTGTTTTCATTTAACAGCTTTTCAAAATTTGATTTTAATTGTGCAATCCCGCTTTTTATAAACTTATGCGGTAATTCTTCAGTACCTATTTCCAATAAATATTTGCTCATTTTCTCTTCCTTACAAAGACATTTATTACTATATTTGCATTAATTATAATATAAACATATTTTTCATGAATTTTTTTGATGTTATAATGTAAACATTAGAGGATTTAATGATGAAAAAACGCTGGTACGACAAAGACGCTACAGTTAGTCTTGCTGTCAGCCTTATGCAGAATACATCGCCGCAAACACAGGCAAACTGTGCTGACTTGATTATATCAAAGGCACAGGATATGGGAGTGAGTCTTGAACACGGGATTGTTGACGCATTCGGTTATGTCATGCTGCGCTGGTATGATTCTGATGAGAAACTCGCTACAGCGTTTGAATATCTGAAAAAATCAGATGATGATTTGAGAAAAAATATTGCCATCGATATTATTGAATTTTTAGAAAAAGCAGAAACCAAAAATGAAGTATTTTAAGATTTTATTTTTAATTTTGTTATTTATATGCTTTATGCCGCAAAAAGCAGAGGCTATGAAGATAGGATTGCTCGACGGAGTAAAAGAAGCTACTATCGGTACAAGCACCACCGGTGTGTTGATTAATGCGGCTGACAACAACCCTTTCTATAAAATAACTCCGATGAAACCATATGTATTCAGAGCAAAAGGAGATGGTCTGTCTGTATCCATAGGCGGACGTTTTTATAATCTGAATGTAGCACGCGTAATCATTAAACCGACCGGAAAAGGCTACATCACTGCGAAAAAACGCTGGTATAGAGGTTCTCTTATTGTAGAGAACAGAGGCGGCAATATTGTTGTTATAAATGATTTACCATTGGAAGACTATATTCTGGGGGTAGTACCTTCAGAAATGCCCTCAAAATGGAGTTATGAAGCATTGAAAGCTCAAGCTATTGCAGCAAGAAGTTATGCGATAGCGAACAGAGGTAAACGTGCATCCCGGGGATATGATTTGAAAGACACTCCGGAAGATCAGGCATATGGAGGTGCATCAAGTGAAACCTATTCGACAAACAAAGCTGTTATAGAAACAAAGGGGATTGTTGTTACATACAATAAAAAGGTCATTCCCGCCTATTATTCGGCATCAGCCGGCGGGCATACAGTGAATTCTGGTCAGGTCTGGAACAAAGATTTGCCGTATTTGCGCGCGGTTCCGTCTTTTGATGAGGGTATTTCGAAAAACGGTCATGGGATTGGTATGAGCCAGCATGGTGCTAACAATCTCGCAAAACAGGGCTACAACGCGTACCAAATTTTAACTTATTTTTACAATAACGTAAAATTTGGAAGACTTGACCCGTCGTGGACATTATAGTACCTTTAATGTTTAAAATGCTTGCTAATACTGTGTTTTTCGGGGGCTTAAGCTGCTAACTTCCTTTATAAACTTTATTCTTGAGAAAAAAATTTTAATAAAAAAGCTTGCTAAAATGCGAAAAATATATATAATATCTCATGTAATATAAAGGAGGTTCTTATGAACAAAGAAGAATTAGTAAAAGAAGTTTCAAAAAAATCAAAAGTTTCTCAAAAAGCTGCTGCTGATGTAATCGCTGCAACTCTTGAAACTATCACAAAATCAGTTGCTAAAGGACAAAAAGTTACTTTAGTTGGTTTTGGTACTTTTGAACCCAGAAAAAGAGCTGCACGTTCTGGTCGTAACCCTCAAACAGGCGCTACAATCAAAATCGCTGCAAAAACAGTTCCTGCTTTCTCAGCTGGTAAAAAATTCAAAGAAGCTGTTAAGTAGTTTTTTTGTAAGAATAAAAAAGGGAGTCCTGATTTCAGGATTCCCTTTTTGTTTTTCATGCTGCTGTTTGATTTTTTTTGAAGAAAATAGCCGGTATGATTTTGGAATAATAAATGTGATGAAGAAAAGATTGGTCCTTTATATTTAAATTAAAATTGTAGTCTCCGGCTAAGAATTTAAAACTTTTTTTATTTCGAAATTAATGATATGATAAGAACAAATTTTTAATACAAAGGTATTTTATGGAAGAAAATGTTTTAAATTTAGTATCTTTTGAAAAAGCCTTAAACAGTTTGGATGAAATAATAGTAAGATACCGGAAAGAAAAAGAAGATACAGCTATACGTGATGCGCTAATTCAACGTTTTGAATATACGTATTCGCTTGCAATAAAAATGATAAAAAGGTATTTGAAAATTTATCTGACAGAAAATGAAGAAGTCGATACAATGGATTTTAACAGAACTATACGAGAAGCAAATCGTATCGGGATTCTGTTAAATAATCTGGAAATCTGGACAATATACCGCCAAAAGAGAAATATGACTTCGCATACATATGATGAAAAAAAGGCTCTGGAGGTAGTTGATATTGTGAACGATTTTTTTAAAGATGCAAAGTATCTGCTTCTAAAATTAAAAGAGAGAATATGAAAAAAATCGATATTGAACCAAAAGTGCTAGAGAAAATATCGCAAATATTAAAAAATCATTTGCCTGATGAGAATACTAATTTTTATATTTTTGGCTCAAGAGCAAAAGGTCGGGCTAAACAGTATTCCGATATTGATATTGCAATTGATGACTCGGGACAAAAAATTGATGATTTAACAAAATTAAAGATAGAATCAGAATTTGAAGAATCCACTATACCATATAAAATTGATGTTATAGACTTAAATGATATAACAGAAGATTTTAGAAAATGTATTGAAAATGATTTGATTAAGTTTTAAAAACCTTAAATCTAAGTAAATAAAGTATCTGTGTTTACCACAATCCTGGTATGAATCTGTATTTTACCTTTTTGACGTATTCTCTGTATTCCGGATCCTGCATGAGATGTCTTTCTTCTGTTAATGCACGGAAGTAGTAAATACTTGCCCATACAAACAGACTCAAGAGCATTATTATTGATATAAGAATATATTTGTAGATGTTAAAATCCGGAGCGCTAAAATTAACAAGAAATAATGGTAATGCGCAACAAATCCAATAGCTGAATTTAGAAATATAAGCAGGATGTCGAACTACGCTGTACGGCCATCTGTCAACCGTTCCTCTGTTCGTCAGGTTGCTGGCTTTTGTAAATAAAGCTATTGACGCTGCTACGTAAATAGATATAAAGCCCAGAGCCAGTATATGCAAAAGTACTGTAAGCCAGTGGTATGGATTGTCAAAAACGCTTAAATTATTTCTTTCGAAAAACATTCCGAAATAGTCATTTGATATATTGAGAAACGGCGGATAACATATTATACAAAATAATATACCGGCCGGAGTATTATCAACAGAGCGAATTTTATTTTTGAAAAAAACTGTTTCTGTAAAATACCCTATTGAGAAAAGAGAGACATCTATTAAGAATATAATATTTATTGCCGAAACATAAAATTGCCAGCAAAAATTACCGAGAACTTTGTTCAGCATTTCGAAGGAAAATGTTTTGCCTATTATTATTAATACAGGAATTTGTTCCAGCATTATCGAAAAATTTGTAAATGCATAAGAAAGCATTTGGGTTCCAAAGAATAGTTTTATTAATAATAAAATTATCGATTGAGATTCTTTATAAGTTGGTTTATAAAATGTTAGTTGTTTATTAATTTCATCAATTGTAAGTGCTCGCAATTTATTTTTTTCTTTAAATATTCTTTTCAGGTAATTGATGATTATAATGTTGTGAGAAATCCAAATTGTTTTAGGTTTAAACCCGAAATAAATTATTGGAGCAATAATTAAATATGCAAAATAAATATATGTAAGAAATTCCCTTGATGATACTCCTTTTATGCTTGGCTGCATAAGACTTGCAAACCACGGATTCAGCCAGAAAAGTGTTACGCAAAATCCGTACAGCAAGACAGAACAAGCATAATGTTTAAATATAATTTTATTATCAGGCGTTGGTAATTCCGGATCAACGTATGAAATATTTACATTTCTATCAAAAAATTCCTGTTCAGTTAAAGTTGTTTGATTCTCCGCCATGTCCTGTCCATCCTTTGATACTAAAAAAGAGCCTTTCGGCTCTTAAATTAAATGGTGGAGGATAGGAGAATCGAACTCCTCACCCCCTGCGTGCAAAGCAGGTGCTCTACCAAATGAGCTAATCCCCCACAGGGTTATTAAATTTTCACCGCACCTGCCAAAGCAGGTGATAATCTCATGTTCGAGA
>CALUSL010000032.1 GCA_944323425.1 Candidatus Gastranaerophilales bacterium | reverse complement strand
GCATTTGTTTCTTGAGAAAGTATAAAATTACCTAGTATTTTATCTTTAGCTTCTTGCAGCTCTTTGTCAGCGACAAATTCTTTTTTTAAAATATCTATTTGTTTTAATAGTTCATTTTTTGAATGCAGTGCTGTTTTTGGATTTGTTCCTATGAATACAGCGAATAGACCACTGTTTACATTTGGTACAAATATTGAGCCGACCTGATAAGCAAGTCCCTGTTCATCTCTCAATCTATTGAAAAGTCTTGAACTCATGCCGGAACCCATTATTGCATCTATAATTTGTAGTGTTGCAGCGTCTTTTATGTTTGTTAGTCCGTCTGTTTGCCAGCCTGCTACAACCCATGCTGCTTCAGAATTTTTTGCGGTTTTTGTTGTTACCGGTTTTTGTAATTGTTTGAATAGTTTTTTATAGTTTGAATAATTTACCTTTTCTCCGCTTTTTGAACACAGTATCGAGTCAAAATAACTGATTATTTTATTGTCATCTACATTCCCATTTACGGAAATAACAATATTTTCCGGATTTGATATTGTTTTATAATAATCTGCTACATCCTGTCTTGTTATGGAGGGAATTGTGTTTTCAAGAACTTTCCCGGTCCTTCCGTACGGCGTATTTTTCCACAGCTCTGTTCTGAACTCTTCGAACGCCACATTAGATGGTACATCACGCTGTTTTTCAATTGCAGCAAGCTTTTCTGTCTTGACTTTTTCAATATCCTGCTCTTCCAGTGAGGCGTTGTTTATTATTTCTGCTAATAAATCCATGGTTAAAGGCAAATCAGGTAGAGTTGTTTTTACAGAAATTACGAAACTGTCAGGTGTATTTGACGGAACAATTTTTATTCCGTTTTGTTCCATTATTTGTGAGAGGTCAATACCGGAGAATTTCTGTGTACCTTTCAGCATTGCAGATGCGGTAATTGTGGCAACTCCGGGTTTTTTCTCCGTAAAAGAACCGCCTTTAGAGTAAATTTGTATTGCAACAATATCATTTAATTTGTTATTGTTTATAAGAAGTGTTGCATTATTTGCTAAAAGATATTCTTTTGTTGCTTTGTCCTGTTTTACAAGTTTTGCTGATGCTTTTTTTACATCGGCTATTGGTTTTGTTGTTTTAGATTGAGTGTTTGTTTCTGCAGCTTCAGGCAGAATGATAGAGATTACCGCATGTTGCGGATTAAGGTATTTTTTTGCGGCATTTATGATATCATTTTTCGAAACCTTTTTTATATTTGGTATATAGTCATTATAAAAATCCGTATCATTATACACGAGAGTCGTATATCCCAGCTCTCCTGCAATATTTGATGTTGATTCACGAGCATAGTAGGTATCTCTTTCAATAATACTTTTTGCTGTTTTGATATCCTGTTCATCAAAATTACCCTGTCTCAATTTTTCAATTTCACAGAATATACTGCTTTTAAGTTTATCTATGTTTTCAGGTTTAAAGTTTGCCTGAATATAGAAAATACTGTCATCTTTCATTGAAGAATGACCTGATGAAATGCTGTATGCCAATTGTTTCTGGTCTTTTACAACATGATAGAGTTTTGAAGAACGACCGTCTCCTAAAATTGTTGCAAGTACATCAAGTGCATACTGTTCTTTCTGGTCGTTTGCTTTTACACCCCTGAAGCCGATTAACATATAACCGGTTTTGACATTATCTCTGGTAATGATTTCGGATTGTTGTTCAATATTTTTATCCATCTTGTAATTTGGAAGTTTTACTTTTTCTTTTTCCGGCATTGTGAATTCTTTTTTCACCATATCAAGCGCATGCTGGGTTTCAACATCTCCGACTATGACTGTAATCATATTGGATGGGCGGTACCACTGATTGTAGAATTCAAGGATTTCTTCTCTGGGGATTGTTTCTATAACTTGTTTTGTGCCAATAACTTTTCTTTTATACGGATGAACAGAATAAAATTTTTCATTCATCTGTTCGTATAATCTGTTTTCAGTAGAATCCTGAGTTTTTGCTATTTCTTCTAATACAACCTTTCTTTCTTTTTCAAGTTCTTTTCTGGGAATCAGCGGA
This sequence comes from Candidatus Gastranaerophilales bacterium, assembly GCA_944323425.1. Taxonomy (GTDB): domain Bacteria; phylum Cyanobacteriota; class Vampirovibrionia; order Gastranaerophilales; family Gastranaerophilaceae; genus CALUPY01. The sequence continues at coordinate 20,135 of CALUSL010000032.1, read as the reverse complement.
TGTAAAAGCATGTCAGCGTGCAGTTCTAAAGCTGTTCTAAAGTCTCTTGAAGGTATTGTTATATAGTAATGAGTGAAGTCTTTGCTTGTTGCTGCATTAGTGACCGCTCCTTTGGATTCAAGAATTCTGTCGAATTGTCCGGTTGGATATTTTTTTGTTCCTTTGAAAAATAAATGTTCAAGAAAGTGAGCGACTCCGTTGTTTTTATCATTTTCGTTTATAGAGCCTGTTTTAATCCATGTATCAATGGTTACAATAGGGTTGTCATGAACTTCTTTTATTATTATCGTATGTCCGTTATCAAGTTTAAACGTTGAATAATCCTGTGCAAATACGCTTATACATGTAAGAAATGTAAAAACAAAGATAGAGAAAAGTATTTTATTATACTGTTTCATATAAACCCCTTTTTATTTATTTTTCTGATTTCCTAAAAAATTATACTATATAAAAATGCGGATTATAATACATCTTGTACGGCTATTTTGAGATTAGTCTGTTATCTAATGGATTCCGGTCAGCGATGGTTTAGAATACATTTATGTTTAATTATTTTACCGGGGACAAAATGAGATATAATGATTGTGCTGTACAGGGGAGCTGCAGTGTGGATCCCCTTGTTTATTCTCTTATTGAGGTTTTGCTGTATGAGCTGAAACAGATTACATATTATGTAGTGAAAATGCAGGAACTGGGATATGAGAATCAAGCATTGAAAGACAAGATTATAAAATATCTGTCTTTAATTATTGTTGGTTATGAATTTAACCGTAGTGAATTTGAAAGTATAATAAGAGATATTCATATAGAAAAAGAAAACGCACAAAAAGTTTTTATAAAAATTTGCGAGGAAAGGAATCTGGATTGTCAGATTTTGAAATCACCGATAAAACTTGATGCATTTGATTTTTCCTCTCTTGTAAACGAGGGTGAAAAACAGGCTATACTTAGAAACAAAACGCTTTCAGCCGTTAATAAAAATTTGACTGAAATTATTTTACAGTTGCTTAAAAGTGCGAGTATGCGCCTTATGGAACTAAAATCCTATACTGATGATACAAAAGAGGATGAAAATGCAATTTTAAAACTTTTTAACAGTCTGAATTTTACGTCTATTAGCGCATCTAAACTTTTAAAAAAGATAAACGATTTTGCGAGAATAAACTTTGAAATTCATCAAAAACTTCATAAAGCACGCGAGGACTATTTTGGTAAAATAAGACTTAAAAAAGTTTCATGCAATGTAAAAAAAGGTCCGGCTATCCTTGCTTCAGGACAAAATTTAAAAGATTTTGAATTGATGCTTGAGGCAGTGAAGGACGAGGAAATCAATGTCTATACACATGACAGTCTGATTGTCGCCCATTCTTTTCCTAAATTTGATAATTACAAAAATTTAGCAGGACATTTTCAAAAAAATCTTGATAACCTTCAAATGGATTTTGAGATGTTCAAAGGTGCTATTTTGATAACAAGAAATTCACAGCATAAACTCGACAGATTGATGAGGGGTAGGATATATACAACGAATGAACTCTCAGGAAAAGGCATGTCCAAAATAGAAAACAATAATTTTGCTCCAATAATTGAAGCAGCAAAAGAAGCAAAAGGTTTTAAAGAAGAAACAGATTATCATTCCATAGAAGTTGGTTATGATGAAAACAGAATAATGAGTGAAGTAGAAAATATAATCGGCAAAATTAAAGATGGAAAAATAAAACATTTGTTTATAATCGGGTTGATAAATCATACAATGTTTTCTTCTGAATATTTTAAGGAAATAATAAATGAACTTCCCGAAAATGCTTATGCAATATCAACGGTAATCAAATCTGACAAGAATAATATTCTACATTTGGATTCGTTCTTTAATACTTCATTAATTTATAAAATTTTGGATAAACTAAAACAAAATATTAATTTTGAAGATTTTCCGATAACGGTCTTTTTAACCAGATGTAATTTGCATACGATATCTCATTTGTTTAGTTTGAGACATTTGGGAGTGAAAAATATATTTCTTCCGGTTTGTTCTTCTGATATTATTACTCCAAATATGGTTAATTTTTTAGCGGAAAAGTTTGACTTTTTGAAAACAACATCAAATCCTTCAGAGGATTTAAAAAAATTATTCAAAGTCTAGTCTAAAGCCGAAATCCCAAATCAAACTAAAGTATGGAAATAATCCAACTAAATAAGAATAGAAAAAGGGCTGAAAAGAGTATAAACTAAAAGAGAAACAGGGAACATGAAAAAATTGCGCAAGAGTTCCCTGTTTTGAAAAACAAAGCGAAATCGTCGCATTTGGAAAGCAAGGTGAAAAAACACCATTGTAAAAAAATGAAAAGTGAATAGAGAAAAGTAAGTAAAGTAGGTTGGGCTTTCAGCCCAACAGAAATTCACGCCGGACACTGTTGGGCTAGAACCCCTAATCTGCTTTTCAACCGACATATAATGAAATATTATTATTTGTAGATATTTATGATATAATTCGCATATAAATAAAAGAGGGTTTTATATGAAAATAATGTTTGCATCTGCCGAAGTAGCACCATTTTCAAAGGTTGGGGGGCTTGCTGATGTTGTGGGAAGTCTGCCTAAAGTTCTTGAAAAGATGGGACATGAAATAGCAATCTTTACTCCTTTGCACGGTTTTATTGATGAAGAAAAATACGGTATTCGAGAGATTGAAAATTCAAAACTTACAATAAATTACAGTTACGGTGAATATTATTTTCGATTAAAAACGGCAAAACTTCCGGGTACAAATATAAATGTCTTTTTTCTGGACAACAGTAAATATTTTGCTCCGTTTAAAGAAGTATATCCCAGATGTATTGATACAAGATATGAACATGAAAGGTTTATTGCCTTTTCTCATGCGGTAATTGAGTATGCCAAACTTTTGAATTTTAAACCTGATATTATCCATTCTAATGACTGGCATACGGCTATGATACCTGTTTATATGAAAGTTAATTACAAGGATGATCCTTTTTTCAGTAAAACAAAAAATGTATACAGCATTCACAATCTTGCGTATCAGGGGCAGTGGTTTGATGATTTATTATATTTTGCCCAGATTGATCATAAATATGTATGGAATTGCTGGGGATTAGAGCATTTTGGCATGCTTAACTGGATGAAGGGCGCAATAAACTATTCTGACAAAATTATTGTTGTTTCACCGAATTACGCCAGAGAAATTAAAACTTATGAAGGCGGAAACGGGCTGGACTGGACACTTAATCACAATGCACACAAGCTTGTTGGAATTTTGAACGGGGTTGATTATGATGTTTACAACCCCGAAACCGATAAATCTATAACCAGAAATTATGATGAAAAACATATAGAATATAAGGCAGAAAACAAGAAAGAGGTGTTGAAAGAATTCGGACTTGAGTATAATTCTGAAAAACCTCTTATTGCGATAATATCCAGACTTGTTGAGCAAAAGGGTTTTGATTTAATCGGACCTGTTTGTGAGAGATTGAAACAACTGGATGCTCAGTTTGTTATTCTTGGAACCGGTGCGTATAAATATGAAGATATGTTCAGATATCTGAGCGGTACAAGTTCTAATATAAGAGCAAAAATAGAATTCGGAGCACAATTGAGCCACAAAATATATGCAGGTTCTGATATGTTTCTTATGCCATCAGCTTTTGAACCTTGCGGATTAGGACAACTTATTGCGTTGAAATACGGTTCTGTTCCGATAGTGCGTGCAACAGGCGGGCTTGATGATACAATTATCGGTTATCCTCTCGAAAATTCTGATGGATTTAAATTCTGGAATTATGATTCTTATGCAATGTTAGAGTGTATAAATTATGCACTCGGAGTATACAAAGACAAAAAGACCTGGAGTTCTCTTGTCCGCAGTGCAATGCAAAAGGATTTCAGCTGGAACAAGAGTGCTCAAAGATACATAGAAGAATACAAATCTATTCTGTAACGGGCATTGTGCTTTGACCGATAGTTTTTTCTTCTATTTTTGCAAGTATTCTGTCAGTAATATGTTTTCTGAATTTTTTAAATTTATTTTCAGATGTATTTTTTGATGCAGATTTTCTGAATAAATTTCTGCCATAACCGTTACTCATAACCAAATAACCTCGTTTCCTAAATAATTAATAAACACATTTTTAACTGCTTACATTGTAGCACTTTTTTGTAAAAAAAAATAGACATGACTGTTTGTTAATATTATTATTTAGATAACAAATTATAAGGAGAATTATTTATGAAATTGATGGAAGGCAAAAAAGGGATTATCTTTGGTGTTTCGAATACAAGAGGTATTGCGTATTCTATTGCAAAACAAATTCATGAAGCAGGTGCTGAGATTGCGTTTACTTATGCAAATGAGGCTATGGAATCCAGAGTAAGACCGCTTGCTGAAGAAATGGGTTCAAAAATGATTGCTGAATGCGATGTAACGAATGAAGAACAGATGAAGGCTGTTTTTGCCCAGTATGAGAAAACATATGGAAAATTGGACTTTGTTATTCACGCAGTAGCTTTTGCGAACAAAGAAGATCTTTCAGGTGAGTTCATTAATACATCAAAAGCCGGTTGGGATCTTGCTCTCGGTGTTAGTGCTTATTCATTGGTTTCTATGGCAAGATGTGCCAGACCGCTTTTTAATGAAGGTGGTGCAATGCTGGCTTTGACTTATTTGGGTTCAGAAAAAGTTGTAGCTAATTACAATGTTATGGGTGTTGCTAAAGCAACTCTTGAATCTTCTGCCAGATATCTTGCTGAAGATCTCGGTAAAATTGGTGTTCGTGTAAACTGTCTTTCTGCAGGTGCTGTAAAAACTCTTGCAGCTAAAGGAATTTCCGGATTTGATAAAATGCTTAAAGCCGCAATTTTAAAATCACCTCTAAACAGAAATGTAACTCTCGAAGATGTTGGCAAAACGGGTCTTTATCTCGTTTCTGATTTGTCATCAGGTGTTACCGGTGAAATCGTTCATGTTGATTGCGGATGTCACGCGGTTTATGCTTCTTGTGAAGAAATGGAAGCAACGACTGCATACATTGCAAAATAGATTTGTAATACACTAGTCGAAATTTTTTAATAAGGACGTACGAAAATGATTAACATTAAGAAAAACAAAACGAAAATTGTTGCCACACTGGGTCCTGTCAGCCGTGATGAAAAAATTATTGAGGAAATGATTCTGGCAGGCGCTACTATGTTCAGGATTAATACTTCTCACAATACTGCGGAAGAACATCATCAAACTATTGAAAAAGTAAAAGCTGTTGCAAAAAGATTACAGACATTTATTCCGATTATGATTGACCTTCAAGGACCTAAAATCAGAGTTGGAAATCTGATTGAGCCTGTGAAAATTGAACCGGGTATGGAGCTTGTTCTTGAATACGGACTGGAACAAACAGATCCTAACATCATTCCCGTTGACTATAAAGGGGTTGCAGATGATGTTTATGAAGGTGAATATATTCTTTTAGATGACGGCAAAATTAAAATTCAAGTTATTAAAAAAGAAGGCACAAAAGTTCATGTAAAAGTTGTTCATGGTGAATTATTGAAACCCAGAAAAGGTATTAATATTCCCGGTGGAACAAAAAGTGTTTCAGCTATTACTGAGCGCGATGTTGACTTTATTAAATTTGCAGTTGACAACGATGCTGATTATCTTGCGTTGTCTTTCGTAAGAGACAAGGATGATGTTTTGCTTGCTAGAAAATATCTAAGCCATTTTGGTGCTGATATTCCTATTATTGCAAAAATTGAAAAACCTGAAGCTGTTAAAAACATTAATTCTATTCTTGAAGTTGTTGATGCTGTTATGGTTGCCCGTGGCGACCTCGGTATTGAACTTTCTCCGGAAAAAGTTCCTATCGTTCAAAAACAGATTATTGATGCAGCATTTGATCACAGAAAGACATGTATCGTAGCTACACAGATGCTTGAATCGATGATAGAAGAACCTATCCCCACCAGAGCAGAAGCTTCAGACGTTGCCAATGCTATTCTTGACGGTGCTGATGCGGTTATGTTGTCAGGAGAAACCGCTGCAGGAAAACATCCTGTTGAAGCTGTTAAAATGATGGCAATGATTGCTCATGATGTTGAACAGAGTGATTTCTGCTGTTATAATCTGGATCTTGCTATGAATCCGAATTACGAACCTACTCCACAGGCAATTGCTGCTTCTGCTGTTAAAATGGCAGAGGATTTAGGAGCGAAGGCTATTCTTGCGTTTACGCATACTGGTTATACATCGAAACTACTCTCAAAATTAAGACCATCAGTACCGGTTATTGCAATTTCTGATCAGGAAAAAACCTGCAGAAAACTCAATATTTATTGGGATATGCATCCTTATTGCAAGGACTGGGATGTAGTTCTTAATGATGAGCTTTTGAAAAAAATAGATAAATTATTGCTTGAAAAAACTGAATATAAAAAAGATGACAGAGTAATCATTATCGGTTCAATTCCTAACCTCATTACAGGAAGAACAAACTTTGTCAGAGTACACAGAATGTGCGCATTCTAGTTTGTATTTAAAATATCAAAATGCAAAGCGGTCTGCTAAAAACAGACCGCTTTATTCATTTTTTGTGAAATATGTCCCTATTTGTAGCCCCTTTTCACCATATTTTTTTTCTATTTTGTCCCAGAGTCGGGTCAATTTTTCCGTCTTTTTTTCTTTTATATCCTGAAACAGATAGAGTTGAGTTGTTTCTGCCGGTGAAAGTTTTCCTGCATAGATGCCGGAGGAACGGTAAATTATCTCAGGTCTATATATTTTTTCAAAAAGTTTGTCCGCATATTCCATGATTGCAATTTCGTTGTCTGTAGGCTGAGGAAGCACAATGGAGTCAGATATTATAAGAAAATCTTTTGTCCTGAGCATTACACCGATAATTTCACTTTTTAGTTTTTCTTTCCTCATTTTCCGGCAGGCGTCATGCAAATGAATATGAAGTTGTGCTTTTATATAATTTTTATCTGTAGAAAATTGGGGAAAAGAAGAAGTGCGCTGAATTGATTTTGGCAGTGCGGGTTTGTCTATAACAGGGTAGACGCTTATACCTTCGAGTTCTTGCTTTAGCTCTATTCCCCTTTTTCCCCATATTTTATCCAGCCAGAAATCATTTTGTTTTACTATTTCACTGGCTTTGTATATTCCGTATTTGTGAAATAGTGCTGAAGTATTTTTTCCTACCCCCCATATTTCTTCTATAGGTGTATTTTGCATTTCTTCTTCAATATTGCGGAATCTTATTCGATAAATACCGTTTGTATATGGGAGTTTTTTCGCTTTTTCGCATGCAAGTTTTGCCAGTGTTTTTGTCGGGGCAAGACCGATTGACACAGGTATGCCTATTTCCTCCCGTATTTCGTTTTTGATTTTTAAAATAATTTCTTTGTAAGACATTCTATAAAGCTTTTTTAGCCCGCTTAAGTCAAGAAATGCTTCATCAATTGAGTATATTTCGACTGAGGGAGTGAATGAAGATAATTTTTTCATAATTCGTTTTGAGATATCTCGATATAGATGATGCCTGCCTGAAAGATAGATTACGGGAGCATGACGAAATTGTTTTTTTGCCATAAAAAGAGGCATGCCCATAGTAATACCGAGTTTTTTAGCCTCATTGGAGCGGGCAATTATACAGCCGTCATTGTTACTCAGAACACATACCGGTTTTCCGAGCAGGTCAGGGTTCATAAGTTGTTCACAGGAAACAAAAAAATTATTACAATCTACAAGTGCTATTTCTGCCATAGTATTTACTCTTTTGTCGAAGTTTTAATAAGAATAAGGGTGAAAACATTAATAAGTAGGGTTAATGTTTTCACCATGTCATGGGAAGGATATTTTATATATAGGTTTTAAAATTTTCTTACAATGCCGGTTGCGACCCCGAAAATCGAAAGACTTTCTTTGGGTGTAATTATGGGATATGATGAATTTTCAGGCTGAAGCCATATTTTTCCGTTTTTCTGACGGTATGTTTTTAATGTGTAACCGCCGTCTATGTAAGCAAGTACTATATCGCCGTCTTTTGCTGAAGCTGTTTTTTTTATGATTACGGTATCACCTTCGAATATACCGGCATTCACCATAGAGTCACCCGATACTTTGAACATGAAGATTGACGGGTTGTCCAGATCGAAATCGTAGTCCAGTGATACCCTTTTTTCTATGCCTTCTTCCGCAAGAGAAGCAAAACCGGCTTTTACTGTCGAGCTGAAAAGAATTGCACCGAATGATTCAGGATTTATGAAAAAACGACCGTTTTTTTCTCTGACCAGATCTTCTTCTTTCAGCTTGTTGAAATATTGCCAGACAGAATTTTTGTGGCGAAATCCCAGCTCCTGGGCAATTTTTTCAAAGCTCGGCAGTGGTTCTTTGCCGTATAACTTTTTTAGATTTTCAAAAAAGTTTTTTTGTTTTTCACTTAACATAATATTATTATAGACAAATGTCTATAAAATGTCAAGCGATTTAAAATTTAATACTATAGACAATATTTGGGGCAGGATAAAAATATTACCTAAAAAAATTTATAAATTTTGAAATACTCTAGAGAATATAAAATTCCCTTCTTTGGAAAGGGTATGAAAAGAAGGTCAGCGTCTGTTATATATTTTTTCTAATTCTAAAATCTGCACGATACATATAATTACCCGCAGGTAATCTCCAGAATTTCTTCTGTAGAATAGAAATCTTTTACGGGATATATTTTTGCTTTTAACTTGTTTTCAGCTTCTTCTATAGTGACATTGTCCAGAAAATCGTTTGTGTACGGTCGAAGCATGACTGATGGAATAATAATGTTTTTGTAATTTTTTCTCTCAAGCTGTGAAATAAAATCTTCACCCGTAATTAAACCTGCTACAGTTACATTTTGTCCGAAAAATTTATTCTCAAGAATTTCGACATTGCATGAAAGATTCTCTATCCTGTTCAACTCGCTGATAATCTTTTCTATTGCTTTAGCGGCACATTTAGATGTTGCAAAACAGAATTCTCTTTTTTCTTTGAGTTCTAGCGGCAGATTTTTTTTCCTTTTTTCAAAGTCGTCCAAGAGAAGTCTGATTGCTCCTACACCGTCTTCTATCTGCGCAAATTGTCCGTAATATTTTCGTGGTGGAATTTCCATATTTGCTTTTAAGAAAAATTCATCGCTTGCTTGAGCAAGATGTTTTTTCATCTTTTTGTTGAAGTTTTCTATAGTTTGTATTGTCTGAATCGCTATTTCTTTTGTCACAAGAGACAGACTGTTTTTATGAAACTTGGTAATCCCAACCGGAACAACGGCAATAGACTGAATTATTGATTTGAATTTTTCAAAATCTTGAAATGTTTTTTCGAGTTCATCTCCGTCATTGTATCCGGGGCATAGTACTATCTGAAGATGCACCGGAATGTCTGCTTTTTTAAGCCAGTTAAGGTCGTTTAGAATATTTTTTGCTTTTGGATTGTTTAGCATTTTCACACGAAGTTCGGGGTTTGTTGTGTGAACGGAAATATATAAAGGTCCGAGATGTAATTTTTCAATCCTTTCTTTATCTTTTTCTGAAAGGTTGGTCAGTGTTACATACGTTCCTTGTAAAAAAGACAGTCTATAGTCGTCGTCTTTTATGTATAAAGTTTCTCTGAGTCCCTTTGGCTGCTGGTCTACAAAACAGAATATACAGTGGTTTGTGCAGGGTTTTATTCTGTCAAATACAGCGGACTCAAATACTATACCTAAATCTTCATCAAAATCTTTTTCTATTTCGTATAATTCTATTTCGCCATTTTTCTTTTCTACTTCTATTTCAATTTCTTCCGAATTAATCAAAAATCTATAGTCTATCATATCCTGCATTTTTGTATTGTTGATTGACAGGATTTTATCTCCTTTTTCAAACTCCAGTTCTCGGGCTATTGAATTTTCTAATATTTCACTTATTATCGCCGGCATTATATTTTCTCTTTCAATGTTTTCATAAATTCAATAAAATTCATTACGTCAGATATATTTTTTTGTAAAAGGAGTTTTTGTATTTCTTCAAATTTTATATATTCATTATCTTTTGTGTTTTGTAAATCCAGCAGAAATGATTCCAGTTTTAATAATGTATCGTCAAGAAATGACGTTTTTTCTTCATTTGTCAGCAAAGACATTGTAGAAATTTTTGTTTGTAATTCTGTAAAAAACAGAGTAGGGTTTTCACTAAAATTTGTAAAAAATAATTCTTTAAAATGTTTTTTGCCGGAAGCTGAAATTCCATAATAAGTCGATTTTTTTCCGCCTTCTGAAAAACTGTTTCTCACGGTAATACTTCCGTTGCTTAATAGTCTTTTCATTGCCGGATGCAGTGTTCCTATGCTGGGTTTTGTAAAAAAACCGAATTTTTCTATTATGTCTGCACGTAAAGAATATAATGTACGTTCATTTTTGTCCAACATGTATAAAATTAGAAGTTCAATCATATTTATAACATATCATAAATTGGCTGAATGTAAGAATGTTTGTAAAATTCTTGTAAATCACCTTTTTTACATGTAAAATATTTATTGTAAAAGATTGTGGATGTTCAATATATGGAATTTTTCAGAAAAAACCAGAAAATAATTGTTGGAATAATTGCTATATCATTTATTATATTTATGCTTGCACCGGTTATATTATCTTTTGTTGCAATGTCTGGAAAATAATAATTTAGGATTAGCGTATGTCATATTTCAGCCGTTATTTAAAGGCTTTTTTTATAGTATTTATACTTTTTGCATTTTCTCTCAGTGCTAATTGCACACAAAATCATATTGAGAAAAAACGCAGAGAAACTCACGCCAAGGTCGTCAGATTGAGATGGCTTGAGTCTCTTGAAACAAATAAACTATATAAAAATCAACGGAAATTGGAACAGGCATCCCAGAATCTTGAAGCAAATAAAAAACAGTATTCCAATGCACAGGATAGACTTACTGTGTTGCAAAAAGAACTTGATGATACGATGGCAGAATTATCTGCAACCCAGTTCCGTTCAAAAAACAGAATAAGACAGATTTATAAAAAGCAGCGTAAAGGCATGTTCCAGCTGTTATTATCCACTACTGATATAAATACATTTTTGGATAGAATTTATTATCAGAATGTAATAACCAAAAAAGATAAAAAGAGACTCGCTTATCTCAAAGAAAAATCCAGAAGGGTTGCTATACTGAGATTACAGGTAGAACAGCAGAAAAACATTATTGCGTATTCAATAAAAAATATAAATGCGCAGCAGCAAAATCTGCAAGGTGCAATAAATAGAAATGAATCTTCTATCCAGCGTTACAGAACGGACAGAGCATATTATGAAAAGGCGGAACGAGAACTTGCAAAACAATCAGAAGCTTTGAGTAATATGATAAACCGCAATACTAAGGGTAGCGCTGTAAAGGTTATGTCCGGCTTTATGAAACCGATTGCCGGTCCGATTACTTCGCCTTTCGGCTACAGAACTCACCCGATATTTAAGTCCAGAATTTTCCATTCCGGTATTGATATCGGCGGTGTAAACGGCGGAAAAATAAGAGCGGCAAACTCGGGTAAAGTTATCTATTCCGGATGGTATGGCGGATATGGTAAAGTTGTTATTATAGACCATGGTCGATATAATGGTCAGCCGACAACAACTCTCTACGCACATATGTCAAGTTATGTGGTTAGCGCCGGACAAATTGTGACACGAGGGCAGGTTATAGGTTACGAAGGTTCTACAGGATACAGCACCGGACCTCATTGCCATTTTGAAGTACGTGTAAACGGTAAACCTCAAAATCCTTTGAATTACATTTAATAGGGAAAAGTAAGTGAAAAAAATAGCGATATTATTAATATTTATATTTCTGGCGGGAATAAGCTTACCTGCTTTATCTGCAGAGGTTTTTGATACACCTGCTGATACTTATGTAATGAGCAAAGAGGACTTGAAAGCCCAAAAACGTGCGGAAAAAGAGGCTGCTAAACAGATAAAACGAGAAAAAAAAGAACTGGAAAAAAGAGAGAAGGAAGCAGCTAAACTCGAAAAGAAAAAACAAAAAGAACTTGCACGTATAAAATCACAAGAAGAAGCAAATTCTGAGGAATCAGAAAAGAAGACTTTCTTTGGACGTAAATTATTTTCAAGAACTGAAAAGTCAAAAGATGAAAAAGAAAATGTGATTGAAACAGAAGAAAAAGAACAGCCTTCTGAAACAGCACAGAATCAACAACAGCCTCAGAAAGAGCCTGCTGTTCAAGAGCCTGAGCCGAATCCTACAGATGTTCTTGTTGACAGTGATACAATTGAATATTTTCCTGAAAGACATGAATTTGAGGCTGTCGGGCATGCAAAGGTAATATTCCCCAGTGAAAAGTCTACTTTGATGGCAGACAAAATTATTTTTAATCATGATACTAACTACATTAAAGGTTACGATAATGTTGTTATGATAAGAGACGGGCAGAAGGTTTTCGGAGATTATGTTCAAATTGACCTCAATGATGAAAACGCCCTTATTACACAACCCGTTATGCATCGTATGAATATTAAAATTCAGGCAAAAGATGCAACTGTTTATGATGCCAAAACAGAAGCGATGGAGGGGACTGCAAAATTTGAAGGCAAGGGTGGTATGTATAAGTTTGCGTCTCGTTCAATTTTTGGTTTTAACAATCCAATACTTCCTGATGCTATTGATAAAGAATATCTGATAAAAGAAAAATTTGACAATAAATGGAATCTGAAAGCTAACAAAATTATTATTGATTCAAGAAAAGACCATGATGTAGTCACGCTTGTGAATACTGATATTTACTTGAAAGGGCATAAAGTTGCAAAAGCCGGAAAAATAAAGCTGTATACGGATAAGGATCAAAATTATATCGAAACAAATATGATAGAACTTGGAAGTATGCGTAATATGGGCGCATATGTTGCTCCGTCAGTAGTTTTACCTGTTCCAGGAGGATCTACTTTAAAAATAGGACCCGGCTTAATGTTGAAAGATGAGCTTGGTGTAGGTGCAATCGGTAGATTTATGTCAGAGACAAACCGTACGGCATTCGGCTATGGAACAGCCGAAGACCGTTTTGTAATGCGAGGCAGACAGACATTAGGTGAAAGCTTATACGTAGATTATGCAATAAATACCTATATGAGTGACTGGTTTATGGGCAGCAGAATGCCGCAGCACGGATTTCAGCTTGTTCATAAAAAAGTATACAATTTAGATGATATCGGTGTTCGTTTTGAAAACAGATTCACGGCAGGTTATGCTAAAGACTGGAAAAGAGATTTTGGTACTACCAGATTCAGATGGATGACCCAGTCCACAAAAAGCTTTTTACAATACAAAGATTTGGATCACGATTTTGCTGCGGATTTAGGTATTTCTGTACAGAGCGTAGCTTCACTTTATGGAACGGGTGAGGCATATGGTATGGCAAGATTCGGTCCTACTTTGAGAACACAGTTTAAAAACTGGCAGCAGTATGTTGCATATTATATAGGCGGTGAAGCAGGACAGTCACCAATGTATTTTGACCGTTTTTATTACGGTAAATCAAGTGTACAGCTTGGCGAGTCTTTAAGACTTAACAGGTATCTGACAGTGATGTACACGGCTACTCTTGCACTTTCTGATACGCCAAACGATAAAATGCTTCAGGAAAACAGATTTTATGTTGCCATAGGTCCGGATGATTTTAAGGTGTTGCTTGGTTATGACGCATACAGACAAAGTACTGTTTTTGGTATTGATATGGCATTGGGTGCTGACAACTCTGAGGCAGAATTTAAAAGAATGGTATTAAATGAACCGGAAAAAGTTGGCAAATCTAATAAGAAAAAGAAAAATAAACCGGTTAGAGTAAAAAGGAGACCGGTAGAAACGACACCGGTTGATCGTCCTGAAAATCCTATGGATAGATCAGTAAGAGACTATAATGATTACAATCCGGGATTTAATATGTTTAATAATGCTATAATCCAGCCATCTATGATTCGTCCTCCGGGATACTAAGTTGAAAAAAACTGGTTTGTAGTATAATGGTAAAGACTAAACTGACAAGGGGAAGTTAATGACTTTAAAAGATTGGTTTGAAACAAGAAAAGAACAACAGATTGCGGCTCGTCCCGTTGATCCTAAAATAGATGATAATATAGGTAAATTATGGGTAAAATGTTATAACTGTAATGCACAGTTGTTACGTAAAGATTTAGAGCACCATATGATGGTTTGTCCGAATTGTGACTATCATTTTAGAATAGATGCCAGAACAAGAATTGCCCAGCTTTTTGATGAGGGTACATTTGAAGAATGTTTTCAGAATATTACACCTGCTGACCCTCTTGAATTTGTGGATACAGAGTCTTATAAAGAAAGACAGAGAAAGGCAAAAGCCGCAACAAACCTTGATGATGCTGTAGTAACAGGCACAGGTCTTGTTGAAGGTGAAAAAATAGCTTGCGCTGTCATGGACTTTGGTTATATGGGTGGCTCTATGGGAAGTGTTGTCGGGGAAAAAGTTACCCGTATGATGGAAGAAGCTATTAATCAAAAAATTCCTATGGTTGCAATTACGGCATCAGGCGGTGCAAGAATGCAGGAAAGTGCACTGAGCCTTATGCAAATGGCAAAAACAAGCTGTGCAGTTGCAAGACTTAATGAAGCAAAAATTTTATATATTACAATATTAACAGAACCGACATATGGTGGTGTAACGGCTAGCTTCGGCACAATTGGCGATATTATTATCGCTGAACAGGGCGCAAGAATTGGTTTTGCCGGCAGAAGGGTTATAGAGCAAACTATCAGACAAAAATTACCGGCTGATTTCCAGACTGCGGAATATCTGCTTAAGCATGGACAGGTGGACATTATTTCTAAAAGAGTAGATTTAAAACACACCTTAGGGACAATATTAAAACTTCATAAAAAGTAGGAAAATAAATATGTTAACATTAGATTTTGAACAACCTATTGTAAATATTGAAAAGAAAATAGAAGAACTTAGAAAAATGAGTGAAGAATCCGGCATAGATTTGTCAAAAGAAATTGAAACTTTTGAAGAACAATCCAGGGAATACAAAAAAGAACTGTACGAAAATTTGAAACCTGCGCAGAAACTTCAAATCGCAAGACATCCTAATCGTCCGAATTTTATGGACTATATTGGTTTGATGACTACAGATTTCATAGAAATGCACGGTGACAGATGCGGTACTGATGACAGGGCTATAATCGGCGGACCTGCCAGAATTGATGATCGTCCGGTTATGATTATCGGTACAATGAAAGGAAAAACTACAAAAGAAAACCTTGAATACAATTTTGGCATGCCCCAGCCCCAGGGATATAGAAAGGCTTTGAGACTATTTGAACATGCAAATAGATTTGATTTACCTATTATCACATTGATTGATACACAGGGGGCTTATCCCGGCATTAAAGCGGAAGAGACAGGTCAAGGCGGAGCTATTGCGGAAAACTTGAAAGAAATGGCGAAACTCGGTGTGCCTGTTATTGCTATTATAACAGGTGAAGGCTGCTCCGGCGGTGCTCTTGGACTTGCTGTATCAAACAGAGTCTATGTTCTTGAACATGCTTATTATACAGTAATTTCTCCGGAAGGTTGTGCGTCGATATTGTGGAGAGATGCATCACTGGCATCTACCGCTGCAGATGCACTTAAAATTACCGGTAATGATTTGCTCAAACTCGGTATTATAGACGGTGTTATTAAAGAACCGATGGGCGGGGCTCATTATGATTACGAATTTATGGCAAACGAAATGAAAACAACGATTTTGGCTGCTCTGGATGAAATGAAAGATATGACTCCGCAACAGTTAAAAGATGACAGATACGATAAATTCAGAAGAATGGGCGTGTTTAATCAATAATGAAAGATTACTATGAAATATCCGTAAATATTAACCCTTCGGCTATAGAGCTTGTTACGGACGTGTTTTTTGAACAATTTGAATGTGAAGGAGTTATTCAGGCTGAGGAAAAATATAAGGATTTAGAGCTTATTGAAACAACAAATGATGTGGCTAAGGGCTATATATTGTTTGAAGAAGAGAAGTTTGCTCCGTTGGATATCCAAAAAATATTTTATGATGCCCGTGAAAATCTAATAGAAAAAGGGTTTACAGAAGAGGAACTCGGCAGCTGGTCTATAGACGCAAAAAAGGTTGTTAATCAGGACTGGTCAAAAAAATGGAAAGAACACTGGAGACCTACGCGTGCATCAGAGCATGTTGTAATATGTCCGAGCTGGGAGGATTATGCACTAAAAAAAGATGAGATATTAATCCATCTTGATCCCGGCTCTGCTTTTGGAACAGGTACGCATGCAACTACACAGCTCTGTATTCAGGCAATTGAAAAATATATGAAACCCGGTGATTTTGTTGCAGATATAGGTACCGGCTCGGGAATTCTCGCTATAGCTGCACTGAAATGCGGCGCATCGCGGGCTGTTGGAATAGACAATGATCCTCTTGTTATTGATGTGGCAATGGATAACGCACAGGTCAATAATGTATTGAGTAAAATCGAATTTAAGCATGAAACAGCAGATGACCTTTTAAAGACTCATTCTGGAGAGTTTGATTTTGTTGCCGCAAATATTTTGCATAATGTGCTTGCAGAAATAATGGGCGATTTAAAGGCTCTTATGAAAAACGGGGCTTATATGGTTTTGAGCGGTATATTGGATGAGAAAAAACAGGTTGTGTTTGAGGCAATTGAAGCACATGAGCTTCATACAGTGGAAACTTTGAAGCAGGAAAACTGGATAGCGATTGTTGTACAAAAAAATGATTAGCCATTAAAATATTCATCAACAGCGTTTGCCATGCATTGGGCATAATCTGTCATTAGTTTTTGATTGCTCATTCTTTCTCTGCCTTTGGGCGAGACCATGAAAGCAACTTCCCAGAGTACGCTCGGTTTGTTCTGATTGCGTTCCATTGTAGTCAGGACGTCGTAGTTTGCATGTTTTGACTGAGCATAATCTTGTTTTCCTCCAATTTTAAACATATCATTAGAGGAAATATTTTCATTTTGGGGAATCCACTTATCAAATTTTTCTTCCATTAACTGCGCAAGCTTTTTGCTTTGATTTTGTTTTGCAAAATATATCTGTGTTCTGTCTTGAGTTTTTTTGTCGTGAGAATTTACGTGGACTGAAATAAACATATCAGCATTGTTCTGTGATTTTCTAATTTCATCCATTATTAAACGTTTTTTGCCCTGCAAAAAGATAACTTTTGCACCTTTTGCGCACAATTTATCTTTCAGTCGGATTGCGTTGTCATAATTTATGAGCCATTCGTCTTCCATACCTCTAAGCCCGGGTGTACCTGCGTCTATACCGTTTTGAGAATAACCGTGACCTGCATTGACGATTATTGTTTTCCCGCTGAGGCTGCCTGATTTTGTAGGATTAAAGACAGCTCTTGTTGCGACAACTTTACCGTTAATTTTACGTTTTTCTTTTAACAAATCTCTGTTTTGCAAATTTATTACTCCGCTCATATCGACTATTTCTGTAGTTGTGTTGGTTTCTTTATCTACAGTTACTGTCTTTTTATCGGAAGAAATGGCAAAGTCACTATCGTTGTAGATGATTTTGATTTTTTGACCAGGTGAAATGATTCCTTCTTTGTTGAGATTGTTTATTTTAATCAAATCGTCAAGCTTTACTCCGACACGTTTTGAAATAGCATAAAGCGTATCTTTTGGTCTGACAGTATAAGTAAAACCTGGGATTTCAAGCATTTGTCCTGCTTCAAGTTTGTCCACATCATCTATGTTGTTTATATCTTTTAAAATTTCTATGGTTAAACCGAATTTTTTTGCAATTTGGTATAAATTATCGCCTTTTTCGACTTTGTAGCCTAATTTTTGAATATTAAGCGTTTGTCCTTCAGATATTTGGTTTTTGTTTTTTATATTATTGTTTGCACATAAAATATTTTCATCAATACCGTATTTTCTTGCTATTCTCCATACAGATTCACCTTTTTGGACGGTATGTTCTTTTGTTACCAGATGAAAATCACCGTCCTGTGTGATTTTTACGTCAGGATCATTTAGCATTTTCTGAAACTGCGTTTTTTCATCATTGTTTATTTCTTCTGCAGAATCTTCTTTCCTTCTGCTGCAGCTTGAAAATATATTAAAGAAGCCGGCAACGGCATTACCTATGGCTTTAAAGAATGATTTTATTCCGTCTCCGATTTTTTGCCAGAAACCTTTTTTCGGTTTTTCTGCTTTTTCTTCTGCATTTGATTGGTTTTCCTGTGTTTCTTTTGCCGGTGTTTCCGGTTTTGTTGTTTGCGAAGCATCAATTGGTGCTGTAATTGAAACATCCGCTTTTTGTGCAGGTGTTTCTATATTTTTAATCAACGGAACATTTAATTCTGTTCCGAGTGTAATACTTTGCGGATTTCTGTTTATTCTTATAAATTCTGCATAGAATTCTTTAAAAGAGACATTTCCTTTATCCTGAATATTTTCATAAGCATCCTGTGCAACGGCAAACACACCTTTTCCTTTATATTTATCTGTAACTTTTATTTTGCCTGATTCAACGTTTACCGGTGCGCCGGAAATTTTTCCTGTTTTATAGTTTTCATAAATTTTGTCAAGTTCAATAGTTGAAGAATTGTTTTTGTTATGACAGTTTACAGCTTTTTTGTAAAATTCGTCTATAATATTTTTTGCTTCTTTAAGCTCTTTACCATTTAAATCTCTTGTAGCCAAAATCATTCTGTTCAAGCTGCGTCTATATAATCCGGGGTCTTCTTCTTTGGGGGCATTTGTTTTTCCTGAATATACGTAATCAAGATTGTTTATTACTGTTGAAAAATCCTTATTTTTTAAAGCGTTTAAAAGTGTTTTGTTTCCGCTAATTCTGGGCAGACCTTTGTTATAACAAAGGTCTATCAGACCTTCTTTAATAGAATTCGGCAAATTTTCATATGTGTTTTTACCAAGCCTTGCATTAAGTAGTCTTTTTACTTCATCTGTATATTTTTCAATCGTTGATCCGAGATTTTTGTATGCAATTTCTTGTGTACGCGGTTTGTCAGTTAGCTCTCCGAAACCGCATGTCTTTGAGCCATAGCCGTCTTTATACGGGATTGTTACTGCTTCATAATAGTGAAAATTGTCGCCTTCGTAGTATTTTAACAAATCTATAAGGTGCTTTTGTGCGTGTTTTATTGCGGTATTATCATCTTTTAGTAAAGTCGGTGTATATGAAGCTATGCCTGTGTTTTTGACAATATTGTATAAAATGGCTCTTGTGTTTTCATTCCAGAGAGTTTTATTTGTGACCGGTTGAGTCGCAGGAGCATTGACCGGCGCAAACAGGTTTTGCGTTGTGTTTTTTGTACCGGAAGCCGTTTTTTGAGCTTGTTGAACTTCCTGATTTCCGCTTAATGCAGTGATAGTAGTCATTTTCTCTCCAAAATATAATATCCCTCATGTATATAAAGATATTCTGTTTTGTGGAATTGATAGAAAATTTGGGGAGATTTAATATTAATTTACAATGAATTTTTAACTTATTGTGTGAAAAATGATGCGTTGTTATTTTCGTAATGTCACGTCCATTACCTATATTGGAGGTTTCTATGGATTGCCGCGCTCTCGTTCCTCGGGCTGTCTTGGATTTCCTTCTCGCTCGTTGCTGTCTTGGACTTCGCTGCGCTGCCATCCACTTCGCACTCGCTCCCCGGGTTTCACCCGTACGTGGTCACTATTTACAGACCAATGTATATTCGTTTGTCTGTTACTTAGTCGTGACGCCATTTTTCAGGCTTCGCTATAGCTCAGCCGAAAAAGAAGGCAAATCCGCCGCAATGACGTTTTCTCGCTTCGTCATTGCGAGCGTCTGAAAGACGCGAAGCAATCCAGTCAACCGGCGCGGGTATTAGTACCTTGCTCGGGATTTGTCAGATCCTGAAACAACTTCAGGATGACATTGGTTCAATTGTCAATTTGCGTTTCTGTGGATTGTATAGGGACTATATCCCTACGATTGTATTATGACGTAAAACGCGAAAAAAGTGAATTAAACTAAAGTTTGAACTTTTTCATA
>CALUSL010000031.1 GCA_944323425.1 Candidatus Gastranaerophilales bacterium | reverse complement strand
TTTCTCTTTCATAATCTGTTTTGCTTTTCTTTTTTCAGAAAGAGGAATACCTCTGAGATTCATTTCATCAGGCTTTGTAAATACGCTGACAAGCAAAACATCTGTATATTTCGGCTGCAGATGAGCATAGTCGAACATTATTACTCCGGATGCTTTCAGCTTTCTGCTCTGGTGAATTTGTCTTAGAAGATCATCAGGATTGCCGTTCATGAATGCTACAAACAATCCGGGATAGATTTTTGTTGCAGGTTGAGAGTTTATCCTGATATCTCTAATTAAATAATCTGCTGTGTCTCTGTCGCAGGTAAGAATCAGCGGTGTGAATCCGTCTACATAGTTGTAAACTGACCATGTTTTCCAGTCTTGCATTTTTACTTCCATACTTTTTATTCTGTCTGGAAATATGACTGCGGTGAGAGGTATATTTTTCTTGTAGGTTATTTGTTTTGCTTTGTATACAAAATCAGTAATTTTGTTTTGTCTGTATTTATCCCAGTATGTCCATTCCTGTGTTCCGTAAATTAATTCTACTGGGTCAACTCCGTATATCCCCTTGAATTCATCACGCGCGTACTGTGTGTATCCCCAGTTTGTCAATTCATAGCCTGCAAATTTTGCGCTTATGCTCTGGGGATATCTGATATAATCAAGATTTATTCCATCAGGATTGTATTTATCAATTATTTCCTGCAAAAGAGTCAAAAGATATTTATGAACTTCCGGGTTTGCCGGGTCAAGAAAATATCCGTTGTGTTCGGAAAGTGATGCGACTGGCATGTTGGAATTGTATTTTGCTTTTGTAACATTACCCCATTGAGGGTAAACATGTATTACATTCAGAGGATTTTTGCCGGGGTTTTCGTTTCCTGCATAGAATGTCTCGAACCAGATATGAACTTTCATTCCCCTTTTATGTGCTTCATCAATCCATATCCTTAGCGGATCAAAACCCTTGAACTCATTTCTCTGGTTTTGCACATTATATTTTGCAAGTGTATCACTCGGGAAAATTGTTTTACCCTGGAAATATGTTTCTAAAAATACATTATCAATACCGAAACTTCTAATTCTATCTAGTGTCTTTTTTATATCTTCAGGGGTTTTTTCTACCGGTCTGACCCATACACCTTTGAACTCGGATTCGTAATATGGAATGGCATGCTGAAGAGCTTTGTTTGCACAGTTAATTGCCTGAGATGAATATTTCTGTGTGTCGTCAGGCTTTTTGGCTGCCTGTCTGAGATTTTCCTGTGCTTTGTTTATATAGTACTTTGAATAATAATCATTATAAAAAGTGTCGCTTCCTTTATAATAATTTATTATTTGCCCGACTTCTTTAATTTTTTCTCTTGTTGCAAAGAGAAAACTGTCGTTTGTGAGGTAGGCGGTAAGCTTTTTGTTTTGCGAATCAACATGTACTTTTGTTCCGACAAGAAGATTTTCATTTATCCAGTTCTTTGCTTTTCCATGCCCGCTTATTATAAATCCGTTTGCCGGAATAATAGAATCTGCACCGCTTATCTGGACAACTGTATTGTCTATAACAATAGCTTCAGCTCCAAACTCGTTTGTGCCTGTTCTCAATCCGGAGTTTTTTGTATAAATTATAAGCTGGTTTGCTCCTCTGCCGCCCGGAAAAAATCTGCCGGTAAAACTTGCATCGGTCAATGGGTCAATACTGTCAATTTTTATCTCCGACTGTTTTAATATCCCCTCAAACGGCGGCTGATTGCTAGTCGGAACAGGCACCGCCATAGCATACGGAGTAAGTATGCCGACCATGAAAATAAAAATTAACAAATCAGCTAAAAATTTTTTCATAAAGTTACTTTATTTGAATATATTCTTATTATATTTTACGACTACTTTTAAGAATAATTTATTAATAAATAATTAAAATCAACTAAGTAGTGCAGATTTTGTATTATTATGATGATATAAGGACAAATAGTTTAATAAAGGTACTGTGCCTATGGAATATAAAGATTATTACGAAATTCTTGGTGTAAAACGTGATGCCTCTGAAGCAGAGATAAAATCAGCCTACAGAAAACTTGCGAAAAAATACCATCCTGATGTCAATAAAACACCTGAAGCTTCTAACAAATTCAAAGATATTAATGAAGCATTCGAAGTCCTGTCTGATAAGGAAAAACGTTCAAGATATGACAGCCTTGGTTCAAACTGGCAGCAGGGCGCTAATTTTACACCTCCGCCGGGGTTTGAAAATATAAACTTTGATTTCGGCGGCTTTGGCGGCGGAAACTATGGCGGGGCAACTTATACAACAGGCGGCTTTGAGGATCTTGGAGGCTTCTCTGACTTTTTCAAAACAATTTTTGGCGGATACACAGGTCAAAGCGCCGGAGGTTTTTATGACAATCTTGGAGGTATGGGGTCTTCAACAAGACGTACTACAAGAAGAACCGCTCCGGAAGAACCTAAAGTTGACCTTAATATCACACAGACAATAAATATAACCGCAAAAAATATATTTGACCAGAAACCTGTATCTGTGAAAATTAACAGTATTGAAAAATGTCCTAAATGCAACGGTGTCGGGTCTGTATGTTACAATTGCGGCGGTGCAGGCGTTGTGAGTGAAACCAAAAGTCTGAATATAAAACTCCCGCCTGAAGTTAAGGAAGGTCAAAAAATAAGACTCAAAGGTGAAGGAAAAACCTCATCACGCGGTCAGCATGGCGATTTATATCTTGTTGTTCATTTCAATGATAAAGAATACAAAATTGATGGAACTGACCTTACAAAAACAGTTGAGGTTACACCGGCAGAAGCTGTTATAGGCTGCCAGAAGGAAATAAAAACACTGCACGGTAATATAAGCATAAAAATACCTCCGAAAACTTCTTGCGGAGCCACTTTGAGATTGAGGGGACTTGGGCTTCCGAAAAAAGGCGGCGGTTATGGTAATCTTAATGCAAAAATTAGTCTTAATATACCAAAGGATATATCAGACAAGGAAGTAGCCTTATACAAACAGCTTCTTGATTTGCAGGAAAATAAATAAAAATAATAAAGCAAAGCTATGAACTTATTCGTAAGTATATTTGCTCTAAGCGTGTTTGTTCATTGTCTTGGCTATATTGTCAATTGTGCGGAATATTTTTTCAGTAATTTCCTGAATGTATTCACTTGAAACTACTCCGTTCATAACAATATCCGCACACTGCATAGCCGGACGGATATAAGTCTGAGCAGTTGTGTTGACATTCTCAAACTGCATATCAGCGGCAGCGCCGGTTTTTCCTCTTGATTCGGCACGTTTGTACCATCTGTCTTTTATAACATTAAAAGGTGTGAAAACATAAACCTTCACGTCCATAACGTCCCTGACATTTTCATTTAAAACGTACAGACCTTCGTTTACAATAATTTTTGCAGGACGTTTTAAAACTCCGTGAGGTTTGCTTTCGCAGGTTGTAAAATTGTAGTCAGGGCTTCTTACTGCCGTGCCGTTTTTTAAAGAAACAAGATGTTCCTTCATAAGCTCAAGATTTATTGCGGCAGGGGTATCAAAACTGTAGCCTTTTGCAAAAAATGCCTCATAACTTCCTGCTTCTTCAAGCTCTTTAGACCAGTCATGATAATAGTCGTCACAGCATACTATTGTATACAACTCTGAGTGTTCTTCAGCAATACAGGAACGGATAGCATTTTGCACGAAAGTGGTTTTTCCTGAAGCAGACTCTCCTGCAATACCGATTAGAATCCGCATGTTAGGATCACTGAGCGCTTTTCTTGCTATGTTGAAAATCACAGATTCTTTTACATTTATAAACAGCGGATGCTTCTGCTGTCTGTCCTCTTCGAGTATTTTTTTTACGCTCTCAACAATTTTTACAATCATCGGAAAATTATTTTTTACACCTGCTTGCTGCTGCATGCCTGTATTTGTGTCCGATGAAATTTTCTGGTCTGTAGTTTCCAACTTCCCCAACTTTCTTGAATTTTTCAGCTTAAAAGCATATACATAATATATTAAAACAAAATGATAACATAAAACGACATAAACATAAAATCGTAAAAAATTTTTACAGTATAATTAGATTATGGAAAAGAAAGAAATTTTATCAGGGAAAAATCTGGAAGAACTGACTGCTTTCACTAAATCAATAGGTGAGTCAGACTTTCGTGCACGACAGATTCATAACTGGATTTATTTAAAATCCGTTTCTGATTTTGAACAAATGACAGATTTGTCAAAAAAAACAAGAGAAAAGCTAACACAAATAGCTGTTGTCACAGATGTTAAAATCAAAAATAAACAGGTGAGCAAAGACGGTACAATAAAATACCTGATTGAATACGCCGACGGAAATTGTGTAGAAACAGTACTTATGAGATTTGACAACCGTGCAAACTTGACTGCGTGCGTCAGCTCTCAGGTCGGTTGTGCATGTGGTTGTAAGTTTTGTGCAACGGCAAAACTCGGATTTGTTAGAAATTTGAGCACCAGAGAGATTGTTGAACAAATTCTCACAATCCAGAGAGATACAGGATTAAAAGTTTCAAACGTTGTTTTTATGGGGCAGGGTGAACCGCTTTTAAACCTTGATAACGTACTCGGGGCGATTGAAATTTTGAATAAAAATTTTCAAATAGGAATCAGGAGAATAACTGTCTCCACATGCGGCATTATCCCCCAGATAAAAAAACTGGCAGCAATGGATTTTCAGCCTACACTGGCGATATCTCTCCATGCTCCGGAGCACAAACTCAGAGAAGAGCTCATGCCTGTTGAAAAAAAATATCCGCTCTCTGACCTGATGCCCGTACTTAAAAACTATGCAGAGGATACAGGTCGAAGAATTACAATAGAATACACGCTAATACGTGGTTATAATGATACAGTTGAGTGTGCGAAAAATCTCGCTCTTCTGCTTGCAGGCATAAAATCAAATATAAATCTGATAATTTATAATCCGAATGACAAGGACAATTTTCAAAAACCGGAAAAGCAGTCTATACAGAAATTTAAATACATTCTGGAACAATCCGGCAAAAAAGTAACAATCAGACTCGAACGTGGAGCTGATATAGATGCAGCATGCGGACAGTTGAGCAACAAGTACAGAACTGATAATTAGAACAATGAATGAAAAAACATCGATGATTGTTTATTCTTAGCTAAATTCGAAATCGTTTTTATAAAAAACTGGACAGAAAAAATTTTTTATTATATAAAATAAAGGGTGGGATACAGGAGTTTTTAATAAATGCTCTGATGTTTATTAATCGATAATCTCACATTGAAATAGACTTCATATTAATTTGCCCTGGTGGCGGAACCGGTAGACGCGTTGGACTTAAAATCCAATTAGGGTCAAACCTAGTGCCAGTTCAAGTCTGGCCCAGGGCACCACTTAAAAGGCTCCCTAACGGGAGTTTTTTTAATTTAGAGATAAAATATAATTATAAGCAAAAAGACGGTCATCGGGACCGTCTTTCGTTTTATTATTTATATTGCCAAAACTATTTTTTCTCTTGATACGCGTCCGGTACAGCATGCGGATTATCCGGTGTGAAGGTATGGTCAACAAACTGTGCACGATCAATATACTTTTGCTCGATTGTACCTTTTTTATAAGTTCTGACAAGCAAACTCAAACCTGCTAAAGCACCTGTAACAACTTTTACCGGAGTCGGAGCCTTTTTAACACATTCAATAAATGTCTTAAGCAATCCCGGCTGTTTTGCTCCGTTGCTAACTGCTTCAGCGATAGATTTCATTGCGGCACCTCTGCCAGCGAGAGCTGCAGCACCTACGCATGCACCAATTTGCAAATTTGAAATTGTAGAATTTTTGTAATGCTGGAATGCGCAGTCTATTTTGTTGCCGGCTGTACCTTTTCTTTTGTCAGCCAGTGCATTGAGTGTCGGGGACACGAAAAATAATACTTTTGACATAATTTTATACCTTCTTTCACACTTATATTTATTAAAACATCGGCGTATCAATTTTTGCTACCTCCTTGAGAATTATTTTTCTCAAACCTTGATTTATAGAGGTTTTCAGGGTTTACAATTGTTAACAAAACATTGTCTATTTGAATTTCTCGGACTCCGATTAAAATAAATTTTTATGGTTGAAAAATTTTGATTTAATGTTATTATAATAAAGAAGAAAAGAAACGGCGTTCCCGTTTCTTTTTTTATAAGGGATATTATGGAACATAAAAACATAAATAAATTTGATATTATTGAAAAAATCACTCCGATTGTGGAAAATACCGCAATGCGATACGGTTTTGTTCCTATAGAAACCGATTTTTCGAAAGAGTCCGGAAGATGGTTTTTGAGAATTTATTTATATTCAAAAGAAAAGCCGGTTACTCTGGATGATTGTGAAAAAATTTCAAGAAGCCTTAGTGATTTTCTGGACGAGCTTATTCCTGTAAAATATAATCTTGAAGTAAGCTCACCGGGATTGGACAGGAAAATAAAATCGGACAAAGAATATATTATTTTTGAGGGAAAGCTTGTTAATGTTAAACTCAGAAAACCTCTGAATGATTTAACCGATGATAAACACATAATAGGGCGTATAAAAGATTTTGATGAAAATACGGGACTAACACTTGAAACTGAAAATGGAATAATTGTTATCCCTAAAGAAAATATACAAAAATCTCAATTAGAAATTGAATAGTTAGGAGACACTAATGATTAAAATCGGAACAGCTTTATTTGAAGCAACAGAGCAGCTCGAAAGAGAAAAGGGGATATCGAAAGATGTAATTATTTCTTCACTTTGTGATGCTTTAGTTGCTGCATACAAAAAGCATATCAGAGTTAAAGAAGCACCTAATGTTGAAGCAATTCTTGATGAAACAACCGGTGAAATCGGCGTATTCAGAACAAAGCTCGTTGTAGAAAATGTTGAAGATGAAAACCTGGAAATTTCTCTTGCTGATGCAAAAGAAATTAGTGACGATGTTGAACTTGAGGACGAAGTCAAAATCGAAGTTACTCCTGAAAATTTTGGAAGAATTGCAGCTCAGGCAGCAAAACAGGTTATTACGCAGAGAATAAGAGAGGCTGAACGCAATCTTGTTCTTGCTGAATTTATGGACAAAAAGGGAACTTTAACAACTGGAATTATTCAGCGTGTTGAAAATAGAAATGTATTTGTAAATATTGGTAAAACAGATGCAATACTTCCTTATAAAGAACAAATTCCCGGTGAATATTATAAACCCGGAAACAGAATCAGAGTCTTTGTTTTGAATGTAAAAGAAACAAACAGACTTCCTCAGGTTATTGTTTCTCATGCTCATGCTGAAATAGTAAGGGAACTCTTTGAACTGGAGGTTCCTGAAATTGAAGACGGAATTGTAGAAATTAAATCAATTGCAAGAGAAGCCGGATACAGAACAAAACTCGCTGTACACAGTAACGACCCGGATATTGATTCAGTAGGTGCTTGTATTGGACCCAGAGGAAGCAGAATTCAAACTATCGTGAGTGAATTGAAAAACGAAAAAATTGATATTGTAAGATGGTCTGAAGATCCTGTAGAATACATTGTTAATGCACTGTCTCCTGCTAGAATTATTTCAGTCGATATTCTTGCTGATGATGAGAATGCTCACGAAGCACTTGTAGTTGTACCGGATGACCAGTTGAGTCTGGCAATTGGTAGAGAAGGTCAAAATGTAAGACTTGCTCACAAATTAACAGGCTGGAAAATTGATATCAAAAATCAGACTCAAGCTGAACAGGCTGAAGCTGCCTACAGAGCACAGGCAGAAGAAGCAGAAGAAAGTGCTGATTACGAAGAAGAACTTCCGCAGGATGAAATTGATGAAGAAAATATCGTAGAAGAAGAATACGGTATTGATGAAGATGATATGATACATGAAGAGTCTTCATCAGAAGAAGAGGAAGTTCAAGAGTAAAATAACCAATTATTATAAAAAAAGCAGATACGGTTTTACTGTATCTGCTTTTTTATTGTACTGCTATAACAATTTATGAAGTTTTTTGAAATCGTGGACATGTTTTTTAGCTGTAATATGATATTGTTATGTTCAAAAAAATTATATTAGTATTACTTTTATTATTCATAAATTTTGTTTTTATACCCTGTGCAAAGGCTGTTCCGACACCGGAGCCGATTAAAATTAACAACATACTGTTTGATAATTCGGACAATATGATATTTCTCGGAACAGAAGCCAAAACGGACTACAATCTTCCTATAAAGCTGAAAAAACTCAGTGACAGGGGGTATTTCGATATAGAAAATGCTGTTTTAACAAGACCTAATACAAGCTGGACTTTTAAAAACAGCAAAATTTCCCAGATTAAAATATCTCAGTTTTCTACAAAGCCTGATATTGTAAGAATAGTTATTCTGTACAATAAGGGTTTTAAATTAGGCGACTTAAAACTGTTAAAGGTTGATAACAATTTTATCCTGAC
The DNA here is from genome assembly GCA_944323425.1 of Candidatus Gastranaerophilales bacterium. Lineage (GTDB taxonomy): Bacteria > Cyanobacteriota > Vampirovibrionia > Gastranaerophilales > Gastranaerophilaceae > CALUPY01. The sequence goes on along the minus strand of CALUSL010000031.1, from coordinate 14,308 downwards.
ATACAAAGATGATTTTCTTGCTCAGGATGGAGAAATTACTGTATACAATGATGAACGCAAGAATAATGCGGGATATTATGAATACACAACCTTTGATGAAGATGAAAAAGACAATGGTACCTCTTCTCATTCATCACCTGCAAGCAGTGCAATCAGCGGAAATCCTTCAGCGCAGAAAGTGCTGAGTAATGTTGAAAAACAAAAAAATGACACAAAACTGAAATCAATGTTTTTTGTAAACAGAATTGATGTAAAGCGGGGTAACGCTCTTGTCAGGGGTGTCGGACAAATTTCAATCGAAAATCCGATAATACTAACCGAGCCGTCTCGACTTGTTTTTGATATGCCTAATACATATGTTTCGCCTGATATCAGAAATGTTGAGTATGTTTTAAGTGAAAAAGAAACTATAAAAATAGGACAGTTTGAGCCTACGAAAGCCCGTCTTGTTATAAAAAGCGATGACGTGGAAAAGTTCCGTCCCATTTATTCTTATGACGGGCAGAGTATATTTTTCGGGCATGACAACAGGATTGCCGGACTGTCGCTTTTTCATAAAACAGCTGCAACAAAAACTTATAGTGCAAAAAAAATTAACAGCAAAACTGACGAGCTTAGTTTTACATACACAAACCCGATTATACATTCAATCCACAGAACCAAAGATGCAGTAGAGCTGAACTTATACAATTCTTCAGGTTTTGATCATAACGCTTTTGTAAAAAATCTAAAATCAGAGAATCTCGCACAACTGAAAACAGAAGCCATCATTCCATACGGAATAAAGGTAGTGATTCCGCTCAAACCTGCAGCAACTTTAAACCTCAAAGAAGGATTCGATTGCAAATCTCTTACTTTAACCGTAACATCTCCGGATGAGCCGGTGATAAAAACAAAATCAGTTCCTGTTATAACGAAAGGCAAAGATATAAGAGTGATAGTTGTAGACGCTGGTCACGGCGGTTCAGACGTCGGTGCAACAAGAGAACAAATTTATGAAAAGGACATAACTCTTGATATTGCGAAACGTGTTGCGGATCTTTTGACGAATAAAGGTTACCATGTCGAAATGACAAGAAGAAATGACGACACGGTGTCGTTAAAAGACAGAGTAGTATTTACGGAAGAAAAAAATGCAGACCTTTTTGTCAGTGTGCATGTAAACTCAAGTGTGAGCGAAGAACCATACGGCGTCGAGACGCACTACTATACTGATGAATCTTATGCATTTGCGCAGGAAGTCCATAAATCTCTGGCTGCAAAAATAGATTCAAAGGACAGAGGATTGTTTAAATCGAAGTTTTATGTTATCAATAATTCTATTGCACCGTCTATTCTTGTAGAGACCGGATTTATTTCTAACGCTGCTGAACGAAAGAGCCTGATTACAGATGAAAGAAAACAAAAAACAGCAGAGGCAATTGTAGACGGCATTCTGAATTATATTAAAAAGAATAAGTGATATGGATATTATAAAAGACAGACCAATAGGTGTATTTGACTCCGGAATCGGAGGATTAACAGTTCTCGAAAAACTTTATGAAGCATGCCCGCATGAGCATTATATATATTATGCGGATACAAAAAACCTGCCGTACGGTGAAAAGACGAAAGATGAATTGATAGATATAGTAAGAAAAATTTTCGATTTTTATCAAGAACAGGATGTAAAGGCTGTAGTCATGGCTTGCAATACCTCATCTGCTCTGGTTTATGAGGAGCTTATGGATGACTATGATTTTCGAATTTATCCTATTATCCAGATAACAGCAGAGTGTGTAGCTGAGATGCATTTGAAAAGAATCGGTGTACTTGCTACAAATGCGACTGTAGACTCCCACGCGTATTTGAGATCGCTTATAGAGCATGACAGGCGGCTCCTAGTGAAGGAAAATGCATGTCCTCTGTGGGTTTCTATGGTTGAGCACAGAAAAGAAGATTATGAAGATGAGGATGAAGATGCTATAATGCTGGAATATCTTGAACCTATACTTGACTTCCGTCCGGATAAAATTATTCTCGGATGTACACATTATCCGCATCTTATGAATAAAATAAAACATTTTGCAAGAAAAAGTCTATTCATAAATCCTGCAGATTGTTTTTCAGAATACATCAAAAAAGACCTTGATAAAGCCGGACTTCGAAAGACTTACGGTGTTTTAAGAACGGATTTTTATGTTAGCGCAGATCCGCAAAGTTTTAAGAAAAATGCTTCAGTTTTTATAAAAATGAAAGATTTGCCTGAGCTTTTAGAATTGTAAAAAGTGCTGAATTTTAAACAGTCGATTTTTCTTGCTTGTGGTATTATAATACACTCAGGCAAGGGAGGTTTTTCATGAAAAGATTTATAATAGCCGGATTGGTTTGCTTTTTGCTGTCGAATACTGCGTTTGCGAAAGATGAAGAATTACCCATAAAATCTGATGCAAAACCGATTGATATTATATACATACACGGAGCGTATGAGACAAAAGAGGCTTTTGACAAATCCGTTAACAATGTGCATGAGGACATGGTTAAACAGTTTGAATCAGACCCGCTAATGTACAAAAAACTTCTCAAGGGCGGCTGCAAAAAAATCAGCGAGACGCCGATTATATTTTTCTGGGCTGACAAAACAACAGAAAGTTTAAAAGTTATAGACAAAGCGCTTGCTTATGCAAAAAATTTCAGCTCAAAAATAGCTCAGTTCGGGAGAGAAACACTATCTCATACCCTGCATGACGCAATCTGGATAAGCAAATCATCCAATTCAAGAGATCTTTTGAATAATTTGAATGAACTGGTAAAAAACCAAAAGGCAAAAGGTCATGAAGTTATATTATACGGATACAGCGCAGGAAGCCTTCTTACTGTCCAATATATGACAAACAGGCTTCCGATAATAAATATTAATGAGATGTATAACGACAATGACACATCGTACACAGGCAAATATCTCTATTCATTGATAAAACATCGCCATTTTGAACCGACATGTCTGGATGCCCTGAAAGAAAGCAAACTGGTATTTTATACTGACAATGATGAGTTTGTTGCAAATCCAAATACGCAGTACCTGAAAGACACCATTCCAATGTTAAATGATTATACAGAAAAATATTGTGCACCGAAAGATGCGGTAAGAGGGTTTGTTGTGTTTGGTGCACCTCTGACGACCTTTGACTCAACTGTTTCAAAGGCAGGATCTCCTGGAAATGCATTGTCACAGCTTGCAATGAAATATCTGGTAGAAAATGATATGTTCTTTTTGACAGTGAATTATGCTAACGATTTTATAGGAATGCCGCTTCCGGGAATTCCAACATATCAAAAACTTAAAGAAACAGAATTGTTAAAAAATATGCAGCCCGAGGGCGGATTTATTTACGACGATTCGAAAGTTAAAAACCATACTCTGTTTTTCTCTGCGCATCTTGCGTACTGGAGCAGCGGGAAAAAATTTGCCAAAAGTATAGTAAATGCTTATAATACCGGATACAAGCATTTCTACGGTCTGGATGAAGCTGAGAAATAAAACTTATATAAAAAGCAAAAAGTTTGTATGAGTTTGACTTTTGCAGAAGTATCTGTTATTTATGATTATAAGAATTTAAAATACTAAGGTTTTCTGGGGTTCCGCGGTTTTGCCGGCTGGTCCGAGAGAAAACGCAAAGAGTGATAACTCTTTGTACACGGAAGGATAAAAGCCCGGGAGATATTGATGATATCTTTCGGGCTTATTGTTTGTATATGAAAGGAGAAATTTATGCACTGGTTATTTTTATTTGTGGCAGGTCTGTTTGAAATAAGCTGGGCTGTAGGATTAAAATTTTCACACGGATTTTCACAATTTTTGCCGTCATTTTTTACTGTAGTCTTTATGATTGCAAGTTTTTATTTTCTGGCACTTGCTCTTAAAAGCCTGCCTCTTGGTACTGCTTATGCAATCTGGACCGGTATTGGAACTATAGGCACTGTAATATTCGGTATAATTCTGTTCAAAGAACCGGTTACTGCAATCAGGCTTTTCTGCATAGCTCTTATTATCAGCGGGATAACCGGACTAAAACTCATAACACACTAAATACTAGATACTTGCAGACCCCTCATCTTTTAGTCTGTTCAATGCATTTTTTGCGCCCTCTGTCTCTCTGGCGAGTCCAAGTACAAAATCAATTGCTTCTCGGTCACGTGCAATTGCCTCTTTTAGAGACAGAATTTCTTCCACTGACATCATTCCTGAGTCAGTTCTGTTATACATCATATCCCGCAAAAGCTCCTGTGTTTCATCATCACAACCTGGAAGGTTCATTTTGAAACTCATCCATTTATGAAACTGATGAAGCATTGTATAAATATTTACGGAAATATTTCTCAGTACGAACATACCCTCTGTAGAAAATAGACTTCCTGTAATTTTTTTTCCGGAAAAAAGCAGCACAAGATTCAGGTAAAGGGCTTTAAATCCCTTCTTGGGAAGAATAAAACCTTCCTCTTCTTTTATAAAATCGAGTATAACATCAGCATAATCCAGTTTGTATACAGCTGTTCCGTGCTCTTTAATATATTCGAGCATACCATCGGGATTGTTCAAATATTTTTTTACAATATTTTTTGTGCAAAAATCTCTTTTCTCAAGTTCTTTATCCAGCCCGCCGGACAGTTCAAGAGTTGTTTCATCATCGGTAAATAGTCTCCTGCCCCGGTTTTTGGATTTGCCCTTTAATTTTTTATAAACAGAATGGAGCCGCGATTTTTTTCGCTTTAAGATTATATCTGTGAGACGTTTTATAAATTTAGACATAACTTTTCCATCCTTATAATTAATAAAAAACAAATCTGAACAATAAATTTACTGTTTTCTAAGTATACAATAGTTCTTAATAAATTGTTACAATATAAAAGTATATACTTTATATATATTTATTAAATACTGAATATATTTCTTGTGTATAAATATTCAATAAATTTAGGTTTTGTTTATTTTTCTATCCAATAGGTCAAGGCAATTAAATATTTCTAAATTACTTAAATAATATATAAGAGAGAAATAAAAATCAAATAAAAAGATAAATAATCATTAGATTAATATAATGGAACGGGAAAAGGTATTTTGAGGCTTATAAAGCCTCTTTTTTTTGTTTAATATCTGTAAATGTAAAAAAAATTGCCGCGTTTTGGGTCCGCGGCAATTTTTTCTATTGTTCTTTTACCTCTTGAGCTTTGCTTAGAAAAGAGTCTGAAAGTGTAAGTTTTATAAAACTTTTTGCTTCATTAATAGGAACAGCAAATCCAATGCCTATATTGGATACATTGTTGTCAGGATTATATATGGACTGACTAATTCCAATCACTTCTCCTTTTATATTGACAATAGGTCCTCCGGAATTTCCGGGATTTATTGCTGCATCTGTCTGTAATTTGTTTCTTGTGTAGTCTATTCTTGAAATAATTCCTGTTGTCAAAGTTCCGTTAAATCCGAAAGGATTTCCTATTGCCAGTACACGTTGTCCGACTTTCACCTTTGCTGAATCGCCGAGTTTTAGTGTTGGCAGTTCTCGCTTAGGATTTATTTTTATAAGAGCAAGATCATTGTCTTTGCCCAGAACAGAAATTGTTTCACCTTTGTAAACCTCACCGGAGGATATAGTTATCTGAATGTCAGAAGCGTTAGCGATGACATGCGAACTTGTTAAAATAATTCCCTTTGAGTCTATGATGCACCCAGTTCCACTGGATGTTCCATCTTTCATTTCTGCATCAACAACAACTATTGCCGGTGTAATTCGTTCGTATATGTCAGTGATTGCAGTATCTTCATCTGACTTTGTAAGATTAATTATCGCTGCATCAGCTGTTTGTGCATAAATCCCTAATGTAATCAGCATAAAAAATATGCATAGAAAATGTTTCACCGCTCTTCTCCTCATTTGCTCTCTCTCAAAAGTTTTCTACATTATTGACTTAGCGATGAATTTTTTTAATACACAATAGTTGCACGAATAGGAGGATTAGAATATGAGATAAAAAATAATTTGTAAAAACTCGTTACAATAAATCATAAAATTAGCAAATTTTTTTATTTAGAAATTTTGAATGAACAAAACAAGGAGGAAAAAATGAGAATTATTCCAGTGAACACTTATAGTGTGCTTTCATCCAGGCATAATAAAGAACAATCTTTTGCGGGCAGAACAGAAAATCCTATAAAAAAAGATGCAAATGGCAAGAGTTATGTGGAAATATTAGATACAAACGTATCAAATCTTTCAGATGGTACAGCTCATTCTTTAGATAATTACATAGAAGTCTATAAATCAAAGGTCTATGATCCTTATCACAAGTTTGTAAAAACTGAAAATACAGACAATAACTTAATTTATGTTGCAGACCCAAAAGAATCTGTCGGTTCTGATATTTATAAGTCTCATGCTTATATAATCTATGATGATGAGCCGAAAATGCCGACTTTAGATGAGCTGGAACAAAAATTTAAGTCAAGAAAAGTTTTTACTAAAGATTATTTCGATGATGCAAATCTCAGTCAGCAGTATAACAGTAGATTGAATATAGTTGCACAACAAAACATTAAAAAATCCGAAAATTTTCTTGAGAAATATAAGGAAGAAACTAAAAATTATGACTCTTATCAGACCTGCCGTCCGGCGGATATCATAGCATTGTATAAAAAGGCTCTCACAGAACAGCAAAATATTGAAGAAAATAGAAAGATTTCCAGAAAATCAATTGATGGTCAATTGTTAGCCCACGAGGTCAAGGTAGCGCTAAAATTGAGCGAGAATGATTTTATACAAAGAGATAAACTCGCAATGACGATTGAATCCATAGACAATAATATTAGAGATGTTGACAAAAGACTAAAGGATATAGAAGTAGAAAAATATCTTCTTGATGAACGAACAGAACAAATGCAAAAAGATTTAGAAGCTGTAAAAAGAAGAGAGGATGAGGAAAGAGAAAGATGCGGTCCATCTTACAATTCGACTTATCCTCCGTCTCAGACGTATTATCACAGAACTTATCTTGAAAATCAACGAAGAAATAACATAGAAAAGAGCGCAAAACTTCAGCTGCAGTATGATCAATGTGCTAATTTGAAAAATACGTACATATGGCAGAAAAAGGAAATAGATGATAAGCTCAACTTTGTCCTTGAAAAATTGTCAAGAAAATTTGAGGAAGTAAAAAACATTTTTAAAGAATATGGTGATAAATAAAAAAGGAGTCCTATTTGGACTCCTTTTTTATTGCGAAATTTACCACATTATCTGCATTAATGAAACACAATTTCGTCATTTTGTGCATCAATTGTGATAGTGTCTCCGGATTTGAATTTTTGAGAGAGAATGTCTTTTGCAAGCGGGTTTTCAACCATCTGGCGAATTGTTCTCTTAAGCGGACGAGCTCCGTAGACCGGATTGAAACCTCGTGTTGCGAGTAAATCTTTTGCATCTTCAGTGATTTCGAGTTTTATTTCTTTATCTGCAAAAAGTTTTTTCAATCCTGCAAAGTAAATATCTACAATCTGTGTCAATTCACTCAGCGTCAATGCTTTAAAGAATATTATTTCATCAATTCTGTTCAAAAATTCAGGTTTGAAATGAGCTTTCATCAACTCCATTACTTTTTCTTTCGTGTCATTGAACTCACTGTCTGACATCATTGAATTTAGACTGTTTTCGAGAATGATAGAGCTTCCGATGTTGCTTGTCATAATAATAAGCGTATTTTTGAAATCAACAGTTCTGCCCTTTGAATCAGTCAAACGACCGTCATCGAGTATCTGAAGCATTATGTTGAATACATCGGGGTGTGCTTTTTCTATTTCGTCGAAAAGTATGACGGAATATGGTTTGCGTCTTACCGCCTCTGTGAGCTGACCGCCTTCATCATAGCCGACATATCCCGGAGGCGCTCCGACAAGTCTCGCAACAGAATGTTTTTCCATATATTCAGACATATCAATACGTATGAGCGCGTCTTCGTCGTTGAATAAAAATTCCGCAAGCGATTTTGCAAGCTCTGTTTTACCAACCCCTGTCGGTCCGAGGAAAATAAACGAACCTATAGGTCTTTTAGGATCTTTCAATCCGGAGCGAGCACGTCTGATTGCATCGGAAACGGTGTCAACCGCTTCTTCCTGTCCGATAACCCTCTTATGGAGATAGTCTTCCATTCTTAAAAGCTTCATCATTTCACTTTCAACAAGCCTTGATACTTCAATGCCTGTCCATTTGCTTACGATTTCTGCTATGTCGTCTTCGTCTACTTCTTCTTTAAGCAAGGTATGTTTTACGTTCTTTTCACCCTTTTGTGCTGCCTGAAGCTGTTTCTGAAGTTCGATAAGTTTTCCGTATTTCAACTCTGCTGCTTTTTCAAGGTCAGTATCACGCTCTGCTTTTTCAATCTGTACTTTGACCTTTTCTATTTCTTCTTTTAACTGGGCTTCGTTTGTAATTGTACTTTTTTCTGCTTCCCACTGGGTTTTTAGTACTGAAATTTTTCCGTCCAATTCGTCAATAAGCTTTGTCAGCGCTTCGATTTTGTTAGTGTTTTCTTCTGACGGATCTTCTTTTTTTATTGCCTGACGTTCAATTTCCAGCTGCATTTTCTGTCTTACGAGCGAGTCGAGCTCTTCCGGCATGGAGTCTATCTCTATTCTCAAGGACGATGCTGCTTCATCAATCAGGTCAATAGCCTTATCCGGCAAGAATCTGTCAGTTATGTATCTGTCAGAAAGCTTTGCAGCCGCAACGAGCGCAGCATCTTTTATACGTATTCCGTGATGGACCTCGTAACGTTCTTTCAAACCTCTTAAAATACTTATCGTATCGTCTACAGATGGCTCGTTGACCATAACCGGCTGAAAACGTCTTTCGAGAGCGGGATCTTTTTCAATATATTTCCTGTATTCATTTATTGTCGTAGCGCCTACAGTTCTCAAAACACCTCTTGCAAGAAGCGGTTTAAGAAGGTTTCCGGCATCCATTGAACCTTCTGTTGCACCTGCACCGACGACAGTGTGAAGTTCATCTATAAAAAGAACTATTTCACCATCAGAAGCCTCAACCTCTTTGAGTACAGCTTTTAACCTTTCCTCAAATTCGCCCCTGAATTTTGCACCTGCAACAAGAGCACCCATATCCAGCGCTATTAGCTGCGTATTTTTAAGACTTTCAGGTACATCTCCTCTTATAATTCTCTGAGCAAGACCTTCAACAATCGCAGTCTTTCCGACGCCCGGCTCGCCTATGAGAACCGGATTGTTCTTTGTACGTCTGTTCAATACCTGAATAATACGTCTGACTTCTTCATCTCTGCCGATTACAGGGTCAAGCTTGCCGCGTTTTGCAAGATCTGTGAGGTTTGTCGAGTATTTTTCAAGTGCTTTATAATTTTCTTCTGAATCTTTAGAGTCCACTTTATTATGCCCCCTTATTTTTTTCATGGCGTTAAGAATTTTGTCCTTTGTAATATTGTATCTGTCAAACAGGTTTTTAATCTGCGTGTTAGACAGTTCTGTTATGGCTAAAAGTATATGTTCAATACTGATGAACGAATCCTTTAGGGCTTCGGCTTCTTCTTTTGCGATATCAAACATTTTTATAGTGTCATTTGAAAGATAAAGCTGCTGTGTCGGAACGGGATTGCTCAATGTCGGTCTGTTGTTGATAAGTGACATTAGGGCATCGCGAAAGTTCGGATTGTCGAGTTTTAGTTCTTTCAGGTAGTCTTTGGAAATGCCGTCTTTGTCCTCTTCCATTGCGAGCAGAATATGTTCCGGCTCCATCTGAGTATTCTGAAATTTCGACATTAGTTGCTGCGCCGAAAATAATATTTCCTGAGCATTGTTGGTCAATCTGTTGAAATCTATCATATGCCCCCCTTTATTTTATTTCTTTCATATTTACATTTTAAGAATACTTTTGAAAAAATCAGGAAAAATTAATTATAATTTAATGATTTACAATACGTTTTTCTGATTTTTTAGTTCGAATAAATATTTAAATAAAAGCTAATATCTTGATATACAAAGGTTTTAGCAGGTACTGTACTTGAAAATATGATTGTGTTACTATGCATGTAAGGACAAGTACGCCGATATATCGGCATAGATATTGAAAACGTGGAGAAAATTTAGAGTAATGCCAGCAGATACAATCAGAATTTATGATTTGGCAAGAGAGCTGAATCTGTCAAATAAGGAATTAATAGAAAAATTGGAAACTGAAATGGGTGTGAAAGTGAAATCACATTCCAGCGCTATCACAGAAATTCAGGCTAACAGAATGAGAGAGCTTGTGCGTGAGCCCAAAAAAGAACAGGCGAAAAAACCGAAAGCGTTTATTGTTAAAAAACCGAAAGTCGCACCTGCTCCTGCTCCAGAGCCGGAACAAAAAAAAGAAGAAGCTCCTAAAAAAATAGAAATTCCACAGCAAAAAGTTATTGAAAAAGTTGTCCTTGGTCCTGTATCTGTTGCAGAAAGAAAAGTTTTTAAACCAGAAAAGAAAGAAACTCCGCGTAAAGAACTTGCAAAATCTCAGGCTCCGCTGAACAAACAGGAAACTAAACGTCCTGCAGAAAAACCTGTTAAAAAAGAAGAAAAGAAAAGACCTGTTCCTGATGCCGAAAAGAAACCAATTCAGCGTCACATGATTCCGCAGGATATCTACGAGGGAAAAGCAGGCGGCGGAAAGAAAAAAGTTTCAAAGAAAAAAGAAAAGATTTATCATTCTAAAGAAGAAGAGCAGGAAAGAATTAGTCTTGAAAAGGCAAGTGCGCAGAAACATAAAAAACGTACACATGCTGAAGAAGTGCAGGAAGAAGTTAAACAGGTTGTTATTAATCAGCCCATTACTGTCGGTGATCTTGCTGCTAAGACGAAAAAGGCTCCTGCTGAAATAGTTAAATATCTTATGATGCAGGGAATTCTTGCTACTGTAAACGAGGTAATAGATGTCCCTACTGCTAAAAAGGTATGTGAAAGCTTTGAAATAGAAGTTCTGGAAGAAGACATTGACGCCTATATCGAGGAAGAACTTAAAAAAGAAGAAAAACAGAAAATTCTTTCCGAGGTAGACGCAAAATTATTAAAACCGAGAGCTCCTGTTGTTAGTATCATGGGGCACGTTGACCACGGAAAAACGACGCTTCTGGATTCTATCCGTGCATCGAAACACAAAATTGTGTCAACGGAAGTTGGCGGTATTACCCAGTCCATAGGTGCATATACAGTACATTTGAATAACAAAAAAATCGTTTTTATTGACACACCCGGGCACGAAGCCTTTACTGAAATGAGAGCACGCGGCGCAAAATCTACGGATATTGCGATTCTCGTAGTTGCTGCTGATGATGGTATTATGCCTCAAACAATTGAGGCAATAAGCCATGCCCGTGCCGCAGAGGTGCCAATTATTGTTGCAATAAACAAAATTGACAAACCTGACGCAAATCCTGACAAAATTATGCAGCAGCTGACAGAGCATGGACTTGTTCCCGAAGAATGGGGCGGGGATACTGTTTGTGTAAAAGTAAGTGCAATTCAGGGTACAGGTATTGATGAATTGCTTGAATATATTCTTCTGATTGCGGAAGTTCAGGATTTAAAGGCAAATCCTGATGCAATGGCGTCCGGAGTTGTAATTGAGGCTAACCTTGATAAAGGTAAGGGACCTGTTGCGACGCTGCTTGTACAAAATGGTACACTGAAAACCGGTGATTGCGTTGTTGTAGGTACAGTTGGCGGAAAGGTCAGAGCTCTGCTCCTTGACTCAGGTGAACGTGTTAAAAAAGCAGGTCCTTCTACTCCTGTTGAAATTCTCGGATTGACAGAAGTTCCTCAGGCTGGTGACAGATTCGAGGTTGTTGCGACTGATAAAGAAATGAAGGCAATTGTAGCTGAACGAAAAGAAAAAGAACGTAATACAAGATTAGAAGCTATGACACCTACTCATATAATAAACGATCTTATCGGAGAAAAAGAAGATGGTGTTCAGCATTTGAATCTTATTATAAAAGCGAATACGCACGGTTCGGCTGAGGCTCTTTCTCAGGCAATAAATCAATTTAAATCAAAAGAAATTGTTCTAAAAATTGTACACGTCGGTGTCGGAGATATTTCTGAAGCTGATGTTATGCTCGCAGCAGCAAGTAATGCTATAATTCTCGGCTTTACTGTAAGAGAGGATTCGAATGCAGAAATTGCGGCGCAGAGAGAACATGTTGTAATCAAAAAATTTGATATAATTTATCAGATACTTGAAGATTTGGAACAGACTATGCTGAGCCTGTTGCAGCCTGAAATAAAAGAGGTTGAACTTGGAAAAGCAGAAGTAAGACAGGTCTTTAATATCGGTAAGAGCGGCAAGATTGCCGGCTGTTATGTAACAGAAGGAAAAATTGTCAGAGGCAAAACAGCTGTAGTCGTTCGCGGCGGCAAAGAAATATATCGCGGTCAGATTGATCAGCTGAAACGCTTTAAAGATGATGTTAAAGAAGTTGCAACAGGTTTTGAATGCGGTATATCTTTCGGTAAATTTAATGATATTCAAGAAGGCGATATCATTCAGGTTTCAACAACAGAAGAAGTTGAAAGACAGGAGCTTGTTTAGGGCTAAATTGCTTTAAGAGTCTGATTCGAGGTATTTATCCGGAAAAAATTACGGCAATACTTGATATTAGCTGTGCAAGTATTTCAAGAAAGCCCATTTTTTTTTAACCTAAATCGCTGATTGCTGTTTTACCGAATTTTGCACTCAAATCATCAATGTGGTGAATCAGGTAAACAAGAGGATCAAGATCTTTTTCATTCAAATCTACAATAGCGCCCCATTCTGTTCTTCCGTGGTGTGCAGCAATCATTTTTGCAACAGTTTTAAAACCGTGAGTCATACACATTGAAAATCCCCATTGCGAATGAGTTAGCCACTCTTTCTGAAAGGATTCTTCGTAATCTATCAGACCTGTTTCCAAATCAATTTTATACTCAAATATTTTTCCAAAATCGTGCAGTATGCAAGCTGCAAAGACTTCGTCCGTATCAATTTTTTTGTGAAACTTTGGCAGTACACAATCTGCGAATTCCAGACATTCATACGTATGCTCAATAAGTCCTCCGAGATAATTATGATGCATTAGACGTGCTGCAGGGGATGTCTTGAATTTATCCTCGTATTCAAACAAAAGCGATGTAACAAAATTCTGAAGTTGTTCATTCTTTATTTTATTGGCATATTCTACAATTCTGTTAAAAAGTTCATTCTGTTCTTCTTTTGAGAGCCCGAGTTTTGCTTCTTTTATGAGTTCGAGATTGGACACAAGACAGTTGTTGTACTTTTCATTGTAAGAACCTGCAAGAATTTTAAGCTGATTTCCTGCTCTGAATATCTTTGCATCCAGCCTGTTAAGCGTTTCTTCCCATAGTATGCAATTTAGTAAAGAATCATCTGTCAAATCCTTGAGCTGCAGTTTGCCCATTTTTGTTCCGGCTTTCGTGTCTCCAATTGAAAAAATAACCACTTCATACGTATGAGAAAAATCGGGCATTTTGTACTCCTTTTTATAATTTTTGTATAAGATTTACGCCTATGTTAGTGATTTTACACTAAATTCAGCTGCCAGTAAACATTTATCTTTATGCTGTTATAGATATTTTTGAAGAAGCAGCTTTTTAAAAGCTCTGGCATTGACCGCTTCTGGTTCTATTTTTAGAAGTTTATCAAGATATTCAAGTGCAGTTTTATAGTTTCCAAGCTTTTTGTGAGCTGCAGCCATTGCAAAAAGTGCATCCAAAAATTTTTCATCCTGCTCGAGAGCCTTTTCTAGGTCCTTCACTGCCTGTTCAACATTCGGGTTTTTGATATCTTTCCTTGAAAGAGTGATTTTTGCTCGGTTGTAGTATGCATCAGTCATTTTTTCATTTAGCTGTATTGCTTTTGTGTAATCAAGGATTGCATCATCAAATTTTTCCATTGCATGATAAGCTACAGCACGGTAAAAATATGAAATTTCCCAGTCGTTTTTGAGTTCAATGGATTTTGTTATATTATCTACAGCTTGTAAAAAATTTCCGCTGTGAATACATTCTATTCCTTTGTCAAGGTAGGTTTTGTAGTCGGTCATGGTTTCTCCTTTAGTATATTTTACAATAAATAAAATTTTTCTAAAAAATATCAGGTTGACTCGACGGATATTTTTCGGGTATTATTTATTTAAAGCTAAAGAATAACTGTTAAATGGGCGGTTGGACAAGGCGAGTTTACGAAGCCGATTAAAATTAAAACCAACTGCGCCAGAAAAA
>CALUSL010000030.1 GCA_944323425.1 Candidatus Gastranaerophilales bacterium | reverse complement strand
TACAATGCAGATGGCTGTTCAGACAAGAAACAGAATTATCAATGCATATACGGAATTGAACAATATAAGAATTTAAAAAACCAGTGTTGACAATAGATTGCGAGCACACTAAAATAAATTTATAAAATAAAATGTATAAAAATAGCGAAAAAAAGGAGAACAGCCATTAGCAGAGATTATTCAGGTCACGGTAAAGAACAATCATTAGTAAACCACAATATCAGATGCCGCGAGGTTAGACTTATAGGTAGTCAGGGTGAAAATTACGGCATTATATCAACAGAAAAAGCACAAGCATTGGCTGATGAAAAAAATCTTGATTTAGTTATTGTTTCTCCTAATCAGGCTCCCCCCGTAGCTAAAATAATGAACTACGGAAAGTATAAATATGAGCTGGAAAAAAAGGCTAAAGAGGCAAAGAAAAAACAGCATACTATTGAAATTAAAGAAATAAAAATAAGATATAAAATTGACGTTCATGATTATAATGTTCGTGTGAAAAATATCAAAAAGTTTATAGCTTCAGGCGACAAGGTTAAAATAGTTATTATGCTCAGAGGTAGAGAAATGCAGCATACTGAGCTTGCTTTCAATCTGGCTAACAGATTTATCGAAGATTTAAAAGATGTATCTCTAAACATTGAGAAAAAACCGGCGCTTGAAGGCAGAAACGTTATCATTATTCTTGCTCCTGCTGCTTAATATAAAACAAATAAGGGCTGATTTCTTTTATAAAGTCTTTTTCTTGTTTTTTCATGCTAAAATTTACTTGTATAAATTTTAATCAAAGATGAGGTATTAAGACATGAAAGAACTTTCACCTTTACAAAAAGCAAGATTGGACTTTAAACCTGTTCTTCCTGCTACTCTTGCAGCCGGAATTAAGAACATTGAAGTAATTGAAGGCGAAAAAACAGAATGTGTAAAAGATCAGGCTGATATTAAAAAACTGTTCCCGAACACATACGGAAAATGTACAGTTACTTTTAAATCAGGTGCTGAACAGAATTTCGCATCCAGAAATGTCGGTGTAATTCTTTCGGGTGGTCAGGCTCCCGGAGGGCACAATGTTGTTGCCGGTATTTATGATGCTCTAAAACAGGCAAATCCTGAAAGCAAATTGTATGGATTTTTGGGCGGACCTTCCGGTATTATAGATGGTCAATACATTGAACTTAACGACGAAATTATTGATGCATACAGAAATACAGGCGGTTTTGATATTATAGGTTCTGGTAGAACAAAACTTGAAACAGAAGAACAGTTTGAAAAATCGCTTGAAAATTGCAGAAAACTGAATATCTCCGGTATCGTTATTATTGGCGGTGATGACTCAAATACAAACGCTGCTATGCTCGCTGAATGGTTTGTCCAAAAAGGTGCAGGCATTCAGGTAATCGGCTGTCCTAAAACAATTGACGGAGACTTGAAAAACGAACAGATTGAAATTTCATTCGGGTTCGATACAGCTACAAAAACGTATGCAGAACTTGTCGGAAATATTCAAAGAGATGTAAATTCTGCGAAAAAATACTGGCACTTTGTTAAAGTTATGGGTAGAAGTGCAACTCACGTTGCTCTCGAGGTTGCTCTCCAAACTCAGCCTAATATAACTCTGATTTCAGAAGAAGTTGAAGAAAAAAATATGTCATTGAAGCAGATTGTTGATTATATGGCAGATATCATTGCCAGACGTGCTAATGCTGGCAAAAACTTCGGTGTCGCTTTGATTCCTGAAGGGCTGATTGAATTCATCCCCGAGATGAAAGCAATGATAGCAAACCTGAACGATGTAATGTCTACTTTAGAACAGGATGCTTCATACAACAAGCTGACGGTTCCTGCTGACAGATTTAACTTTATTGAAAGCAGACTTGACGAAGAAAATGCAAAGGTATTTGAATCTCTTCCTGTTTTAATAAAGGCTCAATTACTTATGGACAGAGATCCTCACGGAAATGTTCAGGTTTCTAAAATTGAAACAGAAAAACTGCTTATTGAAATGATTAAAGTAAAACTTGACGAAATGAAGGCTCAGGGCGAATTTATGGGTAAATTCTCTGACCAGTGTCATTTCTTCGGATATGAAGGCAGATGTGCATTCCCGTCCAATTTTGATGCAAATTACTGCTATGCATTAGGTTTCAATGCGTATGCTCTCATTCAGTCCGGATTGACCGGTTATCTTTCATCTGTAAGAAACCTTACTGCGCCGTCTACAGAATGGGTTGCAGGCGGAGTTCCTCTTACAATGATGATGAACATGGAAAAACGTCACGGTCATTTCAAACCTGTTATTCAAAAGGCTCTTGTTAAGCTTGACGGTCCTGTTTTCAAAAAACTTGAAGCAAACAGAGAAAACTGGGCAATGAATGATGAGTACCTTTTCCCGGGTTCTATTCAGTACTGGGGACCGACAGAAGTTTGTGACATAACAACACAAACATTAAAACTTGAAAGAGAAGCTGCTCTGGCTTCTGTATAAAAGTTTTTAATAAAACTAAAAGCGGGTGATTTATTAAATCACCCGCTTTTTTTGTATGAATTATTCCTTACTTGTCTTAACAAATTGTGCAATCACGTCTGCCGATACAAGGAATGAATAAAACATTACCCACGGCAGGAGAAGTATACCAATGATTGTAAAAATAAGAATTATCGATACAAACTGAACTATTAATGATATAACAACAACCAGCAGCCAGAAAATCAGATAATTGATAATATTATTTTTTACAAGAGAGATTGCAGTTTTGAAATTCAAAAATGATAGTACTTTCATGTCTTTTAAAAATGCTCCGAAGAGTAAATAATAAAAGATTAGAAGTAATGCATACAAAACAAAATATCCGAATAGTCCGGCAATTGTGAATATTGCGGTTAAAAAGGGGCTTATCGGATTGTCATGAAAGACTGCAGGAGATACTATTATCAGAAATAAAATACCGGAAATAAAAATAAATGGCAGAAAACATAAAACATGACCTATAATTGTTTTTATGCCTGCTATGATTAAGCGTCCGAACTCTGACCATTCAGGTAAAAAGTTTTCCTGATTGTTGATTCTGTTATGTGCTGTTATCGAAAAATAACCGAAAATTGCAAGGTTTAGCACAGAAAATATAATAATACCTATTACTAATGACACCAGAAAACCTTCTATACTCAGGCTTAACCATCCATGGAATATAACCGGCAGAAATAACGGTATTAACAACGCTATCATTGACAGAAAGATTAAACCTCCGCCTATAGCAAGTTTCTTTTTCCATTGGCTGTCTTCTGAGATAAACGTAAATGCTTTTTCAAAATCCATATCCATATTTACACCTCCTGATTCGGAATTTCATCGAACTCTGGCGCAGTTCTGACGAACTGGGCTATAAGATCACTTGTTATTGTTGTCTGATAAAAATTAATGAACGGGATAACAACTATACCCAGTACAGTAAGTGTTAAAATGTCATTAGCCAGTGAAACAAGCATTGACAACCCGGCTGTCAGCGCTATAAAAAGTAAAAAAGTTAATATATGTTTATTTACTAATTTTTTCATACGGTTGAATTTAAAATATGATGTAAATTTTAAATCAGTTGTAAATGATACAAATCCAAGATTTAATACAATCAAAAATATGATAAATACCGGTATACAAAAAAGGATAGAAAGAATTGTAGTTATTGTTTTTTCATGTGTTATAGAATAAAAGAGCATTATTATCCCGAAAACAATCAACAAAAGTGCTATGATATAAATCATATTTGCTGCAATGTTTTTAAATCCGAGAACGAAATATTCACCGAAATTCCATTCAGGAAGCATACTTTCGGGATTTTTTATTCTGATATTTGCATTTTTTACAGAATAACCGCTGAGAAAAAGAGAACAGAGCATTCCCAGTATTGCAAGAATCAGTAAAAATGGGATAAAAATCATTACATCCTGCATTTGCGCGGCAGAAAGATTTTTTGTATCAGGCATAAATACGCGTATCAGTTGAAATAACGCTGGAAATATGCCGAGACAAGCTCCGATTACGAATTTTTTGACCCAGTGCGGGTCATTTTTTACATATGTGAACGCTTTTTCTATATCTATTTTCATACAAAACTCCTATTCTTCTCACGATTCTATCATATTTTTAATATGTACAAATAGATTAAATGGTTGATAATATGGATGTTTTGGGGGTAAAATCAGATTATGAAGAAACGTGAAAAAAGCTGGAAGATATGCAGTTTTTGTAAATACATAAAAGTCTGTGAAGTGGGACAGGGACGCATAAAGGATTTGTCGCACGGAAATCTGCACGCAATAAATGAAATAGGCTGTTTTGATTTTGAAATATATCTAACACAGCATTCTAAAAGTAAACAACTCGGTTTCTTTTCTCAATGATTAAACTCTTGACATTAGTCTCTGGTCACAATAAGATATATATTGTCGCTATTGGGGCGTCGCCAAGTGGTAAGGCAGCTGGTTTTGGTCCAGCCATTCAGAGGTTCGAATCCTTTCGCCCCAGCCAATTAAGACCCGAAAGGGTCTTTTTTGCACTGTAAATAATTTGCCGATAACATTATGAGAATCAGTTCAATAAACACAACATACACTCCGGTAAATTTTCATAATCCGCAAACGCATAAAAATACCGGTTCATATACAAAAGAGATGGCTATCAAAAAGGGGCTTGGTACGGCAGGCGGATGGTTCGGATTCGGTATTGTTCTTGATATGCTGTCAAGACATATAAAATTTTCAAAATCTCCGACAAAAAATTCACTGGCTATCAACGGGTTGATTGGGACTTGCGCCGGCGTTGTGAGCGGTATGAGCTTTTTGTTTGATAGAGGGCGAGATGTGTTGTAAATGCACCTAATACAGTTAATGTTTTTTAAATATGTTATAATATAAGTAGATAATGATCTGCTTCCATAGTAGTTTTGATTTTCTCTTAATTTAAAATATGTTATAATTTAACAGACCGCTACCGCAAGGCTCTTGAGGTTTTGATTTTCTCTTAATTTAAAATATGTTATAATTTAAATGACGGATACTACATATTCTTTTGGTTTTGATTTTCTCTTAATTTAAAATATGTTATAATTACTCGATTGTTTGATGGACGGACTGAGTTGTTTTGATTTTCTCTTAATTTAAAATATGTTATAATTGTAAAACTGTTCTTAATGACCTTATTGGTTTTGATTTTCTCTTAATTTAAAATATGTTATAATTGTCGTTGTATTCTCAATGACTATCTCATGTTTTGATTTTCTCTTAATTTAAAATATGTTATAATGTCATAAACTTTGCACTGCGTTACATCAGAGTTTTGATTTTCTCTTAATTTAAAATATGTTATAATGCGAAATCACCCGAGCTCGCCAGCTGTGCGTTTTGATTTTCTCTTAATTTAAAATATGTTATAATTGATGAGTGTATAAATGATTTACAGTTACGTTTTGATTTTCTCTTAATTTAAAATATGTTATAATGGAAGAAATAGCAAGAAGCAATAATTTTAGTTTTGATTTTCTCTTAATTTAAAATATGTTATAATCACTGCGAACAAGGGATCAAAGTATCTGACGTTTTGATTTTCTCTTAATTTAAAATATGTTATAATTCAATAATCATTTTAAGGAGTATTATGGGGTTTTGATTTTCTCTTAATTTAAAATATGTTATAATTGGTTTCTAATGGAAAGATGCTATAACTGGTTTTGATTTTCTCTTAATTTAAAATATGTTATAATATTTTGAGTGACATGCATTTTTACCCCGTTTGTTTTGATTTTCTCTTAATTTAAAATATGTTATAATATCGTATATTGTATCTTGACCTAGCGTGAAGTTTTGATTTTCTCTTAATTTAAAATATGTTATAATTGTTTCATTTATTCTTTTTTCTGCTATATGTTTTGATTTTCTCTTAATTTAAAATATGTTATAATACAGGCTCCTGTGCTTCATAATCCAGCGAAGTTTTGATTTTCTCTTAATTTAAAATATGTTATAATAGGATATACAAAATTGAATAAATGATATATAATAAAAAAGTAATATATTTAAAATTAAGAGACCAATCATAATTGACAAGAGAATAGTTTGCTCCTCTGCTTAATTGTACGAATAGACTCATTCTCTAAACCTCAACAAAAAAATTTAAATACATTGATAATGATATTCTACAGCAAAATTACCAGAATGTCATCTGTTTTTCTGTGTTTTCGCCTGCTTTTTTCTTGTATTTTGAGGGGTTGTATTCGTATTTGTCAATACAGACTGACAGACTCCACTGTTTGTCTGTAATATAAAAAGCTACAATTGAACCTGTTGAGGGGGCTATCAGTTTTAGATTTTTTATATGCTGTTCTGTTCTGTCATAGGTGACGCATGATCTCACATATATCGAATTTTGTAGCATGAAATATCCCATATTAAGCAGCGCTTTACGAAAAGCATTTGCCTGCCTCTGATTTTCTTTTTCCACGACAGGCAAATCAAAACACACAATAAGCCAGCCCATACGATATTTACTCCTCATATTCCCTGTTCCTGTGTTTATCAATATGCAAATACTGCTCCTTTATATCCGGAAGAAAAATATTTGAACAGTCAAATTTTATATAAGCATCAACAATTTTTTCTACATAAATATCTATGGTATCAATAAGTTTGTAACTTACGCTATCAATTTTTAAACGATAATTTTTTATGCAATCAGCAAGATATTTAAACCAAGCCTGATAGTTCTCCTGATCATAATCTATTTCACACTCCTTTACAAATTGATAAAAATAATAATCAATAAATGCCCTGTATGGTTCCATCAAGTCATAAACAAGCGGTGTACTTTTGTATTTGCCTTTGTGATGAATCCCCAGGCTAGCAATAAGACCATGCACAATAACAGAACGATACACAAGAGAATTAATTACAGCATAGCCATAATTTAGACAGCCGTTTTCAAAAGTTTCCGCATTCAGGTGTTCTCTTTTTATCGGATTTCCTATTTCAATAAAATAATTCTGCCAGTATTGTTTGGCAATGTTTGCTTCATTCATAAGCGGGCGGTTTATAAGGTTGTAAAGATTGTGTTCGGTATTACCTATAAGGTCAAGGTTTTTTGCTTGATTTGTTACTTTGGATAATAAAATTTTTTTCCATAACTTTATTTCAAAATCTGTATTCTGCTCTATCTGGCTATAAAAAACCTTTGGTCTTACTATTCTTTCTAACGGAACACTCCAGCCGACAGGACGGTATGAATTGTTGCAATGAAGAATTACAACATTATTTTCCATAAGTTTTGCCAGGCAGTTGTTGGAAAAAGCAACGCCTTGCGTTGCAACTATAATGGCCTTTATGTCGGAAATTGCAACAGATTTTTTTTCTCCTGTTTTGTAATCACAAAACAACAACCCCCTGTCAATGGACAGGTAACAATTGGGTGTTGTCATGTGCAAAATATGATAGCTCATATTTTGTTTTTAAGAATCAATTTTTAAAAATCAATGCTTAAAAACTGAATTTTGTAAATTCAGCGTCAGTTAGATTTTTAACGCTTGACACAATTTCTATACCGTTATTATTTTCAAGTTTTACTTGTCCAGAACTAGAAATAATTGTCCTCAGCTTATAAACACCGGCAGGATGTGTGACAGCTCCGGCTTTAAAGTCTTTGGGAATATTCACAAGGCAGCCGGAATGGAACATCAGCCCCTTGGCATATAATTTGCAGCCCATTTCAACAAGTTTATCTCTTGCTTCCTGTGTTTTTTTATTTGAATATACAGGCATTACTTTTATTGAGCCTTTTTCGTTATAATAAAGGATTTGTCCTTTATGAGCTTTTGAACATTTGAACTGTCCTTTTGTGCCTTTCGTTCCGTAGTCACAGTATTCTCCTATACGCTCTCTTCCGTTTGTGTCATGTTCAATAACGCCTTCTGACACAATTATCATAACTTTTTTGACTCTGGTTTTCTTTTTAGGATGGATATAGTCTTTCAAATAATTTCGCCAATCATCAGCAGAAGGTTTTTGCTCAAGTTTATTAAGTAAGTCATTTTTTATTACTTCATCTACAATATTTTTTACCTTCTTAGCATCTAATGTTTCCAGCATTACTCTGCTTGTTATACAAGCCTTGCCATTAACTATTCTTTTTCCGTATATTGTTTCCAATGGTCTTGTATTACTCTTTAAGGCTTTTTTATTTGCATAAGGAAATGGAATTATCCTATCTATAACCTTCTTCACCACTTCAGGATTAAAACCATCTATAACATCTTTATCCAAATCCTCATTATATTTAAAATCCTGAGAATAACTTATACAAATAGCATCTAAAGCATGGTGTTTTTCATTTGATCTATTCTTTTTATCAGCATCTCCAAGCAAAGCATTGAGTCCATATCTTTTACGGATTGCAAAAGTAGAAGCCCCGTTGTTTACATATATGTGCCTGTTTTCGCCAGCAACCTGAAGCCCCCATCCGAAAGTAAATGCAGTAATTTGTTGAGCCACTTTTGCAATATGACTGGTTTCCGCCAGCGCATTATAGCTTTCTATAAGATTCTTACAATCCTGAGGTTTGCTTGTTAAAAGTTCATACTTTTTCTTACCGAGTTGTTTTTTTATGTCATTCAGTCTGTTAACATAATTGTTCCATTTTTCTTTGTCTGAGGATAACCATTCATATGGTGTACGCCCTTTTTTATCTTGATTTTCTTCATAATAACACAAAACTTTATTATAAAGAGCATCATTCCCCCCGGCTGTACGAGGATATATGTGGTCAACCTGACATTTATCAAAGTCAGAAACGGCTATAGGTTTACCGCTGTATACACTTTTTCCGTTTTGCATTTTTAAAAGTTTCAGTTTCTCAAAATTTGCAACACTTAATGCACCAATATCCGCCAACTCTTTTTTTATTTGTTCGTTTTCTTTATATTGTGCTTTCATATAGGCTTCGGTACTCTGGGCTTTTATTCTTCCAAACAGAGAGTTATCAGCACCTTCTCTGACAAACTCAAATATAACCTCATCAGGTTTGCCGTATTTTTGAGCAAGGTCAAAAAGCAAATCCCTGAATATTTGCAGTCTGTTTCTTACAATAGGGTTTGTTATATCGCCTATCATAAGGTCTGTTTTTTCACGTGTATTTTCAGCTATGGAAGCGTTTTCATCTCTGTTATCAGGGATATACAGGTTGTTCCAGTCGCCTATTTTTGATAACATTGTACGGATTTCTACTTCAGTTATTCTATTTTGGGTTTCGGGTGCATCAATATATTTTGATACATCCATATTTTGCGGGTACAGTTCACCAGAGAGTATTATATCCGTCATTATTTGACAGGCGCGTCTGCAAAAAGAGGAGCGACCTGAAATATCGGCTTTCATTGGTTCTATTTTGTCTATAATTTTTTGTCCTGTTACGGTCTCTATCTCTTTTTTTGTAATTGTTGTATCAAGTTTATTTTCTCTATTTTTAACTTTTTTCAGCCAATTTTCATAAATTTCTTTTATATCAACGGGACTGAGTCTGACTTTTTCACCCGTTGAGTTTGTTACTCTCAAGTTTTTAAGTTTTAACAACAGAACGAGGGTAACATTTTCAAGCGTATTGGCTTTACAAACATTGCGTTTGGGCAGCAATTTGCATTTTGCGATAATCCTATTGTCGAAACGCGGAATTTTTTGTCCTAACACACCCTCCCAATCTTTTTCCGATCCTAAAAATTCTCTGTATTCAGGATTTATGTAGGAGCCGTAGGCTTCTCTGTATTGTCCGTATAAAAATTCTTCAGGCGAATATTTATTTAATTCCGGAAGTTGCTTTTGTGCATTCAACCATAGCTGTTTCAATTCTTTTTCAACAAGATTTCTGGGAGCAACATAATCTGTTGAGCGTACTTTATTAAAATTTGTTTGAGGAATAAAGTTTTTTAATTTTTGTGGTTCTTCTTCTGACCACATACCCAATCTCAGAGCATCATAATAACACGGGTATTTATAGTCATTGTTTTTTATTAGTTCTTCACCCTGCTCCTGCGTATATTTCTTTGCTAATTCAGTATTTTCCTTATCGTCATCAGTTTGGGCGGATTTCCAGGCAAGATTCGGGTCGTATCCTCGTCTCTGGATTGCATTATGTAAAGCTTTATATATTTGCCAGTTTTCTAATTTTTTATTTTGCAATAAAGCAATACGCAACAAACAAGATGTATATAACACCTTCTCTTTTTTACTAGAAAATTCTTTTTTAAAGCGTATATCATCTTTAGGTAAAATATCTAATCCGCAATCTTTCCATATTTTGTCCAAATATTTTTCTCTTGCTGTATGAGCAGCAAGCGTTTTCTTTATTCTCCTTCTTTCTTTAAGAAGTTTTGCATCCGCATGTTCTATATCTATAATTATTGAGTTGGCTTCTTTAATATTGTGATCTTCTCTTACACAGTATCCTATGCTAACTTTGCCTAAATCAAATGCAAAAACTCTTTTTGTCATACTTTCTCCTAAATGTATTTTGAATAATCATATCATAGATGTTTTACGACGGAAAGTTTTTTCTATAACAAAGCATTAGCTATATTTCTTGCTTTTTGCAAAGTATTTATCTCTCATTGCAAAATATCTTTTACACTGCAAAATTTTGTCATATCCAAGCATTATCCCTAGCATGAAGTCTTGTTCAGGTGTCAATTTGTCCAATCTGCTGTCAAATGTAGAGACCACTCTTATACAGTCTTTGTTTCCAAAAAATACATTTATATTTTTACCATTGACATTGTTTATCACATACGGGATTTGCTCTTTCTGAAGTTTGCTTTCGATAATCCATCGATTATCCGCTTTTTCAGTCGTCAGTACGAGACTTCTCAGTCCCTTTTTGTATTCATAGATATGATGATAAAATACTCTCAGGTCGTTATATTGAGACGGTGTAGGTATTGTGCCGGATTGAAATGAATCTTTTTTTATTCCTGCAAAGACAGGTTTGTAGCCGGATTTTATATTTTTGATTGACGAAATTTTCATAATACCCCTGCTATTCTATATAAAAAATGTAAGGCAAGGCTAACTTTTTGTCAAGAAGAATAAAAATTGTTTAGTTAAAATAATTAGAATGCCTTAATATTTGTCATCGAAAAAACTAAAATCTTCACCCATCTTTTCTTCGAGTTCTTTTATTATGGCTGATAACGGAATATCAAGCGCTTCAGCTATACGCCATAAAGTAGATAATTGTGGATCTTTTTTACCGCTTTCAAGATCAGACCATAAAGATTTTGCAAGCATTATTTCGTTTGAAAGAAGACTAATTGATTTTTTACTTGCGTTTCTATGCTTTTTTACAATGGCTGCTAATGTTTTTTGTAATCGTATTTTATTTTCTTGCATATTCTGTATTATGGTGCTAATATATTGACAAATTGTTCTAATATTAGAACAGTAAAAGCTATAAATTCTTGAAGGACGGGAATATGCCGCATAAAATTGTCATAGGTGTCGCTACATACAACAGAAATGAATCTTTAGCAAATTTATTAACACATGCCCGAAATCTGATTACTCCGGATGGATGCGTTATAAACGTAGTTATTGCCGATAATAATCCGGATAAAAAGGCTTTTAAAATTTATTCTGAATACAAAGAAAATCCGGGTTTTGAATTGTTATATGTTCATGAACCGATGCCCAACATAGCTGCGGTCCGAAATTCTGTACTCCAAAAAGCTGTAGAGCTAAAAGCTGATTATGTTGCTTTTATAGATGACGATGAGTATCCTGAACCGGAGTGGATTTCTGAATTATACAGGACAATGATAGAATACAAAGCAGACGGTGCGACTAGTTCTCCTATTCAAATTGTTGATGGTAAAAAGGTTCAATGGTCAAAGCATGTAGCACTAAGAAAAAACGGTAGTGTAAGAAAAATTTGTATTACTAATAGCGTATTATTCAAAATTGATGTTGTAACGAAATCAAATATCTGGTTTGACACAGATTTTGGTTTAATGACCGGTGAGGATGTTAACTTTTTTTCAAGAGCAACTGCCAGCGGATACAAATTTGTCTGGTGTAATAAAGTACTCTTATATGAAACACTTACTAGTGACAGATTGACTCTGGAGTGGCAGATAGATAGAGCTATTAACAATGGTTATCTTAAAATATTTAACCATAAGAAATCCGGAAAAAATACAACAATTAAGTATTACAAAACATTATTTGATTTAAATATTTTTTCTATGGCTACGATATTAAGTTTTTGTTTATCAAAAAGAGTACAAAGAAAATGTCTTATGAAGCTAATGGACTGTTTTGGAAAAATTAAGTGTATTTTCTCAAACAAGTCATATACCCACTATAAAAGAACTTCCTAATTTTTGCATTTTCCGCATTTTGAACAGCCGGCGCAGCGTTTTTGCATTGCACAGTATTTACAATGTATTTTGAAATATTTTTCTGCAGGTGCGTATTGTTCAAAAAGATTAATCTGGGTATGTTGATTCAGAGTTGGAATTTTGAAAATTTGGGGTTTTGTACTTTCGTAATTTAAACCCGAAAGATATGCAAGTTTTGTCTGATCAAGTTTGTCCCCGTTAGAAATTTTTCTGTTATTTTTGATAAACACATTACCTGTTTCAAAAAATTCAAATGTCACATCATACTTTTTGCATTCGTTAGATAAGTTTTCTACCCATTCAAAAAACAGAGGTCTGGCGCCATTATAGTTTTCACCACCGCACCATACATTCTCTATCAGTCCGGATTGCAGATATTTTGACAGAGAAATTTTGCCTATAAACGGTGCAACCATAATTCCTTTATGTTTGAACGGCAAATCAATAAGAATTGGAATTCTTTCATCTGCTCGTTTCTGGTTTTCTGTTGTTGTGTGGAACCAGATATTTTCCCATCCGTCACCCCAGTCGGACGGCAATGTGTCCGGTACTCTTTCCGGTCGTTTTGTTACCAGTATAAAAATGACATCCGGACGTTTTTTCATTATGTTCCAGGCGTCTTTTCTCCATTCATCAGCTTCTTCAAGAAAAAAGTCTGATGTCATGCAAACCCTGATATATTCCCCGCTTTTTATTTTATAATTTCCGTTTCTATCTTTATGAAGCGGATAATCAAAATTGTTTTTCACACGGTAAATATCTGCACCGGATTTATCACGCTGTGCATCTAAAAAATACATATAACAATTTTCGCATCCCTCACTGATTTTTTTGCATCCATGCCAGGGATTCCAAATATCGTGCATATCTATATTATTACAATAAAAACAGATAACAGAACTAAAAATTTAAAAATCAAACAGATTCAGACCTATTTCTTCGCTGAATTTTCTGCCTATGCTGCCTTCTTCAGGGCTTATGATGATTTCGGAAGTTGCACTTACTACTGCTTTTACAAGATGTCCGCCAATTGTTTTGTAGTCTTTCCCTGATGCATTCATATGCAAATGGAGATATACTTCGTCATCTTTTTGCGATACATTGCCAATAAGACTCGTTATTTCCATATATTCTTTGAACGTTTTTTCTTTATATTCTTTTGTTTCAGGGTTGAAGAAGCCGAATGTTGCAGACTTTATTGCGCCAAGACCTGTAATTTCACCTGCTGTAATATTGTTTTCTTTACATATTTCTTTTAGTGCTGAAACAATTTCTGTATCTTTGTCCACACGGACAAAATACTTATTGTCCAGCTGTTTGAATTGATAACCATCCTTTTTCATAACCACTCCGTTATCATTGCTGACTTCAACAAATGTTCCCATGTCAGATGCAAATGCAGACATAGACTGACATCCAATCATCAAACCCAGACAACAAATAATTAAACAAATTTTTTTCATAAAAAAAATATATTATGATTTAAGAGAAAAAGTCAAGACAATTAAAATCTATGCAAAAGTAGAAAATGTACGTTTTATATTTTTATCCTGCAAAGCTTTATTTGAATCATAAGCAACATCTTGCATTTTGTACATAGTTCTATCCTGAATCATTCCGAGCATATTCATTGTTTCAGCGTTATGTACCGCTGCCAGGTTATTTGTGTTAGCGTTTCCTGAAAATGCCAGATTTCGGGCTCTTTGTGTGCCCTGCATCAGACTATACGCAGAATTTGACATTCCTAATGTAGACGCAATCGGAAACATTTATCTTTTCTCCTTTAATATAATTATATAAAGTTTTTCTGCCCTCTGCAATATGCGTGAATAAGAAAAAATTTTACAATCCTATACAATTAATGCAATCCTCTGTCTGAGAAAATATCGAAATAATATTTATTATCAACAGCAAACAGCCTGTCATCGTGACCTATGAGTTTTAGTTCAAATTTATATTCCAGTGCTTTATTGTTAGTGCCGGTTTTCTTTATTCCTGAGGAACCGTATTCGGTGGCAATTGAAGAAAGTGCGTCTTCAAAACCGGTCATAAATTCAACACATCCCGGAAACATATATTTTTCCATGATTTGTTTTTTTGCATTTGCGCTTATTGTTGCTTCAACTTTATTTGTTGTTTCATTTTGCTTCACAACAGACTTTGTATCGGTGTTTACATAGTCATTTTCTATGATATTTTTAAGTATAAATTTATCCACGTTGTCTTTAAGATTAAATTTGTCGACATATTTGAGCAAATGAGTTTTGTCTGAATCGCTGAGTTCTTTATATTCATCGTACTTGCACAGATATTCTATCGCGGCATCTTCATTAGAAGAGCGTTCAATAATTTCTGAAATAATATCCCCGTCCGGCAAGTAGTCCAGACTTTGTGATTTATTCATAACGGTTTCTGCGTTTTTTAGATATCTGCCCGCTCTGTCATTATCGATACTTCCATCTTTGTTTAGTGCATACTTTTCTGCTTTTTGGAGTATTTCGCTCTTGGGGTCATTTAATTTGTAGTAGTTGTATGTATCCCAGTTTTTGAGTTTGTTTTTTACTTCATTTTTGTTATTTTCTATATTTTTATTTATTAGTTCAATTAAAAATTCAGAATTTTCAACTGATTCCTGCTCCAAATTTTCAGGTCTGTATTTTGTACAAATCGCAGCGCTGCTGCTTAACCCGTTGAGATACAATAAATTCATTGCATCGTCGAAACGGCTTTTTAGTGAATTAAGTTCAAACGCAAGTTTTTGTTGATATTTTAGGGACTCTATAACTTTTTCCCGTTCAAGTTCATTTAATTTCTCTGTTTCTTTTGGTCTTATATCTCCGGATTCAATCATTTTCCATCCGTCCAACAGAGATAGTTCACCATCTTTTATTGAATCAAGAATTTTTAAAAACTGAATTAAGGCTGCTTTGTCAGTTTGTCCGAAGTTACAAGAATCAAATGCCACAATCCTATCAAAAATTTTGTCGTCATTGCCTATTTCTGTACCTGCATAAAAATTCAGCCTGTCCCTTAGTTTTGAGTCGTCAAAATGTTCATAGTCCCGTTTTGCGGTTTGTATCTTCTTTGCATCACTAATAATCAGCTTAATTTTTTCGGAGGTTTTCTCAAATTTGTAGTAGTTTTCTTTTAATGATGAAACAGGTATGGAAATATTTCCATCTGTGTATTTTATAGTATTCGGTTTTTGATTTTCCAGATACTGTTTTCTTAATACGAACAATACAAAATTATCAAAGTCTATATCAAGAAGTTTTAAATCATTTTCTGAGATTTGTACGGAATTGTTTTTTCTAAACTGAGGTACAGATGAAAAAGTATTTGTTTGTCTGAGTTTGTCGTATTTCATCAAAATATCTATAACAGTCGATTCAAAGACTTTTTCGTATATCTTCTCGGGATTTTTTGTACTATTAGCCAGAATATCCTTTACTTTTGTATCTATAAAATTGTATACAGCCTCTTCGTTACTTTTAAACATCATTCTATCGAGATGCTCAAAAAAATCACGTGTCAGGCTGGCAACTATCTTGTCTGCAATTACATATTCCGGTCTGTCCGGGATTTTTATCTGAGGGTATTTCTTGTTCAGTTCTTCAATCGTTTTTATTTCATTTAAACCGCTGTAGTAGTTTGTGTACACTTTATCAAGATTAAAATTATCTTCAAGTATTGCGGTTTTAAATTTGTTTATAAGTGCAGTATCGATATTTGTATCAGGCTTTTTGGGAATTTGCATTGGATTAATTTTGAACACATTTTTTTCAAGTTGTTTAAACTCTTTTTGTATTGCCAGTAATCGTTCTGCTTTCATTTGATTTATGGACGGATCTTCCATAAGTCTTGTTGCTTCTTCCAGTAAAGCCTCTGCCCTTTGCTTTTTTTGAAGCAATTGTTCAGTAACTTTTCTTTCATATAAATGTATCAATTCTTCCAGACTCATATCTGATGCAAGAATGTCATCAAACTGTTTCAGCAGTTTTTTTGTTTCTAATTCTGTATCAATAGTTTTCTGCTTAATATTATGCATTGCCTTAAATGAAACAGACGGAACAAATCCAAATCGCTCTATGTTCTTTTGCGGGTTTGAAACATGAGTGTTTGTTGCTGTAGTCTTTCTCTTATAATTCTGTGTTGAAATCTGTGGTGTTATATTGCTTATGCGCATTGTGTTCTCCCTGGCAATATTGAAAAAAACATAAATATATTTTTTTGCAGTTTGTTGTTATCATTGTTATAAAGATTTACAAAATATCTATACTTTTTGAGGGTTTAAATTATAACAGAAAATGGAATAATAAATAAGTGTGGCACTGCATCTTTGGAGTTTTATATGAAAATTGCTTATTTTTGGCTTTATGTGGTAGCAATAGTTGCGTCTTTGGGGGGCTTGCTTTCAGGATATGATACGGGTGTTATTTCCGGTGCTCTTTTGTTTATAAATGAGACATGGGATTTGACTGATTTTACACAGGGATTTCTAGTCAGTTCGGTACTGATAGGTGCTGTCATAGGTGCGGCAGCAAATGGTGTAATGGCTGATATATTCGGAAGAAAGAAAATAATTATAGCAACAGCCATAATCTTTATAATAGGTTCTATATTGAGTGCAGTAGCTCCAAATGTCGGTATATTGATACTTTCGAGGATTATGGTTGGTCTTGCCGTTGGTATGGTAAATTTTGTTGTTCCTCTATATCTTTCAGAAGTATCTCCCAAAAATATAAGAGGAATGCTCGTATCTCTTTATCAGTGGGCAATTACAGCCGGTATACTCTTTTCATATTTGATAAACGGTACGTTTGCTTCTGCTGTATACAATTGGCGATGGATGCTGCTTGCCGGGGTTTTGCCGGCTACTGTTCTGTTGATAGGTATGTCATTCCTTGGAGATACTCCTAGATGGCTGTTGAGTAAAAACAGGGACGAAGAAGCAAAAAAAGTATTCAGAAAAATTGAGCCTGATAAGGACGCAGATAAACAGGTACAAGAAATAAAAGCAACACTTAATGCAGAACTGGCATCGGAAAATAACAAAAAAATTACATTTAAAAAATGGATGATAATGCCGTTGATAGTAGGTATTGGTATAATGTTTGCACAGATATGCACCGGTATTAATACAATAATTTACTATGCGCCGACAATATTTAAAATATCCGGTTTTGATTCAAATATAAGTGCAATATATGCTGCTACTGGAATAGGTGTTGTTAATTTTCTTATGACAATTGTTGCCATCGCATTTACCGATAAATTGGGCAGAAAACCTCTGTTATATTTTGGATTAACAGGCGTAATGCTGAGTTTAGTCAGTCTCGGATGTGCATTCCAATTTTCTGATTTTCTCGGGGCAAATCTAAAATGGGTTGCTGTTGGAAGCCTTATTACATATATTGTATGTTTCGCCTGCAGTCTTGGACCGATAGGCTGGATTCTGGTTTCAGAAGTTTTTCCTTTAAGAATAAGAGGTGTTGCTATGAGCATTTGTACTGTTGCGAATTTCGCTTTTAACTTTCTCGTTGTTTTCTCTTTTCTCCCTCTTATCCATAGGATAGGCGAGGCGCCTACATTCTGGATGTTTGCATTCGTTTCTTTGCTTTGCTTAGTATTTGTGTATTTCTGTGTGCCGGAAACAAAGGGGATTTCTCTTGAAACAATTGAGTCAAACTGGCTTAACGGGGTCAATCCGAGAGATTTCAAATAAATATTGAACAATTTATTCTTTTTTGTCGTTACTATTTGTGTAACAGATAGTGAGGTTAACGATGAAAAAAGCTGCTGCAATATTTATTTTGTCATTTTTTATAACAGGATTGCCTTCATTTGCCGGTGATAACGCAGGAAAGTATCCGCTCGCTGTAAAATACAAAAAACCGCCAAGAGCTCATTTTAGTCATCACTACAGGCATTATTACAGACCATATCACACCGGCTGTTCTTCAATTTATATCAGTAACAAAAACGGGTATACAATAAAACGCTATAACTGTTTTAATCCGTATTATACATACACAACTCCCGGGGCTACATATATAAATTTCAGTCTTTAAGAAGCTATTTAATTTGCTTGTTAATCCATTCCATAATCAATCCGACAAGATATTCCTGTTGTTCATCTGTCAACTGAACACCTGCTTCAAATCCGTGCCATTTTTTGATACAGCCCCTGCAGCAGCAGGCAGTTGCATGTTGGGCAACAAAAACAGGATGATTCTTCATAGGTGTTTGTTTCCCGTCGTTTTCAATTTCAGCAGGAGCAATTCTCCTTCTCACAAAATCTTTTGCATGCTGTTTTATTGTTTCCAGTCCTTTAGTATTTATATAGTCCCTGTCCTTTTGAGTCAATTTAAAGCGGCTTCTGAATTTTGATTTATTTAGTTTTTCAAATACCTGTTCGTACATTATTTATCTTTCTCTAAAAAAGAACCTGCCTGAATGGCAGATTCTTTTTTGAATTAAAACCTGAAATCTCTTTCGCCGGCTTCTATTTTTATTAAATCATCGGCAACCGCTGCTTTTATTTTTTCACCGCTCTCAAGGATTTCCATCTCATGTTTAATGAACTTTTCTCCGAGAGCTCTGGTTTCATCAGATGCATAATCTTCGAGGTATTCCTTCAGGGTAATAATGGCATTCGGGTGACAGAAATTGTGTATCTGTTGATCTTTGCATACTTCCATAAATCTTTCCCCTGTGCGTCCTGCTCTATAGCAAGCTGTACAGAAACTTGGCAGATAGCCGAGTTCCATAAGCCATTTTATTACGTCATCGAGAGGTCTTCTGTCAGAAATATCAAATTGAGCAGAGTCTTCAGAATCAGGCATTGGTTTAAAATATCCGCCGACACTTGTTTTTGAACCTCCGGACATCTGAGATATGCCCAGACTTAAAAGACGTTTTCTGCATTCTTCTGATTCTCGTGTTGAAACAATCATGCCCGTATAAGGGGTTGCAATACGAATACAAGCAACTATTTTTGCGAAAGTATCATCATCAATACCATTGTCAAAAGCTGAAGGGTCTATGTCATCAGCTTTTTTGATACGGGGAACGCTTATTGCGTGCGGTCCTACGCCGAATGCAGCTTCCAGGTGTTCTGCATGCATCATTAGCGCAGTAAATTCATACCTGTATGATTCCAGCCCGAACAATACACCGAGACTAACATCATCAATTCCTGCTTCCATAGCTCTGTCCATTGCTTCGGTGTGGTATGCATAATTGTGCTTTGGTCCGGTCGGATGAAGTTTTTCATATGATTCTTTGTTGTATGTTTCCTGAAACAGAACATAAGTCCCGATTCCTGCGTCATGAAGCTTTTTATAGTTTTCAACTGACGTAGCCGCAATATTTACATTGACACGTCTGATTGCTCCGTTTTTATGTTTCACCGAGTAAATAGTCTTTATTGATTCAAGAATATATTCAATAGGGTTGTTAACAGGATCTTCTCCGGCTTCTATTGCAAGCCTTTTATGTCCCATATCCTGAAGTGCAATTACCTCATTTTTGATTTCTTCCTGAGAAAGCTTTTTACGGGGAATATGCTTATTTTGATGATGATACGGACAGTATACGCAGCCGTTTACGCAATAATTCGAAAGATATAAAGGTGCAAACAATACTATTCTGTTACCGTAATAGTCCTGCTTGATTTCCATTGCAAGATTAAAAATTTCTTTATTTTTTTCTTCTATTTCGCAGTCCAATAAAACTGCAGCCTCTCTGTGAGTCAGACCTTTTTTCTTTCTAGCTTTTTCTAATATTCTATCAATTTCTTCTATGTTATTTTTGTTGTTTTTTGCGTACTCCAAAGTCTCAAGAATTTCTCCATGATGAATAAACTCCTCGGCTTTGTGTGATTTAGGATTATACATAATTAAGATACCTTTCCAACACAATTATAGCACGCGGTATTTTTTTAAACACAAATTTCACATTGTTCTGAGTTATATATGCGCGGGATTCTATATAAATATTTTGCACTTCTATTCACAAACGTGCTCAAGTGCCATTTGCAAAATTGTGTATACATGCCTGTCACTCAGTGCATAATAAACATTTTTCCCTTTTTTCTGCGCTCTGACAAGTTTTGCTGTTCTTAGAACTTTCAGCTGGTGTGAGACTGCTGATTTTGTCATATTTAACAATACAGCCAAATCTCCTACGCACATTTCGCTTTCTTCTAACGCCCATAATAGCTGTATGCGTGTGCTGTCACCCATAACTTTAAAAAAGTCAGAGAGCTCATAGAGCGTATTCATGTCGGGCATGTTCGGCTTAACTTTATTTATAATATCTATATTTATAGCTTCGCAGTCAGATTTTTTTATTTCCATTTGTTTCTTCCGATTAGTTTAATTATAGCATGATTGAACAATTATTCAACTATTATAAGAAATGTAAAATTAATTGATATTACAATTGACAATTGAACAACTATTCAATTAATATGATAATATAGTTGAACAATTATTCAATCGAGGTGTTAATATGTGCGAACATCATGAACATCATCACGAAAATGAAAAATCGCCATTAAAAAGAGTATTGGCTGCTTTTGTAATATTTTCTGCTGCTATGCTCATAAATTTGGACGGAGTACTAAAATTCTTTGTCTTTTTGTGTGCATATTTGCTTGCGGGCGGGGATATTCTGCTAAAAGCATTTAGAAATATATTAAAGGGTAAAATATTTGACGAGAATTTTCTCATGAGTATAGCTACTCTGGGGGCTATTGCTATCAGGGAATATCCTGAAGCAGTTATGGTCATGGTTTTATACCAGATTGGTGAATATTTCCAGCATCGTGCGCTGGCTAAATCCCGCAATTCAATCACTGCTTTAATGGATATAAGACCTGATTATGCAAACATTGAAAAAAATGGAAAACTGATAAAATCTTCACCTGATGCAGCCAAAATTGGCGATGTTATCGTTGTTAATACAGGAGAAAAAATCCCTTTGGACGGAACAGTTATATCCGGAACCGCATCTCTTGATACATCTGCACTTACAGGTGAATCTGTACCAAAAGTCGTTTCTGAAGGCGATACGGCAATAAGCGGATGTATAAATTTGAACGGATGTTTGAAAATAAAGGTAACAAAATTATTTGGCGAGTCTACCGTATCAAAAATACTTGAAATGGTAGAACATGCCGGTGCAAAAAAGGCAAAAACAGAAAACTTTATAACTCGATTTGCCGGATATTATACACCGGCTGTAGTTGTCGGAGCAGTATTGCTTGCTGTTTTGCCGCCGCTTTTTATTGACGGTGCAGTATTCTCTGTCTGGTTTCAAAGGGCTCTTACTTTCCTTGTAATCTCCTGCCCATGTGCACTTGTAATATCAGTTCCTCTCAGTTTCTTTGGGGGTATTGGCGGTGCGTCAAAATGCGGTATACTTATCAAAGGAAGTACATATTTAGAAGCGCTCTCCAAACCTTATGCAGTTGTATTTGACAAAACAGGTACACTTACGAAGGGTGTTTTTAAAGTGACTGAAATCAGCTCTAAATATATTTCAAAAGATGATTTGTTAAGATATGCTGCCTACGCAGAGAACGCTTCTTCTCACCCGATAGCCATGTCATTAAAAGAGGCTTACGGGCATGAAATTGATAGGACTAAAGTATCTGATATTACTGATATTGCCGGTAACGGTATAAAGGCTATAGTTGATGGAAAAGAAATTCTTGTTGGAAACAAAAAACTTCTTTCTAAGTATGGCGTAGATTGTCCAGAAAATGTCGATGCGGGTACTGTTGTGTATGTTGCGTTGAATCGTAGTTATAACGGTTATATCGTGATATCCGATGAAGTAAAGGCTGATGCAAAAGATGCTGTTTGCGCATTAAAAAAATATGTAAAAAATGTTGTAATGCTGACAGGCGATACCCGAAAAGCAGCAGAAAAGGTCGCAAAAACACTATGTATTGATATTGTTTATTCTGATTTGCTGCCAGATCAAAAGGTTGAAAAACTTGAATACATAATAGAGAACAAAGAAAAAAACAAAAGTGTAATCTTTGTCGGCGATGGTATTAATGATGCACCGGTTTTAACCAGAGCGGATGCGGGTATAGCGATGGGGGCTCTGGGGGCAGATGCGGCAATTGAAGCGGCTGATGTAGTTATAATGGATGACGAGCCGTCAAAAATAGCAGCAGCAATAAAAATATCGAAAAAAACAATGAGTATTGTAAAACAAAATATTGCTTTTGCTCTGGGGATAAAAGCTCTTTTCCTTATGCTCGGTGCTTTGGGTATGGTTTCAATGTGGGGAGCTGTTTTTGCTGATGTAGGAGTCGCTGTGATTGCTATTTTGAATGCAATGAGAACTTTGAATACCAGAAATATTATCTGTTAGTCAAGAATATAAACAGCGGCAAAAACAAGGTATAACAAGCAATACAAAATAAGAATACCTGCAACCCATCTTTTTTGAACTGTTTCAAATGTGCTTGAATCTTTATACCTGCCTGTGTCGAGCGCCCATTTGTTACCATTCATTCCGAACCATATACAAACAAGCAAAGCTGTTAACGGGTTGCATAAAGATATGAGCGCAAGAGCTGTAAAGCTCCAGTCAATTCTATTGCCCGGTCCCCACAAAAAAGGACAGAGCATTGCGCCGAAATTCCAATTGTTTAATTCGCTGTATAAGTTTTCTTTATAAATACTGTTCATTTGTCTTCCCTGTTTATCTGTATCCGGTTGACCGGGTCAGGTTATTCGCCTGTTCTGCCAACAACACTTTGTATATTTCGGATGATGTTGTTTAAAACTTGAGTTTTTTTTATATTTTTTTTACAAATCTTTAAATTTTTACTATTTTATGTCCTATTAGTCTATAATTGTCTTGTGTTTATTAAGAAAGGGGTCTCTTTATGAATTTAAGTATTAACACCGCTTATTCTAAACCGGTAAGAATGAATCATCAGGTTTCAAGAAAAAATAATGTATCATTCGGCGATTTCAGGCATTGTGAAGTTAATTATAAAACCGAAAAAATGACACCGGAGACGAAAAATCTGCTGGAGAAAGCGAAAGAGGTCTATGCCCAAAGCCAGAAAAAATTGGAGGCTGCTGTGAAAGACTTCTACAAGAATCTGGAACAGGATAAAAGTATTGCAATAAATTATGATAGACTAATTCCTAAAAATCATAGTCTGAAAACCACACCGGAACCTCTTCACGGATACAGTTTCAGTCCTACATATGAGGCTCTTATGAAGGACGGTAAAACAGAGCGCGGATATTCTATACATGCAGATAGAGATACAAAGACTTTTCCTGTAATTGCTGCCGGTGATGAAATCGGTATGTGGCAGAGAGAGTATAAATATATGTATGACAATGTGCCGGGATATGATTTGAACAAGGATGTACAAAACAGGTTGAGACAGATTATTGAAATACATGAAGAAAAGTAAAAATAAAAACGCCGGATATTAATACCGGCGTTTTTGCTTTTAATGACTTAAAAATGTAAATTTATATTCATTCTTTCTCTCGATTGGTCAAATATATTTTATCCCGGGTTTTATATGTGTGTAATATAGATAAAAAGGTGTTTATGGCTGTAGGTTTTAACATAAATAATATTGCATCAGTAAAAAATAACGTGAATATCGCGGCAGGGGCTTACTCTAAAAGAACAACGAATCCGTCTTTTAAAGCTAATAACGGCTATTCACCTTCAGAAGCGGACGCAATTAAAGCACAGCATATTGCTGCTCAGAATATAAACAGAAAACAGAACTTTCCTCAAATTAAGGAGGGGGATATAAATTTTGCTGTTACTATTGGCGGACATTCTCAAGTATCAGGCAATACCCGTGAAGTCTGGGACTATCGCTGTTCTATGCGGGATAGGTATGGAGTAGATTGGGCGGATAATTTTACAAGACCGCATGTTGTTCGTAATGGAAATATTGATGAAAAAAGAAACGGAGAAACAACTGCGCTGGTATTCCCGTTGCATCCTCAATCTTACGGTCTTAGAGGAGCTGACAATATGACAATGGTTTTAAATGGTAATGTACCGACAGAGTTGTTGAACGAGCTGATAGTGTATATGGCTGAAGTCGGTATACTTAATGCGAATAAAGGCGGACATCCTAACTATTTTGTTAATTCTCCAAATCCAAAAAAGTTCATGGAAAATCCAAAAATTAAAATCATAATAGCGAATTTTTTCAGAGAAAAAGAATCTGAAATTGCAAAATCTGTTAATAATATTCAGGATAACAATGAAGAAAAAATTTCACATATAAAAGAATCTGACATAAACGTTTCTAATATTGATTGCAAACAGGATGAAAAGAACACAAGACCTGTAAAAGATTATCTTCGCTATTTTTTGAAAAATGGCAAGAAGTTTACTGTTATATACGATAAATACAGTTTCAATGGTACAGAAAAGGATATGACAGCTATTCTTGTGCCGTCTACAAAAAGTGAATGGGACTGTATAACTATTACAATTGACAAAAAAATACCTGAACAAGACTGTAAAGATATGCTGAACTATCTTGTGAAAAACAATATGGCAAATGTAAGTAATAAGAATTTTCGAGAAGGAATTGTTCAATATTTTGAAAGAAAAGATAAATCTTAATTTATTTATAGTTTTGTAACCTGTTACGAACTTTCTGTTCTAATTTGCGTTATAATTATAAAAACCGAGAATCTCCAAACAAGTAAGGGAGTGTTGCCGGATAAGAGAAAGGTAATTTGTATGAAAAAAAAGATTTTGTCATTGTTGATTGCATTCTGCTTTATAGCTGGTTTGGGCTTAAACATTTCGTGTCTGGCTGCTCAAAAAAGTACAGGCAAAACAACCGGTTCTCAAACTTCTAAATATAAACAATTGTCAAACAAGAAAACAACACGTCATAGTTCATCAAATAACAAAAAAAGAAGAGTATCGCAAAATAAAAAAAATGTAAGTAACAGGTCTAATAATTCCGGGTTATGCAAAAAAAGACGTAATAACAGTTACGAAAATTATGTGAAGGATAGACATACTCTGGATTTGGAACAAAAAAAGAAGAAAAGTAAAGCTGCAGGAAATAAATCGAGCAAAAAAACTCATAACAGAAATTATAAAAAAAGATAGAATCATAGAATCAATAACATTGTATTTTGAATGGAGGAATGCTAAGTCAGAAGCGAAGCTTCTGCGTGCAGTATAATAATTACCCCCCGTAAATTTCGACAGCGGAGAAATTTACCGGGGTGAAGAATCCCTTTAATTAAGCAATTAAAAAAAATAAAAAAACGTGCCTAAGGACTCCGTACAAAACCTGACTAAATGTCAGGTTTTGAATGGAGGAATGCTAAGTCAGAAGCGAAGCTTCTGCGTGCAGTATAATAATTACCCCCCGTAAATTTCGACA
>CALUSL010000029.1 GCA_944323425.1 Candidatus Gastranaerophilales bacterium | reverse complement strand
TACATTTGTGATAATATTTATCCAATTTACATATAGTTTATAAAAAATAACATTAATACATCTTTCTAAGTTTATCTATCCCAAAATTCCCGAACTGGTTGTCAAATATTCCTGAACTGGTTGTTCTTTTACAGTGAAACGCGGCACCACTTAAAAGCTCCTTCGGGAGTTTTTTTTTTATGACAAAAATCCCTCCCCTCTCCTCAAAAGTGACATTTAGTCACTTTTGACTCGGCAGAGTGAGACGCGGCATATTTTTTCAGGGTTTTAATCTTCGCTATGTGTAATCTGTGTGTAATTTATCTATTTGAATAAAATACTAACAATATGAATTTAATACGGCTACAGGTTTAAGTTTAAGTTTCAGTTTAAGTGTCAGACATATACAACAAAAAGTCTTGAATAGATTTCAAGACTTTTTGCATCATTAAATATTAAACTATTTAATTAAACCAGGACAATATTCTTTCATATAGACTTTTTTTAGGTTCACCTGCAGGTCCGTAAACCAGTGATGCTTCCGATGTTGTACCAGGACCTTCAACTTTAGCATCAACTCTATCTGTCATAAATTCAATAGTATCACCAAAATTTGTTCCTATTTTGTTATTTTTTGATGCTCTTTCATTCGAATCCATAATCAGAACCTGATCATCAAGAAAATCTTTTGAAACATCAACAGTTGTTCCCTCAGCGCCCCTCAGGCAAATTGTATCCATTGCATCCGCATTACCTTCAATTTGACCGCCAAGCAAATTTGAGATATCTGTAGTAGTAACTAATACACCCGAATCAGACATTTTAGATCCAGATTCTACATAAGCGAGATTTTCTGCTTTTTGATCCGGATATTTTATTTCTACCCCGTTATTTAGGATAACAGAATTCATTTTGTCATCCTTGCTATACTCTTTTACCTCATTTGAATTGA
Source organism: Candidatus Gastranaerophilales bacterium (assembly GCA_944323425.1). GTDB lineage: Bacteria > Cyanobacteriota > Vampirovibrionia > Gastranaerophilales > Gastranaerophilaceae > CALUPY01. Next base: position 25,547 of record CALUSL010000029.1, on the reverse strand, counting down.
ACTTTACTCCGCCGATGTTTATGTAGTCAACCGGTTTAATAGTGTTTGTGTGTAATCCCATTGTAAAACTCCTCTCTTGTAATAATCTCTGTACATTTATATAAAAAATTTAGCTTTAACAAAATTGCCCATTTTCTCAATGTACTAGATTGATTTTTTTAAAAATATAGAATTAGCGCGACATTGCAAGTTTACAAAAGTTAATATTAAATGATTTTATACGACATATTTTTATTACAATTCGATGTACAACATCCTGAACTAAATACTATGAACATAAAAAAAGAGCTTGGTGAGAAAATTAAAAGAATTAGAAAGCAGCGGGGATATACACAGGAAGAACTTGCTGAAATGATTGATATTTCGTCAAGAAACCTTAGTAATATTGAGCTCGGAAACAGCTATCCGAAACCAGAAACACTTGAAAAGTTTCTAAAAATATTAAATATAACAACGCAAACATTATTCTCAAATGACTCAATCAAGTCTGATGCAGAATTGCTTGAAGAAATTAATTTTCTCATAAATACTATTCAGCATGACCATAAAACCTTAGAAAAAATTTATAAAATACTCAAAGCTTTAATTTATGAAATCTAATCAACAGGTATTTTAAAAATCAAATGTTTCATTTCTTTTCCGTGCACATTTTTTGTAAATTCACCGCAAACTACTGCTCGCAAACGTTTTGCAACATTAATTGATGCAGTATTCTCCGGTCGTATCTCGAGTATAAGCTCCTTGTCCGGATAGTTCTGTCGGGAATATAGAGAAAGAGCCTTTGCACATTCCGTTGCATACCCTCTTCCCCAGTATTCTTTATCCAGAATATATCCGATTTCATGATAACAATGACCATTGACAGTATCCGGCATTAGAGCTGCCTGCCCGGGAATAGTTCCATCTTTTTTATCAACAATAATAAAATATCCAAGCCCTGTTTCCTCATAGCGTTTCATATTTCTTTCTATCCAGTCTCTAACGTCATTGTCAGAAAAATTATGTTCCCACGCATACATTACATCAGGATTTTTCAAAATTTTTGATAGAACATCGAAATCGTCCATCGACATTCTTCTTAAATAGAATCGTTCTGTGCTTAGAAAAATTTCTTGCATAGAAAAATTATAAAACACTATTTCATCTTTTCAAATACGTTTCCGACATAAGTTTTCTCAAATCCGTTCTTTTCCAGAAGCTCAACAGCTCTTGACGCATTTACATCGTATTCTCCAATCGTCACAAGACAACTCTCATCAAATCGTTCGCCAAGCCTTTTTGCAAGACGTTCCTGACCGGAATCACCGAGATACATCCACATATTTCTTGTCATAATCACAGAATTTTTTCTTTCCATATTATTAATTTCTGAAAATATATTTCCTGCCTTAAAATCTATATTCCTGCGTATCTCGTCATTTATTTTTACAGAACGCTTTCCGTTATGCTTCATAAAAGTCATGTACCTTGAATCACGGAAAAGTGTTTTGAGTTTTATCATGTACAAATCCACCAGAGAATATGGAAAAGGCAGCAGCGGTACAATACCTGATTTTGCGTCGACAATAAGTGATTCATTAATATCGTGCGCTTTTATCGGGAAAAATTTTTTAGCTGCATCTTTTCCGAGTTTTGAGATAAGAGATATTGCGAGAGTAAACGCTTCTGTTCCGTCAGAACAGGCAGCATTGTATATATTGACACTATTCAGACCATTATATTTTCTATTCAAATATGCAGCAAAACTCTTCCATTGAAAATCATTTCTAAAAAAGTATGTAAAATTAGGAGCCAAGCCATTCAAGGTTCGTCTGGCATTTGATGAAAAGGACGGTATTTTAGGAGTGTATGTATTTTGCATGTTCGAAACTTTCATATTAACTTTAAATCTAAAAAAAAATATTTTTGCACAGTTGTATGATAGAATTATTTCTGACTAAAGAGTTTGAGGTAAAAATATGAACGAAAAAGATAAAATGCTTAACGGACTTTTATATGACGGGAACTATGACAAATCACTTCTCGATGAACGCATAAAATGCAAAACGCTTTGCCACACATACAACTCTCTTTCGCCAGACAAAACAGAAGAGAGAAAATCTATTTTGAAAAAAATTCTCGGAAAAACAAAGGAAAATTTCTGGATTGAGCAGAGCTTCTGGTGTGATTACGGAGAAAACATAGAAATAGGTGAAAATTTTTATGCAAACCACAATCTCGTTATCCTCGACGCAGCGAAAGTTACCTTCGGAGATAATGTTTTTATCGGTCCTAATTGTTCATTTTATACGCCTCAACATCCACTGGATGTTGAAACAAGAAACAAGGGGTTAGAATATGCATTTCCGGTAAAAGTCGGTAACAATGTATGGTTCGGCGGAAATATTACAGTCCTTCCCGGTGTTACAATCGGTGATAACACAGTAATAGGTGCGGGCAGCATAGTTACAAAGGATATACCGTCTAATGTCATTGCAGCAGGCAATCCCTGCCGTGTAATCAGAAAAATTACAGAGGAAGATAAATACAAATTTGAAAAGAGAAATAAATAATCTTGAATAAGGATTCAGTCAGAATTGCGCAGGATTCTATGATAGACGATTCTCTTATAAAAATCACCCATATCAAGAGCCTGATATCCCAATTTCGACAACTCACTACTCAAAACTGTTGCACAAGCACCCAGCTCAAGATATACCAGCCAGTCTTGAGAATAATTTTCTGTTATTTTTCTAAAAATCCTATTATATTCTGAATAGGCATTTTCCCTTGGTGCAAAAATGAAAGCCTTTTCCGCTGTACCGTTAAAATAGCTTTTATCTAAAGGAATTTTTGAATGTTTTGATATAACAAACAAAACCTTCTTTCCCTCCCATATTTTAGCTATATACTTTGACTTCTTTATTGTTTCTTCTTTTGTATCTGCCTCAGAGAAATAGAACAAAAAAGCATAAGCATCACCATAGTCGCTTGTAGTATTGAATGAAAGACTTTTTGTCATACTGTTTACCGGATTTTTTATCCAGTAATATGCAAAAGCCCTCCTGTAATACATAGGAACTTTCTCGTCAAAAACATTGAAATTGTTTATACAGACAAGACATTTCTCTGAACTACCGTATTTTAATATTTCCTGCAAAGATTTTTTCAATTCCGGAAATTTCGGGTTTGCATTCAAAAGATTTTGCGCAAATTCTTCTCCATCACCAAGTCTGGATACGGAAAGATTTTCGCTAATTATTTTTGAAATAGTATTTTCTACAGAAAGTATGTTTTTAGGATAGAGATGCTCATCGCTAACTATACCGCACATTTCATCAAAAGAAAATTTATGGTTTCTTACTTCATACAGGTGTTTGCTTGATTCGTCGAAAAAGCTCATCAAAAATAACCGCATGTTTGTATTTAGACCCAGAAATCTTAATATTTCTCTTATTATCTTTTTTGATACGCTCAGGTTTGCCAAAATTTACACTTCTTTACTACAAATACTATTTTAAAAACAAAATTAGTCGTTACAAGACTAGTACGTCATGAATTATAGCTTAGCATAACCAAAATTGCAACAATATTAGCCTTATTACAACCTTTATTTAATAAAAAATAAATATTATTCTATTTATAATATTTATGGGTGAAATTTCGAAAAAACTAGGAAAAAGAATAAAAGAGTTGCGTGAGCGCAAAAAACTTACCTAGCTAGGTTTGCTGAAATGGTAAACATGGAATCTTCTAATATTTCAAAAATAGAACGTGGCATTCAAATACCAAAAGAAGAAAGCCTTATAAAAATTGCGCAAGCTTTAAACGTCACAGTCAAGGATCTTTTTGACTACGAACATTTTGAAAACAGGAACTAATAAAAAAGATAATAGAAATTTTAAACGATTCTGATGAAAAAACCGTTCAAAACTTCTATAAAATATTAATCAATATAAAATAATGTTTATTTTCCGCTTTTAGCAGCATTAAATGCCTTTTCAATAAACTTAACAGGATTCGAAAACATCTTTAAAAGAGGATGTGTATCAGTGGAAGTAGCAATAGTCTGATTTTCATTATGCCTTGTAACATTAGCAGTAAGTCTGTTTTTAGCATCTTTCGATACAAAAACATCAAAATCAGAATTGATAATAGATCGGATAAGCAAATCGTAATTTTCAAGAACTTTGCCTCTATTTTTGCCGTTTAGAGCAGAAATGCTGTTGTTTATCGCCTCGTCAGCAATTCTTGTCAATTCAAGTTTTCCGCGAAAAGATGGGATGTTAGTGTTTACGTTGTTCATATACTCTCTTCCTTTATTTTTCAATATACTACAAGTTTAAAAGTAAAAAAGTTTGCCATTATATTTCCAGTATTTAATAATTTTTTACATAAAAAATATTTATATTATTCAGCTATTAATACTTGACGGGCATATTTAGCAAAGTTATTATAAAAGAATAATTACTAAGGAGATTTGATTGATGGAATTTAGAGTGCTGAGGTATTTTCTGACAGTCGCAAGAGAAGGAAGCATAACGGCTGCAGCAAACTCTCTACATTTGACACAACCAACTCTTTCCAGGCAGCTTCAGGATCTTGAAAAAGAACTCGGACAAAAACTTTTTGTGCGGGGGAAATATAAAGTTTCTCTTACACCGGAAGGCATGATGCTCCGGAAAAGAGCCGAAGAGATTGTGGATATGGTAGACAAAACCGAATCAGAATTTCGTGCAATCAAAGAAATAATAGGTGGGGATATATACATTGGTTGCGGCGAAACAGAATCAATGAAATATGTGGCAGAAGTTATGACAGAGCTGCAAAAACATTATCCTGAAATAAAATTCCATATATACAGCGGAAATGCCGAAGATGTAACTGAAAAGCTGGACAGAGGTCTGCTTGACTTCGGGATTTTAATTCAGCCAATCGACCTTTCGAGATACGATACTTTAACAATCCCTCATAAAGATGTCTGGGGTGTTGTTATGAGAAAAGACAGCCCTCTTGCAGAAAAAGACTGTGTAGAATTAGGGGATCTTGTCGGAGTTCCACTTCTCGCATCAAGACAGATGTCAAAAAAATATTCAGCAGAAAGCGGATTCCTTGACTGGTTCAAAGAAGAGTTTGAAAATCTCAATATCACAGCAACATACAATCTCGCTTATAATGCGGCAATAATGGTTGAAGCAGGCATGGGGTATGCTGTCACACTGGACAAACTGGTCAATACATCCGGCAATCTCTGTTTTAGACCATTGAAACCACGGCTCGAATCCGGACTCGATATTGTCTGGAAAAAATATCAGGTATTTTCTCCGGCAGCAAAGCTTTTTCTTGACAGATTAAAAGAAAAATTCACTATAAACAGTTGACTCATATGAGATATATTCATTGCTCATAATACTGCATTCCTATTTCGCTATGAGTTTTAGCATCAATAAAATAAAAAAAAGGGCGCCGTTATCCGGCGCCTTTGATTTCTATAAATCAGGGTTGCATCGTGTAGCCTGTTTCGCTGATTGCTCAGCTTTTATACTTTTCTCTTATTTCTTTTTTACTTATTGCTTAGCCTTCTCGTTCTTAGCTGAATACTTTGAAGGTTCTATCGATGTTTTTGTCTATGATTTTCTGGATACTATCGATTTCTGTATCACATGCTTTCTGCTGGTTTTTGATTTGTTCAAGGTCTATTTGTAATTGTTTTTCTTTTACTTCTATTCTTGCCATTTTCTGGTCATATTTTGCCTGTGCTGCTGCGTCGTCTGATGTATCATATGTAGTTGTTATGTTTTCGTCACCTGATATGCTTGTGTCAGCGCCGTCTGCGTTCAAAAGACCGCCGCCTACTGTTGTCAGGAAGAATTTTGTTACACTCGTGCTTTTTGTCCAAGCATTGGCTCCATTTTCATCTTTTACAACCATACCGGACTGCTGAATTTTCTGTGCCATAGAGTCTCCGTTTGCAAGAAGTTCTTCATAGTTCTGCAACGTGATTTTTTCTCCGTTGTCGCTTCTCATTCCGTAACCCATTACTCCGAACAACTGTTCTGCTGTCATGTCTGCCCATACTGTTTGTTTGTCAGAGTCGCTTGTATATGTATTGACCTGATATTTTGTATTTGACATTGCGTTTGAGTATTCTTTCGCTGCAACTTCTGTTTGCATTGCTAATATCATTTCTGAGTTTGTTATCTGCTGTGCGCGAAACTCAAGATCTGATTTTCTTGCTGTCAATGTTAATAATCTTGCTTGCGATGCTGCCATACCCATAATTAATGTCTCCTTTAGAGATTCTTTTTTTACTTACTTACATTTATATAAAAACATTAAGTATATACAAATTTCATACTTCGTATATATCGTTACATTTCGTTACATAATTATCAAAAAGGTGATTTTGGCTATAATAGAGATAGGGAGGAATGAAATGAAAGCAGTTATTTTCGATAAAATACTAAAGTTTGTAACAGACTATCCAAAGCCGGAACCGCAAAAAGGTGAAGCGCTTATTAAAGTAAACACTATCGGCATTTGTAATACAGATTTTGAGATTACCAAAGGATATATGGGCTACAAAGGTATACTCGGACACGAGTTTACGGGTGTAGTTGAAGAGATAAACGGAGACAACAAAAGCCTGATAGGAAAAAGAGTCGTAGGAGAAATAAACTGCGGCTGTAAAGAGTGCGACTATTGCAAACAGGGACTGGAACGCCACTGTTTTAATCGTTCTACACTCGGAATTTGGAAGAGAGAAGGGTGTTTTGCTGAATACGTATGTCTTCCCGTATCCAATCTTCTTGAAATACCTGATACAGTAAAAGATGAAGAAGCTGTATTCGTAGAACCGCTCGCTGCGGCATTAGAAATACTTGAGCAGATTCACATTGCTCCTGACAAAAAGGTTATAGTCCTCGGTGATGGCAAGCTCGGACTGCTTATTGCTCTTACATTAAATGCCTGCGGGCTCAACATAATGCTCGTCGGAAAACACGAAGAAAAGCTTTCTATTGCAGCACAGCAGGGAGTCAAAACAAAACTTCTTTCAGAACTAGAAATAAAAAAAGAATACGATTATGTTGTAGAAGCAACCGGTTCAATAACAGGTTTTGAAACATCGCTTGCGCTCACAAGACCGAGAGGAACTCTGGTATTGAAGAGCACAATTGCCGCCTCAAAAGAATTCAACCTTGCACCGATTGTAATAGATGAAATCACTGTAATAGGCTCCAGATGCGGTCAATTTGCAGCGGCACTGAGACTGCTGGAAAGTAGAAGAATTGATGTAAAACCTCTTATTTCTGACATTTTCAGTATTGATAAGGCAATAGAAGCATTTGAGAGAAACAAAGAAAAATCATCAGTTAAGGTTCTGGTAAAAGTTGACTAAAGGTAAGCTAAAACACAAAGATAAAATTATAGGTCTTTTAATTAGTCTTGTTTTCATTATTTTAATATTCTGGAAACTTGACATACACAAGCTTATAACAGCTTTTAGGATGTTTGATTACAGAATACTGTTTCTATTTGTCCCCATATACGTATTTAGCCTTTATATAAGGGGTGTAAGATGGAAATATCTGCTATGTCTGAACGAAAAGCTGAGTGTAAATGAAGCATTTTTTGCTTTTACTGTAGGCAATACAATCAACAGCTACCTTCCAGCCCGTGCCGGAGACTTCTGGCGCGCATATCATCTTGGAAACAAAATAGGTGAGAGCAAAATGAAGCTTCTTGGCTCTATTATTCTGGAGCGGCTGATTGACGGAATATCTATTCTTCTCATACTCTTTTTCGCAATAGTGACTTATTTCAGGCACAGGTGGGTGCTTAATATTGCAGCAGTGGCAGCATGCCTGTTTTTGGGCGCACTTGCTGTGATTTATATTATATTTAAGTTTAATAAAATCGAATATATTTTCAAAAAAATATCAGAAATACCGTTTCTGTCCGGATTTACAGCACAGTTAAACACAATTTCCGCGCATTTAATGAAATTTATGAACGGCTTCGAAGCTCTTAACAACCCTAAATGCTTTTTTATGGCATTTTTTATGAGTATGCTTGCCTGGGGATTTGAGTGTTTAATGACTTATATGATAATACTGGGATTCGGTGTACACTACGGAATATCTATTGCTCTGTTCACTATAAGCTTTATAGCGCTTTCAACAGTAATCCCATCATCATCAATATTTATTGGTCCGTATCAATACGCATATATACTTGCGCTGGGAATATATCACATTGGAAAAGAACAGGCGCTCGGTACAGCTTTTATCCACCAAATGAGTATTATGATAATAATAACAGTGATTTCAGTCATATACTTTATGAAAGGCAACACGAGCCTTGACGAAATACAAAAAGAAATAAACTCGGAAGAAGGCGAAGAATAATGATTAAGACACCAAAGGCAAACAGGCTTCATATCGGGATTTTTGGCAAACGAAACGCCGGAAAATCATCAGTACTTAACAGACTCACAAATCAGGATATATCAATTGTTTCAGCTATAGCCGGCACAACAACTGATGCCGTAGAAAAAACCATGGAATTTTTGCCGCTCGGACCTGTAGTTTTTATAGACACGGCAGGAATTGATGACACAGGTGAACTCGGAGAACAAAGAATAGAGAAAACGAAAAAGATTTTTGACAGAACGGATATAGCACTTATAGTTTGTGATTTTGACGGATGGGATGATTATGAAAAATCGCTTTTTGAAGAATTCAAGAAAAGAGACATCCCCTCAATTGCTATCATCAACAAAACAGACCTTAAAGATATTTCTGATGAAAAATTCAAGGAAATAAAAAAATACACAGAAAATATAGTAAAAACAAGTACCAAAACAGATAACGAACTGGTACATAATATAAAAAAAGCGCTGATAGATAACGTACCGGATGATTTTGTGAACACTCCGTCAATTCTGGGCGATATAGTAACACAAAAAGATACAGTAATTCTGGTTGTGCCTGTAGACAAAGAGGCGCCGAAAGGCAGACTCATACTGCCGCAGGTACAGTGCATAAGAGATATTCTGGACAACAACTGTAAAGCATTTGTCGTAAAAGAGACGGAACTCGCAGACGCAATAGAAGAGCTTAAAAATCCGCCCAGACTAGTTGTTACTGACTCTCAAGCATTCAAAGAAGTTGATGCAACAGTTCCGGAAGATATAGAATTGACCTCTTTTTCAATACTTTTTGCAAGAATAAAAGGAGATTTGGATGAATTTTATAAAGGCGCAGCAGCAATAGACACACTCAAAGATAACGACAGAGTGCTGATATGCGAAAGCTGTACGCATCATCCAATAGAGGACGATATTGCACGGGTGAAAATACCCCGCTGGATAAAAATGAAAACGAAAAGGGATGTCGAATTCGTATACCATTCAGGACACGACTTCCCGTCAAATTTAAAGGACTACAAACTAATAATCCACTGCGGCGCTTGTATGACAAACAGACGTGAAATTCTTTCAAGAATTATGAAAGCAAAAGAAGCGGGAGTACCTGTTACAAATTACGGTATAGCAATAGCTCACTGTCTCGGCATTTTAAAAAGAGCTATACAGCCGTTTATTAAGCAATAACAAAGAAAATCCAATCTGTATTCATTTGTTTGATTATGTTGTAACCCCAAAACGACTGACAAGCAAGACTTTTATTTTTCGTTATTGTAAGTCATTTTTTTGAACAGAAATACAGCAGGTACAAGCAATATGACCATAGCCGCATATATTTTGAAACAATCCATAAAAGCCAGCAAATTTGCCTGCTGCTGCAGCTCTCCGTATATCAAATAATTAGCTTTTGACGCTGCGAGTCCTGCGCCGGAACCGGCCATTGCAGACTGAAAAGCATTAAATTTTGCCATAAATGCGTGATTTGCATACGTCAGATTGTGTACGAGATTGGTCTGATGAACCTGCCCCATTCTCGAAATCAAAGTAGAAACGACAGATGTACCGATTGCACCCCCGACACTTTTTGCAAGGTTAAAAATACCAGAAGCATTTGTCATCTGTGAGTTCTTTAAAGTGACAAAAGAAATTGTCATTAGAGGTATCATTAAAACACTAAAAGCAAACCCGCAGACAATATTCGGCAAAATAATATTACTCATAGCAATTTCCATATTCAAAGATCCGAAAAGAATATTTGAAATACCGAGAAGCACCATGCCGGCTACTACAAGTAAACGCTGGTCCACCCTGTTCGCAAGTATTGCACACACAACAAGCCCCGCAAAAGAACCGAACCCCCTCGGGCTTATTGCAAATCCGCTTAAAGTAGCAGTATATCCGAGTAAATGCTGCAAAAACAGCGGCAATATAGCAAGAGTAGAATACAATACGGCACCTATTACGGCATTTAGCATTGTTCCGATAAAAAAGTTTCTGTCCAGAAAAACCTTCAAATCCACAATTGGATTCTTTATTTTTAACTCACGCCACAAAAAACCGATAAAACAGGCAAAAGAAAGTCCTGATGTCCATCTTATCCACCTTGCGCCGAACCAGTCATTCTTCTGACCGTTATCAAGAACCAGCTGGAGAGAAAAAAGCCACACTATCAGAAGCAAAAATCCCAGATAATCAACGTACTGAACCTTACCCTTTCGAGCATACGGAGGATCAACAATCCACATACGCCCCAGAATTACTGCAATAATACCTATTGGCACATTAATCAGAAAAATCCAATGCCATGAATAAGTATCAGTAATCCAGCCCCCCAGAGTCGGACCTATAATCGGTGCGAATATTACCCCGAAACCGAATACGGACATCGCGACTCCCCGCTCTTCCACAGGAAACTCTTCCATCATTACAGCCTGTCCGATAGGCATAATTGCACCGCCGCCAATCCCCTGCAGAACTCTTGCGACTATGAGCATTCCCATATTTGTGGAAATACCGCACAGTGCAGAGGAGAGCGTAAACAGAACTGTCGAGAGCAAAAGAAAATTTTTACGCCCGAACAATGTTGAAAACCATGCCGTAGAAGGGATAATAACACCGTTTGCAACCAGATAACTGGTTAAAACCCAGGTTGATTCATCCTGAGTAGCTGAAAAGCTTCCGGCAATATGAGGCAAAGCAACATTAGCAATCGACGAATCAAGCACAACCATAAAGATTGTTATCATGATAGCAGAAGCCGGATACCATGGATTTCTTACGGGTTTTGTATCACTAAGTGCAATTTCAGCGCTCATTATTCTTTCACCATAACTTTAGGAACTACCGACATGCCGGGTTCTATACTATATTGAGGATCAAGCTTTTCTGTAAATACAATTTTAACAGGTACTCTTTGAACAACTTTCACATAGCTGCCTACAGCATTTTCCGGAGGAAACATACTTGTACGTGCACCGGTACTAGCCTGAATTGAGTCTACTTTTGCTTTCAGACGCAAATGCGGATAAGCATCCACTTTTACCATTACATTTTGTCCAACTCTGATATGATTCAGCTGTGTTTCTTTGAAATTTGCAACGACCCATCTTTTGTCAGGAACAATTGAAAACATAGGAGTTCCGGCATGAGTATACGCACCTGCTTCTGCAGTACGATTTGTAATTTTTCCGTCCTCCGGAGCATATATTTTTGTATATGAGAGTTCAAGTTTTGCCTGATTCATTGCCGCTTCTAGTTTTTTCAACTCTGCATCGGCAACCATATTTTTCTTAGAAGAAAAGACTCTCTGTTTTGCAGTTTCAAGATTTGCCGTTGATGTTTCATATTTTGATTTAGCTCTGTCCAGTTCCTGCTTTGAAACAGCACCTTTTGCGTACAGATTTTCATATCTTTTTAAGTCAGCAGCTGCAAGGTTCTTGTCAATATCAGCAGCAGTTCTGTCCGCAACAGCTGATTTTTGACTGTTTAATGACATTTCATAAGCAGCCTTTGCCTGTTCATAGCGAACTTTATAGTCTCTATCATCAATAACAAGCAGTAAATCGCCTTTTTTCACATGCATATTATCGTCTATATACAATTTTTCAATGATACCGCTTACTTTAGGACTTATCTGAATAACATGTCCTTCAACAAAAGCGTCATCTGTTGTCTCAAAAGACGTAAAATAAAGCCAGGCAAGAACTGAGAGCACAAGAATTACAACTACAGAAAAAATAAACCTTTTCTTTTTTGTAATCTGTGCAATTTTATCTTTTTTGCTCTGTTTCTGCTCTGTGTTATCCTGTTGATTTTCTTTAGTATTATCTTCGGCCATGTCTCTCTTCCCTTTTATTGCCAAATATTTATTCCGTAGTGTTTTCTCATGTTATTTCTGATTTTTTCAAGCAGGTTATATAGAACTCTTATGTCATCGTCAGAAAATCCGTCCACCATGTTTTGGTAAAATTCTTCCCTTAACGGTTCCAGTCTCTGAGCTGTTTTTTTCCCCGCTTCTGTAATAAAAAGTTTTATTATTCTTTTGTTTTCATTATCTTTTTTTCTGGTGATGTATCCTTTTTTTTCAAGAATATCAACCATTCGAGTTATATTCGGACGGTCTTTTTTCAAAAGTTTAGCGACCTGCGACTGATATAAACCGTCCCTGTAATACAAAATAAAAATTATACCGAATTGCTCCGATGTAATATCCAGCTTGACAGTATTCTTAAATAAATTTTGTCCAGCCAGCTGACAGTAGGTGGATGTTAATTGAAGCATGTCCATTATATTAAATTTATCAACCGTCATTATACCCTATCCCAAATCTTTTATCTTAACAATTGTTATTACAATAACAAAATCAAAAAAAATATACAAGGACTAAATATGAAAAAAAGAGTATTAGCCATAGTGTTTATCATAATTTTTTACATTATAAATCCTTCTGAAAGCAGGACAGTAGTAGAATCCGGGTGTATCAAAGACCGGCGGCTTTATGCAATAAATTATGACTGGTGGAAAAAATTTAATGACCCGTATCTGAATGATTATATATGCAAAACAGTTCAAAACAATCACTCGCTTAAATCAGCAACATTGAAAACAAAAGAATCATCCCAATCAATAAAAAAGCAAATGGCAAACGAATTTCCGACATTTTCTCTCCTTGGAAATTACGCCAGAATAAAGACTCCGAGTGCTGATTTAAACGGTGTGGATTTTGAATCCACCGGCACTGATGCTTTTGCGCTTCCTCTGTTTATGAGCTACGAAGCGGATATTTTTTTGAAAAACCATGACAAAACAAAATCAGAAAAGAAAAAAGCAATGGCTGCAGAATACGAAGAAAAAGCACTGTATATCTCAATTGTGTCTGATATGGCAGCTACTTATTTTAATATAGTTAAACTGGACAAACTTATTGATACAGAAAAAAAGATTGCTGAAGCAAGAAAGGAAATATTTGAACTCACAAAAGAAAGAAACAAATCAGGGCTGGCCTCTACATATGACGTTACTGACACAGACAAACAACACACAATATCCATGATTTCAGTAAATGATTTAGAAAAACAGCGTTCCATTCTGCTTCACAAACTCGCAGTATACACAGGAGAAAGTGCCGAAAATGCAAAATGTCTCAGACGAATTAGTTACGACAAACTAACCTATAACGGAAAAATTCCCGAATGCCTATCATCCGAAATTGTGATTTACCGCCCTGATATTATGAAAGCAGAAGCAGACCTGCAAAGAGCAAAAATAGACATAAGGGTGGCAAGAAAAGATTTTCTTCCTACAGTACCGGTAATAGGAGCTGTCGGATATACAGCACTTGAACTCGGGCGTTTGTTCAACTGGGACAGCACGCTCGGTCTTATTAGCGCAGGATTCTTACAAAATATTTTCAGCGGCGGAAGAAAAATTGCGAATTTAAAAATAAAAAAGCTGCAATACGAACAGCTTTTTGAGAATTACAAACAGGCAGATTTGCAGGCAATTCAAGAGATAAATGATTCTCTGTGTATGATAAAATTCGATACAAAAAAAGATGAGGAAAATAAAAGAAAATACAAACTTGAAGAAAAGAATTTCAAGCTCATAAACGAACGATACAAAGAAGGCATCACTTCTTACCTCCAAATGACGCAATACAGAGAAAATCTGCTGTCACTTGAAAGAGATAAAGCAGAAAGTAAAATTCAAAAATTCGTGGACTATATAAGTTTGTACAAAGCTGTCGGCGGAAAATTGTAAATTGTTATTTGTGTCCGAATTTTATTTTTGATACACTCTTGACTGAGAGCCGCTATCAGGTGATAAATTAAATACTATGTTGTTATCACAAACCAATTTTCACTACAAGCCGAATTCCTATATACCGTCACAGCAGCCTCCGGCTGCGCTCAAAAGAGAAATGACGGAAAATCTTGGCATACACACACTTGCCATATTCAAAAACGGCAAAATAAAATACTACAATCAGCGAAACCTGAAACCAGTATTTCTTGCACTGGAGGAGAATAATATACGTGACGCTTTTATTGTGGACAGAAGAATAAGCAAGGCTTCAGCAATACTTTTCGCATACGGCGGTGCAAAACACATAAAAACACCGTTGATGACAAAATCAGCAAAAGAATTCTTTGACAAACAAGGTATAAGCTATGAAGCCGATGAGATTGTCGACAGCGTGCTTGATAAAAACTCAAAAATCAAGTGTCCTCTGGAAAAGCTCGTACTGGATATTGACGACCCGAAAACAGGATATGAAATACTAAAGCAGAAGGTATTTCCGCGCGGCACAGAGTTCGAAAAGAGATTTTACAATGACACAATGACCCCCGAAGACTATAAAGCGCTGGACAAAAGGCTTGCGCTTCTGTATATAAACAGGAATAAGCCATCATTTAAAGGTGCTTTTTACAATGCAACAGCTTTTATCCAAACACACACACTTCTGAACAGAGGACTCACGAATGTAGGCGGATGTGCAATTCCGCACGCTATCATGTCCAACACAAAAGAAGAAGCGCTGGAGAGGCTGGGAATGTCGGCGATGAGCGTCACATTTGCTTTTATCATGCCGCTATTTCTACTACCGAGATACAACAAATTTTTTCTGTCCAAAAATGGAATTGTCAGAAATTTTACAAATAACGAAAAGAAAATTATTCAGGTCTCTAAAGAATTTTTAACAAAGGGAAAAACAGATTTTATTCAGGCGGTAAAAGATGCGGGAAAACAGTTAAAGGCAGAGCAGGATTTTGAAAATATTCTCAAAAGGTTCGAAGGAAGAGAAGAAGAACTGAGGAAAAAACTTCTGAAAGCGCATGAACAGATTCTGCGGTCCGATTTTATGTCCACAGGACTTTTAATGGGTAGTATACCGTGGATTGCAACATCAGTAACAGAACACAGGACAGGTCGAAAGGGCTTTTCCGCAACATTTAACATGCTGGAAGAAAAAAAAGTTTCAAAGGACGAAATACGCAAAAGCAGGCTGAAAAGGATTTTGGGTACACTTGCTTTTGCACTTATCCCCGGAATAATAATATCAAAAGGGGTTACAGCCGGACTCAGTGCCAGAGGCTCTAACATAATCAAAAACAATGCCGGAAATTTTGACTACACCTCGGGTGTCAGCATGTCCAAAACAGTGAACGCTATGAAATGGGCATTTACGGGCTTTCTTGCAAAACTTCCATCCTCCCGGGACAAATACGAACTCCGGGACAGAACAGCAAGAGAAGGAGCAACTTTTGTTATGTTCTTCGGCGGAGATTTTTTGATTAACAATATACTCGGGCGTCTATCCGACAAATATCTCGGAACAAAAATAATGCGCTCCGATAAAGAAACAGGATTCTGGAAAAGTTTTACCATTCCTATCAGAAGATTCACGAAAATCGATTCACTAAAAAATGTATCGCCTGAAGTAATCAGACGAACAAAAAACATAGGCGCAGGGCTTTACTGGGTATCTCTTATAAGCAACATGGCTCTTCTCGGGTTTACGCTGCCGCATTTTCTCAACAGAATGCTAAAACACACAGTAGAGAAGGACAAAGCAAAAACCGCAGCAACCCCGGCTTTCAAAAGTCTGCAGATATACAGCAGTGTGGAAGAATGGATGAAAAGATAACTTCTTATGGATAAAAATACCGGATTATGCTAAACTGCATAAATGGAGAGAGTTTATGTTTGAAGAGTTTGGTGTAATAAAAAAAAATAGCAGGGTTGCAATAAACGGAGCCGATACAACAGGAACGGAAATAAAAAAATTTATTGAACAAAACCGTCCGGATTTAAAAATAGTGTTTTTTGTTGATTTGAAAAAAACCGGAGAATATGAGGGAATAGAACTAATCCAGATAAAAGACCTTCCTGAGAAAAAAGAACTGTTTGATTTTTTAATTGTGTCAACTCGAAGGAATGCACCTGAAACATTAGTACTTTTAAATTATCTTGATATTCCATTTTTGATGATTTCAAGAACCTCTGAGTGGAGCAGTAACGGATTACCTTATTTCGGAAAGTATAAACAAGCTTTATCTGTTTTTAAAACAAATGAGGACAAATTTCTTTATAATCTGTTATGGGAAACATATTGTAGCGGATATTACGAGAAGCTGGAGAAGTTTGTACAAAAAAAATACGGAATTTCAAAATATCAGCCCGTAAGGAATTACAATGCACAGTATGTTGAATATATTAACAGAGATGCAATCAAAACTATTGTTGATGGCGGTTTCTGCAACGGAATAAATTCTTTTGCCTTTAAAAAACACTTAAAGAATCTGGAGAGAATTTATGCGTTCGAGCCATTGTATGAAAAATTTAAGAATGAAAATTATGACTATTTTATACAACAGGCGGATTTTGTGACCATTATTCCAAAAGCGTTGTGGAACAAAACAGGAAAAATAGAATTCTGCGAAAACATTCCATACCACAGTGCATCAAGGGTGCTAGGCACGAAAGGTTATGCGGAGAAAAAGCCTCATGAAAATATAGTTGAAATTGAAACAACGACCATTGACGAGGCAAAAAAAGACTATATTGCTAAAAAAATTGATTTTATAAAACTCGATATAGAAGGGGCAGAAACACAGGCTCTACATGGTGCGGAAAACACATTCAAACAGGAGCGCCCGCAGCTTGCAGTATCAATTTATCATTCAATGGATGATTTTGTGTCCATTCCGGTGTATTTAAATGAAATATTGCAGAATTATACATTCCGTATCGGCCACTACAGCTACGATTTGAACGAGACAATACTATATGCAATACCTGATGAGCTTTTAGAATAATGAGCAGCGAATACTTATACTGGATGGATTTTTTTAAATCCAAAAGATTCAAAAAAAATTTAATAAAATTGAAAAAAAAGCTTAAAAATAAGAGGGTTGTATTTTATTGCAACGGAATTTATTTTGATGCACTTACAGATGTCTATAATCTTTCGGAATATTTCACTGTATCGGGTATTTCGGACATCAGATATGAAAATAAAGAAACTTCAACATATAAAAATTACAATTGCATCAAGCCCTCAGAACTTATAAATGCAGATATCGATTATATTATTGTTTCCTCTCCAAATCCTGACTTTATAAAAAAATACCTTCTTGAAAAAGGACACAAGAACATTCTGCCGCTATACAAGGAAAGAAAACATATTTTTTCAAAAGCAGTAAAGGCTTTAGAATATTTTGCAGTGACAAAGAATATTCCTAAAGCGCTAAAATACTATTTTTTCTGCACAAAAGAAGAATTAAATACAAAAATAAACTATGAAAAAGTCTTGATGCGGCTAAGAACGAAAAGAAATACCAACAACAAAATAAAAATAGTTTTTGCCTGCGAAGAAAACCAGAAATGGGGATATCAGTTTGTATATGAACTAATGAAAAAGGACAGCAGGTTTGAAGTTCTGCCGGTAGTTTTATATCCGATTATAACAAAAAACCGTGTCGATTTTACCCAGCCAAAAAACATAGAATTTTTTAAGACACAGGGAATTGAGGCTATTGACGGATATGATTACGAAAAAAAGAGGAATATTGATTTAAAAAAATACGAGCCGGATATCGTATTCTACCAGCAGCCATGGTATCTGCAAGGAGAAAATCATCCTGTGAACCTGTCAAAATATGCGCTTACTATAATGATTCCTTATGGTTATACAACACTCAACGAAAATGACTGGGGCTCGGATGCTGTAAAAAGGGTATATTCAAACCTATGGATGTTTTTTTCAGAAAGTCCGTATCACAACAAATTTTATGAAAAAGCAGCAGGAATGAGGAACAAGGACAACCTGACAGCCACAGGCACACCAAAACTCGATTATTACAGAAAACCTGTGAACCATGAATATGAAAAGCTATGGAAAGGCGGAAAAAATCGTATAATCTGGGCACCGCATCATTCTATAAACAACCAGGGGCTTTCTATGTCAAATTTTCAGGAATATTATGCATTTCTGCTGGAATTTGCAAAAAAGCATAATGAGTATTCATTCATAGTAAAACCCCATCCAGCGCTACGCAGCACATGCATCTCTTCCGGATTTATGAAAGAGGCAGAATACGATGCTTATATGAATGAGTGGAACAGTCTCAAAAATGCCGGCGTATATACGGACGGAGCATATTTCGATATTTTCAAGACCTCTGATGTACTTGTAACGGACTGTTCTTCGTTTCTTGCCGAATATTTTCCGTCAGAAAAGCCAATAATACTATTGGACAGACCGACACGCGCGCCGTTTGATGAATTCGGAAAGAAGCTGGAATCCGGATTTTACAAAGTTCAAAAACCGACTGAACTTCCTGAGCTATTTTATAAATTGCTGGTAGAAAAAGAAGATACATTAAAGAAACATCGTCTCTCTATTATCAAAAATCTATTTTATATACCAAAAGAAATTTCATCAAAAGCAATAACTGATTTCATAACATCAGTTATTTAATAATAAAAGAATCTTTGTATTTCTCAAACTTTTCTGTTCCAGCTCTAGACCAGTTTATACCAGTTCTTATAACTTTAGCAGGGATTCCGGCCAGAATACAGTTTGGTTCATCAAATTTCTTTGTCACAATCGAACCAGCACCAACAACACAGTTATCAGGAATTCTACTGCCCTTTAGTATTTTCACACTCTCTGCAACCCAAACATGATTTCCTATTTCTACATTTTCAGGTCGATTTAATACTTCCTTTGTTTTTTCATCGAATATTGTATGTCCGTCGCCGTTTCTAATAACTAATCCACGACTAAATAAACAATCATTGCCAATTGTTATTTTGTAGCCTGAAGTTCGTTGTGTCGAAATTAGAATCTCATTTACTGAAAACATTTTACCGATTGATATGAAACTAGAATCACCGCAATATATAGACATATTTTTTATTATATTAATGTCTTCTTTTATTATAACTCTGTTGTTATTGCCTAAAAATAGGATATTCAAACTTTTTATATTTCTAGGTTCATGTATTTCAACATAATTATTTTGACCACAGTATATAATTTTAATTTTCTTACGGTACCTATAAGGTACGCCTCCAAAAGCCTTGCTACGCCCAGATTTCGGGAAGAAAACAACTAAATTATTATTTTTATAAATCAATTGATTTATGCAAAATATCAGTCTTTTATTATTGCGCTTTAAAAATAGTAATAACTTGTATTTTAAACTCATATTTTTTTACTTAATTCCTTGGGTATTGCGTACAAAACTGATTCTACATATCTGCCAGAATAATGTGCAAAACGAAGCTCATAGTCTATGAGCAATTCCTTTAGATATAAAGGAATTGAATAGAATTGTTCATCAGTATGATAAATAGATACTGCCAGTTGAGGACGATGATTTTTTAGTATACTTTCCGCCCCTCTCAAAACCTGCATCTCCGCATTTTCAACATCGAGTTTAATAAAGTCAATTTTAACATTTCTATCTTTAGCAAAACTATCAAGTGTAGTTGTTTCTATTTTTATTATTTTATGTGGTCTGGTGACTCCCGGCTTTGCTTCTACAATAGCTGACCCAAGAGTAGCCTGAGTCTCTTCCCTGAATTCAAGAGTCGTATTCTCATTCCACAAGCCCTTATTAATTATTTCAATCTTTTTGTCATTTTTTATTACAGCATCAACAAGGTCCGTTTTAAATGAATTATAGCAGGGTTCAAACATAAATATTTTTTCACAATTTTTGAATTCTTCTGAAAAGATAACAGAAGTAAATCCATCAAAACCGCCGCCGTCTACTACTGTTTTTATTGCATCCTTATTTATATACTCGAGATAATGCTGCTTAGGCATAGAATCCACCATATATCGTTCAGGGAAATTTTTATTAAAGTACTCCTGTATTTCCGGAAGATATTTGACTCTGTCACTTCTGATTTTTGCAATAAACTTATAGAGATTTCTGTCCTGTTCAGTTTCTAATACAGAAGCCGATTTTTCAACATCCCAGTCTTTTTTGGCTGTTTTTTCTTCAAGAAAGTCAAAAGTTTTTTTATCTAAAAGATAGACATCTTTTATACCAAATCTTTTTAGTATAAGTTCGAGAAAAAATCTTGAGGAGTATGAGGCAACTATAGCCGAATCAATCTCTTCTATAAACTCAGGTAAATTTTTGCCCGCATATAAAGGAAGTCCCTTCATTTCTCCGGATTTTTTTGAATCAACAAAAAATTTTACTTCCACATCTTTTCTTGTACGCGCAAGTGCATCAAAAATTTTCTCTGCAATTTTATTGCTTCCGTAAATACATACCTTCGCATTCTGCTTTATATTTTCTACAAAAATATCAACTAAATTATTTTTTGTGAGCATGAACAACCTCTATTCCGTATAATCTACTTAAGTATACCACAATACTTTTCAAGCTTCCGCTATAAGCACTGTATCTTCAAGCACTCTATTCTTTGTTGCTTTTCTTATTTTAAATTTATAACCCAATTTCAAATTTTCTATTTTTGTTTTTATAGTAAAAAAGTCAATTCCTGAATGATAAATTGCTATTAACAAAGCGGGTTTCTGAGTTTTTATTGTATTTATCGCCCCTCTTAAAAAATCCTGTTCAGCACCTTCTACATCCACTTTTATCAACCCAACCTCGAGTTTTTCGTTTTCTACAAAATCATCCAAAGTTGTAATTTTTATTTTTTCACGTACTGTATCACTGTTTTCTATAATATCATCCCTGATTGTACTTCCTACGCCGGTGGGTTCATAAATATTTATTTCACATTCTTTATTTTCCGCTCCGAGTGCAAGTTTGTAAGGAATAATCTTTTTCGAATTATTTAATTCAATTGTTTTCTTTAAATCACTGAAATTTGTTTCCACAGGCTCAAAAACATATACTGATTTGTCTGTATAATCAGAAAAGACAACAGCAGTATCGCCGATGAAGCCCCCGACATCAATAATATTTTTTGTTCTTATATTTTTTTTGTCATTAAATTCTTCTATAAAATATTTGTCATAAAAAATTTCGTTATTGAAATGCGCACGAGAAAGCAAATACTTTCCATATCGAAATCCCTGTTTTTCTTTTTTCATATTCAATTTTTTAATATTATTGGCTGTTTTTAGCTTTAACATTTCAAACAGATTGTTTGAAAAAATTTTTTTATTATTGAATATGTACAATTTTACTCTTTTTAAAATTGTTTCGACAATCACCAAACTCTTTTTGTCAAGATTTTTGCATAACTCTTTTTTGTAATTTTCATAATTCACGTCATTAAATATCTCAACAAACGTTCCTTTACTATTATCTGAACCTTTTATCAAAAATTCTTCATTCTTACCAATCGCAGTAAGAGAAGAACTGAATATCTTTTTTATTATCAAAAGAATAAAAAATTTCATATATATCCTTTCCAAGACTATATTTTTGACAATTCTTTTATTAACCCAACAACCCTCTGTGACGCATATCCATCATCTATACAACCCTTCTCTTTCAAAAACATTTCTACTCTTTCTAAATAGATTTTATCATCAAAATCTAAAATCATTTTTTTCAGTTCGTCATTGTTTGTTATTATAGGAAACGGTGTTGATTCAAGAGGATAAAAGAATCCCCTCTCATTGTTATATTTTTCAATATCACTTGCATAAATAAACGCAGGTTTTCTTGAAAGCATAAAATCAAAAATACAACTAGAATAATCCGTAATTAGAATATCAGACACAGACATTAGCCCTTGCATATCATTAAAATGCGTAACATCAAAAATTCTTTCAGTATTTTTTATTTTCTTGCGACAAACTATGTCTGTTCGGGGATGAAATCTTAACGCAAGTATAAATTTCTGCTTGTATCTTTCTTCCAAAACATCCAACAGCAGGTTGTAATCCATATCAAAACAGTTCGTTCTTGAATTTTCTCTGAAGGTAGGCGCATAAAGTACAATTTTCTTATCTTTAATATCAGCTTTTACATAATCAGAAATCTCAATTAGAAGCCTTTCTATATTTATACAATGCGGGGAATGTGTGAAGAATATATCATTTCTTGGATGTCCCAATTTATAAATTTTTCTATCGAATAACAAAGATTTTCTATAAACCTCTGTCTCAAAATCACTGTTCGATATAAAAATATCAACATTCTTCAGTTTATTTTTGTTATACATTCTATCTTTTTCTGTTGCACCAATACGTTTTATACCGAGGGAACCATGCCAAGTGTCAATAAAAACCTGATTCTTTTTTCGATAATTGTATTTTTCCAGACCGAAATAGGAATTGGATATACAAATAGCCGCAGTTGATAAGTAATATAGCAATCTAAACACATTTTTGTCAGTAACAACTTTTATACCCGCCGGAAATTTTTGATTTTTAATCATATTTTCTCTGGTACACCAGATAAGTTCATATTTTTCATCCTGTCGAAGAAGCTCATCCGCTATATATCTGGGATTACAGTCATAACCGTATTTGAAAGGCTGATGCAAAATAATTCTGTTCTTTTTTTTCTTAAGAAACGACAAAACGAACAGATAACTATTTATAATGCTGTAATAAATAAAAAAGACAAGTGTGTATTTCATTTTATATTATTCTTCCAGGCTTTTGATTAATCTCTCAAACATTTCTTCCAGATATATTTTAGGTTCCCATCCCAGTGCTTCCAGTTTTTCAGGATTTAGTTTTATATGAATGCTTTCGTTATATCCCCTGTTTTTATCTGATACATCATATACTACCTTTAGTCCGTATTTTTTCGCAAGCATTTCTGCCATGTTTTTTATTGATATTCCGGTATCATAATTAGCTACATTATACGCCTTGCCGTTTTCTCCTTTAATAAGAATTGTAAGAATGGCGCTAACAGCGTCGGTAAGGTAGCAATAGTTTTTGTAAGAACTGCCGTCCGTATGAAGAACTATATCTTTTTTTTCAATTATACTCCTGCAAAATTGGGCAAAAACTCTATTTTCCTCCCGAGCAATTCCTGCACCAAAAGTTTGGGTTAGACGCGCAATTTTTGCATTTAAACCATATTCACAGGCAAAATCCACACAAAGATTTTCAGCCAATTTTTTGCTCAATGGATAAACATTTCTCACGTTTAAAGGATTTAAAACACCGAGATTTTCTTCTTTAATATCCCCGTTTGAATCATTTGTCTTTCCGTATATTTCTATTGAAGAAAGATAAACAAAAGATTTAACTTTATGTTCAAATGCATATTTTAAAATATTATACGTTCCCAAAAATGAAGTTCTGGCTGTTTCCACAGGTTTTGAGATTATTTCTCCTGAAGAAGTAGTACTTGCGCAATGAATAATATAGTCAACATTGCCTCTATAAGAAACCGGATCATTCACATCCTGAATGATAAGTTCAAAATTCTTGTTTTCCAATACACATTCAAAAACGTCTCTTGCCTTTTGTTCATTTCTGACCATTGCGAGAACCTTTATATTGAGTTTTTTTAACCGGTCCGCGCATAAAAAGCCCAGTACAATTTCGCTGCCTATAAGACCGGAAGCACCTGTAACAAGAACCGTTTTTCCGGCAAATTCCTCAAATATTTTTTCGTTAGCCAGCTCTTCCAAATCTTCCTGTCGTATTTTATTATTAGTTTCAAACATTATTTTACCTATTTTGTAATCAATTCCGGCATTTCTGTTTCTTCAATAAATTTCAAAATACCCTGTAATATACAAACATCCTGAGGCGTAGTGATTTTTATATTACCAAAATTTCCACGCACAAGATGTGTCTCTTTTCCTAGAGTATGAAAAAGCGTACAGGAGTCAACTATGTCAGAGTAGCCATTTTCTGTTTTTCTTATTTCTTCGTGCGCCTTTAAAATTTCGTTGAGTCTAAAGCTTTGTGGTGCCTGAGCCGCAAAAGTTTCTCTTCTGTATGGCACTTCCCGCGGCGTTTTTCCATCAGAGCTGATAAGTATAGTTTCATAACAAGGAGTCGCTGTAATACCAGTTCCATATTTTTTCACACTTTCGATATTTTGAGATATTACTCTTCCCGTTATAATCGGTCTGACACCGTCATGAATAAGAACGATAGAGTTCTCAGGATTTTCTGATACAGCAGCCTTAAGAGCATTATATATAGATTCCTGCGCACTTGCTCCGCCTTCAACAATTTTTTTTACTTTATTAATTTTATAATTTTCAATAAGCTTATTTGTATACTCAAGATAATCAGAAAGCATGGCGAGATATATTTCATCAATTTCAGGATGATTCTGAAACCTCAACAAAGTATGAATCAGAATTGGCTTTTCATTAATCTCTAAAAATTGTTTGGGCACAGAATCAGGTGAACCGTTGAGTCTTTGACCTCTGCCGCCTGCAAAAATTATTGCAATATTCATCTTACTCAAATATCTCTTTCAATAATGTCAAAAACGGTTTGTCCACAAGCGGAAGCACTTTTATTTTTGTTCCTTTGAATACATTATGTTTAAAATCGTCCATTATTCCTAAAAATTTTAGCGTAGAAATTAGGATGACATCCGGTTTGTAGTCAATAATTTTATCCAGAGGAATAATTTTATACCCGAAAGACTCTCCTCCTTCTTCTTCACTTGTATATTTTCTATCAGAAACACCTATTATATTCAGATTTGAAAGATCATAGTTGTTCTTAATTTTCTGAAATAGCAGACCTGTACCGTAAATGACAATAGTTTTATTCTTCAATTTCTTATTCAGTTTTTTAAGCTGTTCATCAAATTTATATTTCTTCAGCTGCTCCAATAGCTCATCCATAATCAAACTCCCTAGATTTCTTAAAAAATTATAGCCTATGTAGCCAAAGCGTGCAAATTGTAAAATAAAAAAAATGGAGCGTACGAGACTCGAACTCGTGACCCCGACACTGCCAGTGTCGTGCGCTACCAGCTGCGCTAACGCCCCATATTAACTATTTAACTTTCAATCACTGTTTGTTTGGTTCGAGCGCAGCCCCCCCTTCAAAAACCTGACATTTAGTCAGCTTTTTGTGGGTCCCTGCTAACGCCCCATATTAACTATTTATTTTTCAATTACTATTTGTTTGGTTCGAGCGCAGCCCCCCCTTCAAAAACCTGACATTTAGTCAGCTTTTTGTGGGTCCCTGCTAACGCCC
>CALUSL010000028.1 GCA_944323425.1 Candidatus Gastranaerophilales bacterium | reverse complement strand
CTTTTTAAGTAAATTATAATAGGCAGATTATCAATTTTCAAGTTTTTTAAACAATATCTAAAAGCAGCTCGCATAGATTACCAGTCATAATCATCGCCGATTTTCCAGTTGTTATTGTATATTAAAGCAGCGCAGTTTTTTGCAGTTACCGATTTTTTGGAACATCCGTCTATGGAGTCCGATTTCAATTCTTCATTAGACAATTGTTTGTTATAAGGTTCTAAGATTGAGTTTGAGTTTTTGAGAACAAATACAAACAAATCCTGTCCAAAAATATTCGGCTTTGAGCACCCGTTTACATCAACATATACATATGCACAAATTTTGTCCTGCACGCTGCAAGAATGTTTAAAATCGAATATAACACTAGCTCCGTTTGCCAGGGAAAAAGAAGGAAGCATGCTTAAATCAACAGAAGTATATTTATTTCCGAGAGTTTTATACAGTCCAGGAAATACACATTTTCCGGCTTTTTCGAGACAATTTTCAGAAATATTCAGGTGAGGAACAATTTTGGACTGAATTATCTCTCTATCCTCAAATCTGCCAGTGAAGCCCCATCTGCTTACATCTCCATTTTCGCCGACAGTCATTTGCATAACCTGAAACAGTTCAGAATACGTCTTTTTCAGGATAGAAGAAGCATCTTTTTTACGCTGATGCATTTGCATCGGAGTCACACAGGCAAAGAAAATTACGGCAATTACAAAGATAGATGCTATAATTTCCAGTGTAGAAAATCCTCTGTTCTTTTTCATATCCATGTGAAAATCTTAGCATATTTCTTGCAAAAACAGAATATTTTATTTTATAATTTATAATGCTTGGAACAATAGAAGAGAGAGGTTTACAAAATGAATATAGCTCAAATGATGAAACAGGCTCAATTTATGCAGAAAAAATTGCAGGAAGCGCAAACTGAGCTCGAAAATACAGAATTTAGTGCAGAAGCAGGAAATGGTTCAGTTAAAGTTGTATGCGACGGACAGGGATACTTTAAATCAATTAAACTCCAAAAAGAAGCCCTCAACCCTGAAAATCCCTCATCAGTTGATGATGATACAGTAGAAATGTTAGAAGACATCATATCTACGGCAATGAAGCAGGCTCTTTCTCAGGCAAGCAGCGCTAAAGAAGCAAAAATGAAGTCTCTTACAGGCGGTCTTAATATTCCGGGACTATTCTAATGCAATACACAAAGCCGCTGGCTGTTTTAATAGATTATTTTCAAAGGTTTCCGGGAATAGGTCCGAAATCCGCACAGCGTATAGCATTTTATCTTCTTAAAATGCCAGTGCATGAGGTGGAAAAATTCGCAAATGCAATGATTACAGCTAAAGAAACCATTCACTACTGTGATAACTGCTTTAATATGTCCGCCTCAAATCCCTGTGAAATATGCTCTGATCCAAACAGAGATAATTCCATGATTTGCGTATGCGCAGAGACGAAAGATCTTGTTGCAATAGAAAACACAAACGAATATAAAGGGAAATATCATGTTTTACAGGGGCTTATATCACCCATTGACGGAATCGGAGCGGATGACATACGCATAAAAGAGCTTCTGCAGCGAATTGCTAACAACGACATAAAAGAAGTAATCCTTGCTCTCGGTCCGTCAGTAGAAGGCGAAGCAACAAGCCTCTATTTAACAAAACTCATCAAACCCTTTAACGTAAAAATAAGCAGAATTGCATTCGGAATACCAATCGGCTCGGATATAGAATATGCGGACGAAATTACTCTTGCACGGGCAATAGAGTG
The DNA here is from genome assembly GCA_944323425.1 of Candidatus Gastranaerophilales bacterium. Lineage (GTDB taxonomy): Bacteria > Cyanobacteriota > Vampirovibrionia > Gastranaerophilales > Gastranaerophilaceae > CALUPY01. Next base: position 24,755 of record CALUSL010000028.1, on the reverse strand, counting down.
CAGACGGGAAGTAAGCTAAGTAATCAGGATTAAATCTTGAACTTTTTTGAAAAATCGTAAAAATATTTGTCATTCAAAGCGTTTTTATTGTATTATTAAAGGACGTTAGAATAACAGACAATTAAGGAGAGGTATTTTGTCTATCGTGCTGGATAAAAGACAATGTTTAATCGCCGGAGACGGCGCTCTACCCGTTGCTGTTGCAAAGGCAGCACAGGAAAACGGGTTCGAGATGATAGCTATTTCATTGTCTTCCGATAACAGAAATCAGTTAAAAAAATACTGCTCAAAGGTCTACAATTTCGGACCCGGCGAGATATTAAAAATAAAAAGAACACTTAGAAACGAAAATATAACTCAGCTTACATTCATAGGCAAGGTGCATAAAGGACTGCTGCTGAGATGCCCCAAATTCGATATGGAAGCACTCAGACTTATGAAAGAAGCCCAGAGACTTAATGATGACGCTGTTATGCTCATTATCGTTGATCAGCTTGAAGAAATGGGAATAACAGTTCTTGACCAGACTATATTTATAAAAAATCTTATTGCTCCGCCCGGGGTTCTCGGTATTCATGAACCCGACCCCGAACAGATAGTCGATATTGAATACGGATACTGGCTTGCAAAAGAAATGGGAAAACTCGATGTCGGTCAGTCAGTTGTCATAAAGAATAAGATGATTATGGCAGTAGAGGCAATCGAAGGCACTGATAAATGTATAGAAAGAGGTTGCAAACTCGGCGGCAAAAAAGATGTTGTAATAGTAAAAGTCAGCAAGCCTACCCAGGACAAGCGTTTTGATATTCCTGCCGTCGGGGTTAACACTCTAAAGGTTATGAAAAAATATGGTGCCAAAATTATTGCCGTAGAAGCAAATGAAACTATATTAGTCAACCAGAAAGAACTTATAGATTACGCGAACAAACATAATATTATTGTGATGGCAGTATGAAAAAACTTTTTATCATAACAGGAGAAGCTTCGGGAGACGCACATGCAGCGGCTGTTGTGAAACGGCTTTATGATATGGATATGGATATTCAGATTGAGGCAATCGGCGGCAGGCAGCTCAAACGTCTCAATGTAAAACTTTTTTCTGACCATTCGAAAATGTCAGCAATGGGGTTTGATTTAAAAATACTTTTTGACCATTATACGCTGGGGAAAAAGGTCGCAGACTATTTGATAAATGAGTACAAACCTGATTTGGTCCTCATGATTGATTATGGCGGTTTTAACCTTAACCTTTCAAAATTTTTAAAAAAGGCAGGTTTGAAAATATATTACTATATTCCGCCACAAATATGGGCTTCTCGAAAATGGAGAATAAACACTGTCAAAAAAAATATCGACAAAGTTATGACGATATTTCCTTTTGAAAAAGAGATGTATGAGAAAGAGGGCATAAAAGCAGAATATGTTGGGCATCCTCTTATTTCACAGCTTCCGCCGGCTGCAGATAGAGACGAATTTTTTGAAAAATATAATCTTGATAAATCAAAGAAACTTGTCGCTATATTTCCGGGCAGCAGAACTTTCGAGCTAAGCAACCTTATGAAAATATTTTTGAAGGCAAAGGATATCATTGAGAAAAAAGCCGAAAACATCCAGTTTGTAATATCTCAGGCGCCCAATTTGTCTGACGAAGTTTTCAGCAAATATCTCGGCAAGGCGGATATTAAAGTTATAAAAGGCGACAATCAAGCACTATTAAGCGTTTCTGATGCATTGATGCTTGCATCCGGAACTGTTGCACTTGAGGCGGCGCTGTATAGAACACCGATGATTATCAGCTACAGAGGACCATGGATAGCTTATATAATATACAGAATGGTACGTTGTATTGAGCGGGTGTGCCTTCCAAATATAATTATGGACAAAGATATAGTACCGGAACTGCTGCAAAAAGACTCAAACCCGCATGTCATTGCAGAAAATATTCTCAAAATTTTGAATGACGAAATATATCGTGAGCAAATGATAAATGATTTGTCCAAAGTACATGATTTACTCTCTCAGGAAGAATCATCAAAAAAAGTTGCACAGATAATAGCCGAAGATATATAGATGAAAAAAAAAGTAAGTTTATTTAAATTATTCTGGATATTTTTTAAAATCGGACTTGTTCTTTTCGGCGGCGGGTATGCAATTCTGCCATTTTTACAAACAGAAATAGTAGAAAAAGAGAAAATTTGTACTCAGGAGCAAATGATAGACTTTTACGCTCTGGCTCAATGCGTCCCTGGAATCGTTGCCGGTAGTGTTTCAATGTTTATCGGATACAGCGCAAGAAGTATTCTGGGAGCTCTCGTGAGTATATTTGGAATGTGCCTTCCTGCTTTTGTAGCAATGATTATTTTTGCAACAATGCTCGGCAACATATCCCATTATCCGCTTGTCCAAAGTATATTCAACGAAATAGGAATTGCTGTTTGTATATTGATTTTTCTTACTATACTTGAATTGTGGAAAAAATCAGTACACGACGTTTTTACATCAACCATATTTCTTGTTTCACTATGTGCAACAATTTTCTTTCACGTTTCCCCGTTCTGGGTAATAATTCTGTCCGGCGTATTCGGGCTTGCTGCAAAACTCATCAAAGGAGAACCAAATGCTGATTGATGTTTTTGTTGAGTTTTTTAAGATTGGCTGCGTTGCAGTTGGCGGCGGATACACAGTTATACCGTTTTTGTATTACCTTATACCCGTATATCACTGGTATGAAGCTGAAACAATTACTGAAATGATTGCTGTGTCTAATGTGACTCCGGGACCAATAGGAATAAACATGGCAACATACGCGGGATTTCAGGCCGGAGGATTTTTAGGTGCGGTTCTTGCTACAGTTGCGGTAGTTTTGCCGTCAATCATAATCGTTCCAATACTGTCAAAAATACTAAAAAAATATAAAAACAACTGTTTTACGGAATACGTTATGTATGGTCTGAGACCTGCAGCCGTCGCTCTTATTACAGTAGCAGCACTACAAATTTTTAAGTCATCAATCCTCACAATCGACAAATTTGCGTCAACACATAGAGTAAGCGATTTGGTGTCTTTAAAGGCTGTATGCATGCTTTGTTTCTTTGCTGTTTGCGGATATTTTTTGAGAAAACGACCTATGCTATTGATTTTACTGGGTGCAATTGCCGGGGTTGTCGTATATTTCATTGAAAAAATTTTATAAGCAATATTTTATAAATAACAAAAGCGGTCCCATTCAACAAATAGGACCGCTTTTTAAAACAAATTTAATTAATTATTAGTCATAAACATAATTAATCAAAGCAGCTTCTCTTGCTCTTTTTACAGCACGTGCCAGCTCTCTCTGGTGTTCTGCACAAGTACCTGTAATTCTTCTCGGAAGAATTTTTCCTGCTTCTGTTAAATATCTTCTGATTTTTTGTGCATCTTTGTAATCAATAACTTCTACTTTATCTGCACAAAAATTGCAGTTTTTACGTTTTTTCTTGTCTGATTGTTCTCTTGCCATTTTTTTATCCTTTATTTTTCTTATCAATTTTTAATTTAGAAGGTCAGATTAAAAAGGTATTTCATCTTCTCCGATTAAGTCATCAGAGAATTCAGGCTGTCCAAACTGAACAATACTGTCCGGAGAAGATTTTGCCTGAGCCGCACCGGAAGAAGGAGCTGAACCCGCAAGATGTTCTATAGCAAATGCATCTATTTCAACGATTTTTCTTTCGGTTCCGTCTTCACCTTTTACAGTATTAGTTTGGAGTCTACCTTCAACAATAATTCTGTCAGATTTGTGAACTGTATTTTCAACAGTCTCTGCAAAATTTCCTTTTGCAACAACTCTGACCAGAGATTCTTCATTTTCTGAAATGTTCATAGCAAATGCGGTAATAGGCACATTATTAGATGTAAAGCGTTTTTCGGGCGCTCTGTACACTGTTCCTGCGATTACTGCTTTTGCTAAGCTCATTTTTCCACTCCTGACTTGACTTATGCTTTAACTTTTGATTCTTCCATAAACATAGTTCTTAAGATGTTATCATTAAGTCTCAACTGTCTTTTGAACTCAAAAACTTTGTCTTCAGGAAGTTCCATTTTCTGAGCTACGTAATGACCGTCTCTGAAATTTTGGATATCATGAGCAAGTTTTTTTCTGCCCATTTTATCTGTATCATAGACGTTTCCGCCCATAGCTTTTACAGTTTCTTCAATTTTTGCAATCACTTTATCAGCTTCTTCAACATCCATATTCGGCTTTATGATTGATAATAATTCGTATTTTTTCAATTTTTTGCTCCTTAATTCATAATTTACCAGTATGTGAAATGTAACACAAACATAATTTGAATACAAATATTTTTCTCCAAATAAAACGCGTACGCTTAAAGAAAGTTAAAAATATTTGTACTACATAAACGTTTTCAGGTGACAGCTCAAAGTAAAAATGTCATTCGTAAACTATTTTTTCTTAGCTTTTTGCTTTCCGGAAACAGAAGCCTGTTCGCTATCTGAATTTTCTTCTGAATCAGAGTTTTCAACTTCAGGTGTTTCTTCTTCGCATTCAGATTCTTCAGAATCTTCAGCCGCATCTTCGTCATTATCCTCAGATTCCGAATCGTCTGCTTCTTCCTCATCAGATTCATCTTCTGATGAATCTTTTGCAGCCTTTTGAGCAAGCTCTTCTTCTTCAGCTTTTTCAATCGCCTCAATTTCCTCAAGAGTTCTTGCTCTTATAACAGGAATGTTAAGCATAAGAGCAATAGCATCGCCCTCACCCTCAAGATTCAAGTCAAGTGCTTCCTGATCAATTTCAATATATCTTGAAATAACTTTTATCAGCTGTTCTCTCATCTTTTGCATTGTAAGAGTATCAAGGTTTGTTCTGTCATGCATTAAAACGAGTTTCAAACGGTTAGATGCAATGACCTTAGACGAATCACCCTTATCTGACTGGAAAAAGCCGATAACTTTGTTATAAAGATTGGTAAAAATATCTTTCATCAGCTTTCCTCCTATGCCTTAGCCTTAATTCCGAAGAATTTTTTTATTTTGTCAATAAAACCATGCGGCTCATCAATGTCAAGGAACGGAACTTCTTCTCCCTGTATTCTTAAAGCCACATTTTTATAGGCTTTACCTGCCATGGAGTTTTCATCATTTACAATAGGCTCGCCTCTGTTTGTTGATGTAATAATGCCAGTATCTTCAGGAATGATGCCGATGAGATTACACGAAAGAATATCCACAACATCATCAACACTCATCATATCATTAGCTTTGATGAGATTTGGTCTGACACGATTAATTAACAGCTTGTATGATTTTATTTCTTCTTTTGCTTCAAGAAGTCCTATGATTCTGTCCGCATCTCTTACAGCTGACATTTCAGGTGTAGTAACAACGATAGCTTCTGAAGCACCGCTGATTGCAGTTTGAAAGCCGTGTTCAATGCCGGCAGGACAGTCAACCAGAATAAAATCATAGTCTTCCTGTAATTCTTCACAAATTTCTTTCAGTTGCTCAGCAGTAACAGCGGTTTTGTCACGCGTTTGCGCAGCTGCAAGCAGGCATAGATTCGGGTTCTTTTTGTCTTTAACAAGTGCCTGTTTAAGTTTGCATCTTTCTTCCACAACATCCACAAGTGTATAAACTATGCGGTTTTCAAGTCCGAGCAAAAGATCCAAATTTCTAAGCCCGATATCCGTATCTATCAGTACAACTTTTGAGCCGCTTTTTGCTAGAGCAGTACCGATATTTGCGCTGGTAGTAGTTTTTCCTACCCCGCCTTTTCCTGAAGTAATTACAATTACTCGCCCTGTCATTATTTTTCTACTCCTTATTTAATATGTGTAAAATTTTTATCTGTCGTTTAGTCTGAGAATAACAATATTGTCATTAAGTATGCGTGCTTCCTCCGGAGTAAATGTGCTTGTTTTCTCCGCATACATAATATTTATAGAATCAGGTCTTCTGGCATAATACTGTGCAATTCTCAACTGAATAGCATTCAAATTAAGTGCTCTTATACGTGCCTTTTTATTGCCCTTAGCGCCAGCATGCGCAATCCCGCCGAGCACACCCCACACTGTTATATCCCCGGAAGCAATAATTTCAGATCCCGGATGGCAATCTCCAATTATTACTACATTTCCATCAAAATTTACTACCTGTCCCGAGCGTACGGTTTGTTTGTAAGATTTTGTGGGCATTTCCATTATTGCATAATCTTCTTCCGTATACTCTTCTTCCGGTATTTCGTAATCCGGAATTTCAATTTTTACGGACACACCATCCGGCGGAATATTCTCCTGCTTTCCTTCCTGCTCTTCAAACAGTTTCTCCAGTTTTTGTTCTGAATCAAAAAGGCTGCCGAGTTTCACCGGTTCTACGTTGTCATCTGTGCTATCATAGAGAGCATCAAGCCCTGATTTAATTTCCTCTTCTTTTTCATCAGAGACCTCTTCAACGGGTTTGTTAAGTTCTTCTTCAATTTCTGTTTCTTCTATTTCAGCCTCGTTCTTATCCGTATTCTCCTGTTCAGATTCCGGAGATTCTTCTACCGGCTCTTCCTCTGTTTCATCCTCAACAGATTCTGTTTCAAGAACGGTTGTTTCAATATGTTCTGTCATAGGAACGTACTGTGTCGGCTCGGGTTGTGATTCATTATTATCGATAACTATCCCCAGAGCCATAGCTGCTTGTTGAGTTTGCTCAGAAAGTGCAGAAAGTGTAACGAGAGAAGAATTGATACCGTTAATAAGCGATTTTATGCTCAAAAGTTGAGACTGGTTAAGATCAACATCTCCGAGTTTTAGAATTACCTTTTTGTTGCTCGCCGCTTCATTTTCAATTACAGAACTAAGCTCAAAGACAACATCGGCAGGTGTTTTTGTGTACGATAAGTCAATCAGATATGTGTTTTCTGCCGTTTTATTTTCCATTTTTATCTCCCGCTAATTTTCAACAAGACTCTAGTAGCCGTATTTAAAGGATATATTAAATATTTGCAGATTACAAATATTTATGTTGTTTTGTATCGAAATGTATATGTAAATTTTTATTATGTTTTGAATATATTTTTATCAAAAAACACCGATGAAAAACAATAAAGCGAGTAAACAATTTTTACAACTTCAGCATTCTATCTATTGTTGCAAAAGCCTTTTTCGCAATTTCAGAATCAACATCAATTTCATTTACTTCGTTTTCAAGCACATTTAAAATATCTTCAAGCTTATTCCATTTCATATTTGGACAAATTGCACGTTCAGAAATAAGCACAAACTCTTTTTCAGGATAATCACGTTTTAATCTGTCAACAACGCCCTTCTCAGTCACAATAATAAAACTTTTATCCTTGCTTTCTGAGGCATGCTTCATAATTGCAGTAGTTGACCCCACAAAATCAGCGAGTTTTATAACTTCCCCATGGCACTCCGGATGAGCAAGAACCTTAGCATCAGGATATTTTTCTTTCTTTTCAATAATATCTTCAGGACGAATACGAAGATGAGTCGGGCAATGTCCGGGATAAGTAATCACTTTCACATCTTTAAGCTGCGTTCCGACGTAAGTTCCCAGATATGTATCAGGAACAAAAAGGACTTCTTTTGCGCCAAGCGCTCTAACAACATCCACAGCGTTTGCACTCGTACAGCATACATCAGATTCTGATTTCACTTCGGCAGTTGAATTTACATAACAAACAACAGGGATTCCGGGGTGTTTTTTCTTAAATTCTCTAAGCTGATGAAGGTTAATCATATCAGCCATAAGGCATCCTGAATTCATATTAGGAAGAAGTACCTTCTTTTCCGGTGAAAGAATTTTTGCCGTCTCAGCCATAAAATAAACTCCGGCAAAAACAATAATTTTTGCATCCGTATTTGCTGCCATTCTGCTTAAATAAAGAGAATCTCCTGTAAAATCAGCAACTTCATCTATTTCTACATTCTGGTATGTATGAGCAAGCACTATTGCATTTTTTTCTTTTTTAAGTTTATTTATTTGTTCCGTAATTTTATTATTTTGCATTATTTTTTGTCCGTTTATGTGCTATTGAAGCCCCTTCACAATATCGATAATACCGTCTATAAAGAATTGACATGAGAGAGCTGTTAACAGTATTCCAAATATCCTGTTAATTACACTGATACCTGTTTTACCGAGAAGCTGACTGACTTTGTTTGCAAATTTCAAAATTAACCAGCAAACAAAGAGGTTAAGAGCAAGCGCAAGAACAATAAGTCCCTGATGCAGCATACTACCCTGAGAACTTTTCATACAAATAGTCAGCATGGTGATTGTTGCAGGTCCTGACAGAAGAGGTATAGCAAGGGGAAACACTGATATATCAGTTCTTTTCAGAGATTCCTTGCGTTCTTCTTTATTTTCTGATGTCATACCGGGTGTAGGATTAGCAAGAACAAGGTCTATTGCCATTAACAACAGCAAAATACCTCCGGCTATTCTTAATGCATTAAGACTTATTCCTAATAAATCAAGAATAACAGCACCGGTAAAGCCGAAAAACAAAAGAATAAAAAAAGCAATAATTATACTTTTGTTCACCATTATATTTTTCCATCGTCTTGGAGCATTTCCGGCGAGAGCTATATATACCGGAGCAAGCCCGATACCGTCCAAAGTAACGAACAGCTTAGAAAAATATATAAAAAATGAATGTATAATGTCCTGCATAGCGTATCCTCTCACTAGTTCAATAAATATTATACAAAAAACAAAAGAAAGTTTACATTTTTTTTATTTTTAAGCAACCGGATTTATAAAATTTTTACATACAATAAAAATTAACGAAGCATTGCAACAAAATTTGCACAATAAAAATTACATTTTTCCCGTTTTAAATTCTACTTCTCTTAAAACAGCATACGGGTCGTATGGTTTTAGCAACGGTTCATCCATAACAGCTTCATGTTCAATATTTTCAGGAAGCGGTGTTTTGTCATTTTCTTCTTCAGTTTTAGGAGACTCTTGAGCGTTAGCATTATTTTCATCCGTTGTTTTTTGAACGCCATCCGGATGTTCTTCACCTTCATACATCTCATGCTCATCATCTTTTCCTGTTTTAAATTTCAAAACAAAAATACTGTCCTGAGCAAGAACAACTTCTTTTCCTTCTTCTATATATGACAGAGGAGAATCTTTATAAATCTGTTTTACACCGGATTTTAAACGATTATCATCAGGATCGGTTACTACCCCCTTAACAAAAGAGACAGCCTGACCGAATAATGGAACATTCAGAATAAGTCCGCCAGCAGTGGAAGCCGCGTTTATTGCAATATCTCCTTTATTCACTAATGGAGCATAACGTCCGACAAACTCTTCATTATTTATTACTGTAGTTTTTCCATTGTACGTATATTCTATCGGCATAAATTTAAATGAAGCATTACGTTTAGCCCGTTTCGGATCAGTTACATCAAAAACTTTTCCTTTTATAATTGCGCCGTCACGAAAAACAATTCCATTTTTAAACTCCACAGTTTCTAAAGCCATAACTTTGAGAGTTTCAGAAGGATTTTCTGTGCCAAAAGCTTGCAAAGAAGATACCTTGATAGACTTTGCTACAGCCGGAGATGACACAAGAAATAGTACTAAAAGGTTTATAAAAATCTTTTTCATATAACTAATTCCTCCATAATACAATCTATAATAAACTTTTTATAAGGACAAGTTTGTAAATAGCATTTTAGTTTATGATGAGAAAAGACTTCAATTTTCGTGCACTTTTCTTTTTGTCGGAAATAATTTCAAAGTTTTTATATGCCATGTTATCAGACCCTTTGAAGTTCAAAGAGGTAGAACCGCCGCCATCAAAGTTCATTGCCTTATCAAGTTCCAAATCCGCACACAGCTTCGCTAATTCAGGTAGTGTAACCTTGTGTTTTACTGTAGCAATAATAAGGTACAAATCTTTACCTTTTATACCGATTGCAGTTCTTGCACATTTTTTAAGAGCCGTGATAGAATCTCTGACAACCTTATCACCATTTTTTTCCACGAAATATTCTTCCTCCATCCTTAAATTCGGATAGAGTTCAGGTCCAGCCTGCAATGAATGAACTATCCTGCAACGGTCAAAACGTTTTCTGCTTGCAGGAGCAGAGTGCTTCTGAATGTCGAATCTCATCTCGCCTCCGCAATCCAAAACCCTGAACTCTGTTCTATCAAGGATTTCATCCAGATGTTTCCCGAGAGATACACTGTTCATAAGGCTTTCATTCTTAGTCGGATCAAGCACTGTTTCACCATCTATCATGACGTATGAGACAGTGTGTTTGTTATTTGCATCAAAATAACCGCCGTTAACGACCAGTTCAACATTGAGCGCGTCAAAAACGCTTTTGTTAAATGTCAGAAGTTTTGTCACATGCGGGCGTATCAGTTTTATTCTTTCGTATGGAACTCTTATTATATAAATTCCTTTTCTGTTTTCAATTTCAATTCTTCGGGGTGCTGTAGGAGGTTTTTTGACACATTTAACCGCAGGTTCTGGAACACCAAAATATTCCTGCTGTTCTTCGATTGTTGCTGCAAAAACCGCTGAAACAGCACTGATAATCGACATTGCCGCAAGCAATACCGTCAATATTCTTTTTGTAAACATATCAAAGATCCTTTATCCTCTTGAATACTAATATGGCAATGATAATGGCAATCGGCTGAATTGAAGAGGTTATATACGGACTCAGCAGCCCTTTTTCAGCGCACATATCAAAGAACGGGAGAGTGATATAATACCCGAAAACAATGGACAGACCTATTGTGAACCCGACAAGCCTCTGTTCTCTTGGCTGGCTGAATCCGAGAAGACATCCAAGTATCGCGAACAGAATACAGATAATAGAGTGGAAATAGCGCTGAAGATATTTGTTGAGCATAAATCTGTATTCATCCTTCAGCCCTTCCTGTTTCAGCAGTCTGATGTATTCCGTAATTTCGGAATTGTTCATTTCACGATCTCTCTTGACCGAATACTTCATCAGTTTATACGCAGTATCAGCTTTTTCTCCATTAAGAACCCTGCTTGTATCTAAATTGCTGATATTGTTAAAAACACCATCCTCTGTCAGCTGATATTTTTTAACATTATACAGCCACCATTCATTATTTTTATACACCGCATAATCCGCCATCAGTACATTGTTTAAAACGCTTGTGTCAGTGTACTGGTTTTCATTAAAATTCAGAACAATCGGATTGCTAATCTGGTCGCTGTGATAGCTTGGAACAACCAGTATCTTTTCCATTCTGTCGTTATGTTTATTTTTTATAGTAAAAACAAAATGTGTCTGATAAGATTCGTTTTTCAATGCAAGAATCTTTTTTTCACTCTGTGGTATCAGAGTATTGTAGAGAGAAAAGCAAAGAACCGTAAAAACGATACTCAAGGCGATTATCGGAGTGACTATACGCCAGAAAGTCAAACCTATTCCTCTCAAAATTGTTAGCTCAAAATCCTTGCTCAACTTGTCAAAAGTAAAAAGCGTACCGAGAAGAAGTCCAACCGGCAAAGCTTTTCCGACAATTTTCGGTATTTCGTTTATCAAAAGCTGAACCCCGACCCACGGAGTGTAAATACCTGCAAGCGTACGTTTTATAACTTTAAGCAGGGTTTCAGGTGCAATCCAAATTACCACGAACAAAACTATACAAACAAGAGTTGCCGCAAAAACCTGCTTCGTAATATATCTGTCGAAAATTTTTACGCCAAAGCTCATTAGAGAGTAAAGTCCTTTCCTAAGTAAAATTCTTTAGCAGTCGGGTCAACAGCCACATCCTCACTCTTACCCTGAATTTTTATTTTTCCGTCAAAAATTACATATGCCCTGTCCGTGATAGAAAGTGTAGCCTTGGGGTTGTGGTCGGTAATCAAAACGCCGAGCCCCTTTTCTTCTGAAAGCTTTCTGATATTGTCTTTGATTTCACCGATAGCGATAGGGTCAATACCCGTAAACGGTTCATCAAGAAGAATAAATTCCGGACTTGCGGCAAGTGCACGCGCAAGCTCAACTCTTCTTCTTTCACCGCCTGATAAAGCAACAGCACTGGATTTTCTGTGACGGGTCATGCCAAACTCTGCAAGCAAATCTTCCAGTTTTTGTTTTTTTTCTTCAGGATTAAGTTTGTCGTTCATTTCGAGAACAAGTTTTATATTGTCCTCAACAGAAAGTTTTCTAAAAATAGAAGCTTCTTGCGGAAGATAGCCGATACCTTCTTTTGCACGAACGTTCATTGGCACATTTGTCAAATCAGTGTCTCCGAGAAATACCTGCCCGCCGTTTGGTTTTACAAGACCGACAACCATATAAAATGTAGTCGTCTTACCGGCGCCGTTAGGACCGAGCAGCCCGACGACCTCTCCTTTGTTTACCTCAAAGCTGATATCGTTTACGACAGTTCTGTCTCCGTATATTTTTACAAGATTTTTTGCTTCAATTTTCATTAGTTTTTTCCAAAATTTCAGTTACATCCTCTTAAAAAAAAGTTTACCACAAACCCCCGAGTAAAGTTAAAGATTTTATACAATTTGTCATAAATTTAGCAAATTTTTAACATGACGTGATTTAATGTAAATGTGTGAAAGCAGGATTTTTTATGTTATCTGTACAAAATCAATATATTCCAACTAACAATAAACCGCTGCCATCGTTCAAAAATAATCCGTATTACAACTACGGCTATGACGGCGGATACGCTGCTCCGGCAGCTTCAGATACTGCAGCAAAAACACTCGGAAGTGCAGCGCTGCTGCAGATTATTGCAATGTCTTTGCAGACTGTATCCCAGTGGTGTTCTGCAAAGCTTATGCAGGGAAAATCTTTCGCAGATAATGACATAGTTAAAAATATTGCAAAAGACATGGCACAGAAAAATAACCTCAAAATAACTCTCGGATACGTGGATGAAGCTAACAAACACATGTTCGAGAGCAGATACAATGCACCTGGAGCATTTAATGAGGTTGCCCGCGGAGCAAATGCGTTTTTTGACAACAAAAAGAATCTTGCGGTTGCGCCAAAGTCAAAACCATATCTAATTCTTCATGAAATCGGACACGGAATTAACGCGAGCAAAGGAAAATTTATGAGATTTTTGCAAAACTCCAGATTCAAACTCGCAAGTCTTCCGACAGCTCTGCTTATCACCAATATGTTTATGCCGAGAAGCAGCAAGGATGGTGAAACGTTTATTGAAAGAAACGCAGGAAAAATCGGTTTTGCTGCATTTTTACCAACGATTATAGAAGAAGGGCTTGCTTCACTGAGAGGCATAAAAGCAGCGAAAGCTGCAAAAGCGGTTTATGGCAGCAACAAAATAAACCTCGCTCCGCTAAAGAAAAACTACTTCTTTGCATGGATGACATATGTAATTTCCGGACTTTTACTAGGTGTCGGAATGAAGCAGACAATGCTACAGAACAAAGAATAGCAAAAGCAAATTTACAAGATAAAATAATTCGAAAAAAGAATAGCACACTCAGATATTGTTTGTGCTATTCTTTTTTTATGGAAAAAATTTTTTCAACAACAGTACACAATCTGAAGGAAACAGAGATTCTTGCTCATAAATTTGCACAGCTCGTAAAAGAGAAAGGTGCATTTGTTTGCCTTTATGGAGATATTGGTGCGGGTAAAACAGCATTTTCTAGGCTATGCGCAAAATACTTAAATGTAAAAGAAAAAGTTACCAGCCCGAGTTTTGTTATCATAAACGAATATCATTCAGGAGATCTGCCGGTATACCATTTTGATTTATACAGACTGGAAAAAGAGGGTGTAAAAACAATAACTGATGAGCTGACAGAATACTCAAAAGATGGTGTGCTGACACTGGTAGAATGGGCAGAATTTTCAGATATAGAACTTCCATTTGACCGTATTGAAATAAAAATCGGATATGTTGACGACACAGTCAGAACATTTGATTTTTACGCACTTGGTGATTATAACAAAAAGATAGTTGAAGGACTAAAAACACAATGCTGCTGACTTTTGATACCTGCCTCAATAAAACTTACGTTACACTTTCTGATAACGAAAAAATTATTGATTCAAGGGTAATAGAAAATAAAAATGAAAAATATCATTCTGCCTTTTTAATATCAACAATAGCTGATATTTTAAAAAAACAGAACCTTATGATGCAGGATATTCAAGCAATCGGAACAAACATCGGACCTGGAAGTTTTACCGGAATAAGAGCCTGTGTCACCGTAGCCAGAGTAATTGCGCAGCAGCTGAATTGTCCGCTTGTCGGCGTATCTTCACTCGAAATTTTATCCCGCCTAAACAAAAAAAGCGGTAACACAGCAGTTATGCTCGATGCAAGAAAAAATCAATTTTATCTTGCCGTATATAACGAAAACGGAGCAGAAATTACAGCACCCGAACTTATTACATCTGAAAACGCAATAAATTATAGAAATTGCACAATTATTTCCGATGAATCAGTACAAAAATTTCTTGAACAATCCGGTGTAAAAACAGAATTGTACACAAACTTTGATGAGGATCTCGGATGTATTCTAAACAGGATTGCATCTCAAAAGCTTAAATCAGGAGAGCACCACTGGGCAAAGCTAAAACCGCTCTATTTACAGGCACCGCCGATTTCTAAACCTAAATGCACCAATTAAAGCTCAGACATATTTTATCTGATGAAAAGTTCTTTACAGCAGTTTAATATGCATAGTTAAACAAATTATTTTGAAGTTTTTCAGAGCTTTTTGGGGGAATTAGTTTTGTATTTTCATTTTTGTGCATTGTTTTTTGAATTTTGTCCTTTACAGGTTCGTAAAACTGATAGCTCCCGGCTGCGCCAAACAGTACAAGCCCCGCCAGAATAGCAACCTTGTATACTTTTGGCTTTAGAGTGGCAGTTTTTTTCAGATTTATTTCTTCAACAATGGTTCTTGAAAAATCTTTTTTGAGATTTTTTTTGGCTTTTTCAAAAGAATCTTTAATTTCGCGCTGCACAAAATACGTGTTTCTCAGTTCCCGCTGAGCAGCTTTGGATTTCATCAGATATCTGCGGAACTCAAAACTTTCTGACTGTTCGAGTTCATTATCTATGTACGGTGAAATATTTTCCATAAATTTTTCATGTTCACGTATGCTGAAAGTTGTACTTTTCTGGCGGGCAACAGCCATTTCCATCACTTTTCTGTATGAATCTTTCAGGCTGTAAATGAGCTGTTTCAAGTACATATACTTCTGATAGCACTCCGGACAAAACGCCAGATGATCTTCTACAAACTCACGCTCGCTGTAGGTGACTTTATTGTCCACATACAGCGACAAAAGTGACATAACTTTCTTACATGCCTGATTTTCTTCCATTTTATGCTCCTTGTGTAAATATTCTTTATGCAATGTATGATTTTAAATCTTCTTGAAGCTTGCTTCTTGCCCGTGCAATACGGGATTTTACCGTGCCTACATTCGTTTTTGTAATCTCAGCTATTTCTTCATAGCTCAATCCCTGAAATTCTCTAAGCACAATTGCGAGTCTGAATGCGTCGGGTAGTTTGTGAATTGAATTTTCTATTACATCACTGAGTTCGTCCCCGAGAGTGTTCTCTTCCGGATTTTTTGACTTGCATGGCAGCTCAATAATTTTCGGGCAGGTATCTGTTTTGTCATCATCCGTCTTTTCTATAGGGACTGTTTGCGGGCTTCTGCTGGTTTTTCTTATGTAGTCATAGAAAACATTCGTGACTATCTGGTTAAGCCAGCCCTTAAACTTTTTCGGGTCCTTCAGCGATTTTATATTTCTTGCCATTTTTAGAAGCGCTTCCTGTGTCAAATCCAGAATGTCCTGACACTCTTTACTCAGATAATAGAAAGAAGCATAAACAGAACTCTGATGCCTTTTTACCAGCTCTTCAAGCGCCTCGGTGTCATCGTTCTGAGCCATTTCAACCAGTTCGTCCGTTGCGCACTTTTTATACTGTTTTTTCTTGAACAAATACACGGTATCTCCCCTGAAAAATTCCTCCGTATGCAAACTCCGTACCGGATATGCGGAATAAGAATTTGTATAATACAAAGGTAAAATAGGCATAAAAAATTTAATATGCCCTGATATGCATATACAACCGTCTAATAATTCAACAAAACAACTAATTCATATGAAGCGGTGAAATATTCATATACTGGATTACAATACCGGCAAATATGCTCACTGCAAGCAAGAGCAGAATAATTTTCATTGTATCTTTAAAAGAAGTATTTCTTCTAAGAAGAACAAGAAGCCCGAGTCCTGCTCCGGAACACAACCCGGCAATAGCAGACCCAAAACTTATCGCACCTTTGACATACATAAGTGTGATTGCTATTGAGATTGCACAATTAGGAATTAGACCTATAAGAGCCGTAACTACCGGCTGAAAAACACTGTCTCCAAGGAACAGCTGTCCCAGATTTTCTTCTCCGCCCGAAAGCATTATGTAGTAATTAATAACAAGCGTAACAAAAAGAATAAAAATGAAAATATTTGCACTGTGTTTTAGAGGGTGCAAAAACAGATCTTTTTTGCTGTGACCTGTCACATGATGGTGACAGCAGCCCATGTCTTCTTCATTTTCATCCTCATTATCAAATGTTTGAATATGGGTATTTTCTGTATATTTATGCTTACAATCAATCAGAAAATCAATAAAATATCCGGCTGCTATTGCAATACAAATTTTAGCAACAAGCACCGGCACAACAAGATAAATATATGAAGGATCCGAGAGCAGCACCGGAATTGCTTCATCAGATGTGGATAAAAATACGGCTATGAGCGTACCTTTTGTTATTAATCGTTTTGAGTAAAGCGTTGCAGCAATAACAGAAAAACCGCACTGAGGGAAGGATGCAAGCAGACTTCCAGCAAACGGTCCAGCTTTACCGGAGTATTTTGCAATAGACTCCATTTTTTCAGAGTAATAGTATTCGATAAATTCTATTACAAAGAATATAACAATAAGAAAAGGCAGCATGTGCACGCTGTCGATAAATGCATCAATCGCCCAGTCTGGAAGAGGCAGCTTTTCAAGCAGCGTGTCTGCTGCAAAAAAGATTTTGTCATTCAGCTTTACTAAAAATTGGATTATATCAACAAGCATGCTCTAACTCCGCTAATATTAAGATATCTTTTTGCTAAGATTTTTGTACAGTAAATCGACTATTCTTTTGCTTGCAAGTCCGTCTCCATAAGGATTTATAGCTTCGGACATTTTTTTGTATTCATCCGGATTATGCAAAAGATTCTCAACTTCTGAAACGATTACATCTTTATCCGTACCGACAAGCTTAACCGTGCCGTATTCAACTGCTTCCGGACGCTCTGTTGTCGTACGAAGCACAAGAACAGGTTTTCCGAGAGACGGTGCTTCTTCCTGCACCCCGCCGGAATCTGACATTATTATATAAGCTTTTTTCATCATAGCAGCGAACGGTGCATATTCCATTGGAGAAGTAAGATGTATTCGCTCTTTTCCGCCCAGAAGTTCATACACCGGTTTTTGAACATTCGGGTTAAGATGTACCGGATAAACAACCTGTATATCCGGATTTCTTTCGACAAGCTCGAGAACTGCCCTGCAAATATTTTTTATGGGCTCTCCGAAATTTTCTCTTCTATGCGATGTCATAAGAATTGTTTTCAGGCTTTCATCCAGATTGAGATTAGGAATTTCCGGGGTGTTATTCTCGACTGTGTAAAGCAGCGCATCTATGACAGTGTTGCCGGTTTTGTATATATGTTCTTCCGGTATTGAAGATTTTCTCAGATTTTCACATGAGGTGTCCGTCGGTGCAAAATGATAAGTGCACACAGCGTCAGCAAAGACCCTGTTTATTTCCTCGGGGAAAGGATAATATTTGTCAAAAGTACGAAGCCCTGCTTCTACATGTCCGACAGGAATTTTCGCATAAAAAGCAGAAAGAGCTGCAGCCATTGATGTGGTGGTGTCTCCGTGCACAAGCACAACATCAGGCTTCGCGCTCTCAAAAACATCTTTCATTTTCAAAAGCACATCTGCTGTCAGAGTCCAGAGATTCTGATTTTCTTTCATAATATCAAGATCGTATTCAGGCTTTATTGAAAACAGCTGCAAAACCTGATCCAGCATCTGTCTGTGCTGTGCTGTCACGCACACAATACTCTCAAATTTGTCGGAATTCTTTTCGAGTTCTTTTACGAGCGGTGCCATTTTTATTGCTTCCGGTCGTGTTCCGAATACTGTAAGCACTCTGATTTTTGACATAATCTATCCTTTAGAATATTTACCAGAATTATTATATGACAAAAATGCAGGATATGTCATGCGCTTAGTTCGTTTTATAGACAGGCATGTTTCAATCGTCCTAATTTGCTGCACGCAAAACTTTTAAAGTATCCTCAATATCTTTGGAAAAATAATCAACCTGTTTTTGTACATTTTCTTTACTGTAAGCCTGACCTTCATTCTGATACGGCAGATACTTTACATATATTTCAGCCTCACACCTTAAAGACGCTACTGCACGGGCGCGTGAAGAAATCTTCATAATACTTTTGAAAGAGACATAATGTTCTTCAGGCTTGTCTTTGTAACGCGCCTGCATAAAATCCGCATTATCAATAAGCGCGCTCGCCAGAGCATTAAAACGCTGTACCTCGTTGTCCGTAGCTATACAGTCCTGCATTTTTTCAAGTATTTTTATTACATCATTTATGTCATCAAGATAAGGACTATTCGGCTCTTTTTTCATAATGATATCAATGTATGTTTTGTTATCCTTCGGTGCCGGTGCAAGTTTCAGATTTTTGGTTTCTTCGTGATTATGATTAAAAAGAGGTCTTGTCATCTCCGGTTCATGCCTCTGGTATTCAAATTCACTTTTTATATCAGGAAGTTTGCCCTTATACCCTGCGCCCGAGCATACAAAAGCAATCAATCCGGTAATTAAAATTTTTTGCACAATCCTTTTCATAATTATTATTATAACTTAATTTGCCATCTTGTCATATTTTGTTGCAAAGATTATTATGTTTCTATGGATTTATTTCAAGCAATGGAAAATGCAAATAAGCAGGTGCCGCTCGCCGAACTACTACGTCCCAAAACTCTGGAAGAGTATCTGGGGCAGACTCAGGTCGTGGGCGAAAATTCTGCTTTTCTTAACCTGCTAAAATCAGGACGTTTGTTTTCCTGCATTTTCTGGGGACCTCCCGGTTGCGGCAAAACCACGCTTGCAAGACTGATTGCAACAAAGACAAGCTCTGATTTTATTGAACTCAGCGCTGTTTCATCCGGAGTTAAAGATATAAAAGATTGTGTCGAACGCGCAAAAGAAAATTTAAGATACCAGAAAAAAACAATACTATTTATAGATGAAATCCACAGATACAGCAAAACACAGCAGGATGCACTACTTCCTTATCTTGAGAACGGAACTTTTTTTCTAATCGGCTCAACCACTGAAAACCCATCGTTTCAAGTTGTTCCGGCATTGCTTTCAAGAGTTCAGGTAGTCATGCTGAAACCTATTGACGATGAAAATATTAGGAATATTGTGGCAAAAGGTTTTACTTTTCTTTCGAATAAATATGGCGCAATAGATATGAAGTCGGAAATTTTGGACTTTATCGTAAAATACGCAAACGGTGACGCAAGATTGGCTTTGAATCTTGTTGAAAATGCATTTTTTGCCTCGGATTTCGACGGAAAAAAGAGAACACTTTCTATGGAAATCATAGAAAATCTTGCTCAGGAAAAGCGCATAGGCTACGCAAGACAGGAACACTATGACTGTGCTTCAGCTTTTCAAAAGAGTCTGAGAGGAAGCGATAAAAACGGGGCTATATACTGGCTTGCAAAAATGATTGCGGGCGGAGAAGATCCGAGGTTTATTGCACGCAGGCTGATTGTTTGTGCTGCAGAGGATGTTGGAAATGCCGATTCTATGGCGCTGGTTGTTGCAATGAATGCCTATCGTGCAGTTGAGCTGATTGGCATGCCGGAGGGACGTATACCTCTAGCTCAGGCCGTTGAATATGTAGCGGATGCACCAAAATCTAACCGAGCAATCATGGCTGTTGATGCAGCTCTTTCTGATATTATGAGCGGTCTGGATTTTCCGCCTCCAATGCACTTGAGGGACGCGCACTACAAAGATGCAAAAAAATACGGATTCGGAAAAGGCTATATTTACACACATGACAACCCCGAAGCCTATCAGCAGTTTCTGCCTGACGAGTTGAAAGACAAAAAGTATTTTAATTAGGTATTTCTCTGTTATAATTAACAAATATCATATAGGAGGGTTATTATGTCTAAAGATTTTAGTTTTGATGTTGTATCTGAATTTGACAGACAGGAGCTTTTGAATGCAGTTGATCAGGTTCAAAGAGAATTGAACAGCCGTTTTGATTTAAAAAATACGAACTCTCAGGTTGAACTTGATGCAGACAAGTCCATTACCATAACAACAAGCGATGATATGAAACTGAGAAATATTCTGGATATTCTTCATACAAAAATGTCCAAAAGAAATTTGAGTCTGAAAATTCTTGACCCTCAACCTGTGGAAAATGCACTGGGCGGGAATGTGAGACAGATGTTCAAGCTAAAAAAAGGTTTGACACAGGAGCTAGCAAAGAAAATAGTTGCGGATATTAAATCATCTAAAATGAAAATACAGGCTTCTATTCAGGGAGAACAGGTCAGAGTCTCAGGAAAAAGTAAAGACGATTTGCAAGCTGCTATCAGACTCCTTAAAGAAAAAGAGGACAGCTATAATATACCTTTGCAATTCCAGAATTACAGATAATGTAAGCTGTTTCGCTCTTTGTTAAAATATGTTTCAAGATGGTTTTCAAATAGCAAAATTGTTTTTTTTCAAACTTTATGCAGATAACAGATTCATAATATTAAATTAAGTAAACTTTCATTATTTACGCATTGAAAAAATCTGTTATGTATGTGAAAAATAATATAGAGAATTTTAGGGTAGCTATGAAACTAAGCCATCTTGGTACAATTCAACAGGAGACGACAGGGTTCACTAAGAAGAAGAAACGTGTGAACACAGCATACCCATCAAAAAATATAAGTAAAACGCCTTTAGAGAGAAAGTCAGAAAACCCATCCTTTAAAGGCGTTTTTTCTATGTATAAACTCGGAAAAACGAAAATTAACCTGAAAATGGCTCAGGATGCGATATCCGAAGCAATAGGGTCTTCTGAAAAACTTCATCTTGAAAAACTCCTCGGGGATGAATGGATTTCGAAACATATAATAAATAAAGACGGTTTTGTTCAGTTTAAAGAAGAAACACCGCTGAAACTTGTTTTGAGCGGTCTTAAATTTCCTTTTACTGAAATGCCTGCCAGTATAATAGACTGGTCTGTTACAAAACTCCAGAAAATTAAGCCGCTAAAGGACAACTCCTTACTCAAAAGTATAATTAACAGCAAGCTTATACAGAAAAACCGAACAAAAATCCAGAATAAAGCCAATCTTCATGAACTGCAAGGGTTGCTCGAAACTACGTATCAGTACAGATATGACACACCTGAATTAAGAAAAATTTCAATTTTTAATAATCAGGCTAAAATGTACAGTCCAAAAACCGGTAACTACAACAGTGTTCATGAACGTTCACTGAACAGAATAGTCTCCGGTTATATTCCGGCATTTTTCCTTGCAAATGACGCTTATAACCTTTCCAGCCTGTGCGACAATGATCCGAAGGCTGCAAAGAAAGAAAAAAATATCCGTTTTAGTCAGGAAATAAAAAGAGTTACGCTAAACGCCTATATTCAACTTATTACGCTCGGTGCTTTGCAAAAATACATTCAGAAAAGCAAAGGCTGGATAGTAGGTACGCTGACAGGAACAGTTCTGTTTACAGAAATGTTCTCACGTTTATCCAGCGGAAAGAATATAATACCAATTTCTTCAGAACAGGCAAAAGAACAGAACGAAAAACAGCGTAAAAAACTTGCGAATAAAGCACATGCTGCAGACAAAACTCCGGAAAACGAACATCATGCTAAAAAACCCGAAGCCCATGCAGAAGTCCAAGAACAGGTTATGTCTATACTGAAAGCTCCATCTTTTAAAAATGCTGCCGGTATACCAATAAACTCAAGACGAACAGAAACCTTCAAAAGTTTTGAACAGTCCATGGGACTCGCTTCTGATGCATTTAATATAAAACCTGCTGTTACTCCTCATGTAGATATGAAAGATAAGGAATTAAAACCTCTTCTGAGTTTGAACACAGTGCTTGGAGCAAGCCTTGCAATTATTACAGCAGGATATTCATTAAGACATATCGGTAAAATGAAAATAAAAAATCCAAAACCTGATTTAAAATATTATGCAGATTATCTCAAACCTGTAAAAGCTTTCTATGAGAAAATTTACAAAGGCATTACAGAAAAAGAATTCACGGTTTCTTTATCCGACTTTGAAAAGCTTACGCAAAAACTGGAAAGAAACGGATTCAAGGAACTTGCAGAAAGTTACAGAAATGTAGCTTACAACTATTCTAAATACAAGGCAATTACAGACCTTGTTGAAGATGTTAAACTCCAAAATAAAGCAAAAACAAAACTCGGAAAACTACTATATGAAGCCGGCTATGAGAATGACATTCGAAACATTCTAAAATACAACAAAAACAAAATTTACGTACAGAGATTCAATGAATTTATAGAAAAAGTAAAACCGCAAATTGGAGAAGCAAAAGCCGAAGATCTGCAAAAACTTTTCTATAAAGGTGATGGAATGACAGACGGTTTTGAAAACAAAGAAGATTTGCTCAAGTTATATACAGAACTGACAAAATTTGTAAAAACTAATTGCGGCGAATTTTCAAGAATGTTTGACAATATATTCAAGACAAATGATGCGAAGTATTATGAAATTGAGCTGAATAAGTTTTATGAAAAACTGCCCAAAACCGGATCAGATTTAGCCAATACAATGGAAAAATTTATGACAGAGCTAAATAGTCCCAAAGAAATAAAACTCTGCAATAAAGACCGATATCTCATAAAACAGGGCGTTGATTTTGTAAAAGAGCCGTTCATCTTCATGTGGAACACAATAAAATTCCCGTATTACGTAACACGACTCATTGGTAAATTCTTTGAGCCAAAAAATCTTCCAAAATATGATGACGGTATAACCTCACTTACAAATTGTGTTGACAAACTACTTCCGAAGCTTAATGTGCCTGATGAAGAATTTAAACATGAATTTTCAAAGAGATTGAAAAGCTCATTTAACACACTTTCAAAATCCGGAGTTTCTAACGCTGAGCTGTCAAATTTAACCAGATTCACATCGAAAGTTGCAACGATATGGTTCCTCATTGCTGATAATTACAATATGGTAATGCTAAAATCAAACGGTGAAGACAAACCTACAGCTAAACTCAAAGCAAAAGAACGTTTTGTTCAGGAACTTTCCAGAATATTCTATGCAACTATGTTTATAGACCTGTTTAATAGTACCTTTAGAAAAGCTTACAATAACAGTCTGCTTGGCATGTCAGCAGTTACAGCAGCCTGCACGGTTGCAGGTGAATATACAGCAAGAGCCGCAATCGGAATGCCTGTAACAGAGCAATCTCAGGCTGAAATACTTGAAAAAGAACGTGCTCATTATGAAGATACCGGAATTAAAGGTAAATTCTACAGATTTATGTCTAGACTGACAGGTAAAAAAGTACTTACACAAAGAGATAACAAGTAAAGGGTTTTGACTAATGCGTATACAACCGTATGTATTTAGTAACAACAAACAATCAGTAAATTTCAAAAAATGGATTGAAAGCGAATACACGGAAAAAATTGAATATGACCGTTATCCCGACAATCCTGACTATCACTACACAGAAACAGAATACGAAACATACACAAAAACAGAATGGTTCCCCCAGTATGATGATTATTTTAATGAAGACACAATAAAAGAAGACGCTCAGAAGTATCGTAATGAACCGAATCAAAAAGAATTTTTAAAAGCCGCTGCGCGTTCAAGGATTATCGAAGGAAATAAAGCTGCACATACAAAACCTCCAAAGTTCTATTTTTTCAGTACTTACAGAAGTCTGGCAAATAAATATGTAAAAGATGTTCTGGAATATTTAAAAGGTTAAAAAGCCCCGTTAGAGGGGCTTTTTTTATAAATGTTTTTCTATATTAGAAACAATTGATGATTTTGGCAGTAAACCGACAAGCCTTTCTACAGGTTGACCGTTTTTAAAAATCAAAAGGGTGGGTAAACCGCTTATCGAATATTCTTTAGCTGTTTTCAGATTTTCATCTGTGTTCAATTTTACGACCTTTATGTTTTCTGAATACTCGGATACAACTTCATCAAGTACAGGACCTAACTTTCTGCAAGGTCCGCACCATGGTGCCCAGAAATCCACTATAGTTAGTTTGTCAGAATCAATAACTTCTTCTTTAAAAGAATTGTCATTGATATCAATTGCATTAGACATAATTTTATACTCCTCCATTTCGTTTATTAATTTATAGACTAATTTAATTAAAAAGTCAATTGTTTAGCCGTATTATTGCGTTTATTGTAAGGATTTAAAACAAATGCTTGACCATGCCGTTTGTTGATGATAACTTAATAAATGCAAAGAAAATAGTACAAAATATTTTTTGCGATAAAAATGCCGCGTTAGCCCCGTTGAAGGCAAAGCCGGAAACTTTTAATTAAGGTAGAGCTTGCTCTGCCAACC
>CALUSL010000027.1 GCA_944323425.1 Candidatus Gastranaerophilales bacterium | reverse complement strand
ACAAGGCTGCGCCTTGTGGTTCTCATCCCTTTTCTTCATTTTGTGCTTTTATGCACAAAAAAGCCGATGAAGGGATTGTCTTGCTCGCTCGCGTTTAACGGCATTTCAGCCCCCGCCTGCGCGTGGGCTTTCAGCCTCGGCTCGCTCGCGCTCGAACCTATTACAAGGCTGCGCCTTGTGGTTCTCATCCCTTTTCTTCATTTTGTGCTTTTATGCACAAAAAAGCCGATGAAGGGATTCGAACCCGCGACCTACTCATTACGAATGAGTTGCTCTACCAGCTGAGCTACATCGGCATTTATTTAGTTTATTTTTCCGAGAGTTCTATCCGGCACCGGTCCACATTCTAAAAATTCACATCCGGAGTTCATCTCAAAATTCTCTTGGATACTATTTAGTATATCAAAAAAAATTTATTAATAAAAATTTTTGTAAAAAATGAACCTTTTATTTTTTTATTCGTTATAGTTAATGTAAGGAATAAATTATGAAAACAAAAAAATGCAACGGATATGAAAGTATGTTTACCTTCCTCAGCGAAGAAGCATTTCAAGAGCATTTACAAGAATGCGAAGAATGCCGGCTCGAACATGAAAAAATGCAAAGAGTATCCGAGCTGATTCAGGAAGCGAAACCGTACATTCAAAAAACCAAAAAGAAAAAAACAGCTCTGAAAGTTGCATGCGCAGCTTTCGCGGTAATCTCGATGAGTGCTTGTTTTCAATTCTTTGCGGTCACGGGGTTGTATGACGAAATAGCTTATGCAAATCAACCAACCATTGAGGAAATGGGACTGCCCGTGGATGAGTATGGATTTTTACTGGTAGATTAATGAACCTGAAAGAAATAATTAACGGAAACTACGTTAAAAGTATAATAAAACGAATAACAAACGAGTATAACGAGGACCTCGAACAGGAAGTCTATCTAAAAGTATGGAAAAATTCAGAAAAATATACGGAACAAGGAAACCTAAAAGCCTGGGTGAGCACTATAGCAGCAAATGTATCAAAAGACTATCTGAAATCATCCCGTAAAAAGCTTGAACAGTTAACAATAGACGATGACGAAGCAGTTTTAAGAGTTGCAGACAAAAAAACGACACCGGAATCGAAACTAATTCAAACAGAAAGGCAAAAACAAATCTCTGAAGCTATAAGCACACTAAAACCAAAATTCAAAGAAGTTATAATGCTTTCAGAAATAGAAAACCTAACATACGAAGAAATTTCAAAAAAGATAAATTGTCCTATAGGAACTGTAAAATCAAGGATTTACAACGCAAAAAAAGAACTTGCAGAAAAACTTAAAGATTTAATGTAGTACAAAAAGAAGAAGAGCAAAACGTTGAGGATTTTTATACCTCTAATCGTTATGCAAAAATTTGAAAGGATAAAATTATGAAAAAATCACTAGTTTTAGCAGCTATCGCAACAATGATTCTCAGCCAGAGCATCTCCTACGCAGCAACCACTCCCGCATCAACAGAACCGGCAAAGAATACAGAACAAACGAAAGTTTGCCCGAAAAAAATGCCTGAAAGACCGAATCTTGATGACAGGCTCAATCTTACCGAAGAACAACGCCAAAAAGCTCATGAATTGAGAATGCAAGGACATGAAAAGATAAAACCTGTTTTCGAACAAATTAAAGCTAAAAAACAGGAAATTAAAGAAATAAAAATGAGTAACCTCTCAGAAGAAAAGAAACAAAAGAAAATTGAACCGCTCAAAAACGATTTAAGAAAGCTCAAAACAGAAGTAAGAAAAATACATGAAGAAAATATGAAACAGTTTGAAGCTATCCTTACTGCTGAACAAAAAGCAGAGTTTGAAAAAATCAAACAGGAAGGTAGAGAAAATTTCAAAAAACATCACAAAAGACATCATCACCCGATGAAACCAGGTTTTAACCCTGATGTAAAAAAATAATCCTGATAATTAACACACGCATAATACTCAAACCAATTGCCCCTCTCACTCCGGGGGGCTTTTCTTTTACAATATAGTCAGTGTATGATTAAAAATATGGAAATCAAAACTTTCAAAGTAGAAGAATGGATGAATGAACACGAAAAGACCGCAATTTATAATATTGCGGACACCTGTGTAAATACGCTCTCCTTAGATGAACTGTTTGCAATTACCGGAACAAATAAAGCAAGTTTTTTTGAATCAATTTCAGCTAAAAAACTTGGATACGGATATATACAGGGTTCGCCTGATTACAAAAACGGAATATGCAAGCTATATAAAAACTTGAGACCTGAAAATATAATTTCAACTAACGGAGCTGCCGGAGCAAATTATCTGACATTTTATTCACTGGTAAATCCAGGGGATAGGGTTATATCAGTAACTCCGACATACCAGCAGTTATACTCAATACCGGAATCATTTAATGCTGATGTTCAGTATCTTCATTTAAAACCAGAAAACAATTTTCTTCCAGACTTAGAAGAACTAAAAGCTCTTATTACAAAAAACACAAAGCTTATCTGCCTTAACAATCCTAACAACCCATCCGGAGCCACTATTCCTGATGAATTATTAAAAGAAATTATAGAAGTAGCGGACGGGGTTCATATACTCTGCGATGAAGTATACAGAGGTCTCAGTCAGGACAACAGCTACCAGACGTCAATAACAGACATTTATGAAAAAGGCATAAGTATTTGTAGTATGTCAAAAATATTTTCTCTTGCAGGATTGAGGCAGGGATGGATTGCATCAAGAGATATGTCAGTTATTCAAAAATGTCTCGGGCATCGAGAATATAATATAATCAGCTGCGGTGTACTGGATGAAATTTTTGCAGCACATGCACTCAAAAATGCAGACAAAATAATTAGCAGGAATAAACGAATAATAAAAGAAAATTTAAAAATACTTGATGACTGGATTAACAGGCAAAAACATTACAGTTATGTAAAGCCGAAAGCAGGAACAACTGCATTAATTTTCTATGATTTCAATATTTCATCTGAAAAATTTTGTGAAAAATTACATAAAGAAAAAGGCGTATTCGTAACACCGGGATTTTGTTTCGAAATGGAAAATTGTGCACGAATTGGATATGCCGGCGAAAAAGATGAGTTGATAAATGGGCTTACAAAGCTTGAAGAATTTGCAGAAGAACTTGAAAGTACAGGACTTTGATATGAAAAAAATATTCTTAGTTTTGATTTTTATTATATTGTCACTGCCGGCAAGCGCAGCATTAATAATAAAGATAAACCAGGTTGCGCCAATTCCGGCAGCAACATACAAATATCTGGACAAAGACAGTCCGATGTATGAAATACTATCTCAGAATAAAAAAGTTATTTTTTTCAGTTATGCGGACCATATAGGAAATGACAGAAGATACAAATGGCTTATTGACAGATATTTGCAGCAGCATCCGAAAATATATGAAAAATATGAATATTTAGTCTTTGAGGATGCAATTTTACCGGCAAAAAAAAATTCTTGCAAAACCAGACAGTGTGAAGAAAATGCACTTTTCGTGACATGCTGTACAGGATTTTGCATTATAAACCCCAAAACAAAACAATATGTATACATAACAGGACACAACTACGGTCTGTCAAAACGACTTATCGAAAAATACAAAGACTGGTAATCCTAACAAAACCCGAATAACATATTTTCAAAGATTAGCTGTGGTCTTATATAAGACGTCAATTCCTGTTTTGCTCTCTGGACGGACAGTATATCTCTTTTTATTTTATTTACAAGAATTTTATCTGTTATATTACTTTTCATAAGTTCTGCAAGATAATACTGCATGCTGTTAAGCATAAAATCCGCGGTATATCCTTTTTCTTGCTGTATTTTGACAATATTTTGTGCAAGATTTAATACCTCAGTTTTTTTTATTTCCGGATAATTAGCCAGTACATCTTTTGCAACATTTATATCATAGTATTCCATAGGCAGAGAAGGAACATAAAAACACTGAGAACGGGAAACTATTGTCTCTATAATATCATCTTTATCTCTTGTTAAGAAAACAAAAAGCACTCTCTCCGGCGGTTCCTCAATAGATTTTAGAAGCGCGTTGGCTGATTCTGCCTGCAAAACGTCTCTTGTCAGCGGATAAGGAAACCATCCTTTTTCATTGCCGGTATCAGGCAAATCAAATTTCAACTCACTAAACTCTCCAATCCGTCTCTTTTGAGAATCAGTTAAATCTTCAATTTCTGAATCACAAAATATAAAAACGCGATAATAATCAGAAGACTGAACCAGACTATTATTTATTGAATGAATTTGTTTTATGGATATAACCTTTTTCGATGTATCATCAGCAGGTTTGCCGTCATTTTTTGATATAGTCATAACAGCAGGATGTCTGCTATTCCGTATCCAGCTGCAATTCAAACATTCACAGCTGTAATCTTTTGAAGAGCTGCAATTTAGTATTCTCGCTATTTCCATTGCCAGATAATATTGAGCAAGCTGATCCTGACCATAGAATATAATAGACTGAGCCATACTATGCTTTTGATTAGTCAATGCACTTTCAAAATAATTTGTTAAATATTCGAATTTTTCCCTGAATAATTTATGAATCATATTTATCCTAATATAGCGAGTTCCACAGGCAAATCACCAAACTGCATATCACCCGTTTTTATTCTGTATTCTGCTTCTAATAAGTTTTTTCTGATTTTTATTATTTTATCAGCAGGAACATTTCTGACCTTTTCAAGTTGTTTTTTGACGAGAAACTCATGCATGCCTGTTTTTCTCGAAATTTCTGCCGGAGACATAGTCAGTGAGTCGACCTTAAGCCCTAAAAGTTTAGAGAAATTTGTTTGTAATACTGCAGCTATTTCAAGATAATGTTTTTCCCTGCATAACTTTTTGTATTCAAGCAAAGCCAAATCCCTCTTACCCTGCAAAATATAATCTGTTAAAAGGAATATATCCTGCGTTGCAGAACAAACCCGTTCTATGTCCTCTTTTTTTACATTTTTTTCAGGATAAATAGCAAGTTTGAGTTTTTCCAGTTCGTTATCAACAACTCTCAAATTTGTTCCGAGCCGCTCAATTAAAAAATTAACGGTATCGGAAGTTGCAAAGAGATCTTTCTGTTTTATTCGTTTCTGAAGCCAGGCAGCGTATTCCTTTTGATAAGATTTAAATTCCGGAAATTCGGACACCTGTGCATATTTTGAAATAATTTTAAAAATCTTTCTTCTTGAATCTATTTTTTTTAATTCATTTCTCGGTATTTTACATACAAAAATGACAGTCAATGCATCAGGGATATGCTCAAGTATTCCCTCTAATATTTTGAGTTCCCTGTCTTCAAAATTTATCTTGCCCTTAATATCAAAAAAATATTTTTCACAATTAATCAGAGACACAACTTTGCCGAACATCAACGGTGCTGTCTGTAAAATCTCAGTCAATTCCTGAAAAGCAGGATTGTTATAAACATGATAATTAGCAGCAGCAAAAGTTTTGTCTAAGGTTTTAGACTTGATTTTTTCAACTTCCGTCTCTATATTAAATTCTTCCTGTCCGTAAAAGAAATACAGCATAATAATATTGTAACAGCATAAAAAGTGTTGAGCAGTTTTTATAAAGTTTAATGAAGCTGTTCTGCAGACTTTTTAGCAGCCTTTTTTATCTTTGACTGTATATAGAGATTATGTCTTAATATATAAGCAATAACAGGACGCAAAGCCATTGATCTATGACTAATCTCATTTTTCACGTCCGAAGATAGCTGAGCCATAGTCTTGTCATAGGCAGGAATGTAAAATACAGGGTCATAGCCGAAGCCATTTGTACCCTTAGGCTTAAAAGTTATACTGCCATATACCGAACCATCTGCACCCTTCAGCTTTTTTCCTTCCGGATCAACCAGCACCATTGAACATACAAATTTTGCATCTCTTTTTTGTTCCGGTACATCTTCTAATATATTAAGAAGTTTTTTTATTCGATTTTTAGATGTTTTTTCAAAACGTGATGAATAAATCCCCGGTGCACCGCCCATTGCATCAACACACAGTCCGGAATCATCTCCCAGCGCATACATCCCCGTCATCAAAGCAGCTTCTCTGGCTTTTATATATGCATTTTCAGCAAATGTTTCTCCATTTTCAACAGGACCAAAGCCTTCAGGGGCACAAACAAATTCTATTCCTATATCACCAGCTATTTCTTTAATTTCCTCAACTTTGTTGGGATTTGCAGTTGCAATAACAACTTTTTTTATCATTTTCCATACCTTCTGTTTCTACTCTTAAATTCCAGAATAGCATCAGCCAGAGATTCTTCATTAAACTCGGGCCAGTATTGATCGGTAATAAATACCTCAGAATATGCTATCTGCCACAACAGATAATTGCTTATACGTTTCTCACCTCCCGTTCTGATGAGCAAATCCGGATCCGGAATCTCTGCCGTATACAAATTCGCTGCAATTGTTTCTTCTGTAATATCATCAACATTTAATTTCCCGCTTTTCACTTGCATTGCAATAGATTTCGCAGCATTAACCAGTTCATCTCTTGCACCATAGTTAAATGCTATTTGAAGATTTACGCCATTATTATTTTTTGTATAATCTTCAGCATTTCTTAATATAGATTTTAAATCTTTATTTAGTACGGATATATTTCCTATAAATTTTATTTTAACATTATTTTTATGCATTTCTTCCAGTTCATGAGTCAGAGTTTTTGCAAGAAGCCCCATCAAAAAATCAACCTCTTCCTTTTTTCTATTCCAATTTTCTGTTGAAAATGCATATACTGTAAGATACTTAACGCCGAATAGAGCACATCCCTTTAATGTAGATTTTAAAGATTCAACACCTTTTTGGTGTCCTACCGCAGTAGGAAGAAATTTTTCTTTTGCCCATCTACGATTACCATCCATTATTATAGCTATATGTTTTAGCCCAGTTTCCTTCACTGTTTCTATAATTTTCTGGCTTTCTATGGTCTGTGACACATCCGTAATCCTCTAAACTATCATTCTAAAATTATAATTCAAATATTTTATTTTTTTGCAATAATGTATTTATGTTTGCTAAAAATCTTAAAATAACTATAGCACATCTTTATCCAAAACTCCTAAATATATATGGAGACAGAGGAAATATAATTACGCTTGTAAACAGGTGTAAATGGCGTAATATAGAGATTACCGTTGATTCTATCGATACAGGTGATACTATAGACGAAAAAAAATACGATATATATTTTATAGGCGGAGGACAGGATCAACAACAAATTCAAGTTGCATCCGAATTGCAAAAACAGCAAGAAAAACTCCACAATGCAGCAAATTCAAAAGCGGTTTTTCTGGCAATATGCGGCGGATACCAGCTGTTAGGTCATTATTATCAGCCTCATGACGCTGAACGACTCAATGGTATTGGTATTCTTGATGCATACACAGTCGCAGGGAAAAAAAGATTTATAGGCAATGTGACAGCAGAGTTGCTGCCACATAATACAATCAACGGACTAAAGACTCTTGTAGGATTTGAAAACCACAGTGGGCTCACTTACCTGCAGGGTAACACAAAGCCAATTGCTACAATCATTACAGGAAACGGAAACAATGGAACTGACAGAACAGAAGGCGCAAGATATAAGAATGTGTTCGGGACTTATCTTCACGGTTCACTACTTCCAAAAAATCCACATTTTGCAGACTTTTTAATTTCACTGGCTCTGGAAAAAAGATATGGAGAAGAAATCGAGCTGCAAAAGCTCAATGATGAACTTGAACTTGCAGCCCATAATTCGTTAGTAAACAAAAAATATTAAGCAAATCGGATTCCGGCTTTTTCCATTCTATCAAAAGCCTCATTCAGACGTTCCTCCGATTGTACAATAGAAAACCGGAAATGATCATCACTCATTGCACCAAAAGCAATACCAGGCGTAAAGACAACGCCTGTCTTATCTAAAACCATTTTACAAAATTCTTTTGATGTCATGCCATTAGGAACCTTTAGCCAAAAATACATCGTAGCAGGCGTTCTATACACATCCCACCCCAATTCCGTCAAACGTCTGGCTATAAGTTCTCTTCTTGCGTCATATTTGTCCATAATCTGCTGCACATATTCGTAAGGCATAGTTAAAGCTTTTATAGCAGCATCCTGCACAAGAGTAGATGTTCCGTAATCAATATTTGTTTTCATTGCATAGATTATGTCAATAAACTCTTTTTTTCCTATGACAAACCCTGCTCTCCAGCCTGCCATATTAAATGTTTTAGAAAACGAATGGAATTCAACAGCCACATCCCACGCACCTTCTATTTCAAAAATACTTGTGGGTCTGTATTTATCAAAAACGACTTCGCCATATGCCATATCAGAAACAAGCAAAATATTGTATTTTCTGCAAAAATCCACCATTCTTTCAAGAAATTCAACCGGAGCGATAGCGGCTGTAGGATTATTCGGATAATTTATAAAAAATATTTTTGCTTTTTTGGCTATTTCTTCAGGTATTTCAGACAAATCCGGTAAAAAATCATTTTCTTTTTTTAACTGAACATGAAAGACCTCTCCGCTGGCTATCCATGTGCCACGAGACAATACAGGATAATACGGATCCGGCACAATATTAACATCTCCAGGGTTTGTAAAAGCCATAGCAACATTTGCTAACCCCTCTTTTTCTCCAATAAGAGTCTGTATTTCAGTTTCAGGGTTGACAGTCACGTTATAACGTCTTTTCATCCAATCAGCAATTGCCCGTCTAAATTCGATTTTTCCACGAAAACTCGGATATCCATGGCTTGCCGGATTTTTAATGGACTCAAGCGCCGCATTCACAACCGGTTCAGGAGTTGCACCATCGGGATTACCTATACCAAGGTCAATAAGATCAACACCATTTTTACGGGCTTCTTCTTTCCATTCATCCAGCTCCGCAAATATATATTTCGGAAGCTTTAATAATTTTTCTGACGGTTTTATATCAATTTTAGTATGCATATTACTCTCCATTTTTCTATAATACAATAATCGTTATTTTTTCCTATTTTTTAATACTTTGCAATATGCTTTTCGCTCGAGCCGTATAAGAATGCCTTTTAGTAACAGAAGCAAAGCCATTATATATAATTCTTTCAGAAATTCCGGGATATTTTAAATAAAATCTTATTTTATCTACCAGATCATCTTCATCCTTATAAGATTCAAGTTCTCTGCCCACATCAAAATTTTCTTTTAAATCAGCAACATCATCAGTTATTAAAAAACCTCTTGATGCAAGTACCTCAAAAACTCTATAATTTAAACTCGTTTCCCCCTGGAGTGTTATATTTATATTGATTTTGGAACTACTATATACTTTCGCAAGCTCTTTTTCATTCTGCAGATATCCTTTGAATGAACTCTTGTAAATCTCTAGTTCCCTTGCATCAAGCAGTCCGATGGTTTTTATTTCTTCAACGCTCCGTTCAAAATGAGGTTTATATGAAAAAATATTTAATTTTCTGCCAAATTCTTTTATCAGTCTGCATAAGATTCGCTGGCGCTTTTCAGTAAGTGGTCTTCCCACAAAAGAAATATCATAAGCATACTCACCATAATCGGCTATTTTATATGCTTTATAATTAACCGCCAATGGCAAATATTGGCTGTTGGGAAGCTGAGAACAAAACTCACGATCCCAAACAAACGAATACGCATCAATATTTTTATAGTCATTATACATTTCAGGGAAATCTGTATATGCATAACGCCCGTCAGGTTCATCAGCAAAATAATGCACAAGCTGATATTTAGCCTGATTAGCAAGAAT
Source organism: Candidatus Gastranaerophilales bacterium (assembly GCA_944323425.1). Lineage (GTDB taxonomy): Bacteria > Cyanobacteriota > Vampirovibrionia > Gastranaerophilales > Gastranaerophilaceae > CALUPY01. The sequence continues at coordinate 16,804 of CALUSL010000027.1, read as the reverse complement.
GTAGTCACAAAGCACCTTATTATGCATATAACTATAATCATATCCAAATATGATATCAGGTTTAAAATTTTCTAAATCTTCCGGCGTTAGTTCACGAACATCTTTTTCTAAAACAAAACATCCATTAGATTTAAAACCGGAGCTAAACCCTTTTATTATAAGAGTTCCCGCAATACTCACCGGCAATATCGACAAAACTTTTTTCATTAATTATCCTTACAATTTTTTATAAAAAAAAACCACCTTCGCTAAAAAGTGGTTTAATAAGTGTTCTTTCCCCTGTTAACTTATTTTAAGCCTCACTCGCAGCTTCAACCACTTCTTCAGTGTTCTGCGCGGCGGCTTCTTCTGCAGCTTTAGCTTCTTTTTCAGCTTCAAGCTTAGCTAATGCTTTTTTAGACAGTTTCTTTTCTGTCTTTTCTTTGTAAATTAATTTGCCTTCATCATCACAGTTTTTAATAAGGTAGCTAACTGTATCTGAAGGTTGTGCACCTTTAGAAACCCAATCAAGAGCAGAAGCTTTATCCAGCTTCATATCTTTAGTTTTCGGGTTGTATGTACCAAGCTCGGCAAGAGGAGCACCTTCTCTTTTTTGATCAGAATTTATAACCACAATTCTGTAGAAAGGGTTCTTTTTATTGCCAAGTCTTTTTAATCTTATTTTAACCATTCGGTCTTGTCTCCTGTCTCTTTGTTTTCTATACTAATTATCAAAACACAAGGATATTTAATAATCAAGTAAATTGTAAAGTTTTCTTGACTTTTCAGCAAAAACAGTATCAAACTATTTTTTGTTTGTAATTATAATTAACTATGAAAACATCAGAAGTATCTTTTAAAGCCCGTTACAATACTGTTGATATACTGGGTGTTACGACCCAAAGAGTACTGCGGAAAGGCGGTATGACAGAGATAACAAGAATTGTTAATACTTTAAATGACAAAAAGGCAGTAGGCGGCAGGGGGATTAAAGTTCTTGCAGAAAAAGTGGGAAAGCAAATAACTGCAAAATATCCAGAAATAAAAACCGCAACTGACAGAATTTCACTTCTATATAAAGAAGCAAAAGGAGAGACACCAAAAAATCTATCCGAAGTATTAAAAGATATAACAGAAAAACTCGGACAAGAAATAGATATTATCCTTTAAATTAATTATTCAAGCTGTGAATAGGCGCAGGTATTCTGCCCCCTCTTCTGATAAATCCGGCAGAAGAAAGATTATTTACGCTCATTACCGGAGCTTCTCCCAATAAACCTCCATACACTGCCTTGTCCCCGACTTTTTTACCCGGAACAGGAATAACTCTTACTGCAGTAGTTTTTTTGTTTATCATACCGATAGCCATCTCGTCCGCTATTATGCTGGATATGGTCTCTACCGGAGTATCCCCGGGTATTGCTATCATGTCTAAACCTACAGAACAAACCGAGGTCATTGCCTCCAGCTTGTCAAAAGTCAGATATCCTTTAGATGCAGCTTCAATCATACCTGCATCTTCAGAAACAGGAATAAATGCGCCGGAAAGACCGCCAACATGCGAACTGGCCATAATACCGCCTTTCTTTACCGCATCATTGAGCATTGCCAGTGCAGCAGTTGTGCCGTGAGCACCTGCATGTTCAAGTCCCATTGCCTGAAATATACCGGCGACACTGTCCCCCTCTTCAGGAGTAGGAGCAAGAGACAAATCGATTACCCCGAATGGTATCTTTAGTTTTTGGGCCATTTCCCGCCCTATCAGCTCGCCTGTAGTTGTAATTTTATATGCAGTCTGTTTTATTTTATTAGCAAGCTCGTCAAAACTTGTTCCCTCCGGTAGAGATTCAATAGCAGCACTGACTACACCAGGACCGGATACGCCGACATTTAAAGCACATTCCGGTTCTCCAATACCGTGGAAAGCACCTGCCATAAAAGGATTATCACCAGGAGCATTACAGAAACATACAAGCTTAGCTGCACCTATTCCATCCTCTGTTGCGGTTAATTCTGCAGTTTCCTTTATAATTTGTCCCATTTTACTGACTGCATCCATATTTATACCTGACTTAGAAGATGCAAGGTTTATTGATGAGCAGATAAATTTTGTTTGTGCCAGAGCCTCAGGAATACTTTCAATCAGTGCTATATCCCCTCTTGTACACCCCTTTTCTACAAGAGCACCAAAACCGCCTATAAAATTAACTCCTACCGATTCCGCAGCTTTATCAAGCATTTTTGCGAGATATACATAGTCATATTCATCACAAGATTCACCGACAAGTGATATAGGTGTTACAGCTATTCTTTTATTGATAATAGGAATCGAATACTCATCTTCTATTTCATTAGCGTATTCTACAAGCTTTGACGCATATTTTATGATTTTTTCATATATTTTTTCACCGACAACCCTTACATCCCTATCCGCACAATCACGAAGGCTCAAAGCCAGCGTAACCGTTCTTATATCAAGGTGTTGAACCTTAATCATGTTAATTGTTTCTATAATAGACTCTGAATTAATAAATCTCATTGAGGTGTCCTTTTCTTATATATTATGCATTTTGTCAAAAATTTGCTTCTTTTGAACCCAAATCTCCATTTGAAGCTCTTCTCCCACTTTCAGCAATGCATCCTTTATTTCCTTAAAAGAATAGTCGGACTCTGCAATACTTCCAAGAAGAAACATTACAAAATACCCCTGCATAATTGTTTGTTTTATATCTTCAATATTAACTTTATATTCTGCCAGTGCTGTAGTAAGCCTTGCAACAATACCGATTTTGTCCTTTCCAGAAAGTGTGATTATAATCTTATCATCCTGCATAATAAAGCCTTCCTTTTTAAATACCCTACTATTTTACATTATTGCTCTCATTATTAACGATATGTGAAGAATTGTAACATATATAAAAAATATTGAAATTTGATATATGCAAAATGTTTTTATATAAATGTAAGTAAGTAAATTATAAAAAGGGTGTATCAACATGACAAATGTTAGCTCAGTAACAGGAACTGGTTATACTCAAAAGCCCAAAGAAAGCTCTAAAGCAGATACAACAAACAAAAATAATGAGAATCTGTTTGACGGGCAGACAACGAGTACACAAACAACCAAAACTGAATCTCCGGAAGTACAAGCTTTAAAAAACGAACGTGCTCAACTGGAAAACAAATACACACAGTTGGACAACAAGCAGAACCAATTAGAAGCAAAAAAGGAAAGACTTGAACAAAGACAGCAAAACCTTGAAAAACAACTTGCTCAGGTAGATGAAAAAATTCAAAAAGCTCAGCAGCGAAAACAGCAAGTCGAAAAAGAAGCCAGAGAACTAACAGAACAGTACAACAAAGACAAAGAAAAAATTCTCAAGCTGACCCAGAATGCTGAAGAACAGATTTCCCAACTTTTAAATGACACAGAAAAACAGACAAAAGAAAAGAAAGAAAAAAATAAACAAACTATCGACAAGATAATGAAAAAATATGAAGATGGCGAAATCTCAAAAGAAGACGTCGGAACTTATCTTCAGATGGAACTTGAAAAAGATTATGCTGACAGCGGCAAAAAGCTCAATGGGTTAAACATCATTGACAGTGCTTGCGCAGAAATCAAAGGTCTGTCCTCCAACATGGCAGCCATCTTTGACCAGATTGCAGCAAAACAGGCAGAAATTCAGTCACTGACTACAGCAATTGCTGATTACAAAGTAACAAGAGAAAATATTGCAAACGAAATAGTTGTAGTAAAAAGTGACATAAACGACATTATACCTGATTTAAACAATGTAAATAAACAAATGGCATCTGTCCAAAAAGAAGTAAACAAAGTTGATAGAAAAATTGCCCAAGAAGATTCAACCCAGCAGCCTTCACAAGTTGCAACAGGTTCAACTTCGTATCAGGAAGAACAGCTTCTTGTCGAAGGAAATATAACTCATACAGCAAAAGAAGAAAGAGAAAAACTCAGAGACAATCCATTCGAAAGCATTATGCCAACTGACTTCTCAATGCAGATTGAACTTCTTATGAACAGTATGAAGGTCACTAAATCAATGGCAACAGAACAACTTAATACAAACAAAACAGAAGCCAGAGACGAAGATGTTAATGCAAGAGAAGAAATTCTCGCAGTAAAACAAAATGATGAAAACAATGCATACAAAGTTGATGGCGAAAAAGACGAAAAAGATAAAGAAAAAAAAGAAGAAACAGCCGGAGTATAATTTAGGCAAACAATACATCAGAGCCCCTTTGGTAAAAGGGGCTTTTTTATTGAATAATAAAAATGTTTTTATAATAAAAAAATATGCTAAAATAAACACAACAAACAGGGAAGTAATATGGAAAAAGATAAGAACTCAGCAGGTATTGTAGAAACAAAATTTTTTCAAATAAATGAAAAAATAGAACTTGAATCAGGCATAAAATTCGGACCGATTCAAGTTGCCTATGAGACTTACGGAAAATTAAATACAGCAAAAGATAATGCTATATTACTGTTACATGCTCTTACAGGAGACGCGCATGCAGCGGGATACCACTCTACTGACGATAAAAAGCCCGGATGGTGGGATGACATGGTTGGACCCGGCAAAGCATTTGATACAAACAAATACTTTGTCATATCCTCGAACATGCTTGGCGGCTGCAGTGGTACAACAGGACCGTGTTCAATAAATCCCGACACAGGTAAACCATACGGGCTTTCCTTTCCTGTTATTACAATAGGTGATACTGTCAAAGTTCAGAGGAAATTAGTAGAACATCTAGGGGTAAAAAAGTTGATAGTAGCCGGTGGTTCTATGGGAGGTATGCAGGCTCTTGAATGGGCAATAGAGCAGTCTGATATGGTCAGTGCATGTATTGTTATAGCTTCAACAGGAAGACTGACTGCACAAGGAATTGCTTTTAACGCTGTAGGTCGTAACGCTATTCTCTCCGACCCATATTTTAATAACGGCAACTATTATACAGAAGAGAAGCAACCGGAGCAGGGGCTGGCTATTGCTCGAATGGTCGGACATATAACATATCTTTGTGAAGATGCTATGCATAAAAAATTCGGACGGCGTTTTCAGGACAAAGACAAACCAAATTTTGATTTTAATATTGATTTTGAGGTTGAAAGCTACCTTGAACATCAGGGACGAACTTTTGTAGGCAGATTTGATGCAAACAGTTATCTTTATATAACTAAAGCTGTAGATTATTTCGATGCAGCAGGAAAGTATGGTTCTTTAGAAAACGCATTCAAGCAAACAAATGCAAAATTCTTAATTATGTCTTTCACCTCAGACTGGTTATTCCCGACATCACAGTCAAAAGAACTCGTAAAAGCACTGACAAAAGCAGGAAAAGATGTTTCTTTCTGTGAGATAGAGTCTCCCTGCGGGCATGATGCATTCCTGCTTGAATTTGATACACAAACCAAAATAATTAAAAGCTTCCTTGCAAAAGAAAGAGGGCTGCATGAACAACCACTATAATGAATCCAAAGGGCTTCACCTTAATTACTCAATAATAACCGATATAATAGAACAAAACTCCAAAGTTCTCGATCTTGGCTGCGGTGAAGGAACATTGTTAAAGATGTTATATGAACAAAAAAGCTGCACCGGAGTGGGAATTGAAATTGACCAGCGAAATGCAATAAAAAGTATAGAAAAAGGACTGTCTATTATTCAGGGAGATTTGTTAGAGTGGTTGAAAAATTTTTCCGATAATGAATATGACTATGTTATTCTTAACCAGACGTTACAATCAACAGAAAAACCCGACAAAGTAATCGAAGAAATGATACGCGTCGGCAAAAAAGCGGTAGTCAGTTTCCCTAATTTTGGATACTGGAGAGTAAGATTTTACCTATTTTTCAAAGGGAAAATGCCAAAATCAAACATATTACCATTTGAGTGGTTTGATACACCCAACATACACCTTTTGACAGTAAGAGACTTTTTTGAGTTTTGCCAAAAACGCAATATAAAAATCCTCGACTCTGTATATATGAAAAGAGCCAAGGCTTTTAAAAACTTTTTTACAAATACAATGACAAATCTGTTTACAGAAGAAGCCATTTTTGTAATTTCAAAATAGATTTATTCATCTTCTGTAGCAGGTCTGAGAATAATTATTGAATTAATATTCAATTGAACAAAATCATGGAACTCTGTTCTTCTGTGCGGAAGCTGCCTATATGATACTTCGCAATCTTTAATTGCAACAAAACGTTTTTTACCATTCAATATATCAGATAGAACACGGCTTCTTTTGCCTATTTTAGGCATATAAACAAAGCCCTTTATTTCATAGTCCTGTGTAATAACAAGCACCTTCTCCGACCACACACCGTTGGTAAAATCATCATTTGTATATTCTTCAAATTCAAAATCCTGAGTCATTATATATTTTTCTTCCTTTCAAAGAATTGTCTAGTTTATCTGGTAAGATTGGAACAGCGGCAAGTACAGAGCAAGTGCAAGGAACAATACAATACCACCGATTACAAGCAGCATTAAAGGCTCAATCATTCGAGTCAATGCATCTATAATTTTATCTAATTCTTTATCAAGATACAAGACACTTTGATGAAGCATTTCACCCATACGACCTGTTTGTTCCCCTGTTGCAATCATAAACAGTACCATTGAAGGCAAAACTTTTGTCGAACGTAATGCAACTGAAAGGTGAGTACCTTGCTGTACCTTTGTTATAGAATTAGTAATTGCATTTCTTAGCGTCCAGTTATCCAGAGTCAAATTCCCCAGATACAAACAGTCTACAATAGGAATACCTGCCTCATATGCAACATACATAACAGTAATAAAGTTAGAAAAGTTTGCATATTTCAACATATCACCAATAAGTGCAACTCTGAGCATAAATTCATCTATTATTTTTCTTGAAACTTCATTCTTAAAAGCAGCATATATACCAGCACCAATAAGAACAGGAGCTAAAAGCACAACATACCAGTGCAATTTCATAAAGTCGCCGAGTTGTATACAAATTTTTGTAAATATAGGCAATTCAGCTCCGGCCGTTTCAAACATATCTCTGAATGCCGGAAATACAAACATAATCATTACAGTAACAACAACTATCGCAAGAACAATAACAAAACAAGGATATATCAATGTCCCAATAACTCTGCTTTTTATGGCAGCCTGTTTCTTCAATAGCTCTACAAGACGTCCCATAGTCTTTTCCATTTCACCGGAATCTTCACCGGCTCTCGAAAGACCTACATATATGTTACCGAAAATTTCTTTATACATAGCAACAGTATCTGCAAAAGTAGCACCAGCTATGACCTGTTTTCTTATTTCTCTTGCAAGCAGCCTGATTCTTGAACTTACAGCATCTTTTTCCAAAAATACAAGACCTTCAATCAAAGGAACACCTGTTTGAATAAGAGTCTGGAATGTTGATGTAAAGTCAATCAACTCTTGCAAACTTAACGGACTTAATTTAACTTTTGCAGCAGAAACTTTTTCTGATTCTTCATATACCTTTGTAGGAATTAGCCCCAGCTTACGAATATTTTCACGGGCAGTTTTTATATCATCAGCTTCAATCTTTCCACCGACAACTTCGTTTTTATCCTTTAATGCTTTATAGTTGTATATAGTCATTTACTCTACCTTTATTCAGTTACCGGACCTAATACTCTGACAAACTCATCAATTGTAGTTTCGCCATTAAGAATATGATTCAAGCAGGACTGCTGCAATGTTTTCATACCGCTACCAACCGCTGCCTCTTCAATTTCAATATCATGTGCACTTTGTGCAATAAGTTTTTTTATTTCTTTTGTTATATTCATAATTTCATATACACCAAGACGCCCTTTGTAACCTTCATGACCACATTCAAAACAGCCTTTAGGACGATACAGTGTACGTTTCATAAATGCTTCAATATCTTCTTTATTTGAAACAACAAGCTGCGCTTCCTCTAAAGAAGCATGATAAGCTTCTTTACACTTTGGACAAAGCCTACGAACAAGTCTCTGTGCTATAATACCGGTTAATGTTGAAGAAACAAGATAATCCTTTGCACCCATTTGAATTAAACGTGTAATAGTTGCAGCTGCAGAGTTAGTGTGAAGCGTACTTAATACAAGGTGACCTGTAAGTGCAGCAGCAATTGCCGTTTCAAGTGTTTCATAGTCACGAATCTCACCGATAAGAATAATATCAGGGTCCTGTCTCAAAATCGCTCTCATACAAGAAGCAAATGTAATACCGGCTTTTGGGTTAATTTGAGATTGGTTAATACCGTCAATCTTAATTTCAACAGGATCTTCCAATGTCGTAATATTTATTCCATCATCATTCAAACTTTTTAATACTGAATACAAAGTTGTTGTTTTACCGGAACCGGTAGGACCAACCGCAAGAATAATTCCATTCGGAGCAGAAGTCATTTTCTTTATACGCTGATGATCTTCTTCTGTTCCGCCTATAAGTTTTATAACCTTATCCTGAGCCGAAATACTAACTGCCGGCGCAAGAATACGAATTACCATCTTTTCTCTGCCAGAAATAGGAAGAGTATTAATACGGAAATCGAATGAAACATTATTGTATTTAATTGTGAAAGTACCGTCCTGAGGACGTCTGTGTTCAGCAATATTCATTCTGGACAAGACTTTAAATCGTGCAATTATTGAAGATTCAACTTTTGCAGGCAAATCCAGAACCTTTTTCAATACACCGTCAATACGATAACGTACAATATAATTGTTTAATCTTGGCTCAATATGTATATCAGATGCTTTCATATCAATAGCATCAGAAATAATCTTATTTGCAAACTTAGCTACAGTTCCGCTGGCATCTTCTAACTCTCTATCGACTTGGTCAAACAATGATTCTTCAACTTCAAATTGAAGTTTTTCTTCTTCAATTCTTTTAACCATCGCCGAAGTTTCTTTTGACGAATCATTGTAATATTTAGCAAGAGCATTCATAAATTCCATATGCGTCAAAATATAGACTTTTGGACGCAAGCCGGAAAGATAAACAACCTCATTTATTGCTTTCTTATTGTTAGGATTAACCATACCAATGGAAAGGAACCTTCCGTCTGTAGAAAGCGGGATTAATTGGTTTTCACGAATAAAATCTTCGGGAAGCATTTTTGTAACAGCAATATCTAGATTTAACTGAGCTGCTGTAACCGAAGAATACCCCTGCTGGTCAGATAATGCCTTTTTTAACTGCTCCAGAGTAACAAAACCCATTTTTACAAGAATTGAGCCAATCGGAACTGACTGTTTTTTTGCCTCAGCAAGAGCTTCAACTAAATGGTCTTCTGTTAAAAAACCAGCGTCTATTAATATTTCACCAATTTTTTTCTTAGTTTTTGATACAGCAGCCATAAGACTTTCACTGCCAAAATTCATATTGATATATTCTTTTAGAAGAGCCTCAAAACTCTTTTCATCAATAGAAATAAATTTTACCTGTTCTGTAACAAATTTTGATACAAGTGCAGTAATTTTGGCTTTGTCAGCACCGACAGGAACCGCAACAAAAAATAAATCATTTTTTTTGCTAACAGGAATAAATTTATATTTTTCAATATCAGCCTGTTTAAAAGTCAATGCAAAATCATGATTTATGCTATGTTTAATCTTACTTAATTTAGCTGTTGTATCGTCATTAATCATTCTATCCGGGTATTCCTTCCGACATTTTTACCATAATGTCTGCTTTAAATTTAAATTAGTTTTAATATAGCTTTCCACACTTAGACCAAAGTCTAAAGCATGGAAAGCTATTTTATTAATGGTTATAATAATTCAACATCACTTTCTTGTTTTGCAATATCTTCAGAGTCCTTAATTATTCTAGGTGTAATTACAATAACCAGCTCAGTTTTTTCATTGCTAGTAACTGTATTTCTGAAGAATGAACCGATGACAGGAAGATCACCCAAGAATGGTAATTTTGTAACCTGTTTTGTTTCTTTTTCTTGTATCAATCCACCGATAACAAGTGTTTCACCATCTTTAATCCTGATATTTCCAAGATCCAGTGAACGTCTTTGCATCAATGTTGCTGCAATATATCTACTAGTTGAACCTTCAACACTATCATAGATAGGATCGCCTTTCTGAGTAGCATATGCAGGTTTAATATTCATTGTTACATATCCATCCGAGCTTATATAAGGAACAAGCTCAATTGAAATACCTTCATCATCAGCAATTGTATATGTTTTCTGTACACCTGCAACAGTACCACCGTATGCACCTGACATCAATTGAGCCTCTGTTGATTTAATATAGTCAGAAGTCAATTTAAATATAGATTTTTGACCATTTGTAACAATCAACTTCGGATTAGCAAGGGTACGACCTTTACCATTTTCAATTAAATAATGCAAGCTATATGCAAGTGTAGTTGGTCCTTTATATCTGCTTACTGAATACGCAGGCTCATATCCATTTTCAGTCTGGTTTACATATGTAATACCATGACCATGGAAGAATGTAGGATACAACTCATTTGTAGTCAAACCTGTGTCACCAAATGATGCACTAAAGAACGGAGTGAACAACTGCCACTGGTTATTAAATTCTTTAGAACCGGTTTCGTTGAGTTCAACCATCTGAAGTTCAACATAAGCCTGAGGTTGTTTTTTATCATTTAATTTAATAAATTCTTTTACAAGTTCTACCTGGTCCATAGATGCACCGGTCAAGTTAACAACACCGGTCTGTGGTATATAAGTAACAGTAATTGCACCACGACCTACAGATCTCATTTTATCAGCCTTAACACCACTTCTCAGTGTACAAGCAACTTTAGCTTGACCAAGTCTTATTGTGTTAGAGTAATCAGCTTCTTCAAGAGCGTCTGTATCAGTAGTATCAGTTTCACCAGCACCTATATCATCTGACGAAGCACCACCGGTTACGATGCCAGCAGCACCTCCTGACCAACCGCCACTTTGGGAAGCATTATTGCCGCTATTACCAGCACCAGCACCAGCATCCAATTCGTCTTCATCTTCATAAAGATCGGTAGATTCCAAATCAGCAATTTCTTCATCTGCTTTAATCATCTTTGCGTTAGGGAAAATTGACTGACAAATTAAATAAGCCATTTCCTTAGGTGTTGAATGATTAACCTTAAAGTTAACAGAAATTGGTTTTACATCAATCTTAGCTACAATTTTTTGAGCCATTTTATAGTCATTTTCTGTACCGAAAAGAACGAGTTCATTGTTATTTGGATTTGTTACAACAATTCTGCTGTTTGACAATCCGGGTCTGTTAGTAGAAAAGACGTTTTCGTTAAGAAATTGAGCAACTCTCGCTGCATCAACATATTTAACAGGAATTGTCATCATATTTTGTTTTGAAATATCAGAGTTAATACTTGCTTCTTTAGAAAGAACCAATAAAGTATCATTTTCAATCAAATATGATAAATCACCTGCTTGCATTATCATTTTAAATGCATCATTCAGTGATACATCAACCAAGTCAAGAGTAATCTTCCCCTGAACAGAACTATGGAATATTATATTCATTCCAGCTCTGTCAGCAATCATTCTCAATGCCTGCTTTGTATCTGTATCTCTCAAGCTGACACTAATTTTCTGATTACCTTTGGTGAGATTGATTTCACCATCTAATTTAATTCTATCAGTCTCTTGATATGTACCTCTTATCATAGGCTTTAAGACTGATGATTTCATTTCGGCACTATTTGCGACAGCAGCATATCCTAATGTTGCAGCCAGAACCAGTGCTGAAACTCCAATTGATAAGACTTTTGCGTTCTTAACATTAAACATTTATCTACTAACTCCTATTGGTTAATTACTTCCATTTATTTCTATAATATTTCTTGAAACAGGTTTATAGGCACCACCAAACTGTCTTGAAATATTTGACACAGGATTTATATTTACACCTCCGTCAACTTCCTGTCCGACAGATGCTCTATAAATATTTGTCCCGCTTTTTAATACAACTCTATCCTTTGTGATGTCAATAATCTGATAATCTTTAACGACATCACCTTTATGAACAAGCTGATCAACTCCACCAACATTTATAATTGCTGAAGGTCTGGCTTTATCATACATGATACCAGATATTTTAGTTGTTACCATTGTTTCATAAATCGGGTTAACTTCTCCCGGAATATCATCCGGAGGTGCTATTATATCAAATTTAGGAGGTGCAACATTAATTACCGGAACATCTTCTGTTGTTATAAACGGAACAAACGGATCGGGACGTCCGCCATTCGTTACCGCAACCACAACATTTTTCTTGTCCATTGCCGCCTTCAAATTAGATTGTTCTGTATTTTTTAACGGCGAGGCTGCTTGCACTCCCTGAGTATCAGGCGTTTGAACACCAGCTGTGTTCTGCGGAGCTGATGCCTGGTCAGGTTGAGATGGTGTTGAGTTTATATCAACATTCACAACAGTATCTCCACCTGCCTGTGATGGCGTTGCTTCGGGCTGAGGAGGATTACCTCCGTTAGCCTTATCATAGAAATAGTCGCCCATCTCTGCAGAAGCATCAACGGTTTGCGTTTGCTCAGGTTCAGACGGCTGCATAAAATAAGATTTATACAGGTAGAAACCTGCAGCTAAAGCAACAATAATCAACAGAAACAGCATTGTATTCCCGCTCTTTTTAGGAGCTTGCTGCACCTGTTCCTGCTGAGGCTGAGCCTGCTGCTGCATGTCAACTGGTTGTTCTTCAGGAATGTTTAACTCCGGTGTATTATCAAACGAAGTATCCTGATTGTTCACATAAATGTCCGAGTCATCTAACTCGCCAAACATTTTATCTAAGTCTTCTAAATCTCCAAACATTTACACTCTCTTCATACTTAATTCTTGTAATATGTTAACTTGTCAATAGACTTTGAAAAACATACAATCAGTCTATTTTTATATAATCTTAATACATTATCGAATGAAAGGCAAACAAATATTTTTTTTAGAAACTTAATATATTATACAATTTTTTCAAAAAAAGTTCTATAATAGAACAATGAAAGAACTAACTCTAATCGCCCCAATCAAGACACCGCAAGACTTTCAGCTTTTCACGCCGGAAGTCAAATGTAAACATTTTTATGTTTACCACCACAAATTTCTCAATGAAAATTTCAACTATATAGAGGAGTTTATCAAAGAGGCACATGAAAAAAATTGTAAAATTTATGTAAACTTTAAACACAACATAACAGAAGAAAATTTAATTGAAATAAAAAAATTCATATCATATTTAAAACAAACGGATATAGACGGGATATTTATAAACAGTTTTGCAATTCTTGAAGCGATAAAAACACATTCTCTACCATTTAAGGTTATTGTCGATTCGTATTTTGATATACACAATCTTGCCGGCATTGATTTTGTAAATATGTTTCATAACGTCGACAGAATAATAGTTACCGAAGAAATATACCTGAAAAATATTGCAAAAATACACAAATACAAAAACATACCGCTTGCAATTGATTCAGATAATCTTCCCTGGTGTGCAGAAGATATAAAAAAATCGAATGCGGTTGATGCTGTCGTTATTAAGGGGAAATTTGCATCATCACAAGAAATTCTTGAAGGGATAAAACTTGTTGAAAAAATCATACAAAAACCCAAAGTATTTAAAAATCAAAAACTTCCCTTCAAACATATTCGAAAAAGTATTTATCAAACCAACCATTTCTCGGGCGAAATGATGAGCGCGCAAGGTGCGAATTTCAAATTCAGCAGGAATATTCAAAAATTCGAATGGGAGAACAGACGCCCGAGGCTCCATAAAGAATTTGATTATTCCTCACTGAAACTTCCCAGACTCAATCTGAGACTTTCATCTCTTGCGCAACTAAAGGAAATCAAAAATTTTATCGGAAAAGTAGGGTTTAATCCGGTATACTCCATTGAATACGGAGAAATATTAAACACAGCCGACCTTTCTAAAAGCAGTTTTAATTCTATTATAGAAAAAGTTAAAAAATTCTGTACCGCAAATGATATCAAGCTGCAGCTTAGTACGCCAAGAATACTGATTGAACGTGATTTTGACAGAGTATACGAATATGTAAAATGTCTTTGCCTTACAGAGCCACACCCATCAAGCATCATCATAAATAACATCGGATACTTCTGGGCATTTATCAATGACGATGAGCTCCAACGAATTCCCATAGAAATAGGTCAGGGCATAAACCTTTTAAATAGTATGTCAATAAAATGTATAAACAACCTGCATCCTATTGAAACAATTGATTTCAGCACATTTGAAAATATAACTAATATAAAAAACTGTATTAAAAAGATTAAAAATATAATACCTACTAAAAAGCTTACTATTGCAGGCAACGTGAGAATTCCGACACTCGGGCTGTGTCCTTTGAACAATGATACGGCGATTGTATCACGTCTTTCCTGCAAAGCTCCCTGCCACAACGGGCACTATGCACTAAAAGACCCGTCTCTAAAAAAAGTTATGCCGTTTGTTGTGGATGGATTTTGCAGAATGCATATGTTTCAGGACTATATATTGCATCTGTATCAATACATTCCCAAACTTGAAAAAATCGGAATAAACGAATTCGTCATAGACCTGAGCGACCTTCCTCCAAAATATGTATCAATAATACTCACACATCTTTTAAATAATCTTGCCGGATTTGAAAAAAGCAGAGAATGCGATATAAATGAATATTTTATATCCAAGCTTTAATATTTACAGAATCCTTAATTCACGCTAAAATCATAGAAAAATGGGGAGTTACAGTGAATATATTAAATTTTATACACGGTCATGAATTATTGATTTCAACATCAATACTTGTTATCGCATATATTTTTATTGCGCTGGAAAAAATCAGTAAGGTAACAACAGCGCTCATTGGTGCGTCATTAACCATATTTTTGGGGCTGGTTTCACAGTCAGTTGAACTTGACGGAGTGAAAAATCCTGATTATTTTATAAACTTTATTGATTTTAATGTTATTTTTCTGCTTGTCAGCATGATGATTATTGTCAACATAGCCAGTACAAGCGGAATTTTTAACTGGGTAGCTAATTCATTGCTTAAAAAGACAAAAGGTCATCCAGTCTTGATACTTTTTATGCTGGGATTATTTACAGCAGTTGCGTCAGCATTTCTAGACAATGTAACGACAGTCATACTTGTTATGCCCGTCACCTTTGTAGTTGCAAATACTCTTAATATAAATCCGATTCCATATCTGATAACAGAAATTCTTGCCTCTAACATCGGAGGTACAGCTACTCTTATCGGAGATCCGCCTAATATAATTATTGGCAGCAAAGCAGGATTTTCTTTCATGACATTCATTCAGGAATTAACCGGAATTGTTACACTAATACTGATAGTATGCCTAATTATTTTATATTTTTTATTCCGAAAAGAGCTTAAAACAACAAAAGAACAGATGGCAGAAGTTGCAAAACTTGATAATACAAACACAATAACAGACAGAAAGCTTGCAATAATATCGACAATAGTAATGTCCCTTGTAATCATAGGTTTTGTCACACATGACCTGACTCACATAGAAACATTTCTGACTGCAATGTGCGGTGCAAGTATAATGCTTTTGTTTGCCGAGCCTAAAAATATACTAAAAAGCGTAGAATGGAATACAATTTTCTTTTTCATCGGTCTATTTATAATAATAGGTGGATTTGAGGCAGCAGGCGGTATAAAAATTATGGCAAACTGGATACTGGAAATAACGAAAGGCAGTGAAACCGCTACAGCAATGATTATTTTATGGGCATCGGGCATTCTTTCCGGTTTTATAGACAATATACCGTACACAGCAACAATGGCACCGATGATTCATCAGATTCAACTGATAGAAGGCGCTCAATACGCTCATCCTCTATGGTGGTGCCTGTCACTCGGTGCCTGTCTCGGAGGCAATATGACTATAATCGGCGCAGCTGCAAATGTAATAGTTTCTGAAACAGCCGCAGCAAACAATAAACCAATAAAATTTATGTATTTCTTAAAATACGGAGCCGGAATAACTTTTGTATCCCTTATTATGAGCTCCGTATATATATATATAAAATATTTGATTTAGTCGTCCTTAACTACATCAAAATCAAATTTTTTCCAGGCTTTGAAGCCGCCCTTCAAAACCATACAAGGATAACCTTTATCTGTTGCCATAAATGCACATTTCAAAGCTTTCATACAGGCAGGATGACCGCTATAAATTATATTAGGCAAATCTTTGGTAAACTTGTCAAAATTATCATATATCTTTTCCATGGGGACGTGTGTTGCAAACGGGATGTGACCGTCAATATAATCATCATAAGTCCTAACATCAATCAAATTAAAAGATTTTAAATCATTTTCTATTTTGTCTTTAAGTTTATGCACTCCTATATTATAAGCACATTCATTTTCAAAATATTCTTTTGCGCGGCGCAGGTTTTTTGTAATTTCCCAAAATTCTTTCATAAAAAAACTCCTTATCGAATACAAATATAGAGTAAACCCACAAAAATCTTTTTTCATTAGACTTACAGACAAAAACAATAAAACTATTTAATAATTTTTGGAAAAAAACTTCCAACTTTAGTATGAGAAATTTCAAACTTTAGTTCAATTCACTTTTCATACGTTTTACGTCATAATACATTCAAAGGGATAAATATCATTGTAAAGGTGTCCGAAGGACGACCGCGGCAATCCATAGAAACGCAAATTGACAATTGAAATAATGTCATCCTGAACTAGTTTCAGGATCTGACAACTCCGGAGTCGGGCACTAAATA
>CALUSL010000026.1 GCA_944323425.1 Candidatus Gastranaerophilales bacterium | reverse complement strand
CTCTGTAAAAGTTTGTAAAAATTTTAGCCCAACTGTCTAATTATAACTTTTATTATTTTTTAATATGTTTTAATATATACAAAAATAATGTGTGTTAAAAAGGAGTAGTGTGTATGAAAATTTCTCCTATAATAGGTTATAATTATTCAACAAAATCAAATAAAATACATTCTAACGACAAACAATCTGCCTACTCATCTAATCCGCAACAACCGTCAACACCCTCTTTCGGAGCATATTTGATTGATGATATGTTTTATTACTTCAGAGGAAAAATGAATGGTGAACGTGAAGAATCGAGAAAGGACCAGATTCAACAAATATGGACAAAAGTGACAAGTGATGTTGCTATGGTTTCAGACAGACTTGGAATCCCATTCCGAGATGCAAAAGAGATGTATGATCAGTACCTCGAACTTGGCGGTATTAAAGCAAACAGAAATGGTGATGAAACAGGACTAAATAAGGTTGTCGGATATTCACTGGAAAAACTTGAGCTTATAAAAGAAGTAGTATCACCCATTGTATTGTTGTTAAAAAACAATGAGGATAATGAAAATCTAGACAGCTACAAAGAAGCAATTCCCTCCGGAGTACTGCTATTTGGTCCACGGGGATTAGGCAAAAACTACTTGTCTGACTGTTTCTTTGAGCACTTACAGGCTTTGGCAAAACAAAAAGAAATAAACCTTGTCACTATTGATATGAATGAAGAAATAGACCTCTCAGATGAAGAAAAGACGATTAAATATATAAGAAACACTTTTGAGAACGCTGAATGCTGGGACGGACAAAAGCATACAGTGATTTTTGTAAGAAACCTTGATAATTATATTGATAATGCAAGTGAAAATGTTCTTGCAGAGCTGGCATTCCAGATGACCGGTGCCAGAGATAAAGGTATCACATGGCTTGCAACAACAGATAAAGGAGCAGATTTGCCAGACTGGATATTTAATCCATCAAGGCTGGGGGTAGCAAAATCAGTAAGAGACATGAAGGACAACGAAATATCAGCAGTAATGAGCTATTTCTGGGCTAAACTTGGCAGGTTTGATAAGTCAAACCATGAAGAAATTCTAAATTTCTGCAAAACTAATGCTATTTCTATTGCTCCGCCTATGTTCGTAAAAATTGCTAATGTTGTAAATGGCAGACTTTCTGAACTCGACAGGGCATACACTAATGAACCTGATTACGTTGCACCTGTCACAACAGAAGAGGTGATTGAGGCATTAAGAGAATATAATGCCAAAAAGAAAATGAATGAAACAAAAGAAGATGAATCTCAAAGTAAATACTCCGGTCCCGAAGAAGAACGATTAATCGGTATGAAAATGGGAAAATATATGGCTATGATGGAAAAATAAAATAATATTTCAAAATTCTATCCACATATTAATAGGAGATTAACAGTTGACGCAGCAGCTCATACTGTAAATATAAATGAATAATTAAAAACCACTACACCAAAGGAACCTTTTATGAAAATATCAAAAATTAACAATTATTCAATTCAATATAAAAACAAAACAGCACATAAAAAATCTAATAATACAAATACATCAGCACCATCATTCAAAGGCTATCATCTTGAATTATCCCAGTTTGAGGGGGGAAATTATAAACCGCTTTATATTGATGGAAGAATTTATAGTTATACCCAAACAAGAAAACCTGTAGAATTCGAATACATCCGTTATGCTTATGTTGCAGACCCGGGAGAAAAAGATGAAGACATTTCTCAGGAAGATATTGAACTGACAATCTGTACAATTCATACAGAAATGCCTTTGAGCTGGATAAGAAACAATTACAGAAACGGATATAAAAACTTTGCAAACAATGCGTACAGAGAAATGAACTTTTTTGGAAAGAAAATCAAATCAGAAAATGATAAGGTAGACATTTTGTATGCAAACAAAGAAAAATTTAAAAATATCCATGAACGTTACAAATTAAAAATATCAGATAGTTTTGAAGAAAAAATTCTGTCAAAAATACCCGAACGCCTTGAAAGATACGATGAAGTAATTAATAAAGAAAAAGCAAAAATAGCAGAAATACAAAAACAAAAAGAAATTTCCGACAAAAGATTCGAACTCTTATGCGAGTTAGATAAACTTGGCGGACAAAAACAGGCTATGATTGAAGAACAGGCACGTATTCACGGCAGAAAATCAGACATAGAAAGAAGTTTATCCCAAAAATACGGACAGGAATACGATACCTTAAATTCGGAAAGACAACTTTTGGAAAATCACCTTACTAAGATGGACAAAGATTTTGCAATAATTGATGAAAAGCTGGATGAATCTTTTCACAAGGTTGAAGAATTCTATAAGGAATATTACCCCGATTTATATAAACAATAATTAGCTTTACATTCTTGTTTGAATATTTTTTATAAAAAATACTTGCAATTTTAAAAATACATGTGTATAATTATCTTATTAAGAATAATTCTTAATAAGGGTAAATAACAGGAAATGAAAGAGGTTAATTATGACAGCAACAGTTACTAAATTTGTATGCTCAGTATGCGGATACACTCATGAAGGCGATACTCCTCCGGAAAAATGCCCTCTTTGTGGTGCACCTGCATCTAAATTTAATAAAGTAGACGCTTCTGCAGGTTTGACTTATGCTGATGAACATAGAATAGGTGTAGCTGCAGGTGTTGATGCAGAAGTACTTCAGGGACTGAAAGAACATTTTATGGGCGAATGTACAGAAGTAGGTATGTATCTGGCTATGAGCCGTCAGGCAGACAGAGAAGGCTATCCTGAAGTAGCAGAAGCTTATAAAAGAATTGCTTTTGAAGAAGCAGAACACGCAGCTAAATTCGCTGAGCTTCTCGGTGAAGTGGTTACTGATTCAACAAAGAAAAATCTTCAAATGCGCGTAGATGCTGAAAATGGCGCTTGCGCTGCAAAGCTTGCTATTGCAAAAAGAGCTAAAGAATTGAACCTTGATGCTATTCATGACACTGTTCATGAAATGTGTAAAGACGAAGCTCGTCACGGTAAAGCATTCCAGGGACTTCTGGACAGATATTTCAATTAAGTTTGTGTTGAATCCCCTGTTGTTCATGAATACCGTATCTTTTCAGATACGGTATTTTTATGCCGTTCTGAATTATCCCCAAAGGGAGTGTGAATTATTTTTCAATTTGTGCTAAATTTAAAAAATGAAAATCACTAAAGGCAGAGTTTACATATTATCTCTTTTGGTCTTTGTTTTATTGCTTTTTGCTGCTTGTATAAGGGTTGACAGACCGGAGACTGAAAGCACAGGCGTAGACGAAACAAAAATAGAAACTGAAGAAAGCATAGTTTACCCACGAAAAACGAAAACCATAGACGGGGTTGATTATATTCAATCAAGAAAACCAGCAGGTCAGTACGGTGGAAATATTGTTATCAGCACAATAGGAGAAGGTCCTAAGACATTCAATCCATGGAATTCAAAGGATAATACTTCGAGCAGTGCAAGCGAAATTATGTTTGACAGCCTTGTTACAACAGATGCCTATACAGGTGAAGTTATCCCCAAAATGGCAAAATCTATTGAGACTTTACCTGATAAAAAAACATACATAATAGAGCTCAGAAAAGGTTTAAAATGGTCTGACGGAAAAGAGATTACAGCTGATGATGTTGTATATACGTGGAATACACTAATTTTTGGCGGTTTTGGCAATACAAGCACCAGAGATGCTATGTATATAGACGGAAAGCTTCCAACTGTAAGCAAAATAGATAAATATACCGTAAAATTCGTTACACCAAAACCTTTTTCACCATTTTTGAGACAGATTTCAGTACCTATTGCACCCGAGCATGTGCTAAAAAAGATTACGGACAGAGGTCCCAGAGCATTTGATTCTTTTTGGAGTTCGAATGTTAATCCTGAAGATTTGGTCACAAGCGGTGCATTTCGTCTAAAAGAATATGTGCCTGCTCAGCGTATAGTTTATGAAAGGAATCCAAATTATTACATAATTGATGAAAAAAATCAGAAACTTCCCTATATTGATAAATATATTATGCTAATTGTCGGTGATTTAAATAATGAACTATTAAAATTCAAATCTAAAGAAATTGATATGGTCGGACTACGTGGAACAAATGTTTCTATTTTTAAGGAACAGGAAAAACATTCAGACTATCAGATTTTTAATCTTGGACCGGATACAGGAACAATGTATCTCGGTATAAATATGAATAATCGAAAAAATTCCACCGGCAAATACTATGTAGATCCAGTTAAGCAAAAATGGTTTAATGATTTAAATTTCAGAAAAGCTGTTGATTATGCAATAGACAGGGAAAATATAGTATTTAATATTGCAAGCGGAGTCGGAGCTCCTTTGTTTACGCCGGAACCATTGTCCTCCATATATTTGAATGAAAAAGTTGCTCAGGGGCATCCGCAAGATATGGAAAGAGCCCGTCAATACCTGAAAGAATCAGGATTCAAGATTGATAAAAGCGGAAAACTCAAGGACAAAGAAGGAAACAAGGTTGAGTTTGACCTTTATACAAATGCCGGAAATACAGAGCGTGAATCTATTGGTGTTATGATAAAACAGGATTTAGAAGATCTTGGAATGAGTGTAAATTTCAAACCGGTTGAATTTAACACTCTCGTAAACAAACTAACCAATACAAAAGACTGGGATATGGTAATACTGGGATTCACAGGAAGTCCGCTTGAACCGTACGGTGGGAAAAATGTATGGTATTCAAATGGAACACTTCATCTCTTCAATATGAGAGGAGAAGGAGAAACGGCAAAACTGCTTCCCTGGGAGAAGCGGTTAGATGAAATATTTGATGCGGCAGCGTTAGAGCTGGATTTTGATAAGAGAAGAGCGCTCTATGAAGAATATCAACAGCTTATTTACAATGAAAAGCCGCTTATATACTTATATTCACCGTTGCGGATATATGCTGTAAGAAAAAAATTCGGAAACCTTCACCCCACCGAAATCGGAGGAGTAATGCATAATATAGAAGAAATTTATATTAAAAATTAACGAATTTTAAAAAGTTGTTTTTTAATTTTTGAGTCAAACAAGCCCCTAAAACCAACAGGAATAATTTCAGCTTTTTTTATTTTCCAGTTCGGAGCTTTTTCAAGTATCATAAATTTTACTCTTTTAAAGGGTTCAAGTATGGTAAGAGTGTTATCATGCATTGATATTTGTCTACCGTCATGTTTTATGATTTGACGATTCATAAGAAGCCCGCTACCTGTATACTCAGAACGTACTCTTGTACCCGTGGGCAGCTTTTTAATTGTTACATGTACGGGTGGATCTATTATGGAATATCTGTAGCTTTTCCATCTTTGCCCATTTTTATCAATTCCGCTGCGTTCTGTTTTTACGCCGTTAAATGTATTTATAATAGAATTAGTAATTTTTGATATATTCATAATTTCCTACTTTAGCTTTAATAATTCTGCAAAATTTTTAAGATTAACAATTGCCTTTTCTTTATTTTGCTCAACGTAATTGAGCAATCTTGAAAAAGTATTCTCTTTTACACCTCTATTTAAAAAGATAGTTCTTATCTCATTGCCTTTTTTGATACTGGCACCAGTTGAGTATCCGAACCCCAGAATTTGTGTTCCATCAGATTTCATAATTTCTTTTCTGATTAATTTTCCGACATTGAGCATTGGTGTAATTTGGTACTCCGAACAAACCATGGTACCTGATGGAAGCTTTGTTTTTATTTGGAGCGATTCCATATTTGGATTGGTTGTTTGTTTGACCCACTTATACAGTTGTTTACCCTGTCCGTCTATACCCGCTTTCAGTCGTTGAAATCCGAGCATTCTGTTTTTAATGTAATTTAATTGATTATTAATATTCATAGTTTCTGTATCTAATTTAAGTTTAAGCAAAATAAAATTTGACAGTATTCGACTGTTTTTAACAAATCTTTACGCCGTCAGAAATTGTTTTCAGCCCATTGATGAACAAAAAGTCTCCGGAGTTTTTCATTTTTGCTTCTTTTCCAAGCACGAAAAATGTTGGTCCCGAGCCGGACATCATTGAGCCAGAGACCTCTCTTTTTATTTTCAAAAGTTCCGGATAGTCATTTATAACTGCCTTTTCAAGAGAATTATACAAAAGATTTTTGTCAAATTCCCCGTTTTTTAAAAGTTTTTCCATTTTTTCCGTATTATCAGGTACTGATTTGTCTTTCATTAAACTGAATTTTGTGTACGCTTCCTTTGCTGATATCCCGAATTTTAGCGGTTTAATAAGGGATATGTCGAGCTTTGGCGATGGCAGGTATTCTGTTTTTTCTCCTCTAGATGTACAAAGAGCAGTTCCGCCGGTTAAACAGAAATTTAAATCAGAGCCTAATGAGGCGCAGAGCTCATTCATTTCATCCGAAGAAAGCCTTGTGTCAAATAATTCATTCAACGCAAAAAACGTTCCTGCCGCATTCGTGCTGCCCCCGGCCAGACCCGCCTCAACCGGTATATTTTTTTCAATATGTACCGTAATTTTTTTGTTTTTTATGCCTGTTTTTTCTAAATATTTCTCTATTGCTTTCCATACAAGATTTTTTTCATTGTATGGAATTTTATCAGAGGTACCACTGAGTTCAATTTCTGTTTTATCAGCTTCTGTCACTGATACATAAAGATAATCATACAAGTCTATTGCCTGCATAATACTTTTTATGTTGTGAAACCCATCCTCTCTTTTGTTTAGAACTTCGAGTGTAAGATTAATTTTTGCCGGTGTTTTAACTTTTATTTGTCTCATAATTCTTTTTTAATTCCCTCGAGAGACGTGCCAGATCTTGTATTGAAAGAGTTTCTCCTCTTGTACTTTCGGGCATGTCCAAAGATTTTAACGTCATCGTAATAATTTCTTTTGAAAAACCTCCGTTGAGCAGTGAATTTTTGAGGTTTTTTCTGCGCGTTGCAAAACAAGCTTTTATTACTTTTTTGAAAAATGTATAATCCTCAAGTTCTATGAGCGGCTCTTTTCTGACTTTAAGTTTAACGAGAGCTGAATCGACCTTTGGCGCAGGATAAAAAGAACGGGCAGGAACTTTTTTTATTATCTCTGTATCAGCATAGAATTGAGTTAATATAGATAGAAGCCCGTACTGTTTCGCAGGCGATGTCTCATTAGCGACAAGTCTTTGCGCAACTTCATACTGAACCATTAGTATAATTTCGGATATTCTGTTTCTATTTTCATTGTGCAAATCATCTATTTCTCCCAGCAAATGTACAATAATGGGGCTGGTGATGTAGTAGGGTATGTTTGCAACAATCTTGAAAGTTGTATCTTCAAGATCTTTCAAATTTGTTTTTAGAATATCTTGATGTATTATATGCAAATTCTGTGCATCTATTTTTTTTAGAACATCTATAGCATCTTCGTCTATTTCGACTGCATAAACTTTTTCAGCTTTATTCACAAGCTGCTCGGTAACAAAACCCGCGCCTGCTCCGATTTCAAGCACTGTATCACCGGAAGAGACTTCTTCCATAATACGATTAATAGCACTTTCATCAATTAGAAAATTCTGACCGAGTCGTTTTTTAGTTCTGAATTGTTTTGCTCTTAAAAAGTAATTCATATTATAATTTATACTATAAACAAACAAGAAACGCTAAAATGACGATAATACCAGAAGAACTACAAATACATGAACCTGATGAAAATCTGCTGGAAATAATTAACAGCAGAGTTTTTAATGACAAAATTCTCTTTGAAACACAGTCCGATTTCCATTCAGTTAAGGTGGTTGAAAATGAGGTAGGGCGTTTTTTGCATTACAAAGATACCTATCAGGCCGGATACATAAAAACAAAAAGCTATACAGGTAACTTACCCTATATAAACTACTTTACTATTCCTTTTTTGATAAATCCAAAAGTCAAAAATATTCTGCTCATCGGATTTGGTACCGGGCAGCTTGTAAATGATTTAAACAAACTTTTCCCCGGAGTGCATTGTATTGATGTTGTTGACATAGAAAAAAATATTCAATTTATTGCTGAAAAATTTTTTGCATATAAAAACACAGCTAATACAAACTTTTTCTTGCAGGATGGTCTTGTTTATCTTCGAGATTCTAACAAAAAATATGACCTTATCATAACAGATGTCGCATCAGATGATGGGATAGATGAAAGATTTTTGTCAGATGAGTATTTTGAACTTATAAACAAATGCATGTCCCCAAATGGAATTTTTGTTTCAAATCTTTGCGCCAGCCCTGATTTTACAAACAAAAAGAATTATTTCATACGTGAATTAAAAAGTATTTATACAAAATATTTTGAAAAGACATTTGTTTTTAAGGGAAACACATCTGATTCAATATATTACAAATCTTTTTTCAATGTTGATAAACGAGTTATAGATATAACGAATGTAATTCTTATTGCAACAAACAATCCTGATGCAATTATTTCGCAGGCAGATAGAAAACATTTTTTAAAAATAGAACTGGATATTACTCCCTATGTTGATGATTTGGCAGAAATCTGGTAAATATAACGAAATATTAAAAATTAAAAATATTATTTATATATAAAATATTTCAAAATAATCCTTGCTGTAAATTTTTGCACAATTTTTGTTTTTATTAATATAAGGAAATTAGGATATTAAATATTTGCACGGGGAAAGGGGACTGCTATGTCTTATCCGATTGGAATGCCAATGCCATACGGCATGTACAATTTCAATGATTTATACGGAATGCTCGGACTTTGGGCAGGGCAAAATCAGACAAATTCTGACATGCTATCCCAATATCTAAAATTTGCCCCGCAACAAACTTCAACAAATACACAACAGCAAAAGGTCCAGGACACACAACAACTTAACGGCATAAGACCAGAAGCACAACAGTCAAAAACTCAGACGGTCACTGCTATGCCGACAGCTGAACAGACACAGTCAAAAGTACAACAACCTGTTCAAGCAGCATCTCAGCCGCCTGAACCCGATGCTGACGATGGAAAAATAAGCTGGAAAAGAAAACTTAAAAATATAGGCAAAGGTATGGTAAACATGGCTAAAGGTCTTTTCTGCGATGAAAAAGGATTTAGCCTGAAAAGAACACTTACAACGGTAGCCGTTGCCGGTGCAGCTGCAGCTCTTACTGTAGCAACAGGCGGTGCAGCAGCTCCATTTCTCGTTGCAGCAGGAGCAACAATGGGAGCCGTCCAGACAGGAAAAGGAATTAAAAATGCAGTTAAAGCAAAAACTGATGCAGAAGCAGAAGCTGCATGGCAGGATATAGGAGCAGGAACATTATCTATAGGGCTTTCTGCGGCAGGAGCAAAAGGTGCATTAGGTGCAGCAGGTAAAGCGGTACCCAAAGGTAATACCGTTACCAGCAGTGCTAAAGCAACTGTCGAAAGTTTTAAAGCGGTAAAAGACGGAGTAAAAACTCTTGCAACAAGCCCCAAGGAAACTCTTACACCGCTTACAAAAGCAGAAACCTGGTCAGCCGCAGGCGGAAGGTTGAAAACCGCCTGGAACGAAACAATGCCGGCAAAAGCAGCTAAAAATTCAACCAAAGAAGCTCTTGGAAAGGCTTATGATAAAGATATTGCAAAATTAAACAAAAAAGCAGATAAACTTGCTAAAGAAATCGCAGACATGCAGTCAAAGCCGCAAACTGACGCATTAAAACTTGAAATAAAACAAAAAACAGCGCGATTAGAAAAAATATACAGAGATGTAAATCGTATAAAAGCTGATAAGGCAAACATAGGAAAAACAACAAATGAAACAGCTTTGAGTACAACAAACAACCAAAGCGGATATGTAAATATGCAAAAAGCCGCAGCTGACGCAAGAAAGGCTGCTGTAGAAAAGCTGGAAAGCAACATTAAGGAAATAAAAACAGCGATGAAAGATGCACCAGCATCAAGAAAGGCAGTTTATGAAAAGCAATTAAAAGCCGCAAAACGCAAGCTTCAAGAGACAAAGAAACTAAATAAAATTGATGAACAGCTTGATATCATAAAATATGCAAATGCAAAAAATGCAAAACTGAAATCAGCACTGGATAAGCTTAATAAAAAGATTAATGACGTTGAAAGCAGTACGATGAGCGAAGCTCAAAAAGCCATAGAGCTTGCGAAACTCAACGGACACAAAACAAATGTCGAAAAACTGATTGCCATAAACAAAACACAAGCTGCTGTAGCTAAAGCAGGATTGTACAAAACAAATACAGTAAACGCATATAAAAATATGCCTGGATATGAAAAAGCTCTTACGGCAGGAATTACAGGCAGCTTGAATGACAATTCTGTTGCAGAAAATTCAGCGATTGGAGATTACGAAAAAGAATTGGCTGAATACCAAGCTTCTCTTGAACAGCAGCAGGCTGAATATGCTCTTCAGCAGGAAGAAACACATGAACAACAGCCCCAGCAGCAGACACAGCAAGAACAGAGTGTTTCACAACCTGCGAAAACACAAACAAATCAAACGAATTCACAAATGCCCGCAAGAAATATATATCAGGATTATTACAACGCAATGAACGCGATATCCTTGGGCGGTTTTCCTCTAGGTTTTAACGATCTCTACGTCTCTCCCTACCCCGATATGATTTTTTAATCAATCATATCGAGGCACTGCGGGGCTCTTGGAACTAAAAGAGCTCCTTTGTTTTGTTTGTAAACATATGTTAAAGAAAGTTCGAATTTTGTAAATTAATTCGAAAAGAATTTGTTTATTAATATAAAGGAACCGAAGGAAACATAGGAATATTATATTTTGGCAACAGAAAAAGTGACATCAAGACTTGTGTCTGATGTCCGGATGGACACGGATGCAAGTAAAATAAAAATTAATAATCCTGCAGAGAACAGTATACAGGTTTTCGGCGCTCCTACAATGGAATTTCCGATTGGAGAAAGTGTCGAAATCAAAAAGAACCTTTTTACTCAAACTCCTGACAGTTTCAAAACGTCTGATGAAAAACCAGAATTAAAACAGACGAATCTGTTTAGCACAAATATGTTTCAGAAAGCTCCCGTCAGCGTTAAGCCGGAAGCAGAAAAGCTTGCACCTTTGGAAAAAGATAAATTTGAGCTTGAAAACCCGTTCAAAAAAGAACCTGATAATGTAAAATCAGTTCTTTCTCACAGATTGTTGAAGTGGTTCAGAAGACCAAATGCACTCTCAAAACTTTCATCAGAAGAAGATATAAAAACTGCTGTAGCTTCAAATCCGCGTATCGGACAGATTTTGTATGAAGCAGGCGTTCCGCTTGTTATAAATTATGAAAACTTATCAACAATAAAAGAAGGACATCTTAACGACACTGTTGAATATTCAAAAGCACTTGCTAAGAAATTGGGATTGTCACCTGAAGAAGTGAAAACCGTAGAAGTTGCCGCTGCGTTTCATGATATAGGAAAATCCCTTATTCCTGCAAAATATTTGAATAAAAATGGTGCTCTTTCAAAAGATGAAAGAAAGGTTGTGAACCTCCACGCAGTTCTCGGTTATGAACTTATGAAATCACTCGGTTACAAACCTGAAATCGCAGAAGCTGTAAGAGACCACCATAACCCGCATTCAAAAAATGAACTTGCACAAATTTTGAGAATGGCTGACATTTATTCTGCGATGACAGAAGAACGTCCTTACAAACCCGCTCGTTCTCACTATGATGCAATGAGAGTGCTCAGGGATTGTAAACTTCCTGACAAATTAATAAAACTCGGTAATGTTTTAAAAGATGCTCATGATGACTTACATGGGCCGGTTCCTGAGAGAACTTAATATTCCTATAATCGACCTAAATTTACAATTAAATATTTTACGCAGGCTTATACTTTTTTATTGCTAAGCCTGTCCAGCTCTACACATTTTTTTATGATTTTTTCACGGCTGTTCTCATCAATTTCAGTAAACTCTATTACATACTCATCAGGCTTAAAGAAACTTTTTTTAGATACAATACCGGTGAAAAATATCAAAGGTTCATATTTTTCCAGTCTCAGGCTGCCGTTGTATACCTTCTGATTTTCAAGTGTTTCCCCGAAAGCAAAACGTATTCCGCCACCGCTTACGTCAAGTGTTTCTGATTTTTTATTACCTTCAGGAAGAGTAATAAAAAGTTCTGTTATAAGAGGAACCCTGAGATACTTTCTACGTTGAATTATTTGAGTATCCTCGTGATATTCAATTGTGAAATCTTCAAGCGGCGAATTCAGCACAATTGAATCCAGTACCTGAATACCACCGAAAGTATAGATAAAGGCTTTTAACTCTGTTCCTTCTGAAAGATAGGGAATAAACTCTTCCTTTGAAGCCGGATACATTAACTCAATTCTATCATCTTCATAATCCAGAATATAACAGTCAATGCGTGATTTTTTCCCAAACCCGCTTTCAAATTCGATTTGAACCTTTAGTCCTCTTTTTATTGCCGTCATCTTAAAACTCCAAATACTGTCCCGGTGCAAGCACTGTCAGAACATGCGGGTCTTTCAGATATTCATTGGCAGCTCTTTGTATATCTTCTGCAGAAATCTTTTTTACTGCCTCAATCAGTTTTTCTTCAAAATCATACCCGAGCCCCTTATCCTCATAGAAGGAATAAAGGCTGGACTGCTGAAGATTTGTTTCTGTAAAGAACTGTCTTTTTCCGATTAAATTATTTTTTGCATTTTCCAGTTCAATATTATCAACAGGTGTTGTTTTGATTCTATTGATTTCAAACTCAAATCCTTCCAGCGATGTTTTTATATTTTTGGGTTCAGTTGCTATGTATACAGAAAATGCAGCAGCTCTGTCATAAACTTCATAGCTGCTTCTGACTACATATGCCAGCCCCTTTTTGTCGCGAAGTTCTACGAAAAGTCTTGAGGACAGACCGCTTGCTCCAAGAATCGTATTCAAAAGCAAAAGCACCGGATAGTCTTTATCAAAAATAGTCGGTACTCTCCAGCCCTGGAAAATTTGTGCTTGTGATGCGTCGTTTTTTTCTACTTTAACTGTTTTGTTTTCATTAAGTTTCTGAGCGTCATCATCATTTGCCTCCTTTGGAGGGTTTGAAAGATTCCCAAAGTGCTTATTAAGCTTTGATGTCATATCAGCTTCATCAAAATCACCAACAAGACTTATAACTTTCGGAGATTTTTCCAGCAGGCTCTTATATGCTTCTTTTACTTCGTCTTTTGTTATATTGTCTACTGCCTCAAGTGTTTTTGTGTAAGTATGTCCGTAACAAAGTCCGTCAAATAGTGTTTTATAAAAAGCATCAGCAGCTCTGGATTTTGGAGAATCAAGTTCTGCCTCGATTTCACCTTTCATTTTTACTACTTCCTTGGAAAAATCTTCCATAGTCGAATTTTTAACTATATCTTCCAGTATTTCCAGTGTTTTTTCGATATCTTCATTCAAACACAATACTTTAAATCTGATGAAATCATGTTTCATCTCGCTGTAGCATTCAATTGCATTTTCATCAAGTTCCATTGCCAGTTCTTCTGCAGTTCTTTTTTTTGTGCCCTGCATCAAAAGCCTGTTAAGTATTGAAAACAATCCTGCCTTCTTTTCCTGTTCTTCGATTTTGAAATACAAACACAGAGCGAGACGTGGTGTATTTTTATTTTCTTTGAATACAACGGGTATTTTATTTTCCAAGTATATTTTTTTCATATTAATTAATCCTTCTTTTCAGGCATTAAAACTGACACTACCGCATGTTCCAGCGGGAGATATTTTTTAACAATATCCAGAAAATCGTTGATACTGATTTTCTCAAGCTCTTTTTGATATTCTTCAACGAGTTCTATATTGTCGCATACAGTCATATAGTAGCCTATTGTGTCTGCAATATCAGATACTGTTTCAGCGCTTTCTGCAAAACGTACTTTCAGTTTTTTTACTGCTTTTTGAAACTCTCGTTCTTCTATATTAGTAAGCTTTTCAACCTCTTTTTTCAAAAGAGAAATTGCTTCTTCTTTATTTTCGGGTTTAAAGTTAGCCTGAACAAAGAAATTTCCGCCATCTCTAAAGCTGTAATAATCAGATGCAACCACATTAAATATATGTTTTTCCGCTTTTTCAATCAGATTCTGATAAAGCCTTGAGCTCTGACCTTCTCCGAGAATAATATTTGCTATCTCCAGTCCGATATTCTCTTTAATGCTGCATGCAACAGGTCCGAGCCAGCCAATTATAGAAAATCCAGTATTTATATGTGCATAGTTTTCTACATATTTAGCTTCCGGCTTGTCCAGTTCAAAGCATTTTTTCTCTGTATTTTTTCTTCCCTTGAAGTCAAATGCTTCTACTACTTTTTTCAGAACCTCTTCACTATCAAATTCCCCGACAACAATGGTTGTAATATTGTTAGGGGTATAGAATGTTCCGTAATAATTCATTATTGTAGCTCTGGGTACAGAAGCAATAGTTTCTGCAAAACCGATTACATCACGTTTGTATGGATGTGATTTATACATATTGTGGTTTGCTTCATTATAAACTTTTGTCCAGGGCTGATCCTGACGCATTCTTATTTCTTCAATTACAACGTGCCGCTCTCTTTTTTCTTTAACAGTATTGTCACCGAGTTCGAAAGCAGGTCCTATTTCTTCTTCGGGAATAATCGGATCCAGCATCATATCGCCATGAAGTTCTATTGCCTCATAGAAATATGAATTGTCCGGACCTTTGGGAAGGGTAACATAATAGTATGTGTAATCCTTCCACGTCGCAGCATTAACTATAGCACCTTTTGCCTCAAGTGTTCTGTCGAAATATCCGGCAGGATGTTTGTGCGTGCCTTTGAACATAAGATGCTCAAGGAAATGAGAAATACCGTTAATTTCATCATCTTCATTGATAGAGCCGGTTTTTACCCAGCTGCTGATATTAACAAGTCCGCCTTCTTTCTTTGCAAAAACTATTTTATGC
Organism: Candidatus Gastranaerophilales bacterium; assembly: GCA_944323425.1. Classification (GTDB taxonomy): domain Bacteria; phylum Cyanobacteriota; class Vampirovibrionia; order Gastranaerophilales; family Gastranaerophilaceae; genus CALUPY01. The sequence goes on along the minus strand of CALUSL010000026.1, from coordinate 11,705 downwards.
CCGTTTTCTCTTTCATAAACTTCAACAGGAGAAGGGAGAAAAGGATAGCGGATTTCAATTTTCTTTATATATTCCACCTTAGTAACCTCTATTTAACATCAGTAAATACTACGGAATATTTTACCAGAGAATAGAACATATTGCACGCTAAATTTCATCCGGCATAAATGTTTAACAAAAATTTTTTCGCCTCATATATTTATGCTGCCCGTCGTTGTTCCCGAAATAGTATTCTTGCTTTTCTGACAATTTTTCCGAGACTTGAAAAATACCCGACAGCAACAATAGTTGATGCCGTTACCCAGGCAATCGGACCGGCATAGAATATTCCCATATAACCAAATTTTACAGCTAAATAAACTGCAGCAAAAGAACGGACTATAAGTTCTGCGAAGCTGGCACTCAAGGGAATAACAACTTGCCCCATACCCTGCAGCGCATTTCTGAATATAAAAATTTGTCCGAGAAAGAAGTAAAACAGAGAACTCATGAACAGATATTCATGAGCAATTGTAATAATACTGTGTTTTGAATCCCCCAAAAATATTTTTACTATTTCAGAGCCGTGATAATGCATTACAAAAGCCATAATAATACTGAGACAAATGCATATTACCGAACATTTATTTACACCCATGCGGATTCTTGCGAAGTTATTTGCACCGTAATTCTGCGCAGTATATGCGGCAAGCGCCACACCAAAGGAAATCATAGGCATTGTTGCTATTTGTTCTATTCTTAGTGCAGCGGTAAATGCCGCAATAACATCGGGTCCAAATGTATTGCAAACACTTTGTATTATTAAGATACCAAAGCCAAGAATAGAAAACTGAACGGCCATAGGAATCCCAACTTTCAAATGGTCAAGCGCAAAGTCAATTTCTTTTTCTCTGTTATTTTTCAAATCAAAGGTCCAATCAGCTTTTTTCAGATGCAGAATAGGGAATTTCTTTTTTACATACCAGAGACACAAAAGTACTGACACCCCTTGAGACAGAACAACAGCAACAGCAGAGCCGGGGACACCCATATGAAAAACGAGTATAAAGAGCAATGCCAGAAAGATATTTAAAACAGACGCAAATATCAAAAAGTATAAAGGTGTTTTGCTATCACCCAGAGCACGTACAATACTTGCCAGCAGATTATAGAAGTTACACACCCACAAACCACCAATAACAATCTGAATATACCAGTATGCATCTTTGTATATTTCTTGAGGCACATTCATAAGGTAGAGAATTTTATTCATAAAGACAGCAAGCAAGGCAGAAAAAAACAGGGTAAAAACAGTGCTGAGAATTGTTGATACAGTCACAGATTTTCTAACTCCGTCAAAATCCTTTGCTCCGAACCTTTGCCCCGTGATTACCGCAAAACCGTTGGTCAACCCCACGACAACGAACATAATAAAGAAAAATATTGGAGATATTGCCCCGACAGACGCAAGAGCATTAATTCCAAGAGTACGTCCTACTATGACAATATCAGCAACGTTATACAACTGTTGAAAAATGTTCCCGATAAGCAATGGAACAGAGAACCAGAATATAAGGCTCAGGGGATTCCCCTTTGTCATATCATTTATCATATTATCCTCAAAAGTTTCCGTCTAATAATATGATTATATAAAAATAATTTTATTCCAATATGTAGAAACATTAGTGTTGCCAATCCCACTGTCACCCCGGTATTTACACGCACAAAAAAATCTTAATAATTCATGCATTGCGTGAAAAAGAAAAAGTTGTTAAAATATTTGGACAGTATAGGAGGAAACTATGAAAAAATTAGCAGCTTTACTATTGTTATTAGGAATTACAACAGGTTCAATTGCCTGCGCAGCTACTGTTACAACGACACCCGAACGCGGATATATTTCCGTAAATACAACAGCAAATACAGAGGTTGCTCCTGATGTTGCAGAAATCAGTATTGCTGTCGAAACTTACGACACAAAATCAATGCAAAAAGCAACAAAAGAAAACAAAGACATCTCTGACAAGGTGTACGCCGAGTTAAAATCAATGATTAATCCTGCTAACGGTGATTTTATAAAAACAGCTGATTTTAACGCAACACCGCTTTATACATATTCGTCAAACAACAAAAAATCATTTGACAAATATATGGTTACAAACAGCATCATTGTACACACAAAATCAATCGACAAAGTCGGTACAATGATTGACAAAGCTATCGCTCTCGGGGCCACAAACATAAACAATCTCACATTCTCTGTTTCAAACTATGAAAAACAGTGTAATGATTTGCTGTCTATAGCTGCGAAAAAAGCATCGACAAGAGTCAATATTCTGGCAAAAGCATCTAATCAGACTCTCGCCGGTATAAAATCTATGGACACAAGCTGCTCAACGAACAATGCTTCACGTGTTCAGTACAGATTTCTCGCAAAAAATATGGCAGCAATGGATTCGGCTGCAGGCTCTGCAGAACAGTCTTCAGTGCCGATTCAGGGCGGTTTAATCAAAATATATGCAAACCTCAACGCAAGTTATTTTGTTAAATAATCCTGCATTTCCACTATTTTACACCTGAATATATATTGATATAATTAAAATATGAGGGTGATTTTAAAAAATATATTTATATTTTTAACAGCAGCCTCCGGGCTGCTTGTTTTATTGTATCTGCTTTTATATCTGGCGTTACCTTTTATAGCCAACAAACATGATTACTCAAATATTATTTCAGAGAAAGTAAAAAAAGAAACAGGACTCGAGCTTGTTCTGTACAACTGCAAACTTAAAATGTCTCCGTCTCTTGCTCTGACAATAAAAGCAGATGATATTGAGCTTTTTTATCCCGACAAACAACAAATCCTTGATATTGAAAAAGCGAAAATAAATCTATCTCTGCTGCATCTTTTGAAAAAAGAAATCAAAATAACCGCACTAAAAGCTGATAAATTCCAATTTTCAGGAAAGCTCAAAACCTCCGGAAAACTTACACTACAAGAATATATAGATAAACATTTCACGGCTTCTTCAGATTTAAAATATTCAGTGAAAATTCCATCCGTTAACATAAAAAGCTACCTGATTAAAATAAAAGATGAAAAGACAGGCTTGCATTACAGAATCACAGGTAATGACTACCATATGGTGCAGGATATTACCAGAAAAAATATACTTGTCACTGCTGCAGGTGAAATATACATACGGGGAAAGAAAAATATAGACTACAAACTAAAGCTCTGTATACCGGCAGATATATTCTCTCATCAGGAGAAGTCTTCTTTAGATTTATCAAACCTTTCAAAATATACTTTCAAATCTAAAATCGATGCAGATGTACGTATATTCTCAAAAGACGGGAAATATGATTACTCTTCAGGAAAGATAAAAATCAGCGGATTTTCCATTTTGCTGAACGGACTATATACACCGCCGGGTTATGCTAATATAGCGCTCGATAAATCTCTGGCAAATATTGATGCAAAAATGTTTACAGCAAAAAATGAAAGCGCAGACATAAAAGCAAAAGTAAGACTAACAAAACCTGAGAATATTGAAATTCACTGCAAGACCTCCAGAATAAATATAGAAAACTTAAAGACAATAATATTGCCCGTATTGGACTTGATGAAAATAAAAAACAATCTGGAAGAATTCAATGCCGGAGGCTATATCAGTGCTGATTTTAATTTAAAAACAGATTTAAAGAAAGTTAAATCAAACGGAAAACTGATTATAAAAAACGGCGGATTAAAACACAAAAAAATACCTCTTGATATTAACGGAGTAAATGCAGAAGTTGATTTTTCAAATGACAGCATAAAAATTGTAAAATCCGACATTTTTGTAAACAACCAGCCCGTAAAATTAACAGGAACAATTGACAAAAATGCAATAGGCGATATCAAAATAACGGCAAAAAATCTGGATATCAATCACATAATGAACGCATTCCCGATTATTAAGCCGGATGAAAATATTATCGTAACATCGGGAAAAATGTCGTTCGATGCATTTTTAAAAGGAAAATTAACAAAAATATCTCCTGTAATACATGCATCCATTTCCAATCTTTCATCAGAATTCAAAGACATATATTTTTCTTCTGATATTATTTCATTAAACGCAGATGTACAGAATAATATCTACAAAGGTAATGCAGAAATAAAGAAAGCACACCTAAAAAAAGCGGAAGCACCCGTGTCCGTTTCATCAGATTTGATTTTAATAAACTTCAATGAAAAAGATTTAGAAATTGTTGATTCAAAAATACATGCGGGGAAAACGCCTGTTAGAATAGCTGGAAATATTAAAAACTACAAAAAATCACCGCGTATTGATATAAATGCTGCGGGCACAATTGACACAACACTTTTAACTTCATTTATTAAAAACAACAAAGACATAGAAGCAAAAGGTGCACTCCCTACAGTTTTGAACATCAAATCCAGAGATAAAACAGCAAAAATAACAATGCACGCGCTTGCTAATGAAAATAATTACATAAAGCCTGCGGGAATTTCTCTTGCTGACAAAAGCACCACCCTAACAAGACTTAATACAAACATAGACAAAGAATTAATTACAATAAAAGAATTGGCAATGTTCTCCGCAGATGGAATAACCAAAGCATCTTTCGATGTTGATACTTCGTCAATGAAGAAAATTATTTCGATTAACGGATGTCTCAGTAAGACCGATTTAAGAAATATAAAAATATCAATACCGCAAAAAACAGCACTGAAATTAAGCACAACAGGTAATCTTCGGGCAGATGGAAATATTAATCTAAACGGAAACATTGAAAAACCGGATATTTCAGGAACTTTAAATCTTTATGATTTAAATATACCGGACTACAAAATTTCACTGGCAAATGCGGCTGTAACATTTACAAAAGACGGGCTAAAAACAGCAATAAACGGAATAAAAATAAAAAATATGACAATAAATACTGTTATCACAGCAGCGCCAGACTTTCTTAAGACAAAAAAAATTTCAAACGTAAAAATTAATTCCAATCTTCTTGATATGGATGAACTTCTTTCCATTTCCGATATTTTACCCCAGACAACGTATGCACCGGGTCCGGAATGCCCGTTTGATATACAGACAGGAGAAATTACCCTGAACACCTATAAAATGGGAAAAGTTTTCGGTACAAACGTTCATTCGAATTTTTCTTTGCAAAATAACATACTTAACCTCTATGACCTTACGGCAGACGCTTATAGCGGAAAAATTGCAGCAAAAATTTCCTACAATCTGCCATATGCAACTATAGACGCAAAAGTTCAAGGCAGAAATTTGAATGCAGAATCAGCAGGACGAAGCTTATTCCCTGTTGACCCGAAAACAACAGGCATAATGAGCTTTGATTCCGACGTAAGGACATACGGATTTAGTGCAGAACAGCAAAAGAAAAATCTGACAGGAACTACGGATATTCTCATTAAAAATGCAACTCTCGGACCGCTCGGACGTTTTGAACATTTTCTTTATGCCCAGAATCTGCTTTCCCAAAGACTCATATATGTTAGTCTGAACAGTGCAAAGCAGGCAATTACACCTCAGGACACAGGTCGTGTTAATTATGTCAAAACCTCGGTAAAATTTAAAAACGGGTTTATGTATATAAATCCAGTTTTAACATCAGGACCGCAGATGAGTATGTATGTGACCGGACATATTAATATGATGAACAATATAGCAAACCTTGAAATTCTGGGGAAAATTTCTCCCGAAGTTTCATCATCACTGGGATTGTTTGGACAGATGACAATAAAAGATTTTCTGGATGAACACACAAAATACGGTACTGCTGCAGCAAAGCTTTTCAGTTTTTACAATAAAGAACTGCCGCAGGTTGATATTTCAAAAATACCGCCTCTGACTCCATCCCTAAATCGCGAAACCAGAAATTTCAGAGTCATTATTGATGGAGATATGGACAGCGTCAAGGCTGTAAAATCATTTACCTGGGTTAATCCAATCGGGACATCCGATTTAAAAAAAGAAACGGGTACAGTGAATAGCCTGCAAGAAAAAGCACCGGAAAAAATACAAACTCAAGCTTCTCAAACAATTCAGAACAAAATTGAAGAGCCCAAAACAACAGTACCCCAAAATCCTGTTTCGCAAAAACAGACATCAGTACCGGGTTTTCTGGATAGTATCCCTGACGAATTTACCGAAACAAAACCCAAAATTTCTCAATAGCGCAAAGCTCTCCTGCACGCTAAATTTACAAAAAGGTGATTAGAGGATATATTTCAGCTGGTGATAAATTTCTAAAGTTATTTTTTATGACATCATTCTTATTTTATTTCAGCAAGAACAGCAACAGGGTTTTGTGCATTTTCAAGTCTGTCCAATTTTGTATAGTATAAATCCAATTTATCAGATTCCATATACAAAAAATATTGTTTCAAATCATCAGAAATTTTATTATTTTTCGTAAAATTGTTCAACATTCTTAAATAATCATTCATATCATATTTTTTATAATCCAGGGTATAACTTTTTATAACATTAACACCATAAAGAGTTGGATAATAAGTCAATTTTTGTTGCCTTTGCAAATCTAAACTGTTTAAGTTGTTTATAATCCGGACAAAACCGTTTGTATTATTCAAATATTTTGAATTTATTAATTCTTTGAAATCATTGTTATCTTTTACTTTATTGTATGTTGAGCCGCAATTTGTATTGCTGCCGTATTTTGCCAGCTGTTCCAATTTACCGGCATTGTACAGCATATCATTTCTAACAGATTGAGAAGCATTGAACTCTTCTTTTGTCAAATCCGGATAATAGGTAATATGTACTTTATTCAATTCATCAGCTACATTGACAGGCGGAGCAGGATAAAAAACATTAGCCTGCTGGTATGAATTTACCGGTATATAGCTGGGGTATTGTATCATAATAATATTATCCTTTTCTAAATTTTTGATTCGTTAATATGCTTTACTGCAAGATTTTCGCCGAAGGATATTCTATATATTTTTTACCGGTTCACACAAGCCGTGATTAGCAATACAGACCCGGAGCGGTATTCTTATTTTGTTTTTGCTTTCAATTACAGAATTTAATTGATAATCATTGATTGCATTAACAGAGAAAACAACGAAATCTCTTTTTATATATTTATCATAAATTGAATAAAAACTTTTGGCTACTTTTTACTAAATATGTAACAAAAACTTAAAACTCATAAGCAATAACAGCTATGGCTAAAATACAAGATTTGATAAAATCCCGAAAGAGTTCATTAAATGGTGGGCGATACTGGCTTCAGCTGTTGGCGAACATTGTGAGCCATACAGCTGAGGATGCTGGCGATTTGCGAAGCAAATCTAACACGTAGACCACCGTTCTGTTTGAGCCTTGAGAAAACTAGAAATGTGTAGGACCGTAAAAAAGAGGCTTATTAAAAGCCTCTTGATTAAATGGTGGTGCTGGTAGTCCAGATAGCATTATTCTCTAAATTTATAGTAAAAATTATTCAAATAAATTCAACATTGACAGTTATTGTAAATATAATATTAAAATTTTACATTCTAAATTAATAATTGCTATAATTAAAATAATTTAATGTACGTACGGTAATAACTATAAATAATGAAAATTTCACAAATTAGAATAAATAATTTTAGGAACTACAATGATACAACGATTAGTCTAAAAGAAGGCATAAATGTTGTTATCGGACCGAATAATGCCGGAAAGACAAATTTTTTAAAAGTAATTGCTTTTTTAAATAATCGTCCAGCAAAGTTAAAGTTATCAGATTTTAACTATAATAACTTATTTGATAAACATAAGTCAGATTATAAAGAGAATCCTCCTAAAATTGAGTTTTCTTATATTATAGAGCATTCTTTTAATCCTGATACAATAGATAGCTCTCTAATAAAACTTAAAAAATTTATTGTATACGAAGATGATGGCAATTTACTTAAAGAAGAAACTGAAAATTTATATAAAATTAAAGGCAAATTTAAAATTGCTTTTGAATTAGATAACAAATATTGTGATGACTATAAAAACAAAATAGCTAAAATTGACACCGAATTATCTTCAAAAGAGTACTTTAAACATTTTGAAAATATAGTTGAAGATTTTTTAGATAAATATCAATGGATTTTTTATAATGACGCAGATGAGCCAATATTGACGTCAAGCGATGTTGGAAATATTTTTAATATTGATTTTATTCCTGCTGACAGAACAACTGACAAATTATTACCGGAAACAAAAGCATTTATAAAAAAGAAAATAAATGATGAAGATTCATCTTTAGATGTAAAAAGAGAGTTAACTCAAACCATTAATAATAGATTTGAAACAATTATTGATGAAATTAAAACTAAATTTGAAAAAGGACAAGAAAGTATAGGTATTGCCAAGGGCAATAATATACTAGAACCAAGTTTTAAATATAATTCATCTTTAGAGGAGCATTTTGAGTTCCATTTAATAGATAAAGACAAAAACTATGATCTTCCATTAGAAAATAATGGGCTTGGGTATAATAATTTAATACAGATATACAATATCTTACAGTTTAAAATTACAGATGATTATAATATTTTACTCATAGAAGAACCGGAAGCTCATTTACATCCGGCTATGCAATATCAACTTTTCAAGTATTTGCAAAGGCTTGAAGAACTATCAGAAGAAAAAATCAAAAATCAAATTATTATAACAACGCACTCTCCAAATATTTCTGCGTCTTCAAATATTGATGATATCATTACACTTCATTACTATAGAGAAAATTCTGGGTGCAATGTAATTGCTGAAAATTTAAAGGACAAATTTATATCAAATACCCTCAAAGAACAAGATAGTTTAGATGAAGACAAAAAACATATAGCAAAATTTTTAGATGTCACAAGAAGTGATATGTTGTTTACCGAAAAGGTAATTTTGGTTGAAGGTTTAGCTGAAAAACTTTTATTACCTCTTTTGGCTCAAAATGAGGGTTTTAATTTGATAAATGAACATATTTCAGTTGTTGAAGTTGGAGGGATAAATTTTAAACCTTTTCTAAATTTGTTTAATCAAACAAAGAATAAAATTCTTTGCATACAGGATTGTGATACAGACTATTTAAATGATTATGATAACTATAAAAGAAAGCCTTCGGTCATTGAACGTTATTATAAGAATTCAGATAATATTAAAACAGTCACACAAAAAAATGGTGGTTCCACTTTTGAAAGTGAATTATTCATTGACAATTTTATTGATGAGGATATAGATTCTTCAAAAAAGACAATATGTAAAAATTTTTTGTGTAACGTATTGCCAAGAACAGTTAAAAATACAGAATTAATAAAGAATCTTTCAATTAATTATTGGAACGACAATATTGAAAAAATAGCTAGAAAGAATGTAAGAAAAAAAATTAAAGAGTTAATAGAAGTATACATAAAAGAATTTAAGACAGAGGTAGATGAGGCTAAAAAAAATAAAATTAATAAATTATTTTTCGCAAATTTGTTTTTAACATACACACAGAATAAAAAAGGAGCTTTTGCATTAGATATATTAATGAGTGATTTTAATGAAAAACTTAAAACTCCAGAATATATTAAGGAAGGTCTTGAATGGCTGAAAAAATAACATCTGCGGATGATTTAAAAATATATGATGACAACAAAAATTTACGTATATTTGCGGGTCCAGGTGCTGGGAAAACTCATTTGTTAATTGAAAATATTAAAAATATTATAAAACACAGTAAACGCTTAAAAAAAAATAATGAACGAAAAATCCTTTGTATAACATATACAAATGCAGCAGTGGAAGAAATAAACAAAAGACTTGGTTCTTATTCTAAATATGTTGTTGTCTCTACTATTCACTCATTTATTAATGAATTTATTATAAATCCTTACCAAAAACAATTAAAACTGTTTATTAAAGAGAAATTCTGCATTGATATTCCACAAAATGTAAAAATAACATCAAGACAAGAAGGATTTAGTGTTTTAAGTGGACACAAAAAAGAAGATGTTTATGAATTTATAAAAAAAGAAATGCCTACTTTATTAGAAAGTGATTATAATACTCTATCTCGTTCAAAAATGTGTGAGGTAAAACTAGATATAAGTGATATAAACAAGTATCCTTTTAATCAGGAGGCAGATATTCAGATCTCTCATAAAAATATTTCTAAAGAACTTGCAACTATTATTAAAAAGTATATTTGGGGTGTTGCTGGGAAAATTGATTTTGATGAAATTCTATACTTTGGAATGGCTTTAATTGAAGAATACCCGATTATTCTATATATGTTAAGGGCTGAATTTCCATATATATTAATGGATGAATATCAGGATACAAACCCAATACAAAATCGAATTTTAGATTTAATATCAGAAAATGAAGTATCAGTTATGGTTGTTGGAGACATTGCTCAATCTATTTTCTCTTTTCAAGGTGCTACTTATCAAGAATTTAAAAATTTTCAATTAAAATCGAAAAAAGCAATTATTACAAAAGATATAGAAGGAAATCGAAGAAGTACACAAAACATAATTCATTTGACTAATTTTATAAGGCAAAAAGTAGATTCTGAATTTAGACAAGAGTGTATCAAAAATATCAATAATAATGAAAAAGTTACATTTTTAATTCAGAAAAATAAATCTTGCTTTGCAAAACCATTGAAAGAATTAATATTGCCAGAAACGAGAATTATTTGCAGAAAATGGTCAGAAGCTTTCAATTATATTGAAGATGTTACCGATGAACAGAAAAAGCTGATTAATAATTTATATAATGCATATACCTATACAGCACATAGAGATTTATCTCAAGAAATTGAAGCTCAACGTGAAGATTGGATAATTTCGACTTTAGATATTGCAAAATTAGAAGAATCTTTTAGAACTAAAAATATTCCAAAGACTTTAAAGATTCTTGAAAAATATCTAGATATTCAAGATATTTTTAAGGATTTTGAACGTAATAAATTAAAAAAACTTCAATCTCTCTTAAAACATTTGGAACAAATTTTTACTCAAGATTTAGATAATAAAAACATAAGAGATGTCATAGGAAATGCTAATCAAAATTTGTTACTCATTGATGGTATAGATGTGATAGAACAATTTAAATATCCAAATACCAATGACGAAAATTATTTTGACGCTGTATATGAGCATGTTGATGAATTAACATATGCATGTGCAAAGAAAATAGTACTAGAACTATTTTCTGATAATTCTAGATATATGACAGTTCATAAATCTAAGGGCAGAGAGTTTGATAGTGTATTGGTTAATCTAGAACCGTTTTCTAGCCGCACTAGTTCCGAAAAAGATTTTAAGCCAGAAGAAATATTTACTTCTCAAAAGGCTATTATAGAAAATAATCCCACATACGAAGAATATCTTAGAATAGCATATGTAGCATGCAGTCGTGCTATTAATAAATTATACATACATTTACATGGAGACGAATCTATAGCACTGAAAATTAAAAAAACTTTAGACACATATTATAACGTTGAGAATAATATATGCCCATTCTATGAATTTGTATATTGTTAAAAGTTAATTTTATATATTAAGAAATAATTTGAAAGATAATCATAAAATTATATATAACGAATTACTTAATTAGTGTGTTTCTTGCAAAAAATAAAAAAGTGCTAAAATGCAAATATACCGAAACACCTTATAAAGCAGATAGGACAAGAAGTTTAGC
>CALUSL010000025.1 GCA_944323425.1 Candidatus Gastranaerophilales bacterium | reverse complement strand
CCTGAGGAAGGAAGGTTCATAGCTGCAGCCTGTTTGTCAAGTGCTGCCTGCATTCTTGACGTATACTGAGGCAGAGCAGGCTGAGTATACGGAGTTGTATAAACCTGTCCTGAGGAAGGAAGGTTCATAGCCGCAGCCTGTTTGTCAAGTGCTGCTTGCATTCTTGACGTATACTGTGGCAGAGCAGGCTGTGGAACAGGTGCCTGAGCGGTTTGATTTGCAGCTCCTGTGTTTGGTGTTCCAACCGGCGAACTTGCTGATTGTCCTGCCGGATTAGGATTGTGTGGACCTAATGCAGGATTTGACGGCTGCTGCGCAGCTGAGTTCGGATTAGCGCCTGTTGCTGGATTTGGTCTTGCTCCTGCGTTCGGAGGGGTTCCAGCACCGGATGGGGCTCCTGTTGTTGCACCTGTACCGGCTGTGGCTCCGGGTTTTGGACCTGCTGCTCCAGCCGTGCCCGTAGGATTTGCGCTAGCTCCGCTTCTTGCTCCTCCTGCGGGGTTAAATCCCGGAGCGTGCGGTGCACCTGCGCTTGATCTCGGTTTCATAACAGGCTTTCCTTTTCTTAGCGCGGCAAGCAATGCCAGAGCGCTTATACCTGTAGCGATAGCTCCGAGAATTGTGCCTGTATTGTCATCTTTTATATAAGCGGGAATCGGTCTGGCATAATAGTCATTGTTATCTTTTTCATGTTTTAACAATGATTCTGTGGTCATTTGATTTGCCAGAGGATCATAAAATCCACCGTAATAGTTATTTGAGATATTTGTATTCGAACTATTCGTTCCGGGATATCCGGGATATCCCGGTATATAGCCGCCTGCGGCGCCGTTCATGCCTGCGCCGGGGTTTACATATGAATAGTTGGATTGCACAATACCCATCGGTGAATACAAACTCTGAAAACTTGTACTATAATTGTCATAACCCAATGCCATAACCTTAACTCCAAACTAACTTTAAACTACCTTATTTTTATAAAAACATAATGTTACGTAAAATTGCGCATGCTGCATATTTTGTTACAAAGTATTAAGTGTAAAAAAATATCAAATCATTCTAAAATCGGGCTTTAGCCGGAGTCTGCGCAAATCTGAAAACGAATTTACAATTAGATACTATATTTTTTGATGTCAGCAGGTACAATTAAAAAGGGTATACTTCGTATATATAAAATTTAGAGGAGAAAAAAATGCTAGAATTTGACTACAGGAATGTAACGACAGATGTTATTGGCGAAGAAAACGGTCTCCATCTTGAAGAAGAGTTTCAGAAGTACAATGACACTGTTGCGAAAATCATTGCTGATTTGAATTCTAGAAAAGACAAACCCGGTCAATGGCTCCAGTGGATGAATCTCGGGTACAACGAAGAAACCGTATGGCTGGTGAAAGAGTATGCAGCTATGGTTCAGGACAGGTTTGAGAATGTTCTTGTGCTCGGAATCGGCGGTTCTGCTCTGGGGGGCATGGCTGTGTGTGAAGCGCTCCTGAAACCTTACTGGAACGTTCTTACGCCGGAGCAGCGCAACAATTTCCCCAGAATATTTTTCCTCGACAATATTGATCCGGACCAGATTAACGGGCTGCTTGATATTCTGGATTTGAAAAAGACGCTCGTCAATGTTATCACAAAATCCGGTTCTACCGCTGAAACGATGTCTCAGTTTATGATAGTAAAAAGCAGACTTGAAGCTGAACTTGGTGAGGATTACAGAAAAAATATAGTCGCAACGACGGACAAAAATATCGGAATACTCCGCCAGATTTCGAATGAAGAAGGATACAAAACATTTGTTATTCCTGACGATGTGGGCGGGCGTTTTTCTGTATTTTCCGCGGTTGGACTTTTGCCTTTTGCGCTTGTCGGTATTGAGATTGAAGAAATTATGCAGGGTATAAAAGACATTGACCTTGCCTTGAAAAACACCGATATTCATCACAATATAGCTGCCCAGAATGCGCTGATTCACTACCTGATGGACACTCAAAAACATAAAAACCTGTCCGTTATGATGCCATACTCGAGCAGGCTGAAATACGTATCCGACTGGTATGTACAGCTGTGGGCAGAAAGTCTCGGAAAGAATAAGGACAACAACGGCAATGACGTAAATATCGGTCCCACTCCGATAAAGGCACTCGGCGCCACGGACCAGCATTCGCAGATTCAGCTGTACAATGAAGGTCCGAACGACAAGATTATCAACTTTATAAGAGTCAAAGAATTTGACACAACGCTTGATATACCGAGAATTTTCGAATTTACCGGCATAGGATATCTTGGCGGTAAGAGTATTAACGAACTGATAAACGCCGAAGCTGACGCAACAAAAGTTGCGCTCATAGACTATCAGAGACCGAATGTTACAATTACCCTGCCCAAAATCAACGGCTACTACATGGGACAGCTTCTTTACATGCTCGAAATTCAGACAGCAATTATCGGTGAGTTGTACAACATTAACACATTTAATCAGCCGGGTGTAGAACAGGCTAAAAACTACACATACGCTCTTATGGGGAGAGCCGGATACGAAGAATCCGCTGCCGTTTTGAAAGAAAAAATGGCTATTGTATAAGTCAGGTCATTATACGGCTTGACGTAACATTAATTTACATACTACTACATGTATGTACATGTTTGTTAAAATAGAAGTTGGAGAATTATAATTAGAGAGCAATCTTTTGATGACTGATGTAAATTACTTTGAAATAATTAAAAATAAACTCGACGCGCTGGTCGACAAAATAGTCCAGAAAGAAAATTCTGATGAGAGTTTTCGTATTACTTATGCTCAGATTCTTGAAAAAATCAACACAAAAATGGATGTATTCTCCAGCCGCAGCGTTGATGAAGCTCTCGAAAACCTGAATTATGAAGTAAAAAATTTAATAAATGAAAAAAACGATTCTGTTATTGCTAGATTTGAAGCTGTTAAGGGTGAATTTGAACATCTGAACAATGTGCTTTCTAATACAATAAAATCGGAAGAAATCGTCGAAGCCTTTCAGAACGTGCACAAACAGCTTCAGGTATTCTCTGAAGAACAGGAAAACCAGCATTCCGCTATTGGAGCAATGCTTTCTCACATAGAAAATGTCGGAACAGTAGAGCAGACGAATGCAATACTTGACAGAAAATTCGATGTAATAAAAGCTCAAAACACTGATTTGCATGAAACTCTTTCCGAACAAATCGCTCTTTCTGCCGAAAGAAACAAGGAGCTGCTTGCAAAGATATCTGAAATTTATGAACAGTCCAATGAATTTGATGCAAAATTTATTGACCTTATCACTAATGTAAGCGCGGAATTGAACGGCATAACAGAGCTTGGCGCTACTCTTGCAAACAAAGAAGATTTTACACTGATTACGGAAAAAGTCGAAGACATCGCTTCTGAGCTTTCGAACACATCTGAGGTTGTGAACTGTTTCGGTAACAATCTCACAAATCTTGTTGAAGCAATAGACACGCAGTTTAATGTTGAAAAATTTGACAACATTCAGAACAATATTGCACAGATTCTGATGAATATTACCTTCCTCTCAGAAGGTATAAAAGCGCTGGAGCCTGAGCTTCTGACAGAACAAATTAAAGACAAAACAAAAATTGAGCTGGAAAAAACCAGAGATGATGTTGTAAAAATTTTAGAACAAAAAATTACGGAAAAGCTCAGTGTCGATGAACTGAAAGAAATAAAAAGCTACAGCGAAAAACTTTTCTATCAGGGAACAGAAGTTCTCAAAGAAGAAATTTGGAACATAAAAGACCGTCTCGTTGACAAAGAAGCTTTCAACACAAAAATTGACTCTGCAAAAGATGAAATTATAGATGTAATTTCAGAAGAAAGTGTCGCTTCAGCAGGCGAAAGAAATAAGATTGTCGAAAATATCACAGGCGCAAAAGACGAAATTCTCGATGCGATTTCTGCTGAAAGCGTCGCATCTTCTGGTGACAGAACCAGACTTTCAGAAAATATTTCCGAAAATATTTCCGAAAATATTTCAAATTTAAAAAATGAAATTATTGACGTAATTTCAGAAGAGAGTGTTGCTGCAGCAGGTGAAAGAAAACAAATTTCTGAAAATCTTATGAAGATTAAGGACGAAATTGTTGATATTCTTTCAAAAGAACAAACTTCATCATTGCTCCAGCAGGAAAAATCAGAAGAACTCAGCGCGGGACTTTCTCAACTGAAAGAACAATTAACAGGCGTTCTCTCTACAGGAAATGAGACAGTCGAAAACAAACTTCAAACTATAGAAAATGCATTGAATGATGTTGTCAGCACCGCTGACAACAACGTAAATTCCATAAAAAATGCGCTTTCTCAGGACAATGAGATTATCACGGCGAACCTGAAATCACTTGAGGAAAAAATATCTCAGAGCAAAAACGAACTCTCTGACATATTTTTCTCGGACGGAGTCAGAACTAATACCCAGATTCAGGCAATAGCCGAATCGATAGAGACGCTGAAAACAGAACTTCTTAGTGCAAAAAACATTACTCCGGATTCCGAATCAGGTGAAAAATCCGGAAAAATAAAAGAAATTCTTGACGAATCACTCGATACGATTCAAAAGAAATTTGTATCACAAATTATCCAAATTGCGGACAACATCTCGTTTGCTGATGAAGCAGAGGATATTCACGCTCATCTAGACGAGCAGTTCGATGAATTCAAAGAAAAGATTTCGGCTGATATTTCTGAAATAAAAGACGAGCTCTCATCGTTCAACGGAGCATCTGACACAAACGACAGAATAGTGCAGCTGCTTGAAACAATAAATTACAGCCTGAACCAGCCGCAGGAAGACGAAAACCTGACGAATCTGGTTAAAGAAATACGCATACTGACGACAGGCACAGCCGGAAGTGAAAACGAAAATTATGCTTATACAATGCCTGATATTGAATCAGACCTGTCCAAAATAAGACTCGATTTGAATAATATCAGCAAAACGCTCTCTTCAGCAGAACTTGCAGAGGATGACGATATTTACACGAACCTGAGCGAGCTCAAAAAATCGGTTGCAAAAATAGAAAACAATCCCATCAACACAGAAATAAGCGAAGTCAAAAACCTTTTCGATACTTTGAATGAGGACATCTCCAGTATCAGCAAAAGAACGAACAAACTTATTATATCTTCTGATGAGGTAAATAAAACGCTGCAGGGTCATATCAATGAATTTACGAAAATCGTCGGTGACTTTGAAAAGAATACGAAAAAATTTCAGGAGTCAAACTATGTAATCAATTTGTCCAACAAAATTGACTACCTGACAAAACTTTGCGGCTCTATACTCAGCACTGACAAAGTTCTGAACGAAGCGTTTATGTACATGGCAGAATGGATTGATACTGCCAGCGATTCTTTCAACCAGATGAAAACTGACCTGAGCGTCATAAACGACACTATCGTTAAATCCGAAGCAACTGAAGATATTCTCTCCAACATTGACAGACTTGCCGCAAAAATTGAAAAGCAGCAGAAGAACATACTCGCTGT
This sequence comes from Candidatus Gastranaerophilales bacterium, assembly GCA_944323425.1. Classification (GTDB taxonomy): domain Bacteria; phylum Cyanobacteriota; class Vampirovibrionia; order Gastranaerophilales; family Gastranaerophilaceae; genus CALUPY01. Next base: position 21,462 of record CALUSL010000025.1, on the reverse strand, counting down.
CGAGGACAAAATAGAAGAAGTTGCCGCAAAAAGAACAGAAAACCCTGAAACAAAGGCTATGATAGAATTTATTGCTTCACAGATAAATTCTGTCAATGAAAAACTCAGCGACAATGAAAAAATCACCCAGAAACTTGAAAGTCTTGAAAAGCAGATGAAGAAGATTGAAAAGAATGTCAATATGCTCGCTGCTTACGTAGAAGAAGACGATGCCTAGTTGTTGCTAAGTACAAGTTTCAAAGTAGAAAGATTTTTGTAACCAAAAACTCGGTGCTGAATGTTCTGTTTAGCATTTATATTGAAAATTCTGACGATACGTTCGATTTCTTCACGGTTTTTTCTTGAAGACAAATCGTAAACATTTTTAATCGGATCGGATACAACACCCATAATAGTATTTAATTCTTGTTCTTTCATTTCGCATTCCTCTATAATACTTATATTTCTATAAAGTATTTTTTATTCCGGAAATTGCCAAAATTAAAATCCAATATGAACTTTTGTTAACAATTTGCCCCTTGACCTGAAGGGACAATTATCCCCCCTCTTTATCACCGTAATAGCCCGATTGTTCTTAACTATCAGCTAAAACGAACTACCTGAGGTAACAACAAAAAACACATATAAATCAAATGGTTGAACTAAAATACATATATTCGTATATAATAAAATATATGTGGCTCACAAAAGGAGATATCTAATTGCTACCGATAATTACAGAAGAACAGGCCAGTCTGGCATTTGCTGAGATATTTCAGGATGTACACGCGTGGCGAAAAAAAATGATTCATTACATAAAAGATGAAAACCCTGAAATAAATTCTGCAATAATAGAAGCTGCAAACAATACTGATCTTGATCCGAAGGCTGTCGCTCTCGGGGCATACATGACTTATATTTTGATAGAAATGGCAGCAAAAGAAGACGCCGGAATGGATGTTGATTATTCAGACTAGTTATTCTGCAATTTTTATTTTAAAATTTTGAACGGCTTTGCCGGTCATGAGTTTTTCCTGATTTTCCAGCGTGTTTTTGATTGCGAAAATCCAGCCGGTTTTGGGGTTAACAAAGAGATAAAAGGCAGCCTGACTTTCCAGAAGTCTTTGTCTGCTGTCTATCATAAGCTCTCCTTTATCGGAAAGCTCAAAAACAGTGAATGATAACGGTCGTGAAGCCGAACTTTCTATAAATGCATCGAATTTAGTGTTGCTCAGACCGGTAGTGTCTTTTATCACATCCTGATTTCTGTAGGTTCTGCACCACTGATAGAGCTTTGTTATGATATTCTCAATTGTTTCGTTTGGTCGCATTTATCATACCTACAAATTCGTCAACAAGCTCTTTTTTCCACTTTTTGCCTGAATCCTGCTTTATACATTCAAGTGCCGCATCATCACTGAGCGCAGGTCTGTAAGCACGTTCATGCGTCATTGCCGTATACGAGTCAACAAGCAGTATAATCTGGGATAAAAGAGGTATATCTGCACCGCGTATCTGTCTCGGATAACCGCTTCCGTCCCAGTTTTCATGATGATTTTCTATAATTGGAATTATGTCGGTTACGGAAGATATCGGCTCAAGAATCTCTTTCGCTGCGATTAGCGGATGTTCATGGATTTTCGATTTCTCTTCATCAGACAGTGGCGCTGTTTTTGTCATAATATCAGAAGGTATCAGCGCATTGCCTATGTCATACAGGAGTACTGATATTTTGAGTTTGTCTATATCTTCTTTGGGTAGTGCCAGTTTTTGGGCAATTTTTGTTGCAAGATCTATCTTCTGTCTGGTCAAACCGGCTACCGCATTTGGATTGTAGAGCTTTGATATTATGTCTACTACTGAATATAGTGAATCTTTGGACATCGACTCTCTTGTTGCGCTTATTTTTTCGTTTAGTTCGCCTATTAAATTGTCCGGCACCGGTATGCGTTTTTTGTTCACAATGTCTGCAAATGCACCTATGGCAACCTCCTGCCATTCGTTGTCATCAGAGGTTGAAACAACGGTCACACGGTTTCTGCCGTTGATTTTTGATTTGTACATTGCCTGATCTGTAAGCTCGAGAAGCTCATCAAGATTTTTTGAATGCTCCGGATATGTTCCGACCCCTATGCTTGCCGTTATATGTCCGACTGTTTCAATAGGGCATGCCTCAATAGAAGAGCGTATTCTCTCTGCTGCAATATATGCGCCTTTTGAGTCAATACCGGGGAGCAGTATGCAGAATTCTTCGCCGCCGAGTCTTGCGGGTATATCAATGGAGCGGGCATTCTTTTTCATGATGTCGGCAATAGTGCTTATGGCAAGGTCTCCGAAAGAGTGTCCGTACATATCATTAATTTTTTTCAAATAGTCCAAATCAAGGCTTATCACAGAAAAAGACTGATGCAGGCGCTGCGCACGCTCCAGCTCTTTGTGAATTGAATCGTTAAAGTAACGCCTGTTGTACAAGCCCGTCAGACCGTCAGTGACAGCTTCTTTTCTGATTGTTTCAAACAGATTTGCGATAGTAATAGCCATTTCTACCTGATTAGCAAACAGGGTCAAAAAGTTCACTTCTTTATCAGAAATATCTTCTCTCGGTGAGAATATCAGCATTACCCCGAATACTGTCTGCGTTGTAATCAGCGGGATTATTATCAGGTTTTTGCTTATACCGAGCCGGTTTATTGCCTCGATTTGTTCGGGCGGAAGGTCGGTCAGCAGGCTGTTTATTACATTCAGATAGTCTTTTGTGCAAATAATTTTCTTTTCATTAATAGCCCTGACCATGGGGGATGAAATATCGAAAGGCAGTTTGTACTCGGAGAGCGGACGGTGTAAAAATTTGGTTAGCAGTCTGTATATCTGGCTGTCAGAGTATGCTCTTATCTGAAAGTATTTCATATTGTCAATTTCGTGCAGCTGCAAAATGGTGCTGTTTATATAGCCCATTTCTCCGTGCAGCGAGTTCACAAGCGTTTCCAGAACATTCGCCAGCGGTTCTGAAGAATTCATCAAATCCCATACGTGTTTCAGGGTTAAAAACGCTTTGTTTGCCTGATCCAGCTCCTGTGTACGTTCAATTATTTCCTGCTCGAGTGCCAGATTTCGTTCATATATTTCCAAAAACTCTTTTTTGTTGTTGGAAATGCTGTATTCTATTTCATTTATCTGGCGTGCGTATTCTTTGAGTTTCTTGAATATATCCATTGGAAGTATAATATGCTGTCTGAATAATTTTTATGCTATTATACAACTTTTTTAGTCATAATGTAAGACATTTTTAAGAATTTTGACAATTTTTTCAGCAGAAACAGAATGGCAGCAAAGATTTTTGTCTGTTTTAAGCTTACATTTTCTTTTCATGCAGGGATAACACGAAATTTCAGGGTGAACACAGGCGCAATTATCTCCGAAGGGAGCATTTCTGCCGGCAGCGGTCGCAGTGAATATCGTTATCACAAAAGGCTTTTCAACAGCCCATGCAATATGTGCACTCCCTGAATCAGGCGAAATAACTACATCTGCCCTGCTAAAAACACACGCCAGCTCTTCGAGATTTGTTTTTCCGGCAAGAATGACGCCTCCGTTTATTCCGTTTGAAATCCTTTCTATTAACGGAAGGTCGTTTTCGGTTCCTGTGAATATCAGATTCGCTCTGCTTTCCAGATAAGAAAGAACTTCCCGCCAGCAATCTTCATCCCAGTGTTTGTTTTTCCAGGTAGTTGCAGGAGAAATGACTACATTTTTTTTATCGGGATTGAGTGAAAAAAGCAGGGTATTTACTCTGTTTTGAACCTCTTCAGACGGCGGTGCCAGTTTAAATTCGATATTTTGGGCATTTGCTCCGAGATATTCTGCGAGTTCCAGATTTCGTTTGACTACATGATAGTCCGGATTAAAAAGCTCATGACTTGCTTTGACTTTTTCATTTGAAAAAAGTCCGGAGAATTCCCGTCCGCCGGAGAGTGTAATTTTTCTTTTTATATTTAGAAAAGGAAGCAGTATTGCACTTTTGAACAGCTGCTGTGTGTCTAGAACAATATCGTAATGCTCGCTGTTTATATCTTTAATTATGTCAAAAAATTCTTTCATGTTCTCCGGCGAAAGCCCTCGCTTTTTCCACGATTTTTTCGGCAGGATATAGCATTTGTCGACATTCGGATGTTTTTCTACAAAAAGAGCGGCTTTGTCCTCTACTACCCATCCTGTTTGACAATCCGGATAAGCGGCTTTCAGAGCGTTTACAACCGGAAGTGTATGGATTGTGTCACCAATCGCGCTAAGGCGCAGAATTAATACTTTCTTAAACATATGTTCATTATAGCACGGCAAAAATCATACTATATATTTACTTTTCTTAATCTAATTTAGGCTTTTTGGTGGAATGAATTTTGAGGTATATTTATTATCATAAAAATGTTGAAAATCGTCGTTATATAAATAACACAAAAAGGAATGACCCGTAATGACCAATGATAAGGCTTCAAGGCTTAGACAAACAATTTTAATGTGTAATACAGAACTGACGAAGCTTAAACCAAAACTCGAAGATTCAGAAGAACTCAATGAAAAGTACAATAAAGTTTTGATAAAAAAAGCAATTTGCCGTCAAAAACTCAAAGCAATGAACAAGCCTTTGCTGTCAAAAATTTTTGGTCTTTTTAAAAACAGAAATGAAAAGTTAATCTGTGATTATTTTAAATAGTTTTCTACTTTTCAAAGCTCAAAAGCTTGAAACCTCTTTTTCGTGTCTCCGATTTTACATCAGGCAGCTCGTAGCACTGAATACATCTTGCTTCATAGGTTTCGTCCCCGCCTATCATAATCAGGGGAGAACTTTTGTCTGCTGGTACTCCGTTAATAAGTCTCTGTGTCCTTGTGGCTTTATCCGAGCCGCATTTCATGCATACGGCGGAAAGTTTGTCGATTTTGTCCGCAATGCACAAAAGCTCCGGCATGTACCCGAAAGGTTCGCCTTTGAAGTCGAGGTCGAGTCCGGAGGCAATCACTCTTTTTCCGTCCCGAACCATACATAAAACCACATCAACAATTTCACGGTCAAAAAACTGTATCTCATCTATCGCAACAACTTCATCATCCGCGCTAATATGAGTGAGAATTTCTTTTGCGTCTCTGACAGTGATTGCATCGAGCCATAGCCCGTTTCTTGATTCGATATAGTCGCCTTTTGTACGTGTATCAATATCAGGAGAAAAAACTTTTACTTTTTTTTGTGCAATTATGCACCTTCTAACACGTCTCAAAAGCTCTTCTGTCTTTCCGCAGCTCATCGGCCCCGTGATAACCTCAAAACTATGCCCCATTTTTCTCCTCTTTCAATCCTCATAAAAAATATATCGGGTACATATCCATGTAATCAGGTTATTGTGAATTTGTCCAGAGCTTTCTTGAATTTTTTAGAAATCCTTGATACCGGCACTTTTGCAGAAAATTTCAAAAACTTAATTATTCTTCAAAAAAGTATCATATTGGCTTATAATCTGATTATGATAGAAAAAATAGAAAATGCAGCAAAATTTCACCATCTCGATAGATTGGATATAATCCGGATTCTGGCAACTGATGAATTTGACGAATTTCTGTTCAAAACGGCTGATTCAGTAAGAAAGAAGTACAAAGGCGATTCTGTACATATAAGGGGAATAATTGAATTTTCTAATATCTGCAAACAAAACTGTAAGTATTGCGGAATCAGAAAAGACAATCCAAATGCCGAAAGATACAGACTCTCTCCTGATGAGATTATCCTGTTTGCACAACACGCAAAAGAAAAGGGCTTCAGGACGATAGTTCTTCAGTCCGGAGAAGATGGATTTTTTTCTGCGGAAAAAATGGCAGGGATTATAAAAAAAATAAAATCTCTGGATATGGCAGTCACACTCAGCCTCGGTGAGAAAACTACCGGAGAGTATGAGGTATACAAAAAAGCCGGGGCGGACCGTTATCTTTTGAGAATCGAAACTACTGACAAAACGCTTTACGGGAATCTGCATCCGAATATGAGTTTTGAAAACAGAGTGCGCTGTCTTAAAGATTTGAAAAAACTCGGTTATGAAACGGGGACCGGAATTCTCGTCGGGCTTCCGGGGCAGAGCATAGAGTCTATTGCGGATGATATTTTGTTTTTCAAAAATATTGATGCGGATATGATAGGTCTGGGACCGTTTATTCCTGCTCCTGATACACCTCTTTCGAAGGAAAAAGGCGGGACTCTGACTCAGGCGCTCAAAGTCATGGCAATCACAAGACTTTTGCTTCCGGATATAAACATACCCGCGACTACGGCGATGGAAACATTGCACCCGCAGGGCAGGTTAATGGCGCTTCAATGCGGCGCAAACGTAATTATGCCCAATGTTACGGAGGGTGATTACAGGAAAAAATATTTGTTGTATCCAGGAAAGATTGCCGTTAATACTTCTGCAGCCCAGAATTATGATGCTACCGTGAAAATGATAGAATCTATCGGACGAAAAGTTTCGATTACAAAAGGATTCAGACGGGATACCTGAGTTTTTGCAGGAAAAATCAGGGACGCTCTTCTTTAATAAATCGAAAATTGTTGCATTAATTAACATCAAAGCCCGAATTTATTGATATACGATTGTTTTTCTTATATTCTAATCAATAAAATAAAACACATGTGGATATGTCAGAAAACGGAAATATAGATTTAAATACTATTGCATCAAATTGTGGAATTGGCACTGATAGTGACAGTTCAGATACTATTTCTATGCTTGAGGAGTTGAAGAAAAAATATTCTGACATTGAGCTTATAGCATGCTTCAACCATTTTCTGCGATTGGAAAACCGTCCTGCTGTGTTGATTTACTTATTAAAAGAACTCAACCGCTTCAGAGATACCTCATCTCTTGAGGTGATTACGGATTTGCTGCTTTTGAAGGACAGGGAAAACGTTTCTGACAAAGATGAATACACGAATGTCCGTGTCCTGTGCGCTAAAATTATATCAAATTTTAAAGATCACAGGTCTGTTTTTCCGCTGCTTGCCTGTTTGAACAATAAAAATGACCATTATAAAGTGCGCCTGAGCTGCGCGGATGCATTGGGCAGGCTCGGAGATAAATATGCTGTTGTGTCTCTGATAGATGTAGTAAGCGATGAGGAAGAAAAATCCGTTTACATCAGAGAATCTGCCGCTGCTGCTCTGGGAATGCTCGGGGATGTCAGGGCTGCGGAATCTCTGGTCAGTATACTGGAGACAAAAAGCGGGATTATGGACAAATTTTCGTATTTGAAAGAGAGGGTTATTGAGGCGCTCGGGAAATTGAATTTCAACAGTGACAGGGTCTTTCGGGCACTGAAAAATTCTCTTTCCGATGAAAATCCTCAGGTCAGGATAAATGCGATTGAGGCATTGATGGAATACGATGATGCGCGCGCGGTGGAACTGATTGAAAACATGCTGGACGATGAGGACGAGGATGTTGCGAGAAATGCAGTGGTTGCTTTGTATAATATAAACGGTGAAAATGCAATGAACAAAATTCTTCAGAGCGCAAAAACTTCGCCGGCATGCAAAGATGAGGCACAAAAGATTTTAGAAGAAGAAAAAGAGGATATGTATGAATAAGGGAATTGTACTACTGTCTGGCGGTCTGGATTCGACTGTATCGGTGGCATCACTGATAAAGGACGTAAAGTTTGAGCTTGCGCTGACCTTTGACTACGGACAAAAATCAGCACAGAAAGAGGCTGATGCAGCCAGAAGGGTTGCAGACTATTTCGGTATAGAACATAAGGTGATAAAACTGGACTGGCTTGCGCAAATAACAAAAACCTCTCTTGTCTCCGGTGAAATTCCGAAAATAGATATGCGCCAGCTGGACAATATCTCTGTGACAAAAGAAAGCTGCAAGGATGTCTGGGTTCCTAACAGGAACGGGCTTTTTATAAATATTGCGGCAAGTTTCGGCGATTCACTCGGCGGTGCGTTTATTGTTATAGGGGCAAACAAAGAAGAAGCCGCAACTTTTTCTGATAACTCAAAGCAGTTTATCGAAAACATAAATCTTTCACTGGAAAAGTCAACGGCTTGCGAGGTAAAGGCGGTGGCACCTTTAATTGATTTGAACAAAGAAGAAATTGTACAAAGAGCAATTGAGCTCAATGTGCCTTTGAATCTAATAAACAGTTGTTATATGGATACAGAAAAACATTGCGGAACATGCGAGTCATGCAGCCGTTTGAAAAGAGCGTTGATAAAATGCGGCAGGACAGAACTTTTGGAGGAGTTATTTTAGATGCAGTCAAAGTTTATTGATGAAGAGATTAAATATATAGGCAGTCAGCTTGCGCCTCACTGGATTTACAAAAACTTTCATATTCTCGGAGATGCAATAGTCTCGTTCACGGGTGAAATGGATGTAAAGATTACGGAAATGGTCGATATAGAGGACGTTATAACGAACTCTCCCATCTACAGCAAAATGATGGTAAGTTTTATCATCGAGCATTTCGGGATAGACTTGCCTGAATGTGTTTTGCGCCAGAGAATGCTGATTTGTATCATAATTGAAGAATTGAGAAAAATTTTGCCGAAAGATATAAATATCACGAGAAGCGGTGACGATATTTTTATTGATGACAAAAAACTTTCTGTTTCAATTGCTACAAAATCTGTTACATCTGCATTAATTCATATCGGTTTGAACGTGAACTCTCAAGGCGCTCCCATCAAGGCTTGCGGGCTTCAGAACGATTTGCACATTGATGATATAAAAGGTTTTGCGCAAAGAATTATGAAGAGGTATCTTGACGAAAATGCAGAAATAAGAGATGCTGTTTGTAAGGTAAGAGGAGTTTAATAATATCATGGCAAAAAACTCTAAAAAAATGAGACAGGGATTTGTTTTATTTACGATAACTTTTTTGTTGACACTTGTCGCTGTGACATATGTAATCAAAAACTATTCTCCTAACGTGGATGTTGAAATAGGCGGAGAAAATGAATCACAGGTTGCATATGATGAAGAGGACGGAATTGAACCGAAAAAAGCTGTTGATGACAGACTCAAGTGGATACAGCTCGAGGACAATATGCCGGGAGTCTCAAAACGCGACGGTGAAGAAGAAATAAAATACGAAGAAACTGACACGCAGAAAGAGCGGACAAAGGAAGAAAAACGTTCCGAACAAAAAGAAGAGATGAAGGAAATTACGCTTCAGACAGAAGAGGCTCCGATTTCTGAAAATACGGACAGGGTGAAAACGCCTATTCAGGCTCAGAATCCATCCCAGCCCTTTAAGATGGCTAAAATTTATGTCGGCTCATATTCCAATATTGAACAGGCAATACAGGCGCAAAACAGGCTTATGGAAACGAATCTGACTGTCAGTCCGTTTGTGAAAGAGGTCAACGGAATGTATGTTCTGCAGGTCGGCTCTTACGCAAACATAAACAAGGCAGAGGCACTTGTCAGAGATATTAATGCTGCAGGTTTCAGCGCAACTCTTGTTCAGGAATAATTGTCCTGATTATTCACGGTATCTAATCTCCTGACCGTTAAAAAAATTTTTTATTCACTAGCAAAAAATTTTAAAATGCGGTTTTAATATAAAGGAGAATAAGTGTCTGTGAAAGTGTAAGCCGTGATTGTTAATAACAAACATTTAATAAACGCCGTAGAATGGGCGGGGAAAAAAATTAATTCCCCCCAGCAGCGCTTTATTCTCGGGCTTACAGCCATTGCTATCCAGCCGGTAATTGATTTCACAAACAAAAATGTGGACAGGGATACAAGAGAGGTCTCTGCAGCCAGAACGAGCGCAAAAATTATTGCGGGGACGTCTGTAGGTGTGCTCGTAAGATGGGCGTGCATAAAAGCGGTGAATGCTTTTAGCGGTTATGACATAAAAACAGAAGGCTCGAAGGTAGTCAAAATCCTGAAAAAATCAAAAAAAGATATCTTCACACCGACGCTTGCGCGGCTTGCTGATGATGTGACCGTTGATAATTTCAAACATCTGTACGGCAATCACGTTAAAAATCTCGGCTCCATACTTGCTACGATTGTTATGATAGGTACGAATTTTCTTGTGGATGTACCTCTGACTGTCTTGCTTACAAACAAATTTACAAAAATGGTAAAATCGCACGACAATGCGTCAAAGGAGGTTAAAAATGAGTCCTAACCTCTTTGAACGCGGTATAGCAAAAGCCTGGGAATATTATTCTAAAGATGTTGGAAAATCCCTTATTCACTGGGGGTCTGTTGGCTGGGTGTTCTCGTCTCTGGCACAGGTTTTTGCAATAGCAATTAATAACAATATCGACAAAAAAGAAAAAAAATTCCTTATACCTCAGGAGCTTGCTGACGGTGCTGTGAATGTCGGGCTTTATTATACGATTACACAGGCAATCAAGAGTCTTGGCGATTCGCTGGTTGATTCCGGCAGCTTTATAAAAAAAGATACAGCCGATTTTTTGAATATATTAAAGCCTGAAAATACAGGGCTGAAAGAATTTATAAAAACAAACGGCGGTGTATCCTCAATAATTAGTAAAATTCAGCACGAAAAAAACTTTCCGGGTGCAGATGTTTCTCAATTAAACAGAGCTGTTTCCCTTGCGGACAGGGCTGCGGATTCCTTTTCTCACTGGAAAAACGGTGTAGGCACTCTTTTCACGATTCTTGCTTCGGTGCTTGCATGTAATGTTATTACTCCATACTGCCGCAACAGGATAGCTTCGACGTTTCAGCATCACCATATAGTCAGAACAGAAGCTTCTAAGCCTTCCGGCATAAAACCGGATTTTGCGCTAAAAAGACCGCTGCCTTCTGCTTTTAACGGGTTTCGAATCTGAGTCGTATTTTTCAGCTAAAAGACAAAACTGTACACAATTCTGTTTTATTTGTCCGGTTTTGCTAAATTTTCAAAGTGAGACATTTTGCAGAGCCGCCGGATTTTATGAATTCGCTTAAATCCGTCTGAATATGGCTAAAGCCTTTTGATTCTAACAATTTTGCAAATCTGTCCGTTGTCAGATTTGTCACAACAGTTTTTCCGACGTTTACAGCATTGCAGGAAAAACAGGCTGCTTCTTCTTCTGTCACGGCGATTCTCTTTTCTTCAGCCACATTTGCTTCTATAACCTGATTTCCGTATTTGTCAAAGGCTTCGGGATAGTATATCAAATATCCGCCGCTGAGCGGGCAAAAACAGGTATCTATATGGTAAAAGCTCTTTGTCGCAAGCTCGAGAGACACAACCTGAACACCAAGAAGTTCTGAAATAAGGGTATGAGAAACTATATCAGTCCTGGGAACATAGCCGGCAAAGATTTTTCCGTTCAAGAGCAGCGCATCTCCGGCACCTTCAAATGACATTGTTTCAGGTAAAGTGATTACATCGTATCCGTTTTCTTTAAACCATTGCGCAAAATACTGTTCTTCGGGTTTTCGCTCTTTGTACTTGAAATTGCTTATGATTGCTTTATTTCCGTACATAAGAGCGGCATTTGCGGTAAAAACCATATCCGGCACATCTTCTCTCTGGTCAATGAGTTTTATTTCCGCACCGGCATGCGCAAGTATGTCCTTCAGGGTTCGCCATTGCTCTTTTGCCTTTTCCCTGTCACATTCGGAGTCAGTGTCCATCCAGGGGTTGATTTTGTATTTAACATCAAAGTACTCCGGAGAACACATCAGGATTTTGTCTCTCATTCTATACCTCCGATGCACCTTGAATTTTCGCAATTTTTACGGCTTCTGCCATTTTTTCATCATCATTTGTTTCGATAATAAATTTTGCTTCGGACATATCTTTTCTCTTAGCTCCGACTTTTACTTCCGCCGCATATGCCTCGACTCCAAGTTCTTCTATTTTGTCCAGCAGTTTTGACAAAATTAATGAATCGAGAATATGCCCTTTAAGTTTTAGCTCTTTTTTCATGATATCTCCTTGTTTTGAAATTTTAGGGATTTAGAACTGTCTCTTCTTTCAGGTCTTTAAGTTTTTCTTCAAAAGAGGTTTTGTTATAGTTGATTTTTGAAGCAATAGTCGGATGCCTGTACTCTGCTTTGTTTATTGACCGTGCATCTACTATCGGCGAAGGCGGCATTATCGACCATTTGTAATGCGATGTAGACATCCGTCTGAAGAATTTTTTCAGCCATTCTTCTTTCTGCTCTCCGGACACGGGTTCTTTTTTCTCATACAAAAATTCTTCATCAATCATATCTCCCATACTCTGCTGAAGATTTTCAACGCGCCATATTACTTCATCGAGAAATTCATAGGGCATTAGTGCTTCTTCTGCGAGCAGCGGTTTGTTCGTTTTGGGATTTATAGCCAGCTCTGCGCCGGGTCTTTTTTCGATAACCGAGCGGGGGATTGCATTTTTTAGCGCGCGGTTTTTGTTCATCCATTTTGCCAGAGCAAAGAGTTTTGTCTTGCATATATCCGCAATCGGTGCATATCCGCCCGACATATCACCGTTTATTGTAGCATATCCCATGTAAAGTTCTGATTTGTCAGAGGTTGCAACAGGCAGGCAGGAGCCGAATTCGTTGGCTATTCCCCAGAGAATTATGCCTCTGGAGCGGGCTTGAATATTGTCGTTTGTGAAGCTTTCTTTATAACGGCAGTCCCAAAATTTTTCTATCTCTGAAAACATTGTGTCGAATTTGCTTCTGGTCGTGCTGTACATATCTTTTATCGGTACTTCAGTAAAGTTTATTCCCAGATTCTGTGCAAGCTCTTTCGCATCGTTTTTGCTTTCGGAACTTGTTATTGAGGAGGGCATGCTTACGCCGAGTACGTTTTCTGCACCGAGTGAATCTGCAAGCAGAACTGCGCACACTGTGGAATCCAGACCTCCGGAAAGCCCAAGAACAGCACGCTTAAACCCGCATTTTTTGAAATAATCCCTGATGGACTGTGTTACGGTAAGATAAGTCCGCTCCAAATCAGGTTCATGGTCAAGACTGAATGCTTTTTGTTCTGTCAGAGTTTTTTCAAGCCCTGCCGGCAGCGGATAAATGATTCCCGTTTTTTTCTCCGGGTTTACAATAAAAAACTGTTCTTCATATGATTTTGCACGTGCAATAAGTTCACCGTTTTCATCATATACTCTGCTTGCGCCTTCGAAAGACAGACATTCTCCCGAGCCGACCTGATTTACGTACACAATGGGAGTGCTGTATTTTTTTGCCGCAAAAGAGAGCATATTGTGCTTTAGCTGCTCTTTTTTTGCTCTGGTTATTGATGCCGAACAGTTGATTAAATAGTCGGGTGACTGTTCTTCGACTACTGTTTTCACAGGGTCTTTTGCATAGAGGTTTGTTTCAAAGAAATCTTTGTCATTCCAGCCGTCTTCGCATACGATTATGCCTGCTTTTTTGCCGTTCTTTAGCTCTATAACTCTGTTTTCACTGTCCGTTTCTGATGGTTCAAAATGTCTGTAATCATTAAATTCCGCATAGTTTGGAAGCAGTGTCTTTCTTATAATTCTCTCGATTCTTCCGTTTGAGAGCACGGCTATCGAGTTGAAATATCTTTTTCCGGTGTGTTCCGGATTCTTTTCAACAAAACCGATGATTACTTTGACACCGTCTGTTTTTCTGGCAATTGCTTCCAGCCACTCGATGTTTTCTTCAACAATTACCGGAAATCTGTCAATAAAATCGCCTATCGGGTAACCGACAAGAAACATTTCAGGAAATATAACCGCTGAAACATTAAGCCTTTGCGCCCATTTTATCCATTCGAATGCTTTCAGTGCGTTGCCCCGTACGTCTCCGGAGAGCGGGTTTGTCTGGGCAAGAATGATTGAGTCCTCTGAGATGAGTGTATTCAATTCTTTCGCAATCTCTGATTTTTCAGTGGCGGAAAGAGTTTTGTTGTTTATATCATCTTTGATTATTGAGCAAAGTTCTTCGATTCTGTTCATTTTCTGCTGTTTGTCCCTGTTTGATATGTTTTCTGTACGGCGCTGCTGCCGGCTGATTCCTTTAACATTTTATCAGCAACAAAAGAAAAACTCTATTTCATTTTGCAAAATAGAGTCGGAATGATCAATCGTCTGAATGGTTAAGTAGTCTTTGTTTGGAAAAAAATTCCGCTAATCGGTGGTGACTTGCGGATGTAATTTATAGATAAAGTGTGCTTTAGACAATTATATTTTTCCTCGGGTTTTTCTTTATGTTGTTAATGTACATTATGTTTTGATTTTCGTCAACTGTTTGCTAAGCGTGTAGCAAATATGCATTTTTGGACAAAAACTTCGTTTTTTTTACGGATAATCAAAACTTTTTGCAAAAAGTCGGCAATTTTTTATATAAAATTAGGAAATATAAAAGAATTTTTGCAAAAAATTATTGTTTTTCAAAAAATATATTGTAATTCGTACACTCTAAAATTTTAACAAAAGTTAATATAGAGCTGTAAAGGTTTGAAACAGACTGATTATAAAAATGTGTATGCCTGTTTTTATTAGTTGAATTTTCAATGAACCTGTGCAGCCGCATAGTATCTCTAAAATTTTCTGCTGAACATAAGGGTAAAATTTATTACACAGGACTCTGTACCGGCTGTACTAATGCCGTATAATAACCAAATTGCCTGCTATACATTATAAAACCTTGAGTATTCTACAGCGGCAAATGTCCGGAGTAAACAAGCGTTTTCCATGAAAGATAATAATTTATCTGCGAAGCACTTCCCGGCGGAATAAACACCTTGTTCTGGTTTTCAACGGGCAGCTCCATTGCGTTTCTTATTGCCGCACGTATTATATCAGGATGCGTAACAATAATAATACGTTTCGTCAAATTCTGCTCAACCAGCTCGTCTATAATATCTCTCACACGAAAATCAAGGTCGAGAAGCGTTTCACCGCCGTCCGGCCAGAAACTAGCGGGTTTGTTGTGATATTTTTCCAGCATTTCGGGATATTTTTTCTCAATCTCGTCATAGCTGTACCCGCTCCACATGCCCGCACGTTTGTTGTGCAAATAAGAAAGCATTTCGAATTCTTTTTTGTAATACTCTGAGACTATACGCGCTGTCTGTATACATCTCAACGCCGTACTCGTATAAATCCTGTCCACCCGCGGTGAACGACGAACAATCCATTTTGCTATTTTTTCCGCTTCTTCTTTGCCTTTGTCATTTAGAGGCGGGTAATTTTCATTATCCGAAAGACGGTTTTCTTCTGTATATATTGTAGAGCCATGGGCTATAAACGTGATTTTACATTTTCTTTTGAACAACATATTTATATATCCCTTATTGTTTTATTATATCCTTTTTTTCTCAAATTTACCAGTAGCTTACGGAAAAAGTTTGTAATAAACAAAAAAGCGGTCCGCTCTAATTCACGGACCGCAGGATTTTTGGCACTTTTTACTTTTATACAATAAACTTTCCGTCTTTGTATATAAGCTTGTCATCAGCATAGATTTCCGAACCGTTTTTCATGTTCTTAATCAAATCCCAGTGCAAGCCCGAAACATTTTTTCCGCCTGTTTCCGGATAGGAGGCGCCTATTGCCATATGGATTGCCCCGCCTATCTTTTCATCAAACAGTATATTTCCGGTCACATCCTGAATCATGTCATTCGTTCCGATGGCTATTTCACCGACAAACCTTGAACCGTCATCCATATTGAGCATGTCATTCAAAAATGCTTCACCCTTCTCTGCATGAGCTTCAACGACCTTGCCGTTTTCAAGTCTGAGTTTGACCTTCTGAGCTTCATTGCCTCTGTAGATTTGAGGAAAATCGAAGTATATCGTACCATTTGCGCTATCTTCGACAGGAGATGTGTAAATCTCGCCATCAGGGAAATTGCACTGACCGGAACAGTTCTTCCAGATTCTGCCTTCAGTCGAGAAAGTGATATCAGTTTGTTCCCCGATAATATGAAGTTTCGATGTTCTTGTCAGATAGTCCGCCATATACTGCTGCTTTTCATCAATTTCTTTCCATTTTGCAATAGGGTCGTCAAGATGGAGATAGCAGGCTTTAATCAGAAATTCAGTGTACTCGTCCAGAGACATATTCGCTTCCTGAGCCAGAGCGTTCGTCGGAAAATCAGCAATAACCCAGTCCAACTCGCCTTTAGCAGCTCTGTCGAGCATCATATCAGAGAGATGACGGGTTGCGCTCGAACGCTTTGCCATTTTTTTAGAATCAGCTTTTGCCATAGCCTTCACATTTAGCGGCGCACCGATTGAAATAAATTTCGAAGCCTTTTCGTATTCCGTCTGCAGCATCGGATCAATATATTCAAGCTGCTCATCATTTGCATATTTTATAAAAGTTTCCTGTATCCCCGGCATACCGCAGCGTACGACAGGATATCCGCCCTTTAAGAGCACCTGTTTGTATATTTCTTTAACAAGCGGCTGTGCCTCAAAGCTGCTCGTGCTAATGACAGTCAGGTCGCCTTTTCCGACTCTGACGGAATAATCAACAAGAACCTTTGCGTATTTTTCCCATAGAGTATTCATATTTTTCTCCTGTAATCTGTTCTATCCGGCTCTATTATAGTACTTGTTAAGTTTTTTTACCATACCCCGATGTATTTTTCAGAAATTGTAAACAATTGTAACAGATTTTCAAAAAACTGAAATTCGAAGGCGTATATATTTTTTATATACTTGTAAGTGTTGTAAATCGTAGAACAAAAAATAAATCAGGTATCAAAACAGAAAGGCTTTAAAAAATGTTGAACGTTGGAAATCTACCGTACTTAAATCTGTCGGCATCGCAGTTAACAAACCCCAGATACAACTCTGACGGATATCAGGAAGACGTAGATGTATTTAATTCGTCGGTAATGGACGGATATGATCAGGACGGATTCTATTATTCAGGGGCAGAAGCTGATTATGCATCAGAAGAAGTTGCACCCAACGGAAACTTCTTTACAAATGCAAACTACGAGTTTGTATCCATTAACGGCAATCCATTCGGAGACGCAGTTGAAGATTCCGGCAACAATCCGTTTGCATAACATAAAAAATTAAAAGGCAGCTCAGGCTGTCTTTTATTTATTTTACAAGTTCGTCATAATTCTCACGCGCATACTTATACAGGTCATTGAGCGCAGTTTCGAGTTTCTGGCGGTATGTTTCAATATCTTCTTTTGAGCAGTCACCCGGGACATAAATAGGGTCGCCGTACACCGCAATAGTTTTTACGCCAAGAAACGGAAACCTGAATTCATCCCACGTATTGAATTTCAAAAGCCATTTTGAAGGTGAATACCACGTCATGGGTATAATAGGCACCTGAGTAAGTTTTGCAATATTTATAGCGCCCTCTTTAACCTTGCCTTTGGGACCTCTCGGACCGTCTATGGTAATTGCGGCGCATTCTCCCTGCTCCAATTTTTCTATCAGCTCCAGAGTAGCGCCCGCTCCGCGTCTGTGACTCGACCCGCGGACAACTTTTATGCCTACATAGTCCGTTGCCGTAGCGATAATATCTCCGTCATTGGACTTGCTGATGAGTGCATTCACCTGCCCTCTGTCCGGAATCGCATACAGTCCGCACTGATGGGCATGCCAGAGCGCAAAAATTGCAGGCTTCATCTGCGGATAGTTAATATTTTTTGCGTTATAAAAATAACTCTCGAATTTGAAAATGTGTTTTACCAGCCAGCAAAGCACCGGCACATATATCTTTTTATCCACCTTAATCATGTTTTTTATAATATTATAAAAATTTTAACTTTACAAATGTTGTGAAAAGTTAAGCCGGCACTTGATATAAAAATATGTTTTATATAGAATCAAACTATATCGTGAATTAATAGTAAGGGAATATGACCATGAATCCAATAGTAAAAGAATTAGGAACTCAATATTTGAGAGATAATCTTCCTGAACTCAATCCGGGAGATACAGTAAAAGTATTCGTTAGAATTTCAGAAGGCGGTAAAGAAAGAACTCAGGCTTTTGAAGGCATTATCATCAAAAAAAGAGGCTCAGGAGTCGGAAAAACTATTACCGTCAGAAAAACTTTCCAGGGCGTCGGCGTTGAACGTGTATTCCCTGTAAACTCACCCCGTATTGAAAAAATCAATGTTTTAAGACGCGGTGACGTTAGAAGAGCAAAACTCTACTACCTCAGAGAACGTTCAGGCAAAGCTACACGTATTAAAGAAAAAATCGAAAAAAGATAAAAACAGGCGGGCAGCGAAGTCAGCCGGTTGTGCACTGAAGCCCACTGAAATAAGATTGAAAATAAAGCGGCCGATTTATCAGATTTAGAAGATTTATCAGCCGCTTTGTTTTTTAACCCGAAATCAGATACACAAAAAACAAAAAATTTTTTTAAGGACGTTTTATGACTCATATCCACTGGTACCCCGGACATATCGCAAAAGCGGAAAAACAGCTCAAAGAGCTGATTAATCTCGTGGATGTTGTGATAGAAGTGATTGATGCCCGCATACCCGCGAGCTCCTGCTATCCGAATATAAAAAAGCTCCTCGGCGAAAAACCCAGACTCATTCTTTTTAACAAAGCCGATTTGGCGGACGAAAAAAAACTGGAGTTCTGGAAAAAACGTTTTGAAGAAGAAACAGGTTTCCCCGTGCTAAAGACCTGCGCCTCAAAGAGCAACGATATTTCCGCAATAGAAAACAAAATAGCTGAACTTGGAAAAGAAAAGATTGAAAAACTTGTTGCGAAAGGTTTGCTGCCCAGACCGGTAAGGGTAGTTGTCGTGGGTATGCCCAATGTCGGTAAATCAAGCATAATAAACAAACTCATAAAAAAATCGAAAACAAAAGTCGGGGCGAAAGCAGGTGTAACACGCCAGCAGCAGTGGGTCAGAGTCAACCCGAAAATCGACCTTCTGGACACTCCGGGGATTATCCCCTTAAAACAGGAGGACCAAAAAAAGGCTCAAAAACTGGCAATGGTGAACTCCGTAAGCGAAAATGCTTACGAAAATGAAGCTGTCGCACGGGAACTGTTAAAAATACTCGAAAAAAATTATAAAAAAAACGTGGCTGAATACTACACGCTCGATGAAAATGAGGATATAACGCTTGAAAACATTGCGCTCAGGAGAAACTGGCTTGCAAAAGAAGGACGCGCGGATGTTACAAAAGCTGCTGTGATGGTGCTGACGGATTTTAGAAACGGACGAATAGGGAAGTTTTTACTTGATGACGAAGATTAAAGAACTTTTGGAATTTGACAGAGCTCAGGGCGGATTGGTCATAGGCACCGATGAAGCGGGAAGAGGACCCGGAGCAGGTCCCGTGTTTGCTGCTGCGGTGTGTTTCAGAGAAATCCCAGAAAGCCTTTATGAAGAGCTGGCACTTTTGAATGACTCAAAAAAACTCCCGGAAAAGCACAGAGAAGAGTTGTTTGAGGTAATAAAAAAATATGCGGTATTCTCCATTCAACAGGCATCTGTTTCTGAAATAGAGACAAAAAATATACTGAACGCATCTCTTGATACTATGAAAAAGGCGTGCTGCGATGTAGCTTCACAGCTGGGCACGGACAGGATAAAAGTGCTTGTGGACGGAAACAAAAAGATAAAAAACTATCAGGCAGAGCAGATGACTGTAGTAAAAGGAGACTCAAAATCCGCAAGTATTGCGGCGGCAAGTATTCTTGCGAAGGTCTCAAGGGACAGGTTTATGTACAAAATTGATAAAGACTTTCCGGAATACGGCTGGGCAAGAAACAAAGGCTATCTGACAGCAGAGCATGTGGATGCAATAAAACGTCTCGGCGCCACGGTCTGGCACAGGAAAAAATTTTTGAGAAATATTCTTGAGGAAGAAAAACAGCTAAGCCTGCTTTAATAAACGAAATCCCCGTCATAACCTCTCAACAGGCTCTGAAACAAATCAGTCCAGAATTCTGACAGTTGACCCGTTGCCCATATTTCTGTTGTTATAGTATCCGCCGCGGTTGCCCATGTAGTAGTCCTGAATACCGCTTGCATCCTGAAAATTGTCAAAAGGAGAAAACACGGGCGGAGTATATCCGGTCATAGCGCCGGCGCCAAAGCCGGTTGACATCATGTCAAATATGAAACTTAATATATTTCTTCTCGGCTTCCGGTAATTGTTGTACATTGTGTAATTGTTCTGAGGCGTGCCTCCTGCGGTATATGCGGGAAAGGCATTGTAATGGCGCGACGCGCTTTTTATAACTTCATAGCGCTGCTTTATATTTCCGCCCTGCATTGCGCCGAGCATTTCTTTTTCGAGTCTTGTTATACGCTCGTCGATAGTTTCACCCTCAAAGCTTCTGCCGAGTATTTTGTTTTCAATCTTTGCAAGCTCCCTCCGGTTTATGTTGTACACAATTGCGGGGTCAACATTGTTCAATATGTTGTCCATTCTGTCAGAAAGTGCCATGCTGTCAAACGTCCTTCTGAACAATTTTTTCTCAAGTCTTTTTAATCTGGAATAAATATCCTGATTTTCATAAGTTTTATTGAAAATAGTGTTCTCAAGCGCCGTAATCTTCGGATAATTTTCTGCGCTCGAAGTTGAAGCCGCAGAAGGAACACTATTCTGCTCTGTTTCAGGCTGAAACACTGTCGAATCATTCTGAACAGGCTGAAGCGGGGCTATAGTCGGTATTCTCGTCTCCGAAGGAGCAAGCGTTGTCGTTCTCCGGACGTTTGTTTGAGACGGCAAATACGCTGCTGTACCGGTCGAAGGCAAAAGCGGAGGCACAATAGTTCTTGTCGTGCGCGGGGCTACAATCGGTGATACAGGCAAAATCCTTCGATGCCGCCCAAAATGTCTCCCCTGATGCGGCATCATCATCGGATTCATAACAGGTCCGTAGCCGTAATAAGGCGGCAGCGTCTGAACCGGCGTATATGTCTGAACCTTGTAAGCCTCTGCAGCGGGCATGCACGCCGCCATCAATACAGCAAAAACCATCAGCTTTTTAAGCATATCTCTAACCCTTCTTGTGTAACAAAAAAACAATATAAGATTTTAGGAAAGATTTCATCAGCCTTGTATGTATCATGAAGGGTAATTCTGTTTATGGATTGCCGCGCCCTCGTTCCTCGTCATTGCGGCGGATTTCCGGACGGGTGAGCGAAGCGAAACCCGGGGAGCGAAGCTCGAAGCGAGTACTGGCGAAGCCAAACGAGCGGCAGAGCTGAGCGAGAAGGAAATCCAAGAGGCGGATTTTGGCAAGTGCGCCGTGTGCCTGAAAGGCACCCAGCACGTCCTGCGTAGAAGTTCGATACGAGTGAGTTTTTGCGAATGCAAAAAAGAACGAGTGGTAGAACTTCGAGCTGCCAATAATCCAAGACAGCGGATTTTGGCGGGGCTGAACGAAGTGGGCGCGGCAATCCAAAGAGACATGCGATGTGACATGTATTGATAATATTTATTATGTAAAAATAAAAAAAAACAAAACCAACGATAATAACCGCATCAAGCCCTAACCTCACCATAACGACACGAATAATCAATGTTAGTG
>CALUSL010000024.1 GCA_944323425.1 Candidatus Gastranaerophilales bacterium | reverse complement strand
CAAACAACAGGACAAAATGCTGCATATGGCTTTGATGATGGTTTAAGCACTTTTAACAATAACAATGGTCTCACAACCTCTCAAATGAAAGACCCGACGAACTGGACAGGATGGGATGACACTATATGGGATTTCTCATCTTATCCGCCTAAGTTAAAAGGTCAGTCTAACAGTCAGTCTGACGATAACTCTCAAAATGCTATTAGACTACAAATCGGTGAGGATGAAAAAAGTACTTCTTGTATCTATTTAGAAACTTATTTCTCTCTTGATGGGTTCAGTGTAGATTTTTCAACATCTGAGTCCTGTGCTGGTGCGATTGATGACATTGATGAACTTTTATCTAAGATTAATGAAAAAAGAGCTGATTTTGGTGCTGCTATTAACCGTCTGAACTCTATTCTTGAATCCCAGACCACTACTATTCAAAACTACACTGCCGCTAAATCCACTATTATGGATGCGGATATTGCCGTTGAATCTGCAGACTTTGTAAAAAGTCAGATTCTACAGCAAACCTCCTCCGTTCTCCTTGCACAGTCTCAAAATATCCATTCCTCTATCGTCCTGTCGTTGATACAATAAACGCCGGCTGACTGGATTGCTTCGTCGCTCCGCTCCTCGCAATGACGCCTCACATTCGTCATTGCGGCGGATTTTCGGACGGACGACGCGACTGAAAGGAGCTAGTCCGGGGAGCGAGTGCGAAGTGGACGGCAGCGCAGCGAAGTCCACGACAGCAACGAGCGAGAAGGAAATCCAAGACGGCGAACGAAGTGAGCGTGGCAATCCATAGAAACATCACAGATATTTTCTCACATTAGCCCTAGTCCCTGACAACCTTTTTCAAACCTTTGGGTTTGTCCGGATTTTTCTTTAGTATTCTTGCAATTTCGCATGCTATTAATTGAAGAGTGATAAGAGCCCCAAAGATGGCTTTTATTTTTTTGCTTGTTTTTATGTAAATATTGAAATCACCACAGTCTATATCTTTTACTGTGCTTATGCAAATTATTTGAGGATTGTAATCAGCTCTGATTTTTTTGAGATTTCGTCTTGCAGACTCTTCATTTTCTTCGTCTATAATTGCTATAACAATAGCTCGCTCATTCAATACCGCAACATGACCGTGCATAAATTCACCGAATGGATACGCCATTACATTCAAATACGAGGTTTCTTTTATTTTAAGAGCCCCTTCTTTTGCAACCGGATAATATGTTTTGTTCCCCAGAATGACAATGTCTCTGTATTTTGAAATCATTTCAGCAGCAATTTTAAATCTGTCAAAATCACCGATTATCCTTTCAAGATAAAGCGGCAGCCGTTTTAGTGCATGAATTTCTTTTTCTATACTCTGTGCTTTTGAAAATTTTATTTTAAGTATAATCAACATCATACAAAACAGCTGGGCGCACAATGCCTTCGTTGATGCAATACTTTTTTCTTCTCCGGCATCAGATAAAATACGATAATCACTCAAATTCCACAATGTAGAGTTTTCTGCATTGGTAATACACAAAGTTTTTCCGCCAAGTTCCTTAATTTTTTTTATTGCCTGCAGAGTGTCCGAGGTTTCACCGGACTGGGATATAAATATAAATAGCGTTTCCGGAGTTACGAAATAATTTTTTTGTAATATAAATTCGCTTGAATATTCATATTCACACGGAATACAGAGCAATTCTCTAAACAAAGGAGCAGCAATCGCCGCACAATTGTAGGATGAGCCGCTTGCGGAAATAATTATGTTGTTTATATTAAGCGGCAAATTCAGCATTACGGTATCATTAGTGTTTATACAACGTTCGAAGAGTTTCTTCACAACCGCAGGCTGCTCAAAAATTTCTTTTTGCATAATTGATTTAACTTCCGGCACTGCATCATTTGAGTGAAAATTATGACTATCCATCGAGACCTCTTTTCTTCTTATATTTTTACATATTTTATATAAAATTTCTATAGGGATAAAAAATTTAGCAATATGAAATACATTTTTGCATTGTAAAATTAAAAAAAATAATTAAAAAATTTCGATTAAAACACTTTATTTTTATTCAAAAAAGTGTTACAATAGTAGTGTGTTTATTAAATAGGAGCATGTGCCGTGTGTGTTGATGTAAAGCATGCTTGTACATATATGCTGAAAGATTCCGGTTGGATCAGAAAAATCCTTCTGGGCGGTTTGCTTGTCGTTTTCCCCATGTGCGGTATAGCATTCCCGGGAATAAAAAGAATGTTCTCAGATCCGTACAATGCCTGCGCGTTATTGTTTTTTGCTGTAATTTCCATTGGTATTTATCTGTCGCTTGTAGGTTATTTCTTTAAAACTCTGCACGCAAAAATACTGGGTGACAAAGAAAATTTACCTGAATGGAACGGATTTTTCGAACTTGTAAAAATTGGAGCCAAGGCATATGCGGGAACAATCCTATTTTATCTCCCTATAGCAATACTAATGGGAATTTTGTACATTTTTCTGGTTCCGGTTGAACACACAATGATTTACGCCGCCATATGCTTTTTAGCTCATATTTTTGTTGCTGCATTATACATGCCGTTTATGATGAGTTTTGCGGTCGATTTAAAAATAAGTTCATTTGTAAATATAGACAGAGCATTTTTAATTGTAGCCGGTGATTTCAGAAACTTCCTGATTCTTGTATTGTGCGTATTCGCAATCAGCATTTGTTTCACTTTTATTGCTTCAATTTTATCACTGTCCGGTCTTTTAACTCTGTTTATCCCGTTTCTGGCATTCTACGTATATATAGTTATGGCTGATTTGTTTGCACAACTTACAATGAAGGAGGCACTAAGGTTATGAAAAGTTTCTGGAGTTTTTTAAAGTATTTGAATCCTTTTTATTACTTTGAAAGAAACAAAGATATAAATCTAGGTCTCCTCATTAGAAGCCTTACTTGATTTGTGATAAAATCAAGGGATGAAGGAAATTGAATTTTTAGACACAATTAGCGCCAAACTGGCGAACAACAAGTATCTGGGTGATGATTGTGCATATCTTGAAGAGTTCGGTCTATATGTGACACAGGACACTCTGGTTGAAGATGTGCATTTTTCTTTGCAAACAACAACCCCCGAAGAACTCGGATGGAAAGCAGCAGCCGTAAATCTTTCCGACATTGCGGCGAGCGCCGCTGTCCCGCTTTATATTACTGTATCACTTTCTTTACCGGAAGATATCGATATAAACTTTGTTGAAAAAATTTACCAGGGACTGAACAAAATTTGCCAAAAATATAATGTAGCAGTAATAGGCGGTGATTTGACACGTTCTGAAAAAGTTTTTATTTCTATATGCGCAATCGGTAAAAAAATTTCAAAATTCAACGTCTCAAGAAGCTATGCAAAACCGGATGATATAGTGATTGTTACAGGAAATCATGGAGAAAGTGCTGCCGGCTTAACATTGCTGCAAGAAAAAAAAACAGAGCCGGATGAAATTATAAAGAAACACTTGCTGCCTTCTCCGCAGATTGAAAAAGGCCTTGAACTAGCAAAAAGTGCAACACGCGACTTCGCTCTAATGGACACCTCAGACGGACTTGCAGATGCGCTTTACAAAATATCCAAAGCAAGTAAGATTGCGATAGATATTGATTTTTCTAAAATTCCTTTTAATTCAATATTAAAAGAACTGTTTCCACAAAATTATAAAGATCTGATACTCTGGGGCGGAGAGGATTTTGAGCTTGTTGCTGTTATCCCTGAAACCACATATAAAAAGCTAGACAAAAGAGAATTTAAAAAAATAGGCATAGCAAGAAAAGGTAATGATGTCTTTATCAATGATAATAATAAGATTTTGTGCATAGACAACGAAACATTTAACAAAAAAAGTTTCATGCACTTTAAGGAGAAATAATGAAAATATCAGTCATAATCACAGCCGGCGGCTCATCTGTAAGATACGGGAAGGACAAACTTCTTGAAACAATAAACGGAAAAACAGTTATAGAATGCTCAGTTAATGCCTTTTTACCTCTGGACCCCCAGGAGATAATAATTTCGGCTTCTGAAAAATTAGAAAAAGAAATATCAGATAAATTTAAACATATCAAAAATTTAAAAATAACACGAGGAGGAAAAACCAGACAGGATTCTGTTTTCAACGCTCTAAAAGCCTGTACTAATCCTGATTTTGTGTGTATTCACGATGCAGCAAGACCGCTTATAAAAATAGATAACATAAAAAGCTGTCTTGAAAAAGCAATTGAAAAAGGTGCTGCTATTACTGCAGTCAAAGCAACCGACACGATTAAAAAAGTTGATAAAAACGGGAAAATAATAGAAACTCCGGACAGGGATACACTGTGGTGCGTTCAAACCCCGCAAATTTTTGAATACAAAACTATTCTCGCCGCACACGAAAGACTTTTTGGAAAATCATTTTCTGATGATGCAGGAATGCTGGAGTTTCTCGGTTTCCCTGTATACATAGATGAAGGAGATTATTCGAATATAAAAATTACAACCCCAAAAGATATACTCCTTGCCGAACTTTTGATAAACTCAAAATAAACCAAAACCCTAAAACCCGCCAATATCCGAAATAAATCATTTTTTTAGAGGATAGTTAAGAAAATCATATTATAGTACCCTGTGAATATAATAAAGACTTTATAGACTTTTTGTGAGGCAGGTTTGAAAAAATTTACTTTTAGATTACAGGTAGTACTGGATATAAAAGAAAAACTTCTTGAAGAAAAATTGCTGGAAGTGGCAAAAGTTCAAAGAGGTTTACAGGAAGCTGTCCAAAAACAAAAAGAACTGGAAGGCTACCAGCTCGAAATAAATCAGGCGCTTATGAATGTTTTCAACAGCGGAAATGATCTCAATGTTGTGGAAGTCCAGCGATATAAAGACTTTATTAACAAGTTAATTGTTGACATTTCAAACCAAAAAGTCATTATTCAAAACGTACAAAAACTCCTTGAAATAAAACGCAAGGAAGTTAATGAAGTGTTAAAAGAAAAGAAAGTTCTCGAAAAACTCAAAGAAAACCAGAAAAAACAATACTATAAAGAACTGGAACAGAATTCGAGAAAAGAGTTAGACGATATTACATCAAGCAGATACAGATCTGCATAAAAAACAATTAACGGGGCGGAGATGGATAATTTTAGTATAACAAATTTATTAGCAAACCAGACGGTTGAAAAATTTTCAGCAGGCTCTAACACGCCCTCAAATACCGCTGATGATACTTTTGCAAACATATATGACAATCTGACTGCTAACAAAAATCAACAGCAAAAGAACAACTATCTTGACAGAACTGAAAACAAATCTCAACCGTTCAAAACTGATAACAATTCTGTCTACGAACAGAACAAAACAGTCCAATCTCAGGATAAAAACAACAATATTCAAAACAATCAAAAAAATAACAACCATGAAGTATCCGACAGACAACAGTCTGCAGCTGAACAGAATAAAACAGAAAAAAACAATTCAGCACAGGACTCACAAAATAAAATAGACAACAATGATAAAAACAATCCTGAAACTGCTAATGAAACAGAAAATCTTGATAAAAAAACTCAAGATATAAATAAACAAGAAAAAACAGAAAATTCGTCAAATACGACAGACACAGAACAAAAAAATCAAAACACAACAGAAGAAGAAAACAACACTGAAATAAAAGACCCAAACAACGATTCTGAAAGCACCGGAGATTCACAAGATTCTAAAAATGCAGATGTTGACAATACAAATACAACAAATACTCAAACAGATATAAATATTGATAATGCAGCTAATTCAGAAACAATCCAAAATACTGTACAGACTAACATTCAGGATGATGTAATCTGGAATACAATACCGGAAACAAACACTACTGAAGTCACAACAAGCACTGATAACTCCTCAACTGCAAAAAACGCAACACAAAACACAGCTAATAACAACCAAAGCAGCCAATCTTCATCACAACAAACAGAAACAACAACAAAATTAATGAACGAACAAATTCTATCTAATATAGAATTTGAAAAAAGTGCTGAACAGCTTACGGACGAAGAAATAAAAAACATATTAAACAATAGTTCAACCTCAACTGAAACAAAAACTAATACACAGGGCACAGCTAATTCCCAAACTACACAGCAGCCTTTGACGCAGACACAGGCGCAATCGCAAACGACAGCGCAGGATGCTGAAGTAATTCAAAATATAGAAATAAAAACAGATGACGCTGAAAATATCGATGTTGAGACAAACAAATCCGATACAACAAAAACACAGGCAGATAATACACTAAAAAGCAGCACAACTACAGAATCAAATTCTAATTCTACAAATAAAAAAATTACAATAAATCTTCAAGCACAAAATCCAACTCTGGATGGTCAGCTTCAAGAGACAAGCGAAGACACAACAGCTCAAACATCATCAACTGTTGATACAGAAATTGACACTTCAACAGATGAGGCTGTTATAAAAGCAAACACTAAAAATACAGAAGAACAAACATCACTGAATGTAGATGATGTACCGAACAAGGTCAAAGATAAAGCAATATCCACATTCCAGTCAGCAGAAGGCACAGCGACAGTAGAAGCATCCAAAGGTTCAACGGATACAAGTACTGACTCGAATTCAACATTTAACAAAAACAATGCAAATGAAGAAGTAATAAAAATGTCAGTAAAAAATGTATCAGAACCGGTTTCTCAAACCGTTGATGCATTCGGTGCAAAAATTGAAAAAAATGCTTTCGGAAAAATTATTAACAATGCTCAGAACAATCAGGCTTTAAACAAATCTGACATTATGAACCAGATAAATGCAAGATTTTCTGATCTTCAAAACAGCGGCAACAGCAAAGTTACTATTGTTCTAAGACCGGAGAATCTCGGCAGAATTCACCTTGAAATTGTAAATTCTCAAGATGGAATAACTGCAAAAATGGCAACAGAAAATCAACAGGTTAAAGAGCTTTTAGACAAAAATATGGATGCTCTGAAGGCTTCTCTTCAAAGTCAGGGCGTAAATGTAAATAACTTAAAAGTAGAAACAACATCTCAATCAAGCAATGCAAATCTGGGCTTTGAACATGAACAGTTCAATCAGAATGCATCGCAACATTCACATCAGGGCAGCAGACAAGCAACAAACAGAGATGCTGCTGCGCAATACAATTCCGAAGAACAGGAATATGAAACACATCAACAATCAACAATAGAAACACAAACGTCTTCTAGAATATTACACAATGGTAAGGTCGATTATACGGTATAAGGGGAGTAACAATGACAAATATACAAAGTGAATTAAACGCAATGCTTAGTGCAACAGCACAAAACAAATATAAAGAACAACAGGCAAACGGACCTACACAGGAACTTGACGGTGACGCATTTCTCTATCTTATGATGGAACAGCTTAAAAATCAGGACCCGACTAACCCTATGGATAACTCTGAAATGCTTTCACAACAGGCACAATTTACACAGGTTCAAGAACTCCAAAACCTTAGTGAATCAATTTCTCAAAACAACATGATTGTGCAGGCAACAAGTCTTGTCGGCAAAACCGTTACGGTAATTGACCCGAATGATACAACAAAAACTATTACAGGCACAGTTGAGTCTGCAAACTTTACAAGTTCAGCAGCAACCGTTGTAATCGATGGTGTTGAATATCCGCTGGGACTGGTTGCAGCCGTAGGAACAGAATCTACTACACAATCAGGAACACCTTCATCTGCTGAAGAAATAGGCAAAACAAAAATCAGAGACCTGAACATGCTTGATGGTGTAACAGAAGGTGCCATCACACTAAGAGTTCAAGATACAAATAACAATAACAGAATCACAAACCACGTCATCGAAATATCAAGAGACATGACAGTTGATGATTTAATTAAGAAATTTAATGTAGCCGGAGTAAATGCAGAAATTAAAGACGGAAAAATCGTGCTCACTCCGACCGGTGATAACATAGCAATTGCAATCAACGACGGAAATATAAACAATGCAAATGCTCAATCAAGTAACTTTGTAACAAAAGCAGGCTTTGGACTCGATGATGCAGATAAAGGCTCATACGCTTCAAAAGTCCTTGATACACAGGAAGAATAAAAATCAATTATTACAATTAAAAACGGGAGGATAGATGACACAGGCATTTTACAGCGCAATCGGCGGTATGTCAGCCGGACAAACACAAATCAATGTTGTTGCTGACAACATTGCAAACATGAACACAGTAGGTTTTAAAGCCTCCAGTGTTCAATTTTCAGATGTTTATTACAGAACACTCAGCAGCGGCAGCGCACCGCAGAACAATGTCGGAGGTATTAACCCCAGACAAATCGGTATTGGTGTTCAGGTATCACAGATTTCAAGAGATTTTAATGCCGGAACAACTCTTGCAACAGGACAGGCAACCCACGTAAGCATCCAGGGTAACGGATTCTTTACCGTTGCTTCACCTACTGTAGAAGTACTGTTCACAAGAGCCGGTAACTTTGAACTTGATGCAGACGGTCACCTCGTAATGCCAAATGGTTATAAAGTACTCGGTACAGATACATCAATGACCACGTCAACAAGCACTATTCCTATCAAAATCCCGACATTAATCAACACCGAGACAACTCCATCAACTAATGACCATATGCTAAATAAACGTCTTGACAGATTGAACGGTATTCAGGCAGGCGCAGGTACTGCACAGATTCAAACTGTTGATGACCAGGGACAGGTTCAAGACACTTACGATATTGAAATCACAGAAAACATGACAATGCAGCAGTTTATTGATGAAATAACAGATGAAACAGGCGGTGATGTCGAAGTTACACTAAGTAATGGTCAGCTGAACTTCAAAGCGGCGGACGGCACTTCTTCTCTTGAATTCAAAAGCGGAACATCCTCTATATTTTCTAATATGAACTTAAACAGACCTGACGGATCTGATACATATACATCACAGGTTCTGGACTACCAGCAAACAATTACATCCGGTACATCCAGCATCAGCACCGCTCAACAGCAGCAATCAATCAGTATCTTTGAAGACGGTACAATCGAAGTTACTTACGGTAACAACGACAAATTGAGCGTTATGAAAGATCCTGATAACCCGAACAGAGTTATCTTCAAATACACAACAAACAGCAACATTGTAATATCCGGCGATGACATCAATATGGAAGAAGGTCTTGCTGTTCCTGCTAACCTCCAGATTCAGATGGCAAACTTTGTCAATCCGAACGGTCTTAAAGCTGCAGGCAACAATACATACTCGACAGGTCCGAACATCGGTCTTGCTACATTCGGTTCTGTATCGTCCAACGCTTTCGGACAGGTTAAATCCGGTGTCCTTGAAGGTTCAAACGTAGACCTCGCTTCTGAATTCGCAGACATGATTGTAGCACAGAGAGCTATTGAAGCAAACAGCCGCGTATTCAACGCATCGAATGAAATTCTTCAGACACTCTCGTACCTTGGTCAATAATTAACCTGATTTTTTAATGTAATAATTGATATAAAAAGAACCCGTACAATAAAAATCAAAAAGTCGGGTTCTTTTTATTACCATCACATTACAAGTGTAGTTGTTACAATTAATTAACTTTTTTGTATTTTTTGACAAAGTCAACTTTGTTTGGTGTTTAATTAATTATCACAAATTAGAGAGGACTTAATATGCGCATACCACCTGCAACAAACAAATACCAGAATATTATAAATAAATTTAAGAACAACAAGGATTACAAAGTTCTCGAAGACAGGAACGGCTGGATTGCTTTATACAAAGGTCTAAAAAAAGAGGACAAAAGCGGAAAAGATGAACTGGTAAGACGAATTGTAGAGTCCGATGGAAGTGAAAAAATATTTTTTACAGAAAAAATTTGCGAAGGACTAAAAAAACTTTTTTCGAAATAATCAAAATATTTTTATAAAAATCTCTATGAATAATTTTTTATATAATAAAAAAGCTCTCAAAATTATTGAGAGCTTTTTATATTTTATGCAGTCTTAATTATATTTTTACTTATCATCAAGTGCTGCAACACCGGGCAATACTTTACCTTCAATAAATTCAAGAGAAGCACCGCCGCCTGTTGAAACGTGCGTAAAATCTTCTGCTTTGAAGAACTGTTTAGCAGCTGAAACAGAATCTCCACCGCCGATAACAGATACTGCACCGTTTTTCGTAGCATCAACAATCGCCTGCAGAACAGCTTTTGTTCCGTTTGCGAATGCAGGATTTTCAAATGCACCAACAGGACCGTTCATCAAAATTGTTTTTGAATTTTTAAGAACTTCAGCAAATGCTTTCTGTGTGTCAGGACCTGCATCTACACCTTCAAATCCATCCGGAATATTTTTTACGTCGACAACTTTGTTTGTTCCTTTTCCTGAAAAATCATCAGTTGCAAGAACATCCGTTGCCATAACAATTTTTACACCTTTATCAGCAGCTTTCTTTTCAATAGCTTTTGCAACATCCATCTGATCATCTTCACAGATAGAATTTCCGATTTTGCCGCCATTAGCTTTAACAAATGTATAAGCCATACCGCCGCCGATAATAAGATTGTCAACTTTGTCGATTAAGTTTTCAAGAACGCCGATTTTTGAAGAAACTTTAGCACCGCCGACAACAGCAGTAAATGGTCTTACAGGGTTATCAAGCGCCTGAGACAGACATCTTAATTCTTTTTCCATCAACAATCCTGAAACAGCCGGTTTCAAAATATGTGCAACTTTTGCAGTAGATGTGTGTTTTCTGTGAGCAGCGCCGAATGCGTCGTTTACATAGAAATCACCGAGTTTTGCGAGTTCTTCAGCAAAAGTCATATCATCGTCTTTTGCTTCTTCTGCTTTGTAAAAACGAATGTTTTCAAGCAATGCAACCTGACCGTCTTTTAAAGCTTCGAGTTCTTTGTCTGCGCCTTCGCCTACAGGTGATTTTACAAACAATACATCTTCACCCAAAAGTTTAGACATATATTTTGCAACTGGTTCAAGAGAAAATTCTGTTTTCCATTCACCTTTCGGTCTGCCAAGGTGTGCCATAAGAATAATTTTTGCGCCTTTATCTTTCAAAAATTGTAAAGTAGGCAAAATAGCTCTGATTCTAGTATCATCAGTAACATTTTTGTTTTCATCCATAGGAACATTTACGTCAACACGAACGAGTGCTCTTTTTCCTTTGATGTCTCCTAAATCGTGAATTGATTTTTTCATAATACACCTCTTTTTTGTATTCTCCATACGAAATTATATTACAACAAAAAAAGATTTATTAAAATCAATTTATAGCGTATAATTGTGGCAAGATGAAAAATTGAAAAGAGGAAATGATGAATTTAACAGTAACCAAAGGATTGCTAGAACAAACACCGGCAAATGTTCTTGTCGTAAACCTTTTTGAGGGAGTAAAAATGCCGGGCGGAGCAACCGGAGCTGTTGATATGGCGCTTGGAAATTTAATCAGCAGTTTCGTTATACAGAAAGAAGGTTTCAGCGGGAAATACGGTCAGATGTACGTACTGCCTACTCATGGAAAAATTCCGGCAGACAAAGTTCTTATTGTCGGTCTTGGAAAAAACAAAGACTTCACTTTAGGAAAACTCAGAGAACTTGCGGCAAAAGTTATTCAAAAATGTATGAAAATGACTAATGCCAAAAAGGTTGTATCGATATTGCATGGTGCAGGCATCGGCGGTTTCGACGAAGCTCTGGCAGCACAAATGATTGCTGAAGGCACAATAATCGGTTCCTATTCATTTGAAAAATACAAATCAGAGAAAAAAGCTAAAAAAATCGAAGAATTTGCAATTATAGACATTAATGAAGACAGCTGCAAAAAAGCAAAAGCAGGGGTAAAAAAAGGAAAAATCTTTGCAGGTGCAGTAAACTTTGCAAGAGATCTTGCAAACGAAGCGCCACAGGTAGCAACACCGACATATCTTGCGAAAACAGCACAGGCAATAAAAGATGTAGATGTAAAAGTATACGAAAAAGACGATATTGAAAAAATGGGTATGGGTGCATTTCTGGGCGTAGCACGCGGAAGCAGTCAACCCCCGAAATTTATCCACATGAGATATAAACCATCAAAACCCTTAAGAAAAATAGCTATTATAGGCAAAGGGATTTGTTTTGACAGCGGCGGACTAGATTTAAAACCACCGTCATCAATGCTCAACATGAAAGACGATATGTCAGGAGCAGCAGCGATTCTTGCTGTAATGAGTGTTGTTAAAGAATTAAAACCGAATATTGAAATTCATGCACTTATTGCTGCATGCGAAAACATGCCAGGAGCCAGTGCTTACAAACCTGGTGATATATTAACTGCCAAAAACGGAAAAACAATCGAAGTGGATAACACTGATGCAGAAGGCAGACTTACGCTTGCTGACGCACTCTGTTATGCAAGCGATTTGGAAGTCGATGAAATTGTCGATTTGGCTACACTTACGGGAGCTTGTGTCGTTGCACTCGGCAGCGTTGCAAGCGGTATTATGGGCAACAGCCAATCATTAATTGATAGATTAATAAAATGCGGAGCCGCTGGCGGAGAACGTTTATGGCAGATGCCAATGTATGAAGAATACAAAGACTCTCTAAAAAGTGATATAGCAGATATGAAAAATACAGGCTCAAGATATGCAGGTACACAGACAGCAGCTCTATTCCTGCAAAACTTTGTAAAGAAAACACGTTGGGCACATATCGATATAGCAGGCACAGCATTTCTCGACAAACCGGTCAATGAACTCAAAAAAGGAGCAACCGGAGCCGGAGTCAGAACATTACTAAATTACATTTTAAGTTAACCAAAAAGCGGAGATTCAAATCTCCGCTTTTTAATAATATATTTATATTTTTGTCTAAACACCAAGTTTTGATTTTGTATAATTTATCAAACCACCTTTTTGAATTAAATCCTGAATTTCTTTCGGAAATTTTGCACATTGGTATTCTTTTCCTGTTGTAATATTTTTAACCACGCCTGTAGACAAATCTATTTCAAGTCTGTCTCCTTTTTTACATTCATCTGGCAGTGTCGGATGCTCAAGAATGGGTAAACCAATATTAATTGCATTTCTGAAAAATATTCTTGCAAAAGTTTTTGCAATTACAACAGAAATCCCGCTTGCTTTTATTGCAATAGGTGCATGTTCTCTGGAACTTCCGCAGCCAAAGTTTTCTCCGGCAACAATTATATCACCTTCTTTTACATTTTTTGCAAAGGTATCATCAATATCTTCCATACAGTGAGAAGCTAGTTCTTTCTCATCTGATGTATTTAAATATCGTGCAGGAATTATTACATCCGTATCAACGTTACTACCAAAGTACCAAACTTCTCCACTTTTAGTATGATTCATTGCTTTTCTCCATTTACAAATCTCAAAATTTATTATATATATATTAATATAAACTTGTTGAAAATAGAAGGCAGAAAAAAGAGAAAAGGAGATTTGAAGTATGAACTATTACATTGGCGAAGCAGCTGGCAAAGTTTATGAATTTTTAGCAGAACAAAAAAACAACGAAGCAACTATTTCTAAACTCGAAAAAGAATTAGACCTCAACGAAAACTTCGTATCTATGGGTATTGGCTGGCTTGCTCAAGAAGGTAAAGCAGACCTTTCTGGTAAAGGCGCTCGCACAAAAGTTAGACTTATCAACAGCATTAACTAGTCTAATAAAAAATTTAATATTCTTAAAAAGAGCCGGCATAAAATGCCGGTTCTTTCTTTATTTTATTTTTTTATAATAAAATAATTATATGAACAAAGTTGAATTATTATTACCCGCAGGAAATATTGAAAAGCTTGATTATGCAATCAACTATGGAGCAGATGCCGTATATCTGGGTATGGTGGATTTCAGTCTTCGTTCTATGCGCAAAGGTGAAATCATTACAGCGGAAAATTTAAAAAATGCTATTGATTTAGCCCATTCCTACGGGAAAAAAGTATATATGACATTGAATATTTACGCATTCAATGAAGATATTGATAATTTATACA
The DNA here is from genome assembly GCA_944323425.1 of Candidatus Gastranaerophilales bacterium. Taxonomy (GTDB): domain Bacteria; phylum Cyanobacteriota; class Vampirovibrionia; order Gastranaerophilales; family Gastranaerophilaceae; genus CALUPY01. The sequence goes on along the minus strand of CALUSL010000024.1, from coordinate 13,107 downwards.
AAACGATTGAAGTAATAAAAGACGCAAAACCAGATGCAGTGATTGTTAGTGATTTTGGAATATTGAATGTTATAAAAAACCAACTTCCAGAAATCGCACTTCACATAAGCACACAAACAAATACGCTAAACTATGAAGCAGTAAAATACTGGAGAGACTTTGGAGCAAAAAGAGTCATTTTAGCACGCGAACTTTCCATTGAGCAAATCAGAACAATCAGGGAAAAAGTTCCTGATATTGAACTTGAATCTTTTGTTCATGGTTCGCAGTGTGTATCATTTTCCGGAAGATGCCTTTTGAGTGATTATATGACAAAAGGTGAACGTCAGGCAAACCATGGAGGCTGCGCCCAACCATGCAGATGGAGTTATAAGCTTCTTGAAGAAACAAGACCCGGGGAATACTTTGAAATAGAGCAAAATGAACGCGGCACACACATTCTTAGTCCAAAAGATTTAGCACTGATAAATTACATACCTCAATTAATTGATGCAGGTGTAAATTCATTCAAAGTAGAAGGCAGAACTAAAAGTCTCTACTATGTTTCAGCAGTCGCCAAAACTTACAGAAAAGCTATAGACAATTATTACCTGGGAATAAAAGATGAATCGCTTTTTGACGAATTACTAAAAGTCGGAAATAGAGGTTACACAACAGGATTCTACCTAAACAAACCGGACGGTGACGGATACAGTTATGATATTTCAAAAGGACTGGCCGGAGCGGACTTTTTATTTGAGGTCAGAGGCAAAAAGGACAATTTGCTTCAAGTAAAAATTAAAAATAAAGTAAAAACCGGTGATGAAATTGAAATGATTTCACCCCAGGAAATGTTCAAAACAAAAATTTTAAAAATTTTTAATATGAATATGGAAGAACAGGAAGTCGGAAACACTAACGATGATATTTACGTCGAATTATCTGTAATTCCAGAAAATTACAAATATGCAATCGGAAGAACAATAGGGATAAAAAATATAAGATGATATTGAAACCTGACTACAATGTAAAAAATGTATTTGAAGTTAACTTTGATAAACTAAAAGAGCGCGGGATAAAAGTCCTGATATTTGATTTGGATAGTACTGTAATGAAATCAAAAGCAGGTGTATTTTCAACCGACGTTCTTCAAATGTTTGATAAACTTTCAAAAGATTTTATGCTTGCAATAGCCAGCAATAATAAGAATATTGACTACATAAATAAAGTAAGAGCACAGGTAAATTTTCCTGTAATAGGACACGCAAACAAACCTTCTCCATCCATCATAAAATCGTTTCTTGAAGAAAATGCAATTCAGCCAAAAGATGCGGCAATGATAGGAGACAGACCGCTTACAGACATTCTTGTCGGAAAATTACTGGGATCTACAACCGTTCTTGTTGATTCTATCAGCAAAGATGAAGAACCGATGCTCACGAGATTTGTACGCGGAGTCGAAAGACTATCTATAAGATAAGCTACTGATTTAGTCCGTTCAATCTCTCAAATGCTTTCTGGATAGCATTTTCTTTTGCTACAAATCGGTTATACTCATCCACAACATCATCAATTTTCAAATTCAAAAGAGCAATCTCTTTCATTACTGAACTGTACAGATTAGATTTTTGAGGAGCGCCGGCTTTCAATAAAGCAGCATATGCTGTTTTTCTTGCCTTTTTGGCTTCTAATTCAGCGATTTGTTTTTCATAAGCTTCTCTTTTGGGAACGACAGTTTTAAACATCCCTTTAACTTTTTCTATCATTTAAATTCCTTTCAAGAAAGCGCCAAATGTTTTATTGTTCTGATTAATAACAGGGTTAAAAGACGGAGAAGGCTGAGCTACATCCTGTTTTTTATTTTTATTTACAGCCTTAGTTATTGCAATGTTCAATTTCGGTATACCCCAGCCGAGCACAATTCCAGAATAAGCATAACCAAGAAGCTGAGCAATATTTTTCTGTCTGATTTTTTTTCTCAAAAGCTGAATATCTTTTTCCATTTCTTTTGGAGCATTTTTGTATAATTCATCAAGAAGTACTCTATAGGGTTTTATCTTGCCATTGTTATCAACAACAGCTATATTCGCTTTTTGCAAAAGCGGCTGAATCAATTCATCATGAGTTTTTTCGGCAGCTCTTGTAATCCATTTCCAGCCTCTGATGAGAGCATTGCCCTTATCCATTTTTGCAGCATTTCTGTCAAGATTTACCAAATCTTTATCAAATAAATAAGAACAGATTTTCGAAACAAAGCCACCCAGAATCAGCCAGTTTATAAAGCCGAGGGAGTCTTTTGTTACAGATTCACGGTATTCATTCTTATCCCTTGCAGCCATCAAACGGCTCATTATAGTCATGCCATATATGAATTTAAACTGATTGATAGTCGGAACTATTCCTTTATACTGAAGCAAAGAAAGCAATTCTTTCGGCTTTCTGGTTATAGTCGAAATCATTGCGCCACCAACAGCCAGAGCAGAAACAACCTTAAATATTCTGAATTTTAAAGATTTATCAGGAGGAGTATCCACACCCACAAACTTATCCGAACCCGTACGTTTTTTTGTCAGATACATATTTATAGGCTGCAAACTCATACCGATAGCCGAAGTAATGCCGAGTCCCAGCATTGCAGTAGCACCCTTAGTCTTTTTAAGTGCAGCTCTGAATTCTGATAAAGGTATAGCCTTTACACCCTCTTTAGCATCATGAACAGCTTTATCAAAATATGCTTTTCTGATTGCAACAGCATTATTCACATGGTTTTCAAGAGAATTTTGAACGACCTTGTCACCCCTTGTTACTTTAATATCACAGTTTGCACCGATATCACCTGTAACAAGAGATTTCACCTTTGCCATTACATCTTTTTTAACTTTATATGAATCGTCTCCCATTTCAGAGAGGAGTTTTGTTGCTTCATTAACAGTTTCAGGTTTCAGAGTTTTCCATTGCGAGCCATTTAGCCCCTTCATGTTTTCGAAGAAAGCCCTGTAATAATCTTTCGCTACATTTTTCGTATCGTCAACAAAATCACTGAACAGATCAATAGCTTCCTCATTAATAAACATTAAATGAGCCTTGACTCCATTTGAATTGTTTATTGCCTGAGAAAGCACATAGCCGGCGCCCAGCCCCACAAAGCCTGCCGCAGCATGGTTCAGTGTGCTGGAAAATTCTCTGGTTCCGGTTTCAATACCGGCATCAACACCTCTTGAAAAATCCACAGCAGTACGGGGAGCCCCCATAAAACCGACATCGACAAGTATTGCACCTATAGCAGGATTTGTCGCAAGATAGTTGAGAGCCTGAGTACCAACAGTACCCAAACTTTTGAAGTTATGTTTAATATTGTTTTTGTTATTTTTGTTATCGGCGATTGGCGTAGAAATTTTTGAAATTTGCATATTAATTACCTTGTTTCTGGGGTTCTCCTATCATCCCGAATGCCTGGAATGTTCTTCTTGCGGATGGTCTGTCAATATTAATCATTGGCCGCAGATGATAGCTGTTTAAATTGGCTTCCATTTCTTTCTTATGTTTGATTTCAGTCTGTTTTCTAACATACCAGGGAACAAACATACCCAATATCAGCATCGAAAATCCTAAACTGCTCAATTCGCATACGGATCTAAGATTTTTCGCCTGAGGATATTTTTTCAGAAGCAGAGCTGTTTCATCAAATGACTTGAGGTGAGTATCATTGACCCAGTGCCCGAAACTCTGCCATGCCTGTTTAATTTTGTTTTTGGATTTTTCGGGAGCTTCTTTAGTATAATTCAAAAGATCTATTTTGAAAACTTTTTTAATCAATGAAGCAACGCCTTTTGGTACGTAGTCACAAAGCATATAAAGGCTCATAAATGTGGCAATATCACGCCATTTTACTTCTTTAAGTTCGTTTGGATCCTCAGATGCCAGCATTCTGCTTGCGAATGTAGCAGTAGCTATCCAGCGGCACTGATCCATTGTCGGCATATTTTTAGTGAATTGCAACCCTTTGAAGATATTTTTCAGACTCGATTTATCTTTTAGAGATGCATAAGCAACACCTACCATAAGTGCAGCCGCACCTATTTTATTCAGCCAGAATTTAGTTTTTTCACCGGTCGACATTTCTCTTTTATTTTTTTTGCTGACAAAATCCTTGTAAATAGGGGCACCTTCCTGACCGGAACGAACTCTCGTAATCCATCTGTTAATAGATTGCATCGAAGCAGCCAGAGGAATAACAATTGCAAGCCCTATGAGACTTTTTTTGTTTACAAATTTTTCAATTTGTTTTTCAAACTTGCTTAAATCGCCGATATGTTTTGCGAAAAACGGTTTCAAATCCGCCATATCTCTCAGCAATAAACTGAGATTCTGACCGAGTGGCTTTTTGTCTTTTATGAATCTAATGCTTTCAGCACCGCCTGTATGTTGTAAAAGAGCAAGCTCTGTTTCTTTTAAAAGTTTCTTCGCTTCTTTACCTGTTATTGTTCCGTCTACAACATCCTGATATTTTTGCAAAATAGCTTTCACTTCTTGATTATCGAGATCCAGTTTGTTCCAATTTTTACCTGAGTTAAACTCCAGATCCTTGAACACACCGTTTATATATTCAGAGGTCTTTCCATTTGCGTTTGCAAAATATCCTGACAATGTTTCTGTACTCTTCTGATTTGCCCAGAGTTTTGATAAACCATTAGTATCCTTGTTGAATTTTTCAAGCACCTTTGCCACACCAAGCACAACAAAACCAGGAATTAAACAGTTTACGATAAGTCCCGATGATTCACGCCTGAATGTCTCAGCAGCAGCGAACCCGTTTGTTTTCGCATCAACCCATGTTCTGGGGAAAATTGCAGTCAAACAGTCAATAAGAGAAACTCCGAACATAGGATTTACATTGCATTGTTGCAAAACCCATGTTACCCCGCCGATTAAAGAGTTTGCACCGCTTGCAAGCATAGATTCCACACCCTTGAAAGCAGGACGTGAGGTCTTAGAAGAAGCAATCGCATTTCTTGGTTGAGAAAAATCGGTATGAGCTCCCTGATTTCGGTTTTGATATTTTATTTGTGGCTGTATACTTACTTTTTGAATCATAATAATCTAATGTTTAAAACAGACTGTGTAAAATAGTGAATGTGACGACTAATCAAACATACTCATAATTCCTGTTCAAACGGATGTTAATCACTTTCTGTTTCTATCATACCAAGTCATTATATAAATACAAATCCAGTGAAAAATTTTTTTGCTGTTAAAATTTGTTAAAAAATACATTTTTGCCGGTTATTCTATGATTTTTTATTTAACAATATAAATATTTTTTCAAATTTTAAAGTTAAGCAATTTTTATTAAGCCTGTACCCCAAAAATCAGCTCGAAAACTCGTTTTTACAAAACTTAACAAAGTTTGTGTAAATTTTTCTTTACAAAATACATAAAATCATTAAAGTTTTCAAAAGGGAAGTCCGATATATGTAATACAAAGACACAAACTCAAGGAGCGTTAGTAAAAACAATGGCAGATGAGATGAAACCCTTCGGGTTAAACATAAAAGTTCCGAAGCGAACAATAAAACAATCTCAAGATACTATCTCAAGCAGAGTAAACAGCGTATGGCAGCCTTTGTTTAATTTTATCGAAGAAAACCAGAATGTTTTTAACGGCAACATTGCGGAAGAAATCGAAAAATACAATCTAATGTCCTATAACACAGGTGCAATTCTCAGAAAAGAATCACCAAAAATAAATTTCGATATAAAAGGTTAATGCACTTCACAAAATACTTTCATCCCTCAAAATTCAACCTAACATACATTCCAAATCTCTCCTCTATCCAGGGAGAGTTTTTATTATAGACCGTTCAGTGCCTCAAGAGCAGCTATCTTCATTGTTTCAATTTTGGGCTTCTTACCGGTCCATATTTCAAATGCTTTCGCACCCTGATATACAAACATATCCATCCCGGTAATCAGACGATATCCGTTTTTCTGTGCATAATTCAAAAGCTCTGTTTTTAAAGGATTGTATATTATATCATATACAACAGCACCTTCCGGCAGTGTTTTTACAAACTTTTCATCAATAGGGCTCAACCCCATTCCATGACCTTTCATACCGACCGGAGTGGTATTTACAAGCATAACGTTATTTTCCAGAGTCGTCATACTTTCCAGCTGTTTTAAAGTAAAAGTCACATCATAAAATTTTTCACGGAGGAAATTCACCATCTTACTGGCATTTATCACATTTCTGGCATAAAAGTTAATCTCTTTGACTCCAATTCGACAAAGTCCGATAGCAGCAGCTCTGGCAGCACCGCCAGTGCCGAGAATTGCGGCAGAAGCAGCTTTCAAGGTGTTTTTTACATCCTGTGGTATTGCTGTCATAAAACCGTAAACATCTGTATTATAGCCATAAAGCGACTTATTCGGCATTATTTTAACTGTATTTACGCAGCCGGCAATATCTGCAATTTCATCTACTTCGTCAATAAATAAAGTCACAGGTACTTTCAACGGTATAGTCACGTTAAAACCCGCATACCCCCGAGATTTCATCTGCTTTATTCTATCAACGAGTTCCGACTGTTCGGTGTCTAAAGTTTCATATTCACCGTCAATTCCCATTTCTTTAAGTACAGCGTTATGCATAACTGAAGATAATGACTGGGTCAACGGATGACCGATTACAGCAAGTTTAATCATTGTTTTCAGCCTCCATCGGTTTTGAGAAAGAGCAGTTCGGATTAGAGCATTGGAGCAAAGATTCTTTTTTCGTAATCTTTTTCACCAGATGAGAAGAACATTCCGGACATTTTTCGTTCACGGGTTCATTCCATGATACAAAATCACAATCCGGATACTTGCTGCATCCATAGAACACTTTTCCGTATTTTGATTTTCTCTGGATTACATCACCATCTCCGCATTTTGGACATTTAACACCTGTTGTTTCGAGGAGTCTTTTTCTGTGTTTGCATTCGTCATTTGTGCATTGCAGATATTTCCCATACGGTCCTATTTTTACTATCATTTCAGACCCGCACTTTTCGCATTTTTCATCGCTTTTTTCATCAACCTGTACGGGTTTTCCGTCTTTAGACAAAGGGAGCATCGTTTTGCATTCAGGATACCCCGAGCAGCCAAGAAATTGGGTTCCGTATCTGCTTGTTCTGACGACCATTTTTTTGCCGCATTTCGGGCACATAACATCTGACTCAATAAGAACTTTGGGCATCTTGTCTTTTGCTGATGTAACAACGCCTATAAAAGGATCATAAAAATCTTTTAATACATCAACCCAAACAGCTTTTTCTTCAGCGATATCATCAAGTTTGGTTTCCATTTGAGCTGTGAACTGATAATCCATAATATCTGTAAAATACTGAATTAACTGTTTGCACAGAGTTCTGCCCAGCAAGGTCGGGGCAAGAGCTTTTTCAATCTTTTCAACATAACCCTTTTGCTGAATTTTTGAAATAATCGGAGCATATGTACTCGGACGTCCGATACCGTGTTCTTCCAGATTTTTAACCAGCGATGCTTCGGTAAATCTCGGAGGCGGCTGAGTAAAATGTTGTTTCGGATTTATTTTTTCGAGCTTTACAACATCACCCTGTGCAAGATCCGGGATTTTGCTCTGATCAAGCTCTTCATCAGATTCATTGTATACTTTCAAAAATCCGTCAAAAACTACTTTGCTTGTTCCTGTTTTAAAAAGATAATCACCCGCATTTATATCAACAGAGGTGTTTTTTATCTTTGCATTTGCCATCTGAGAAGAAATGAATCTTGACCATATAAGTTTGTATAAGCGGTACTGTTCCGATGTCAAATACTGTTTTATGCTGTCAGGCGTTCTTTCCACATATGAAGGGCGAATAGCTTCGTGTGCATCCTGAACATTCTTGCCCTTTGCACCTTTAACATAATTGTTAGGTACTTCCGGATAATATTTTTCGCCAAAATCCGACACTATAAAATCTTTTGCAGCCGCAACAGCATCGTCAGAAATTCTGACTGAGTCCGTTCTCATATAAGTAATAAGACCTACCGGCTCACCATTAATTTCGACTCCTTCATATAGCTTTTGAGCAATCTGCATTGTTTTTGAAACGCCATAGCCGAGTTTGCTCGAAGCTTCACGCTGAAGTGTAGAAGTTATAAACGGTGCCGAAGGTTTACGCTGCGTATCGCGATACGCAACCTTCGTAACCTCATATTTCAGATTTTTATCGTTGAGTTCATCTGCAATTTTCTGCGCTTCTGCTTCATTTTTTATTTCTATTTTTTTATCTTTATATTTAGAAAGTTCTGCACTAAAAGAAGCATTCCCCTTTTTCAGGTCAGCACTGATGGACCAGTATTCTACCGGCACGAATGCATCAATTTCATCCTCGCGTTCACAAATCATACGGAGTGCAACACTTTGTACACGACCGGCAGAAAGCCTGTAATTTCTCATTTTTTCCCAGAGAACAGGACTGATTTTGTAACCAACAAGACGGTCAAGAATTTGTCTGGTTTGTTGTGCTTTAACGCGCTGCATATCAATATCTCTTGAATGTTCAACAGCGTTTTTGATTGCTTTAGGCGTAATTTCATTGAATTCTATGCGGCAAATTTTGTCGTCAGGCACATCCAGCACCTGTCTCACATGCCATGCAATAGCTTCTCCCTCGCGGTCAGGGTCGGATGCAAGATATATTTTGTCAGACTTTTTCGCAAGTTCATTTAATTTTTTTACAACAAGTTTTTTCTCCGGAATTACAATAAAAGACGGTTCAAAATCGTGATTTACATCAAAACCAAGAACCTTGGGCGGAAAATCTCTTATATGCCCGTAGCTCGCTTCTATTTGATAATCATCCCCGAGAATTTTTTTTATGGTCTTAGATTTTGCAGGAGACTCAACTATAACAAGCGCTTTTCCTTTTGAGGATTTGCTTGTTTTAGTGGATTTTGCGTCAGTTTTCGACTTTGACGTTTTTTTCTTTTCTTTAATTTCCTCTTGCGCAGATGTTTCTGCAGCAGCACTTTTTCTAGCCATTCTAAAATTTCTACATTCTCTACACGTCTAAATTTAGATATTAACATCAATGTACTGTGAGTGCAAATTTTTTTTAAAAACAATCGTTGTGTTATTAATAAGGAAATCACATACCTATATTCTGCTCGACTTTAAGCTCATCTATTATCCTGAACACATCAATAAAATCAACCAGCACTCTTTGCCAGTTGCCTATTTCTGAAAAAGACTTACCTGACGGAATATCGAACCAGTCTTTTCCATCCAGTGCAAGATACATATATCCGTCTATAAAGCTGCAAGAGACCGTACAATTTCTATTCTTAGACGCTATACTTACCAGTCTGTTCATAAATCCCGTGGTCAAAATGTACCTTGCCTCTACCTGATCATCTGCGTAAACGTCAAAATATTTTTCAAAAACTGGGTCTTCGAGGTGTACCCGATTGTTACCATCACCAAAAAGTTTTAAAGCGTCTCTTTTTACAATTATATCACCTTTAAATTTCTTATTCATCGGATATTTCACCAGCAGACCCTTAAAAACCTGTTCTACTCTTCGATTTTTGCCAGAACCGGTTTTATATTTTAGGTCTATATCTCGAAGCACCATCGGCAGAGAATTATATGTACCTGTTATGTAGTCATCTATATTACAGATATTAAAATAAGAAAAAAGCCGTGTTTTATTATATTCTCTCTCTTCTGTTGTTTGAAAGTATGATTTTTCATTATTTTGGAATCTAAACATATCCTTAAATTTGTCTAAATAGGGGTTTCCTGTGGATTTTTCCACATCATAGTCTCTTATGACAAAGTTACTTCCGATGAAATTCAAAAGCAGAGGAAGTACTTCGCTTTTCATCCGCTTCTGTAGTTTTTTCATTGATGGTGTGATAATTGTTAAAATAATAAACACTATTAAAAGGATGATTAAAACCTGCATAACTGCAAGATTTTCAATTTTAAAATAACTGGCAAAAAATACAATTGTGCCAACAACCATTAAAAGCGTGTTCAAAATATGGATAACAGGACGCCATCTTTCATATCGCACAACTTTGGGATATATATTTTTATAAAAATAATTACTAAACTCTTTTGAGCTTATTTTTCGCATTACTTCTACGCTTTTTGGAATATTATTGTTTGCGTCCATCAGTCACCGTTTTTTCTTCCGCTTTCAAAGTATCAATAATAGTCAAAATTTTACCAAGATCCATCAGCATTTTTTGATAATGTTTTATGGTGTTAGCAGATCTAAACATGCTGACATCAAACCATTTTCCTCTTTTCTGAAGAGCCAGATTCATTACTCCATTTTCAAACGAACAGAGAATATCAAATTTGCCCTTTTGCTTTGCAATAAAAATCAATCTTTGCATAACAGGAATGGTAAGCAGCCGCTTCGCTTCAAAAATATCATCAGCATAGATTTCAAAAACATCCTCGAATATTGGATCATCAATAGTAATGTGTTCAGGAAAATTCAAACCCTCAAATTTATCCAGCCAGCTTTTTTTCTTCTTTATCACAATACGCCCGTCAAATTTTTTGTTCAGATTACAGGTAACAAAAATCCCGTTAAAAATTCTATTTACTGTTCTGCGCCCGATTTTTACCGGACCGATTGTAATATAATTTTTCGTAAATGAAATATACTCAAGCCTCAATGCCCGTATAGTCAGACTAAGATTTTTGTAAACTCCGTCTAAAACTTCAAAAGCGTAACATCTGTTGAATGACGGCAAAAGCCTCAAAGACTTTACATACCTACCGTGCGGACTTGCTATGTAATCATTGTTGTCATAATAAGACTGTTTTGTTTCCCTCGCTTCATATATACCCGTATCCGTATAATCAAAAGCAAGCTCTGCAAGCCATTTCCACATCAAATCCTTAACATTCGGCGTTTCGCATGAAAAATCACCCCAGAAGGACAGGAGCTTACCCATTACCTGAGACTTTGCAGTCAAAGAATAGACGCATTTTATGTACTTTTTAACAATTATTATAATAAAAAGCGCCACGAATACGCCGGCAAAACTTTTTGTCAAACAGTATATCCCCACAGCAATCACTGCCGAAAGCACAATCGAAGAATAATATACACTGACAAATTTGTTTCTCAGCGTTTCAACTTTCTGAAGCACCGGCTCCATTTCTTTGTTAAAAAACTCTGCAAACTCCGGAGTTCGCAGAGTTTTTATGAGTTCTACACCTTTTTGGGCGTTTTCTTCCATAACCTCTCACCTGTAAGTAGTTTAAATTACAGATACTGGCTAGCTGAAACAGGCTCTCTGCTTGCAGCATCCGTTTCAAAATAGCTAAATCCTATAACTTCTGAAGCAAGTCCGGCAAACAAAGAACCCGGAAAAATCTGTACAGCATTTCTGAGCTGTGTCAAGGCAGAGTTGTAAAATCTTCTGGCAGCAGCAATATGCTCTTCAACTTCGTTATAAGTAGTCATCGCATGCATCATTGTAGAATCAGATTTCAACTGTGGATAATTTTCAACATTTACCATAAATTGGCTCATCAGATTATCCAGTTTTGCTTCAGCAGCAAATTTTTCTTTTGAGCCTGAGGGTGAACGCATTGCCTGAGCTCTGAGTTCAGTAATTTTTTCAAATATTTCTTTCTCATGTTCCATAAATTTCTTCGCAATTGTCAAAATATTCGGAACCAGGTCATGTCTTTTTTTGAGCTGTACATCAATACCGGACAATGCCTCTCTTACATTATTTGTACATTTGATAACATTTGCATATGTCAGATAGAGAATAACACAAGGTAAACCTATTACCAAAAAAGCAAAACCTGCTAATAACATCAACATTTCATACTCTCCTTATTTATTACCAATAATATACTAGCATATATACTATTCAATGTTGTAATCTTTTTGGTGTATTATGACTTTTCACTGCCGAAAGGCGAGTTGTATTTTTTTTCATAGCCTATAGTCGTTCTTGTATCATGCCCGGGATAGACATTAATATTGTCATCAAGTTTGAAAAGTTTGTTTACTATTGAATTCTGCAGCTGTTTAAAATTTCCGCCCGCTAAGTCAGTTCTTCCTACAGAGCCGTAAAACAGAGTATCACCGGAGAACAGTTCATTATCAATCAAAAAACAGCAGCTGCCCTGAGTATGTCCGGGAGTATGTATGATTTTGATTTTTTTATTTCCGAGTCTCAAATCACTATTTTCATTAAAAGTAGTAACCTTTTCCGCAGGCTGCACATCAGGTATGCCCAGTGCCGCAGTTTGGACACTAAGACTTTCAAACAAGAATCTGTCATCCTCATGCACATATACAGGCACTCCTGTTCTGTCCTGAATATCTTTTTCTTCAACTATGTGATCAAAATGCCCGTGAGTATTAAGAACATATTTTAAGTTTGCATTTTGCTTTTCTATTTCATCATTAATAATATCGAAATTACTACCGCCATCGATAATTATTGCATCTTTTGTTTCTTCATCTACAAGAAGATAAGTATTTTCTCCAAAAATCCCCGTTGGAAATATTTTTATAATCATTAAATTTCTCCTATAAAACTATATTATAGCAGATAAAACATTAGTTTTGTCAATAAAGCACGAGACACAACACAAAACCGACTTTTCAGAAAATGTTTTTATCACTTGATAAAAAATTTTCAGTGGGTATTATTAACATATACGTGCCTGTAGCCGGGCTGGCTGAGCAAGCGTTAAGCTTGCGTTTCAGATAAAGTTTGGCTCCAAACGCGCATTTGACAATTAAACATACGTGCCTGTAGCCCAGCTGGCTGAGCAAGCGTTAAGCTTGCGTTTCAGATAAAGTTTGGCTCCAAACGCGCATTTGACAATTAAACATACGTGCCTGTAGCCCAGCTGGCTGAGCAAGCGTTAAGCTTGCGTTTCAGATAAAGTTTGGCTCCAAACGCGCATTTGACAATTAAACATACGTGCCTGTAGCCCAGCTGGATAGAGCGTTTGGCTACGAACCAAAAGGTCGGGGGTTCGAATCCCTCCAGGCACGTTTTTTTATTTTTTTAATTGTTTAATTAAAGGGATTCTTCACCCCGGTAAATTTCTCCGTTGGCGAAATT
>CALUSL010000023.1 GCA_944323425.1 Candidatus Gastranaerophilales bacterium | reverse complement strand
CCATATTGCCGCGATGTTTAAAGCGGAAAAAGAGAGTCTTTTGAAAATAATTACGGACAGCTCAGACAGATGAGACTAATTGTTGTTTAATTAACTTTCTGTAATTCGTTTCTCAATGGTCGGGAGGGTGATATTGCTACGCTCGTTTGAGGATAGTTTTTACATAATAAATATTATCACTATATGCGGCGCCGGTTGACTGGATTGCTTCGTCGCTCCGCTCCTCGCAATGACGCTTCACATTTGTCATTGCGGCGGATTTCCGTACGGGTGAATCCCGGAGAGCGAGTGCGAAGTGGACGACAGCGCAGCGAAATCCACGACAGCAACGAGCGATAAGGAAATCCAAGACAGCGAACGAAGTGAGCGCGGCAATCCATAAAAACATGCAACGTTAGTTGACCGGATTGCTTCGGTCGTTTCACTGTCTTGAAATCGGACGCTCGGGAAAAGCGTGGTTTCCCCTCGCAAGGGCACTGGGCTCGACTTTGTCTCGCACGGCGTGCCCGTCCGATTCCGCTCCCTCGCAATGACGGGGAATGAGAGCGCGTCAAACCAAAGAAATATCACAGAATGTATAATTATAAAGTAGTGAATGTAATAGCGTATAAAGCGACAAGAGCTACTGCGCTGAGTGCTATCCAGCAGTTTATAATAGGATGCTGGTTTACAAAGATGTCAACAATAGTAAATTTCTTTTCTGCAGTTGTAACAATATCATTTTTCATAAGATACACTCTCTTAACTTACATGAAAATTGTACCTTTTCTGCAAATTTTTACATCAACTAATCGTATTACATTTCTACAATTTATTCAAATTTCGGGAACATATACAATTGTCCGTCTGCATTTCTCCATTTTACAAATCCGGTTTTGGGAACATTAGACATATCAACAACTGATACGAGTGCCCAATTACCACGGATAATGGATAGTTTTATGAATTTTACAATATCAAATCCGCCGAGTTCCTGAGAAGAATCAGATGCGCCGCTGTGAAGTTTTTTTGTCGGTTCCGGTGCATCCTTAAAATAATAAAGTCCGTATTTTTTACCGTAAGATGTGTAAAACTCTCTTAAATTCCAGAAATCTTGCGGTATTGCAGGTTTAATCCAGCCGGATAACATTTTTTCTCTGTTATATACTATTTTGTACCACCCTTCATATTCATCAAGTACAGTACAAAAAGCGAGTCTTTTATCGTATTGCATTAGGGTAAATACCAGAGACGGCTCCATGGCGCCTCCGCTGTATTTTACTTCTGTTTTGTTCCAGCTGAGTGTTTCCAATAGTTCAGAATCCTGTGTCGGTTCAGAATACACATTGAAACTCTCCGGTACCTGAATAAAACCGATGACGTCCTTTGTTATATTACTGGTATAATACGGAAGCACATCAGCAAATACCGGTGCAGATAAAAACAATAAAAGTAAAACTGAAAATATAAGCTTTATAACTTTCATAGTAATTTAATAGCATAAATTGTTGAACTATTCAAAATATTTTTATATTTTACTTGTGACCTTGATTAAATGCCATCCATACTCTGTTTTTACAGGGTCGGAAACGACACCTATAGGGAGTGAAAAAGCTGCGTCTTCAAATGGCTTTACCATTTGTCCGCGTTTGAAAAAGCCAAGATTTCCGCCTTTTTCTCTTGACATACATTTTGAATATTCTTTTGCCAGTTTTTCAAAACTTTCTCCGTTTTCAATACGTTTTTTCAATTCAAGTGCCTCTTCTTCCGTGTCAACAAGAATATGAGAAGCACGGACTGAACGAAATTCAGTTTGTTCTGCCTGAACAGGGTTTACATTAAAAGCCGGCACAGCAAAAATTCCGAATAATGAAAGAATAAGAACCGATTTAACAAGATTTTTCATATAACTCTCCTAATGCTAAAAACTTTTTAATTTATAATACAAAAAAATATTATATTAGTATATACCCGGGGTAGAGAATTTTATAATTCATAGACGGACGCTTTGCTCAACACCCTGTCCCATCGATAATAGCTGTAATACACTTTTACATCTCTGATTACATTAAGCCACTGGTCTTTTCTTAGTGTAAAATCTTCCATATTTCTATTTATGTAGTGGATTGAAATAAGCCCCTCATGACCTCTTGTTACCCTTAAAATTTCACATTGTTCTGACATATATTTGTTTTTGGGGGCACACCACATAACAATAGAATCATTAATATTGTCTTTAACCATTTGTACACGCATTTTGTCATTTTGCATTGAGACATTGGCGAGAAGATTGTTCATAAAAGAGCTGCAAGATTGACCCTTTGCCCATTTGTATGAGTGAAAAACCAGAGACTGTCTCCAATTGTTTCTATAATCATATGGCGGGATAAACTGGGCGATAGTTTCATCGCTTTCTTTCTGGTAATAAATAGAAACCCACGTTTGTTCAGGATATTTCACAATAACTGACTCATAAGCGTCTGCATTTAATGCAAAAATATTCAATGCAAAAACGGCTGCTATTACTATCCTAAACAATATTCCATACAGGTTTTTCATTTGCTATAACGACTTCCACCTTGTCCCCTTTTGATTTACGCAGGAGATTAGTTACCCGCTCAACAAAAGGTTTTTCTGATTCAAAATGTCCGACATCCAGTACAACAAATCGTGTTGTATCCAGTGCATGATGATATTTTACATCTGCTGTCACATAAGCGTCAATATTAAATCTGGTAAGCTGCTCAATATACTCGGCGCCTGAGCCAGCACAAACAGCGACATTCTTTATTGATGTTTTTGCACCTTCGTTAATGATTTTTATGTGTGAAACGTTAAGCTGTAATTTTACCTTAGAAATAAATTCATCGAGCGTCATAATATATTTAAGATATCCAGCGCGTACAAAATCATTTATCACTGCAACTTCTCTCAACAAAAGATGTTCTGCCAGCATATCACTGGTGCCGCCTTTTGTTTTGTCTGCATTTGTGTGCATTGCATAAATCTGAATATTGTTTTTTATTGCTTTGATTATTTTAATGTCATTAATTTTGCTTATGGGATTAAATATAAGCGGATGGTGAGACACAATCATATCGCATCCGAGATCAACCGCCTGATTTACTACGTCATCACTGACTGAAAGACATACCATAATTTTTTTTACATACGGGTTATGAAGATTTATTTGCCAGCCCGAATTGTCCCAGTCCTCTGCAAGCATGGCGGGCGCATATTTGTCCAAAACTTTTAATACATCAATTGTCTTTATCATAAATCAGCTCCAACAACTCAGACGCAATATTTTTTTTCGTATCTCTCTTTAAATGTCTGACTTTTAGTTCTTTGTCTATCAAAATCATTTCATTAAAATCACTGGAAAAAGCAATGTCTTTTCTTGAAATATCATTAGCTGCAATAAAATCACAACCTTTTTTTCTGATTTTAGATGCTGCATTTTGCTCAAGATTTTGGCTTTCTGCACAAAAACCTACAACTATCTGACCATCTTTCTTTATTTTACACATTTCTGATAAAATGTCAGGATTTTTTACAAGTTGTAATGTCAGTTCTTCAACGTTTTCTTTTTTTATTTTTTCTTCAGAAATATCAATCGGTCTATAATCAGCAACTGCCGCTGCCATAATCAAAGAATCCGCTTTTTCAAATTCTTTTTTTACTTCTTCTGCCATTTCTTTTGCAGTTTTTGTGAGAATTACTGTGTAAGGTTTGTCAAACGGAACAGTAGAAATTAAAACCACGTCAGCACCTGCCTCAAAAGCCTTATCTGCAATAGCTTCTCCCATTTTACCTGAACTGTAATTTCCTATATATCTTACGGGATCAATATTTTCCTTTGTTCCGCCGGCTGTAACAACTATTTTTTTGTTTAAAAGATATTTTTTTCCACAAAAAATGTTATTAACAGCATCGTAAATTTTTTCAATTGCCGCAAGCCGTCCTGCTCCGTTGGTACCGCATGCCAGAAAGCCTTCTTCCGGTTCAACAATTTTGTATCCTGCTGTTTTTAGTTTTTTGATATTTTCCTGAACAAAGGCGTTTTCCCACATACCTGTATTCATTGCCGGCGCAATTACAAATGGTTTTTGAAAGGCGCAAGCCAGTGAGGTCAGAAGATTATCTGCTATACCATTTACCATTTTCCCTATAGTGTTTGCTGTTGCCGGTGCAATGACCAAAATATCCGCCCAGTCGCACAAAGCTATATGTTCCGGTTTTCTTTCGATATTATCGAATTGGTCTATGAATACAGTTTCTCCGGTCAGTGTTTCAAAAGTCAGAGGTGTAACAAACTCAAGCGCGGCTTCTGTCATAACTACCCTGACATTAGCCTGGTTCTTTTTGAACATACGGACAAGTTCACATATTTTATATGCTGCAATGCCCCCTGTTATGCCGATTAAAATATTCTTACCTCTAACCATAACAGAATTATATCAAAAAAATAAAAATAGAAAAAAGACAGCCGTTAATGGCTGTCTTTTTAATTTCTTTTTGCCTTTGATTAACCTTTAACCTGGCTCATTACTTCTTCTGCAAAATTGTCTTCTCTTTTTTCAAGACCTTCACCGAGTACGTAGCGAATGAATTTTTCTATTTTGCATTTACCTTCAATGAGTTGAGAAATTGTTTCGTCAGGGTTTTTAACAAACGGCTGTTCGAGCAAACATCTTGATGCCATAAGTTTGTTAATTCTGCCTTCAACGATTTTTGCTCTGATGTTTTCAGGTTTGTTTGCAAGATCTTCTTTACCCATTTCAATTCTTGTTTCTTCGTCAATTACAGACTGAGGAATTTCTTCTCTTGAAACGAATTCAGGAGCAGAGCTTGCAATGTGAAGACAAATATCTTTTGCAATAGCTTCCTGCTGTTCGCTTGTTTTTAAGAGTACGCCTATTTTACCGTTGTGAATATATGTAGCAAGATTTCCTTCGAGAATTTCAAATCTTCTGATAGTGATTTTTTCGCCGATTGTAGCGATTTTTTCTTTTATAACATCTTCGATGGATTTATTGCATACAGGGCAAATAGAAGCGTTTAATTCTTCAACTGTAGAAGGTTTTGTTTCTGCAATATGTTTTGCAATACCTTCTACAAGTTCTTTAAAATCAGCATTTTTTGCAACAAAATCGGTTTCGCAGTTTACTTCAACAATGGCGCCAACACCATTTTCTATATAAGAAGCAACAAGTCCTTCTGCTGCAATTCTACCCATTTTTTTATCAGCAGAAGCAACACCTTTTTGTCTCAAAAACTCCATTGCTTTTTCCATATCACCGTCGTTTTCAGCGAGTGCTTTTTTAGCATCCATAATGCCTGCACCGGTTTTTTCTCTGAGTTCTTTTACCATAGCAGCGGTTATGTTCATTTTTCAGTCCTCTCTATAAATTATTTAAACAACCGGCGGATAAATACCCGCCGGCAATAATATAACACTAAACTTCAGCTTTTTCTTCTGCAGATTGTTCTTCGCTATTTTCTTCTACAACACCTGCATCTTCAGCTTTGATTTCTTCAACTTTTTTGGCTGATACAGCTTTGTTTTCTTTAAGTTGTTTTCCTTCAAGAACAGCATCAGCAAGCTTTGATGCGATGAGTTTGATTGCTCTGATTGCATCATCGTTTCCGGGGATAATATAATCAATACCGTCCGGATCTGCATTTGTATCAGCTAAGCAGATAACAGGAATATGGAGTTTGTTAGCTTCTGCAATTGCAATATCTTCTTTTTTCTGGTCAACTACAAATAATAAATCTGGCATACCTCTCATTTCTTTGATACCACCAAGAGTTTTTGATAGTTTTTCCATTTTTTTCATTATCTGAACAACTTCTTTTTTCGGAAGTTTTTCAACATGACCTGAATTAACAAAGTCTTCAAGTTCTCTTAATTTGTTTACTCTTCCTCTGATAGTTTCGAAGTTTGTTAACATACCGCCAAGCCAGCGTCTGTTAATATAATACATTCCGCATCTTTGTGCTTCCTGTGCAACAACTTCTGTAGCCTGTTTTTTAGTTCCGACGAAAACAATATTTTTTCCGCGTGCTGCGAATTCTCTTACGATTTCGTAAGCTTCATCGAGTTTTTCAGAAGTTTTTCTTAAATCTAAAACATAAATACCGTTTCTTGCACCGTAAATATACGGTTTCATTTTGGGGTTCCAGCGTTGTGTCTGGTGTCCGAAGTGAACACCTGCTTCGAGTAATTCAATCATTGATGCTACCGGCATCTTTTTCTCCTTTTTTCTTTCTTAGTACTACGGGTCAATACGTTCCAATCCTTTCTGGACTAAGGCTTGCCGTATGATTCCGGTTAAGAAAAATTAATTAGCCGGAGAGCTTTACAGTGCCCTATCGTACTTGTATTAACCAACCATATAGTATTACAAACATAAAAAAAACAAAACATGAAAACTTAAAATTGCTTAACATAAGCCGGCATGTGAACATAAAATTTTTGTATTACCAGCATGAACCGACAGAACCGGCACCGCATGTTTTTCCATCAACCCAGATTGCATATTCAAGCTCGGTATTTTTGAATATAGTATTTTGTATTTTTGCGCCTTTTAGGTTTGCTTCTTCAAGGTCTGCATCTTTAAAATTTGCATTTGTAAGATTTGCATTTATGAAATTTGAATTTTCAATATCCGCTCCTTCAAAGTTAGCACCTGTCAAATCCGCACCGGAAAAATTTACTTCATCCATGTCGGCTTTGCTAAAGTCAGCTCCCCTCAAATCCTGTCCGGAAAAATCATGTCCCTCTAAATCTGCACCCGCATAATTTTTCCCCGATGCAGACACTGTCATTTTGTATTCTTCTCCTGCAAAACAGGTTGAATAACTGCATATATATATTAGACAAAAAGTTAACAGCAACGTTTTTTTCATAACTGCTCCTTATCTTTCTTTTCTGGAAGAATGCTGCCTATATATTTTGAAATTGATATAGAAAAAGCGACTCTGTCTTCGTTGTTATTTGGAATAATAACTGCAGTGGTAATAGAGGTTGTTGCTTCGGGCCTGATTTTGAAACCTGCAGCAAGTGCACATCCTGAATCACCTCTGGACATCCAGTCTGCAACAAATCTAAATTTGTTAGGGATTATGGTTTGGTCAATACCCAGCATTACTCCAGTATGATTGGGCAGGCGCTGATCTCCCGAAACATAAACACCTGATGTAACCGTTGTTCTAGTTTTTCTTATCAAGTATGAGCCGTGAGAAAACACCATACTTTCTGGTTTTTCTCCTGCTGTAAGCGACGGATTAATTTCACCGCCGACCGTTAGTCTCGCTGCTCGATTTAGTCTGAAAACTTTTTTTGCTGCAAGGTTAAGTCTTACATTTGTTTCGCTGGAATCAATATTTGTACCCGCTCCGATTGATATTTCGGTGTCTTTACCGGTACCTATTGTTACCTGCGGGGTAAGTGAAACATATTTTCCGTTGCCAAATGTGGAAAAACGGTTGGATTGTTTTAGTATAACTTCTCCTCCGGGTAAAACATCTGATGATGGAATAGTAATGATAGTCTGTTTTGCATTACAGACATTAATATTTAAGAATAATATAGCCGCCACCACGGATATATTGAGTAAAAACCTTCTTACTATTCTCATATTTTTATTATGACCTAAAGTATGAAAATTTAAACTAAATTATAAACTTTTTTAAACAAAAGTATAAACTTTTGTAAAAGTCTATAAAGTTTTGAATGAATTGTGCCGATAATACAAATACGAAAATAAATAGGAAGTAAGTATGACAGAAAAGAAAATGGAAAACGGTGTCTCAGTCTTTTCGAGAACCACAGAGCTTTTGGGAGAAGACCCGCTGGAAGAAATTTTTGCACTAAACCTTGGAGATTTTTTAACAGAACACCTGATTTCAGAGGAACTAGCTCAAAAAATTAAAAAACATGATGCTAATGACAAATCTGACGGGCTCAAAAAACAATTGAAAGAATTGATTTCAATCTATTCAATCAATAATACTCTGAGCGTCTTAGGTTTTAGCAGCAAGGAAGATTATGTGATATACAATTCTATTGCTAAAACGATTGTTCAAATGCTGGATATTGAGGCCTGCCATATATTTTTGGCTGAAGAATATGCCAAAGGACTAAAGTCAGAGGAACAGGATATTGTTCTTGTTGGTTCTTCTGTTGACTTTGATGATGACATATATTCTTTTAAAATTGGCTGCAGAATAGATGATAATAATTTTCTTGCAGAAGCATTTGATAATAAAAAGACTATTATGATTCCGGTCAGACAGGTTCCCGATGTCCTCCAAAAACTGGTAGCGGGTAATCTTGATAATTCTGAATTCATTGCTATTCCTATGCATAATAATGCTGAATCTGTCGGAGTTGTTCTCTTGCAAAATCCGGCAGCAAAACCGTTATCGAATGAATTTGTTATGCTTGTAAAAACAACTGCCAAATTGTTTGCTACATCTATGCTCTTACAAAAGCTAACAGAAGAGACAGGAAGAACAATATCTGATGAAGTTATTTCCAGTTCAGAGCTTCAGCATTTGAGAGCTGAGCTAACTGCAACAATAGGTGATTTGGGTGAACAGCAGCAGCAATTTGTAGAAATGCTTGCAAAAGCTGTTGATGCAAAAAGTCAGTACAGTAATAATCATTCTCAAAATGTAGCGAATTTGGCAAAAGAGCTATGTAATTATTTAGAGCTTAATGAGAAGACAAAAGATTTGATATATTATGCAGGTCTGCTACAAAATATAGGTAAAATTACTCTGCCTGCAGAATTGTTCAATAAAAAAGGTGAACTCTCAAAAGATGAATGGGAAAAACTGCAGAATCATCCGAATGTCGGGGTAAGCCTGCTAATGAGTATAAACTTCCTGTCAGAAGTTATACCATATATTCATTATCATAAAGAACGCTGGGACGGAAAAGGTGAACCTGAAGGTCTAAAAGGTCATAGTATTCCACTGGGTTCAAGAATTATTGCACTTGCAGATGCATACTGTGCGCTAACTGAAGAGCGTCCATATAGACCTGCAATGTCAAAACAAAAAGCACTGGAAATAATTTCGGAAGAAGCAGAAACGAAATGGGATCCTGTGCTGGTAAATTCACTGGTTAATTTACTAAATAAAGAGTAGAAAAATCAGCACGGAGAAGAACAAGAGACAGAGTGAAAATGAAAAAATTTGTTATATTTACTATAATAACTGCCTTTCTGCTGATACCGGCATACGCTGATGCTGCGCCAAAAAAGCAGAAAAGCACGCTCGCTCTTACTTATGAAACAAAAGACAGTTTTATAATAAAATCAAAAATTCTTTATCCAAAAGTGAAAAAAACAACGTACCCTCTTGTTATTATGATTCACTCACTGGGATATTCTAGTGCATATTGGACAACATTGCCTGCACTTCTTAATGAAAAAGGGTATGCTGTTTTGCTCGTTGATTTGAGAGGGCACGGACAAAGTCTGTATGATTCAAATTTTAGAATACACTATTGGACAAAATATTCAGAAACTCAATTTGCAAAATATCCGACAGATATAATTGAGGTAATAAACTATGTCTTGTATGCATATAAAAATATTTCAGGACAGGATTATGTTATTGTGGGTGCTGATATTGGCGCAAATACTGCAATTCTTGCCGCAGAAAAATTGAAAGTAAAGCCCAAAGGGCTTGTTCTTATTTCTGCTTCTTTGAAATTTAAAGGTCTTTATACACCGATTGCTATGACAAATCTTGGTTCAACTCCTATTATGGCAATAGCCAGCAAACGGGATAATTATTCTTTTAATCAGATTTCAGAACTGAGAAAATTTGCTCAGGGAAAATACGACGAAAAAATTTATCCGATGGGTGGTGCAGGCATGCTTATGTTAAAAGCAAATCCGTCGATGGCGCAAGATATCGCAAACTGGATAGGAACAGTTTTAAAATAACGTTTATATAATATGTAAACAAATATTAAATTCAATTTATCATGCTAAAGCATGATTATTATTGAATATGCGTATTTTGTACAATTATTAATTTTCTAAATTGCCCGTTTTGCTCTTCACAAGCATGGGTTTATCTGATTTAATAATAATATAAAGTTTGTTATGAAAAATTTTAAATATAATAGATATTGGGGAGGAGATTTGGGAAAAACCAAATCAGAGCTGAAAAAATATCAGCTCTTTTTTATTGGTTTTTTTACACTTAATTTTGTGATTTTTACAATTTGCTTCCTGCTGCTTTATAAAGTCCTATAGAATCAACCATACATTCTACCTTTTGCTGTGCAACAAGCTGATCTATAGACAGAAGATTTTCTTTGAACTGTATCAAATCCAGCTGAGAAATTGTTCCCTGTTCATATTTTAATGTGTTATAACGATAGTCTTCAGATTCTAAATCATACTGTTTTAATGTACGTTCCATTTTTTCTTTATCAAGTTTTACGGACATCAAAGAATCGTTGACTTCCTGTATCGCTGTAAGGTTAGTCTGATAGTAGTTATGCAAAATTCTTTCATACTGGGCTTTTTTCAATCTAAGATTTGCAAAACGGCGACCGCCTGTAAATATAGGAGCCATAATGCCAGCCCCGACCATGGTCAACATGCTTTTTGTTGTAAACATACTACCAAAATCACTAGTATTAAAAAGAGCAAGTCCGAGCAGATTTATAGACGGCAAAAATTCTTTTCTCGCTACTCTTACGTCTATGCCTGCTTTTTCAACCATTTTTTCCGCTTTTAAATAGTCAGGTCTTGACATAATAACTTCTGAAGAAATTTCAGAAGGAACTCTGCTGTTTAATGTAAGTGCATCGAGAGAAGTTCGTTCAAGAGATGCTGAATTTGCGGGGCTTTCGCCAATCAAAACAGCAAGCTGGTTCAATGCTTTTTCTCTCTGTTTCTTTAACTCTATAAGTTCAGTCTGTCCGCTTACAAGAGCTTTGTTTGCTTTTATTGTATCAGCAGTAGAAGTCAAACCTTCTCTGTTTCTTTTTAACATCAAATCATATATAGATTCTCTTGATTTAACAATTTCTTCCTGAAGTTCAATCATTTTGTCCAGTTTGACAACATTAAAATATGTAGTGCCAACTGCCGCTACAACAGCAATATAAGTAGCACGTTCATCAAACTTTGATGCTTCATAAGATTTTTTTACAGATTTTGTTTTATCTCTATTTTTCAAAAATAAATCCACTTCATAGCTAGCCATAACAGGGATTGCAAATGCCCAGTCAGAAGATGTTGTTCCAGGCATTTTTAGATAGTTTGGTGCAAAACCAACTCCTACCTGAGGAAGTTCATTAGAAAATTGGGCTTTTACATTCTGATAATACTCTTCTACCGCTAATGTTGCTGCTTTCAAATCATGGTTATTTTGAACGGCACGTGCAATATAGTCATTCAGTACGGGGTCATTAAAATTTTCCCACCATTCAACATTTAGATATTCGAATTTGTTTTCTTCTTTGTGTTTTTTATCTTTTTTGCTTTTTGATGCATAACTTTTAAACTGTTTGGGCTGGGCATCAGATTTTGATGATTCAGATGCGAACACCAGCGGAGATATCATGCTTGTTTGCAAACAAGCGACTAGAGCTAATATAACAACCTTTTTCAATTTCTTTCCCTCTATTTCTTTTTTATTTTCCTCATGCTTGCAATTTTTATGATGGTATGTTAGCATACTTATGTTGCAAATGCAACATGTATTTTTAGCAACATATTGCTTAAACTAAAAAACATAATAACACACAAAGGAAACAAAATCTAAATGAATGATGAAGAAAAACAACACTATATAGATTCTTTGCACTATGATTTAGAATTGACGGCAAAATATACAAGAACACTCGGGATGCAAATATTTGAAAAAATTAACCCAAATCTTCCAATAGATTCTTTTGCTGCTCTTGATACAATATCCTGCAACCCGGGAATCTGTCAGAGAGATTTAGCCAGATTAATTCTTAAAGATAGAGCGAACACCGGCAGAGCATTGGATACTCTTGAAAAAATGGGTTATATTAAACGTTATAACGATACAAAAAATAACAGACTTGTTAGAAAAATGGAAATAACAGAAGATGGTAAAAAATTTTTGCAATATACAACAGAACAATTTAAGCCTATTAAAGATCAGATAGAATCTATTATCAGCAAGGATGATGAGAAACTCGTAAGAAATATTTTACAAAAATTGCGTGAAGGAATAGAAAATTTAATAGAAAAACAAATATAATGTATTGAATACAAAATTTACGAAGTATGAGGTAAGAGATGAGCGATAACGAAACGAAAGAATTAACCCCTGAACAACAACAGGAAGAAGAAAAGAAAAAACCGTTTAAAAGATTTATTTTTGGCGGAATTGTACTGGTACTCGCGATTATCGGCGGATATCTGATTTATGACGCAATTCATTATCAGTCAACAGACGATGCTTATGTTGAAACGACTACAGTGCAGGTATCTCCGAAAATAACAGGTCAGGTTATCGAAGTTTATGTAAAGGATAACCAGCATATAAAAGAAGGACAGCTGGTTGCAAAAATTGATCCTGTAGACTATGAAGTAAAGCTTGCGCAGGCACAGGCAAACTATGATAGAGCTTTATTAAATCAGAAGAATGCCAAAGCTGTTTTTGAAGCATCAAAAACTCAGATAGATGTAGCGCATAAAGATCTTGTCAGATATCAGAATCTTTATAATGAAGGAGCTGTTTCAAAACAAACTCTTGATGCAGCACAGGCAAAATATGATTCGGCACAGGCTCAATTAACACAGTCAGAACAGGCTTTGTTGTCAAAAAATAATACAAAAGTTGCTGATGCTGAAATTAAAGCTCTCAAAGCAATCAGAGATCAGGCTCAGCTGAATCTGTCATATACAAATGTCTATGCACCACAGGACGGAACTGTTTCAAGCAGAAGAGTAGAAAAGGGTATGTATGTACAAACCGGTGCACCCCTGTTTACTCTTGTACCTGAGGAAGTTTGGGTAGTAGCTAATTATAAAGAAAATCAGCTTCGTTATATGAAGCCCGGACAGCCTGTTGACATTAAGGTTGATACATATCCGGATAAGGTATTTAAAGGAAAAATTGACAGCATACAAAGAAGCTCAGGCGCAAAATCGAGTCTTTTCCCGCCTGAAAATGCAGTAGGTTCTTTTGTTAAAATTGTGCAGAGAATCCCTGTAAAAATTGTTTTCACTGAAAAAATAGATACAGACAAATACTCAATTGTACCGGGTATGTCAGTTGTGCCAAAAGTTAAAGTTAAATAACCCTATCTTAACATTCCGCACCCTTTCTATTTGCCAAAGGGAGGGTGCATTTTTTTAAAGTAGTTTTATATGGATAATATTATAACACAAGAAGAATGGAAGCCCAGCAAGAATCCCTGGATAATCACAGCGGCAATATTATTGCCGGTAATCATATTTGCGATAGACGGTACTATTGCAAACGTAGCTCTGCCGCACATGGCCGGAAGTTTTTCAGCTAGTCATGATGAGTCTACCTGGATTCTTACAAGCTATCTTATAGCGAGCGGTATTGTTATTCCAATGGTTGATTGGTTCAGCCGTGTTTTTGGCAGAAAAAATTTCTTAATAATTAGCGTGGTTGTTTTTACTGTAGCATCTATGCTATGCGGTATGGCTCATTCACTCGGTGAGATGGTTGTGTTTAGAGTATTACAGGGCGTAGGCGGCGGAGGAATTGTCCCTATTGCACAGGCCGTGTTATTGGAAAGTTTTCCGAAAGAAAAACGACCGACTGCGATGGCAATGTTTGCGCTCGGTGTTTTGTTGGCACCGATAATAGGACCTGTTCTCGGAGGATGGATTACAGACAACTGGACATGGCCGTGGATTTTTTTCATAAACGTACCATTCGGAATAATTGCCACTATAATCTGTAATGCGGTACTGGAAGATCCTCCCTACGCAAGTAAACAAAAAGATGTAAAAACTGACGGTGTTGGATTTTTCTTCCTTGTTGTGTGGCTTGTTACGCTTCAAATAGTACTTGATAAAGGTAATAATTCTGACTGGTTCAATGCTACATGGGTGTGCTGGACTTCTGCTGTTTCTGTTATCGCATGTATTGCCTTTTTTGTTTCTCAGTTAAAAAACAAAGAATCATTAATTGATCTTTCTGTTTTTAAAGACAAAAATTTTCTGAACGGTACCATTATACTGGTGGTTATAAACCTTATTTTATATGCGGCGCTGGCAATTTTGCCCCAATTTTTACAGGTAATGCTGGGATATACAGCATTTTTAAGCGGATTTTCAATGATGCCACGCGGACTCGGATGTATGATTTCTGTAATAATATGTGCTGCAATTGCAGACCACATAGACAATAGAAAACTTGTAGCCGTTGGTTTATTTTTTATCGGGCTTGGCGGTTTCGTTTTTGGGAATCTAAATCTGCAAATTTCCACAGTAAATATTATTATTCCGAATGTATTTTATGGATTGGGTATGGGATTTGCAATGATTCCACTAATTACACTTTCCAACAATACTTTAAACAATGCCCAGCTTACAAATGCAAGCGGTGTTCAAAATCTATTGAAAAATATCGGTTCGGCGATAGGGACATCTTTTGTTGCCACGGCAATATCCAGATTTTCCCAGATACATCAACACTATCTGGTAGATAATTTAACAGAACTAAATCCTGTTTTTACGGACAAGCTCCATGCAATAGCCGGTGCACTTTCTCAATATGCGCACCCTTCTGTCGCTAATTATATGGCACAAAGTACGCTCTATCAGCAAATGGTTCAGCAGGCACATCTTCTTGCGTACATGGATTCGTTTAGAATATTCGGAATTCTTGCAATAATTGTAATACCTTTATTATTCTTTATTGACAGCAATATAGAAAAAACTAAAAAGAAAAAGACCGGAAATTAAATCCGGTCTTTTTGTTTTTAAAAATCTATTAATTATCAATTAACAAGCTTGAGCCTATGATTCCGGCGGTATTTCCAAGTTGTGCAGGAACTACTGCAACTGCAGCTCCTTGAATAGGCATTGTTCTTGATTTTAATGTTTTTCTTAACGGCTCAAGAAGAATGTCGCCGGCATCAGCAACCCCACCGCCGATAACAATTTTTTCCGGATTTAAAAGATTAACCACACTTGTTAATCCTATACCGATATATTCGCCCATAATTTCAAAAATTTTCTTAGCAACAGCATCCCCTTCATTCGCTGCCTGAGCAACAATAGCCGGAGTAATTGCATCAATAGAACCGGCAATTTCTCTGAACTTGGCTGATTTCCCTCCAAGTACATACTCTTTTGCCATTGCAACAATGGAAGGACCTGACGCGTAAGCTTCCAGGCAGCCTCTGTCTCCACATCCGCAAAGCAACCCGTCATGCATTTCAAGTTTTATATGTCCGATTTCACCGGCAGCATTACTTGCACCACGAACGATTTTGCCATTAATAATCAATCCGGAGCCAATACCGGTGCCTACTGTAATACAAATAAGGTTTTTACACCCCACACCTGCACCGTAATTTAATTCAGCAAGAGCCGCACAACGAACGTCATTGTCAACTTTAACCGGAACGTTAAATTCTTTTTGCATAATTTCAGCAATTGGAACATTTACCCATCCCGGAATATTCGGGGCAAGTCTTACTATACCTTTATCACAGTCAATTTGACCGGGAAATCCAAAGCCTATACCTTCCAGAGAACTTTTCTCAATACCAGCTTCAGAGATTAAATCTTTGATTGATTGCTGGATATTTCCGATTGTATATTCATAACCCATTTCTGCGCGGGTAGGAACAGTTTTCGGAAATTTTATTTCACCCTTTTTATCAACGAGCGCAATTTTTACATTCGTTCCGCCAACATCCACACCGATTCTGTATTTTTCAAACATTTTACCTCACTCCGTCTAAATAAATATTGCATATAAAATCATATCACGGACGAGAAAAAATATAAAACTATTTAATATTTACTATATTTAAGTTTTTATCCCAATAGATTTTTTTATCAACACGCATGATGTTGGATGATGCCATTTTTACAGCAGTTTTTAAATCACAAAATCCATGTTGTACTAACTGTTTTATTATATCCTGTACAAACATTGTACTTCCTGCCATTGTACCATTTGCATCTACGGCTTTGTTGTCTTTCAAAAATACTGTTTTTCCGCAAAACTCAATGGATTCCAAATCTGAATGCGCAATCGGTAATGCATCTGATATCAGAATAATTTTGTCCTCAGGTTTTATACGGAAAACCAATTTGACAATATCAGGTAAAACATGTCTGAAATCAGCAATGATTTCAACAGAAATTCTATCATCTGCCAATGCAGAAACGGCTGTGGATGCTGATTTGTGATTAAATGAGCCCATAGCATTAAAAAGATGTGTGACCTGTGAAACAGCGGATAAGTCACTGCCCAGACAGTGTCCGGCAGATACTTTTACGCCCCTGGCTGTAAGATATTTGCACAATTCAAAGTCTTTATCCAGTTCAGGAGCAAGAGTAACTATTTTTATAAAATCATCCTCAAGTTGTTTGTAATTTTCGATAGTCGGTACCAATAGCTGTTTTTCATCGTGTATTCCTTTTTTTTCCGGATTTAAAAAACAAGCTTCAAGGTGTATCCCGAGAATATCTGCATATTTATCGTCATCAGGGAGTATTGATTTTGCGCGTTTGATTTCTGAAATTTGATGTTTTAATCGCTCAACAGAATCAGTCGCAAGTGTGGGGAAGAATCCGCATACACCGTATTCAGTAATTCTTCTTGAAAATTCAACAATTTCTTCAGCTGAACACGAAAGAAAATCGAAACCAAAGCCCCCGTGGATATGCTCCTCTATGAGGGCATTAGTTTCGATTAAGTTAGTCTGTATATTATCAATCTCATTAGCCATTGTTAATAATTTCGTCAAGTTCTTTTATGAGTTTAACATGTTTTGATGAGAACTCATTACCTCTGGATTCAATTGCCAGTTTCAAAATAAACGGAAGGTTCAAACCGTTTTTATTTTTGAAGGTCAGAACATCTTTATAAATTTCCTCGTAGTTGTCAGGAAGACGAAGCGACCAGTTTTTGTCGCCGGATGTTCCGGGTTTGTTGTAGACATCCTTTACACCGAAGAAATCCGTGAAAAATACCTGGATATTTTCTGCTTGTGATGCAAATATTTCAACAAATTTTGTCTGTATTAAAAAGCTTGCATCCTGAGTCATTTTTACTATTATATCATCCTTTTGCTGCTGGGTTGCATCCGGCCATAGGTCATCAACAAGATTTTTTACGTGTAAGTAACCAGTATGGGTATTTATCATCTCATCAGCCCACATAGAGATAGGTTCATTGTCATGTGTTCCAACCATAGCCCAGGCTCTGGGAACAATATTGCAGCATCTGTAAGGGTGAAGCGGTTTGTCAGGTTTTACAAACTGTGTAAGTTTCATACCCTGCAAATCGTATTCTCTCATTACTGATTCAACAGGGAATGTCAAAGTACCAAGGTCCTCACAAACAATGGCATCTTTGTCCAGACCTTCTTCTTTTGCTGCTGCAATAACGATTTTTTCAATCATTGCACCATATTTTTTCACCTGTTCTTTTGTAAGTTGTTTTACTCTTTTTTCTTTGTCAGATCCGATTTCAAGATTCAAATCTTCCATCTTTGCAATAGCAAATTTTGAAAGTTCAGGATGTTCCGGTGACGAATAAAGGCGACCTGCCCCCTGTTCCGGCATAGGATTTTTTCCTGCTTTGTATACCCAGGGATCTATTAGACCGACGATATGGTCAATTCTGACACCTCCTGGATTTTCTTTGAACATTTTTTTGTATAAATTTTTCAGAAGCAGACCTGCTTCACCAAGGGTTCCATCTTCATTAAACATTTTTTCTGGATTTACAACAGGAAATCCCCATGCCTGACCGCTTTTTGAGAAATAGTCAGGAGGACATCCGAGCATCCATCCATCCAGGAACAATGACTGATAAGCCCAGCTGTCTCTATCAGAGAATGCGACCTGTCTGTCCGCAATCATTTTTATATTATGTTTAAGAGCATATTTTGAAGTTTTTTCATTTTGTTTTGCTATGATAAACTGGCAAAATGCATAAAAATTCATCTCATCTACATATTTCAGTTTAATTTCTTTTTCTCTGATGAATGTCTGTTTTTTCTCTTCTTCTGTTTTGGGGTTGTATAGAATTTTGTCTATCGGATTTTTCCAGTTTGGCCAGTAGTCATTCTGATTTTCAATAGACAGCGCTTCATACATTGCATCTTTTTCTAGCCAGAATGCATTTTCTGCTTTAAATTTTTCAAGTTCCTTGTTTAATTTTTTGTTATTCAAGTTTTTGAAATTTGTAAATGCTTCTTTAAGTGCTTCATCCTGAGCTTTATAAATATAGGAATAAGCAGTTTTGTTTGTATCTCTGTTAGGATTTTGCCAGCAGACTTTTTCATAGGTGTCTTCTGACAAAATATTGTGCCATTCTTTTGTTGTTAACTGTTCAAGGTCAATAAAAAGAGGGTTGTTTGAAAAAATTGTGCCGGTGTACGGTGAAGAATCACAAGCTTTCGTTTTTCCAGCAGGTCCAAGCTGTATTGCGTTGAACATACCGCTTGCAAAATCTATGAGTTTTTCTCCGGCATGTGAATTAGGTGTACCAAATCCTGAATTTTTATTCGGTTCAGCCGGAAAACTGTTGCCATGAATAATTAGGGCAAAATTTTTCTTTCCCAGAACTTTCAACGCTTTTTTCGTTAATTTTTTTACTTTTTTCAAATTCTTATCCGTTCTCTCAGCACAAAACATAAATTTACCTCTTTTAAATTTTTCACTAACCATTGAATTCATATTAGCATTTAGTATATTTTTTTTATATAGTTTGGGCGCATAATTTATTACTGTTTTTACATTTCTTTACTTAAATGGCAATATTGAAATGTTACTAGTTTTGTAGTATAATATAGTGCGTAATAGGGGGTTGGAAAATGATTAATTCCTTTGGCTCAATGAACAACTTATATGCTCAACAAAAACAAAATTTCATCAAACAAAGATATGATGAAATTTATGCACATGAACTTGCTCACAAAAGAGCAGCAGGTTCTTTTGGCGGTTCTATCGTAATTGAAAAAAATGGTGAAGGTATACCGGTAGGCGGGCAAGTTTCTATACAAATGCCGAAATTGGATCCTGAAAACCCCGAAAAGACAATACAGCAT
This sequence comes from Candidatus Gastranaerophilales bacterium, assembly GCA_944323425.1. Lineage (GTDB taxonomy): Bacteria > Cyanobacteriota > Vampirovibrionia > Gastranaerophilales > Gastranaerophilaceae > CALUPY01. The sequence goes on along the minus strand of CALUSL010000023.1, from coordinate 12,316 downwards.
GCGGATACTGTAATTCGTTCTGCTATGGCACCATCAGATCCCTCTTCTCAGGACTATAAAGTTGCGGCTGAAGCAAGAAGTATAAAAGCAAAAGCTCAAAGCATGAAATCGAACAATCCTAATGTCGGAAATAAATTGAACTATATTGCATAACAAATAATTAACTTAATTACAGCCAGCCATTTCTTTTCCATTCGTAAATACAATCAATTACTGCAAAATTCATAAGTTTTGTTGTAAAGTTCCATTCAAAATTTTTGTTCATATTAATGGCATTTTTATATTGTGAAATTTCATTCATATTTGGACATGGTGTATAAGATTTTATTTGCTGACGGTTTAAAAACCAGTCATCTAATAAATTTTTTTCATCAGAAGAAAGAGTGTCCCAGAATAAATCAATGAAGTTTGCAAAAATTTCATGCCTGTTTATTCTATCTGTAGATTCCAATTGCCATTTTATTGTTTCTATTGTTTCTCCTGTACTTACATAATCACCGAAAATTATTGTTTTGCCGTTATTTAAATAGGATTTTTTTAGACCTACATCATCAAAATAGCTATTAAAGTTTATATCCTTATAGTTTGGCTTATAATGTACATTTTTTGAGTAGGGAAGAATTTTTGTATCTGCACCCATATATTCCAAAATTTTTGCATACAATGCTGTAGAACCACCTATTGCAACAAAGGACCATCCGTTCGGGTATTTTGCATCCAGCATGTTTTTTAATTTATAAGATGTTTTTACAAAAAACAGCATATCATTTTCTATTGTTCTTTCCTTATTACTTCTGTCTGTATATTTCAGGTAAGGCAAATCAATAATATTTCTTAAATAATCTTTTTCTTTTTCAGTTAATTTTTCATATTCTTCTATCCCGAATGTTTTATTTTTTAGCAAAGGTACATTCTGAACAGCCTGTTTTTCTATTTCTTCTCTTTTATAGAAAAGTTCACACCAGCCTCCGTGTCGTTCATATTCTGGGGTATCAGAAATTTTTCTGGAGAACGAAACAGTGTCACAACCAAAAGAGGTTTGGGATTTTTTCGTTGTATTTTTATTCTGTATTTGATAATAAAGCGGTAAGTTTATAATATTTATTTTCATATTTATGGCAAAACATGAGAAGATGAAAAATTGCTCTATTGTTTTATTTATGCTCATATTATACAATTTGTTTGTTATTATATATAAATCAATATTTATACACTTATAAATTATGGACAAAAAAACGCTTCTGAAAAAATTCGGTAAAAATGTAAAAATTGAACGGATAAAACAGGATTTGACTCAGGAACAACTTGCGGAAATTATGGATGTGTCCCAGAATTATGTAGCAAACATAGAGTGTGGAAAAGCGAATATGTCTCTGGCAAAGGTGCTTGAACTAGCAAATTTTTTAAATATCAAAATAGAAAAACTTCTGATTTTTAATGATGATTAGGCATTGGTTGTATTTGTTAAAATAGTTTTTTGCGCGGCAATTTTCTGAATAGCAGAAAAAAGATCACCTTCTGTTAATTTAAAGTTATTAAAATCTTCGTTTTGTACAGTACCTCTTCTCATTTTTTCATATATTCCGCTTCTTTCCAATGCGATTGAATGAGCAATTGAAAATATTTCTGCCACATCAGAGCCGGTAAAATTATTTTCAAACATCATATTACACAACGTATCCGTATCGATATTTTCTTCCAGAGGCTTTCCCTTGCTGTGAATTTCATATATCTGTTTTAACCCCTTTAAATCCGGTTTCTCAACTTCTAGCAGCAAGCCAAATCTTCCGGGTTGTAATAATGCACTGTCGATGAGGTCTTTTCTGTTAGTTGCTGCAATAACAAAAACCATGTCATTACTTTTTTCTAAGTCGCTCATTAGAGATAACAGTTGATTTACCACATTATCCTGATGTCGTGCCATATCACCACCGGAACGCTGCTTTGCAATTCCGTCAAACTCATCAATAAAAATGATAGTTGGCTGATTTTTTCTTGCTGAGTCAAAAACATTTCTCCAGTTTTCTTCTGTTTTTCCGACATTTGCATGCGTGAGGTCGTCTGCTGAAAGTTTTATAAAATTTATATCCAATTCATTAGCAAGTGCCAGTGCAAGAAGAGTCTTTCCACATCTGGGCGGACCGTAGAGCAGAATTCCTTTGTTAAGTCTGAAATTTTCATAAAATTTTGGATATTTAACCGGGAAAATAACATTTTCTTCAAGTATTTTTATATTTTTGTCCTGTCCACCTACATCTTTAAATGTTTTTTTATTTACAGACGTCTGTTGTGCAGGTTTTTGTAAAATATTCATTAATATAGATGCATTGTATTTTTTTATATTTTTTTTATCTTCAAAATATGAAATTTTTTGTACATCACTCTCAAAGAATGTTTCTGAGTTTTTTTGATAAAAATCTGTTTTTATAAAACCTTCTTGTTTGCCGAAACCGAATTTTATATATACCCCGTTTTTTAGTTCAACAGGTTCATCAATTGTTTTTACATATTCTTTATCCACATTTCTTCCGAATTCTTCTTTTCCTCCATTTAGAAGAACAGCATTGTCCAGCATGTGTAATTTAAAAATTTTAAACTTATTGTCTTTATCCTTAAAAACAGCTAGAGACGCTGTGTTCATTCTGTTTTTTACAAAATAAATATTACTGAGCGGGAAATTGATGTAACTCTGATATTGCATCATTAAATTCGCTGCATTTTCTAAATTTTCAGAAAAAATCAGTATGCTGTCTCTGTCCAGATGCGGCAAAACAGAATTGAATTGATTTTGAGCATCTATTTCATCTTTATTCGTAAAATTTTTGTCAAAAATCCCATGAAAAGAAATATTTTGCAGTGCAAGTATATTTTGAGAAGAACAAGTCGTTTTATATGTGGGTAATGTTTTGACTAAATTATTTTCTACGTAGGTGTTTTTTTGTTTATACTGATATTTAGAATTTAAAAAGTTTTGGTCTGTAATTTTCATTGTAAGTTCTCTTTCTCTGATTATACAAAAAAAGAACAAAATAAATTTTGCTGAAAAATGTATAAATAATTTCTGTAAACATTATGTTACAAACAGGCAATTTAAAATATTTTCTCGCATTATATCGGCATGCAGATAAATTTTAACAAAATAAATTATTCATATACGCCGAGTTTTTCGTCCTGCAGCAGAGATGTAAATGATGCTTCCGGAAAATTTATATACAGAAATGATACTAGTATGTTTCGTTCTGATATTAGAAACTGGGACAAATTGGTCGATTATTTAGAAGATAAATTTCAAAAAGCAGACAAAGTAAATGTTTACTGTTTGGCATCTTCAGCTGGTGATGAACCATATTCACTGGCAATAAAACTTATTGAAAAATTAGGCGAAGATGGTGCTGAAAAATATTTTCCCATAATTGCATCTGATTATGACGAGAAAATTATAAAAATGGCAAAAGACGGATATTTGCCAATTTTTGATGATGATATAGATAAAATTAATTTACATACAAATGGTAAGATTAAAAAATATTTTGATATTGCAGAGAACGGACCTGACTATATAAAAGACATGGATATAACCTATGACTGTTTAATGAAAGTGAAACCTATTTTAAGAAATAAAATAAATTTTAGTGTTGCTGACGCTACCGAGAAATGCAAGGTTGTAAAACCGGACAATACCATAATTCTTGCAAGAAATTTCTGGCCTTATTTGAAAGGTGAAGATAAAAGAATAAAACTGGCAAATGAATTATATAAAAATCTCGGGGAAAATTCAGTAGTTGTAGTAGGATCGTTTGACGACACATCCGGAGCTTTCGCATCTAAAAATTTATGTGACTCGGGTTTTGTTTGTAACCCAGAAATATATACAATTTTTGAAAAAAATACTGTTCCATATTCTCAATACTATATAAATTAATTTTTTTGGATAATTTACTTTTTTTATATTTTCAAGTACTTTATTAATTCGAAACACTCTGACCGAAAACAGGAACAAAAAGTTGAAAAGGAAAGCAATAGGAATTTTAAATGGCTCAATAGCTGCTGCAAGCTACGGTACAAATCCGCTTTTTGCGCTACCTTTATATGCAGCCGGAATTGGCGTAAATTCGGTTTTGTTTTACAGATATGCACTGGCTGTAATATTATATGGTATCTGGCTTAAATTTTTCAAAAAAGTTTCTTTGCATCTGACACGACAAGAATTTTTACCTGTATTTATTCTTGCATTATTTTTTTCTTTTTCATCTTTAACTCTGTTTTCGGCGTTTAAATATATTGATGCCGGTATTGCATGTACTATTCTTTTTATTTATCCGGTAATGGTTGCAGTTATTATGGCTTTGTTTTTTAAAGAAAAAATTACCGGAACTGTAATAACCTCAATTATTTTAACATCCATAGGGATTATACTGTTATACAAAGGAAAACCCGGTTTTACTCTAAATATGCATGGGGTTATTATGGTTCTTCTGTCGGCACTTCTATATGCGCTTTACATAGTTGGGGTTAAAAAGATAAAAGCAGTGCAGCACATTCACAGAGCCAAAATGAGTTTTTATGTGATGCTTTTTGGTCTGATTGTTTATATTTATAATTTAAAATTTTGTACTGAACTTCAATTGTTGGACAAACCAATTCTCTGGTTATACACAATAGCACTGGCAATATTCCCCACAATTATTTCACTTGAAACAATTACGGTCTCGATAAAACTGGTAGGTTCGACTACGACTGCTATTCTTGGTGCATTAGAACCTTTAACAGCAATATTCTTCGGGGTTTTAATTTTTCATGAAGAACTTACATTCAGAATAGTTAGTGGTATAGCTCTTATTCTTACCGGTGTAATACTTATAGTCTCGAGAAAAGTGAGATAGATATTTACATTTATCTTATCTAAATGGTAAAATTTTTTGTGTACAGAATAGGAGATTTATATGTCTACAGAAATTACAAGGTATAGTATTGAAGAATTCGTCAACACAACATCTCAAAAAGATCGTAACGAAGGCTTTTTTGAACAAGAAACACCTCGTATTATGGAAATTAATTTAACCAATAATCTGGCATGGATTAAAAAGGGTGCAATGATTGCATATACCGGTGATGTTAAATTTACAATGGAAGATCTTTTTGAACATGGCATAAAAACTGTTGTTAAAAGGTTCGTAAGCGGTGAAGGCGGAAATCTAGTAAAAGCACAAGGGACAGGAAAAGTTTATATTGCAGATGAAGGAAAGAAGATTTCCATACTTAATCTGCAAAATGACAGTATATTTGTAAATGGCTCAAATGTTCTCGCTTTTGAACCATCTTTAAAATGGGATATAAAACTAATGAAACTAGCTTCAATGATGGCAGGCGGTTTGACAAATATTGAAATACAAGGTTCAGGAATGCTCGCTATCACTACTATGTATGAACCAATGACACTCAAAGTATCTCCAGGATATCCTGTTATGACAGATCCATCAGCAACTGTTGCATGGTCATCAGGACTTAAAACAAGCTTCAAAACAGATATTTCTGTAAAAACCTTACTGGGACGTGGAAGTGGTGACTCTATTCAAATGAAATTTGAAGGAGAAGGCTTTGTTATAGTTCAGCCAGGGAGTATAATTGCTCCGGTGCTAAATGCTGAATAACAAAATACGTATAAAACCGATTGATTTCAATCGGTTTTTTTATATAAATTTCTCTGATTTTTAAATTATGATATTGTAATGAGCTATCGATATTTTATGAATCTATCTATTGCATAACTAATGTAAGTAACAGGGGGTGTATAAAAAAAAACGGTCTTTTTCAGACCGTTAAGGTATCGAGTATGCGTTTACCTTGTTGCAACAGATGTTTTGTCGTAGACTGTCAATGCATTTGAAATAGGTATTCCTCCTTTTTGTGCCGGTGAGTTTACTACCTGTCCCTGGACATACATTACTGTAGAACCTCCTCCATCAAGATTCATTGCGTTTATACATCCGAAATCTTTCATAAGATGAGCCAGCTGTGTAAGTGTAACGCCGACAGAGGCGTGTTCTCTGCCGTCTATTGTAATCATAATAAATTCACCGTTTTCTGTGTATCCTATAGCTGTTCTGGGGTTGCGACCTGTAATCGAACCGAGTTTTTGGTCTGTAACATCAACGTATATAGCTCCATCTTTTACTAAATAAGGTCCGCCGCTTATAATATGTTCAACATCTTCCCAATTTGGATTCGTTTTTATGTCGAGTTCTATTTTTTTTGCATTAAAAAACGGCTCTAACTTTGCTTTTGGTCCGGATATAACATATCCTTCATGCGGTATAGTAGTAGAGCCGAAATTTAATGATACTATTTTGCCTTCTTTGTTTATGGCTAAGTTAGCCCCGTATTTTGGTGGAGGCGGTGCCTCAAGCCCCCAGTCCGTTGTGTACATTAATATGTATGTAGAGAGCATTCTCGGTTGGTTTATATTATCAATTTTAAGTATGTTATCTTTGCTTTTTATTCTGGAATCAAATTGTACTTTTGCCATTTTGTATCCGTTTTCACCGATTCCCATAGCCACTCTGTTGTGCATAGGACCAGTGTATAATTTACGGTCAATCATAAGAGTGCCTAAAGGTACTCCTGTCTGGGGCTTAAAATAGGTGCCGTTGATTGCGGCGATAGAATTATTCTTTTGAGCGATAGTTCTAATAGTTGCCCTGCGTTTTAAATTTTTTGATGCTAATTGTGGTGCTATTTCTAAATTTGGGTTTACTTTTGTGTTAATTTCTACAATGTTTATTTTAATAGGTCTGGAGTTAATATACTTCAACATACGTATATGCTTAACTCCCTCGGCAACAGTTTTTATGCTGCCATTCTTGTATCTTTGCCTGAGCATTGCTTCCCACCTCTGTTTTTCTTCTGTCAGACTGAATGTTTGTACATCCGGTACAGGTGTTTCTTGTGGTAGGATTGCACTGTTTGCATAGGAAATTTTATGTATTTCAGTAGCATGAACATACATTGGATTTTGGGACATCATGTTTTGAGAAGAGAAGATTGCTAAGAGTACAGTAAAATATAGTGAATTATTAATAATCTTACCTATATTTTTATGATGCTCATATAGCATAGTATTCATGATGTTATTTTATTTATCCTTTCTACTACAATTATAGCATATTTTAAAAATGCCTTCAATACTATATTTGTAGTATTTTTAAAAAAGCAATCACATCAATGTCTTTCAGATTTACATATCTTAATAAGTAATGAGCTTATTATTTATAATTTAAAATAAAAAAGCTGGCTCTCATTGAGAGCCAGCTTTTCAGTTGTCTTCCGACTTACAATATATTAATTAGTATTAATGAGCGGTATCCTCATCTTCTTTTTCTTTGTCTTCAGCTTCTTCAGCTTCTTCAGCTTCTACTTCAGCTTTCTGTTCTTTCAACTGTTCAAGTTCTTCTTTATGTGCATCCAGTTCAGATTGGGCTTCTTCTATTTGTGCATCATAAGATTCTTCTGTTTGTTGAAGTTCTGCTTCTATGTCAGCTCTTTGACCTTCTAATTCTTCTTTTTCTTGAGTCAATGTTTCTTTCTGTTCGGTCAACTGAGCTTTTTCTTCTTCAAGCTGTTCTTTTTGCTGAACGAGCGGTTCTTTTTGTTCTTCTAACTGAGCTTTTTCTTCTTCAAGCTGTTCTTTTTGCTGAACGAGCGGTTCTTTTTGTTCTTCTAACTGAGCTTTTTCTTCTTCAAGCTGTGTTTTTTGCTGGTCTAATTCAGCTTTTTTGCCTTCGAGTTCAGCTTTTTTGCCTTCGAGTTCAGCTTTCTCACCTTCGAGTTCAGCTTTTTCTGCTTCAAGTTCAGCTTTTTCGCCTTCAAGTTCAGCTTTTTCGCCTTCTAAGTCAGCTTTTCTACCTTCAAGGTCTGCTTTTTCTTGTTCTTTAGCGCTCTTTTGCTGCTGTAATTGTGAGATCTGGTTTTGTAAAGCTGCTCTTTGAGCTGCATTAGCTGCGTCTGCTGCTTCATCACCTGTTGAAGCAGGGATAGAGCTTAACTGGCTTTGGAGTGAAGATATATTGCTGTTTATTGATGAAATTTCGCTTGTTACGCTGCTAATCTGGCTTGTAACGTTTGTAATTTCATTATCTTTTTGTGCAATAGCGTTATCTTTCTGGGTAATTGCATTGTCTTTTTCTGCAATAGCGTTATCTTTTTCTGTAATTTGTTGTTCTGTGTCTTGAATTTGACCGTCGACTTCTTGAATCTGACCGTCAACATCCTGAATTTGAGTATCTTTTTCTTGAATTTGACCGTCAAGTTCTTGAATTTGACCATCGACTTCTTGAATTTGACCATCTTTTTCAGTTATTTGATTGTCAATTTCAGTTATTTGACCATCGACTTCTTGAATTTGAGCGTCTTTTTCTTGAATTTGACCATCAACTTCAGAAATTTCAGCTTCTTTAGATTCAATGTTTGCGGCAATTTCCTCAAGCTGTGAGTTTAATTCACTGACTGCCTGTTCTTTTTCTGCTTTTAATTCTTCTATTGCTTGTTCTGCTTCGGGTATTAATGAGCCTTCCAGTTCAGCTATTTGTTCATCGAGTTCTTCTGCTGTGACTTCGCTGCTAGGAGTCATTGCTGCTGCTCCCATGCTGCCCATACCTGATGCACCGCCGGCAGAGCCCATACCAGCCGCGCCACCTGTTTCGCCAGCACCGCTAGCTCCACCTGCTCCTGTTGCACCTCCGGCTCCGCCGGTTGCTCCAGTTTCTTCATCGGCTGTTTCTTCTCCGGTTATTTCTTCAAGACCATCTGCACCCATCATTTTAGTGATAAGATTCATCAAGAAGTCATCCATTGAAATATCTTCAGCGTTACCATCGAGTCCTGCAACTTTAGCAAGCTCAGCATCGCTTAATTTTCCGTCGCCGTCTTCATCTAACATTTCGAATACTTTATCTGCGCCGCATGCTTCGATTAATGCCTGGAATGCAGGAGATTGTGATGCAATTTTTTCGAATTCTTCAAGATCAGCACCGACCAGGTCTTCTGTTTTTAATGTTGAACCGTCAGCGTTTGTCTGGTCTTCTTCTTCAGTTTCTTCTGTTTTGTTAGCATTTAACATTTTTTCTAACAATTTCATTAACGCTTCTTGCAGTTTTGTTGAATTGTCAGTTGCTGCAGAGTTATTTGTATTATTTTCTGTTTCTGTTTTATCCTCTGTTTTGTCTTCTGTTTTGTTTTCTGTATCAGTACCGAATTTTTCCTGTAGTATTTGTACTAATGATTCGATTGCTTTTGAGAAATTCTGTAATTTTTCAGTTAATGTTTCATCTGCATTTACATTATTAGCTGCATCATTTTGTGTATTATCTTCTACTGTTTGATTGTTATTTGTTTCTTCTGTTTTGTCTACTTGGTTTTTACCGGTTAAACTTTGAATAAGTTCGAGTAAGTTGTTTTTAAATTCAGTAGCAAAATCTTTATCTTCTGTGATATCTGTTTTGTCGTTCGTTGTCTCGTCTTTGTCAATTGCTCCGGATTCTGTTAGGTCGAGGCTGGAGCCGCTTGCTGCAGAGTTTATTGTCAAGAAAAATGCAGTTTCAAATAATGTGTCAGCATTAATTTCAATAGTTGGCTGTTGTTCATTTGTTTTTGTTTCAGTTGGGAATAAACTCTTTAATTGTTTTAAGATTTGTAAGTCGAAATTTGCCATAATTTTTTTTGTCCTTTCTTTATAATTTCACCTTTTGATTTTCTGCACATTAGTTTTTTATATTCGAATAATTTCAAATTGATACGACCTGAATGCGTACAGGCTCTGTATCTGGCTGATTATTCTGCTTCTTGCGAGTAGTAAGATATTCAAAAATCTTACTAATGCGTTATTTTTTAGGTTTGTGAACATTTTTGCTCCATGATTTTCCATGATTTAAGTTCTTTTTTCCGTAAAAAGTTTAGACTGTTTTGCATGTCGGCAATATCGACTCAGAACTTTAGAGTTTTAAAGAAAATCTTAACAAATAGTTACATTTACGCAGAATATTCAGTTTTAAAAGGAACGAGAATGAGGTTTACCGATTGAGTTTAGGACAAATGTGCATTTTTTCATAATGAATTAAGAAAATCAAAACACATACTTACTCAGATATATAAAAAATATATAATTATATAAATTTCAAAAAATATTTTTTTTGTTACAATTCTTAATAAACCTGTTATTATTTTTATAAAGGAGGATTATATATGAGCATAGAAAAAGTTAAAACATATATGAAAAAATTCGGATATGAAAATAAGATAATAGAGTTTGATATGTCAAGTGCAACTGTAGAGTTAGCTGCAAAAGCGCTGGATGTTGAGCCCGGACGGATTGCTAAAACTCTGTCATTTAAAAAAGATGATTCATGTATTCTTATTGTTTGCGCGGGGGATGTGCGTGTTGACAATAAAAAATACAAAACCTTTTTTGGCTGCAAAGCAAAAATGCTTACACCCGAAGAGGCATTAAATTTTACCGGACACGCTGTTGGCGGTGTTTGTCCATTTGCTATAGATAATAAAAATGTAAGTGTATATACTGATATTTCGCTGAAAAAATATAATACAGTGTTTCCGGCATGCGGCAGTTCTAATTCTGCTATTGAATTGACATGTGATGAATTGTTTACTTTGTCATGCTCAAAGTCATGGATTGATGTTTGCAACTAATAATTAAGTATTTCAATATTAAAAAACCGTCTTTATAGACGGTTTTTTAATATTTTATTACATGCTTTTTCTTATTTTTTCTTTTGTTTTTTCTAGTGTTTTAATTCTTTTTTCAGTTTCTTTTACCTGCTGTTTTTTTGCTTTTCTTTCTGCCTGAATGACTTTGTATTTATTATCTATTTCAGAATATTCATTTTTATATTTTATCAGGTTGTTTCTTATTTCAACCTGCGCACTATCCAGTTGAATTAATGCGTTCTGAAGTTTATCTTCATCAACACCGGTATCAGATTTTGAATTGACTAAATTTGCAGGAGTTGTATTTTGTGTAGATGCAGCTGTTGTAACAGGAGCTGATTCTGTTATAGGTTCTGATTCAAAAACAGGTTCATAGGGCATGCCATCTGCAAATGATACTTGAGCAGCACCTATTAGTAATGAACAAATTAATGTAGAGTAAATTATATTCTTCTTCATGCCTTTCTCCTTAAAATAATGACACATGACTATATATAAATAATAATGGATAAATTTTTCAATTTCCTCATCTACAAAACGTATCTATTTGTACAAAATATAAAGAAATGTAAAGCTGAAAACTCAATGATATCAACAAAAAAACAAAAAATACATAAAAACTAAAAAAAACATGAAAAAATATACTTGAAATAAAAATTTCTTTAGGTTACATTAAGAGAGTGGTCAGCGGGCCACACTGAAGAACGCGAAACTGATTCACTTGTTTGGAATGGTTAAAGCTAGTCGAAAATAAATTTTATAGCTTAAATTTTTTGAAAAGTTTATAAAAAAATTATGCTTGACAATTAAATTTCTTGGTAGTAAGATACCAATTGTGTCGCAAGAAGGGGTGGTTATCCTGAAGTCAGATGACTTAATCTTGTTGACCTGCTGGAGTAGATGATGCAAATAGAACTTTGCAAAATTTAGTCTGGTGTTAAGAATTGAACTTTGAAAATAGAATAGCTAAAAACGATATATACCTGTTGATTCAACAATAAATGAAATTAACGGACACGATTAAAGCAAAGTCGAGCAACCGGATTTTATCCGGTGATGGACATAAACTTTCTGACAATGGAGAGTTTGATCCTGGCTCAGGACGAACGCTGGCGGCGTGCTTCATACATGCAAGTCGAACGAGAAGCTGACTTCGGTCAGTGGAAAGTGGCGGACGGGTGAGTAACACGTAGGAAATCTGCCCTTAGGAAGGGGACAACAGTTGGAAACGACTGCTAATACCCTATATGAGCTAAGCTGAAATGCTTATCTTGAAAACTCCGGTGCCTAAGGATGAGCCTGCGCCTGATTAGCTTGTTGGTGGTGTAATGGACTACCAAGGCGACGATCAGTAGCTGGTTTGAGAGGATGATCAGCCACAATGGGACTGAGACACGGCCCATACTCCTACGGGAGGCAGCAGTAGGGAATTTTGCGCAATGGGCGAAAGCCTGACGCAGCAACGCCGCGTGTGTGATGAAGCCCTTCGGGGTGTAAAACACTGTCAGTAGGGACGAATTTTGACGGTACCTACAGAGGAAGCACCGGCTAACTCCGTGCCAGCAGCCGCGGTAATACGGAGGGTGCAAGCGTTGTC
>CALUSL010000022.1 GCA_944323425.1 Candidatus Gastranaerophilales bacterium | reverse complement strand
TTATCTAACTTTTGAGTGATGAATACGACACCTTAAAAGGAGGTCGTATGAGTAACAGCAAGAAATACAAGATTAAACAAAAAGATTTTAGGAAGTTAGAAAAATTAGCTGAGCGGATTTATAATATTGTCACTGTAATTGATTATTTTTGCAGGACGCAACAAGAAATTGAAGAGCTGTATAATCTTACCCCAATCGTCGAAAATTTAAGGCGAGATACTGATACAGTCAACGCATTTTTTATAAATTATCCTGAAAACAAGAATTTTTAGATGGTATTTAAAACCTGTTTTAATACCGTTCAAACAGTGTTCAAAAAATAAATTGTGTCTGAATGATACGTTTTGAAAGAGTTTGCTTGATATTTTACTCATTAAGAGTGATGAATGTCATTGCTGATAAGAGGTAACAATGATTGAATTAGGCAAAAAATACAAGCTTAAAAAGATTAAAGGTTTTAAGAGCTCTGATAATGAGTATTACAAAGTAATCGGTTTCTACAACTTCGACACTGTAATTTGTGAAAACACTTGCGGAGAAAGATTTGTATTTATGAAAGAATTTTTAATAGACCCACAAAAGCCTGATGATATCTATTCAAATTTAATACTTGAAAGGAAAGAACAATGACAGAAAAAGACTATGCACTTTATGGCACAAAGGTTCTGAATTTAAAAACACAAGAAATTGGCTTGCTGATTTGTATTTGGAAAAACAAATTTGCTGATGCAGAGATAGATTACGCAACTTGCGTTGATAGACAAGGCAAAAGATACAATATAGAACTTGATAGTATAAGAGGGTTTGAAGATGATTTTGAAAAATAGGCTGACACGAGAAACTTTAGAAATAACTTATCCTGAATTTAGAAAAAGGTTTGCAAAAGAAATCAGGACTGCTTTTGAAAGTTATCGCAGAACACAATTAAATAAATATTCTTACAATTTTAAAGATGACAATTCAATGGAATATAATTTCTATTTTCAGCTTCAACGTAACTTGCGGCTTGTCGGCAGAGGGCTGAAGCGTAGCGTGCCCGTTTAACGCCGAAAAACAAGAGAATCTCTTTGGAATTTCTAATTGGTATATTGAAAAGATGTAATTTTTGAACATTTATTAAACAGTTGTTAAACGGTATTTAAATACCGTTTAAATTTCTCTCATTTTTCAAAATCTTTTTAATAATAAGTATTTTTTGTCAAAAACTTTCCGACTTACATGTCAAACTCGCGATACTTTTTCTCAAAATCCTTGATACACAACACTGACTAAATGTCAAGTTTAAAAAGAGAGGAGAACTCCGTCGGGAGTGAGATGCCCTCAACAAAAAAAGACTACCAAAGTAGTCTTTTTATAAATGGTGGGCGTTGAGAGGCTCGAACTCCCGACATCTTCCTTGTAAGGGAAGCGCTCTACCAACTGAGCTAAACGCCCTTCACCATATTTAATTTTCACGCGCTTCCCGGGGGAAGCTTTATTTAAAGCGTGAGGTAAACCTCACTTAGCAACTGAGCTAAACGCCCTTCACCATATTCAATTTTCACGCGCTTCCCAGGGGAAGCTTTATTTAAAGTGTGAGGTAAACCTCACTAAGCAACTGAGCTAAACGCCAGTGCTCTATTTAATTTTTACAAGTTCCAGCTAGAACAACATGTTCTTTACCAGTCATTCAACGAACCAAACGTCCTTGAACTTATTCTTGTGCGGTCCCTGACGGAAACCGTATATTTATAATACTAAATAAATATATCATGTCAATTATTTTTTTGAAAAAAAGTTTATAATTTTATCGAGAAATCCTTCTTCTTCCATTTCATCCTCCTGAGAAGCACTCTGGAGTTTTTTCTCAATCCTTTCACGATCAAGTGATGCAGAAGGTGCGTATTTCAAAAATTCTTGATAATATTCATTAGCAGTCTGCATTTTTCTCTTGCCCTCATAATACTTACCAAGTGAAAGCAAAACTTCATAATCTCTCGGATTTATTTCATAAAGCCGTTCCAGATATTCTTGCGCACGATCATCATAACCCGATTCAGAATAAAAAGTAGCAAGTCTTTTCAGTGCAGCCACATTTGTTTTGTCAATCTCCACAAGCCGCTCTGTGAATTCTATAGAGGCAATATTGTCATCCATAGCAGAATAGAGGTTTATCAACTCATTTATAATTTCCGTATTTTTCGGGTTTGAATTATACGCATTCAAATATTCATTTAACGCAAGATCAAAGCTGTTTTTCTTGATGTAATATTTTCCCCAGTTGAAGTGTTCTTCAAAATCCATACCCTGCTTTTCATAAACAAGAGCTCTCATCTGGAATACAAGCGGATTGTTTCCGTCAAGTTTTTCAAGCTCTTCAATGCAAGAAAGCGCCTTTTCAGCCTCGTTTCTGTTGTAATAATATTCTGCAAGCAATGACAAATATTTCGGTGTCTTTTTATCTGCATCTGAACACTGCTCCAAAATTTCCATTGCTTCATCATTCTTTTCCTGCATCAAAAGAGCTTTAGCCTTTGATAGCGGGCTGATTGCATATTTTATAGACTCTTCATAGTTTCCTGTTTCCATGTAAATTTTAGCAAGCAGCTCTTTGAACATTTCATTTTTAGGATACTCTTCAAGCGCCCGCTTTAGAATATCAATTGCAGAATCCTTGTCATGGTTGTAATATATTGCGGCAAGAGAGCCATAAACGTTTTCATTGTGATCGTAGTCAAGTATCCTTAAATATTCATCAATAGCCTGCATGGGCTTTTCAATAATTTCAAGACTTTGTGCAAGTAAATATCTTGCATTCATAATTTCTTTTTCATCAGACGTATTTGAAATAGCCTTTTTGTAGTCAGATACTGCCTGTTGAAGTCTGCCCTCCAGAGTTTTTAATTTCGCTCTGGTCATATAGTACTCGTATTTGTTATCATGAAAATACAGGTCAAGAAGCTGAGTATAAGAAATAGGATTTTCAGGATGCACCATCATAAGTTCATTCCAATAGTTTATAGCATCCTCATTGTTGTGCATAAGCTGAGCAGTCATAGCAAGCTGCTGAAGAACTTCAGGATTTGTTTTATCCATTGAATACGCATATTTTAAACATTCATACGCTTTATCAAATTCTTCTTTTTCTTCAAATTCTGTCGCCTTTGCTAGTGCCTGCGGTATGGAAATTTTTGTACTCATTTGCCTCTCCCTGTCTTTTGTTTATTAGATTATACCTGAATCAATACAAGTAAACAACTACCCGTCTATGCTTATTTTAATCTTTGATGTTAATATATGTGTATGGAGCAAAAAAAGTTTAAAATAGTCTCAAAATACAAACCGGCAGGAGACCAGCCAAAAGCGATAAGAGAGCTTGTTGAAGGCATAAACCTCGGCTGCGATGCGCAAACACTTCTCGGAATCACCGGCTCAGGAAAAACTTTTACAATTGCAAATGTTATTGAGCAGGTTCAAAAACCTACGCTCATTATTGCTCATAACAAAACACTGGCAGCTCAGCTATATAACGAGTTCCGTGAACTTTTTCCTAACAATGCAGTTGAATACTTTATCAGCTACTATGACTACTATCAACCTGAAGCCTACATCCCCCGAACAGATACTTTTATCGAAAAATCGGCAACAATCAATGATGAAATAGACAGGCTCAGGCACAATACAACCCGAAGCCTGTATCAAAGAAAGGATGTTATCGTAGTCGCTTCAGTAAGCTGTATTTACGGATTGGGTCTGCCTGAAAATTATTTTAAAGGGGCAATGACCCTAAAAGTCGGAGATACACTGGAAAGAGATGACCTGCTTCGAATGCTTGTTTCTTCGCAATATACAAGAAATGATCTTGAACTCGGACGTTCAACTTTCAGGGCACGCGGAGACTTTGTTGAAATAATGCCTCCGTACGAAAAGGTCATAACACGCGTAAGTTTTTTTGGTGATGAGATTGAAAAAATAACAAGAATAGATAACGTAACGGGTGAAGTACTCGAATCACCGTCAGAAACGGTCATATTTCCCGCTGTGCACTATATGTCATCGGATGAGGATCTTGAAGAAACAATAAAACTCATCAGACTTGAATTACAGGAAAGGCTGGGCGAGCTTTACGCACAGAACAAACTTGTTGAGGCTCAAAGACTTGAGCAGCGCGTAAAATACGACATCGAAATGATTAAGGAAATGGGCTATTGCAGCGGTATTGAAAACTATTCACGAATACTTGAGCGCCGTCCAGTCGGGTCACCGCCCGCAACACTGCTTGATTATTTTAAAGACGATTTTCTGCTCGTAATAGACGAATCTCACGTTACAGTGCCCCAGTTGAAAGGCATGTGCAGAGGTGATGCAGCTAGAAAAGACACGCTGATTGAATACGGCTTTAGGCTTCCGTGCGCAAAAGACAACCGACCGCTCACAGATGAAGAATTCTGGGCAAGAGTTCATCAAAAAATATTTATTTCCGCAACACCTGCTGCCTTTGAAAGAAGTATTTCTGATCAGCTTGTCGAACAGATTATTCGTCCGACAGGATTGGTTGATCCGGAAATTACTGTCAAACCCACAGAAAATCAGGTTGATGATTTGATTGAAGAAATAAAAACCGTTACTGACAAAAATGAACGTGTACTTATAACTACTCTTACAAAACGCATGGCTGAAGATTTGACAGAATACTTGAATCAGATAGGCGTCAAAGTAAGGTATTTACACAGCGAAATTCAGTCACTTGAAAGGGTAGAGATATTGAGGGACCTGAGGCTTGGCAATTTCGATGTACTTGTTGGTGTAAACCTGTTAAGAGAAGGGTTGGATATACCCGAAGTGTCTCTTGTTGCAATCATGGATGCGGACAAAGAAGGTTTCTTGCGTTCAGAAACAAGTCTTATTCAAACAATCGGAAGAGCAGCGAGAAACGCATGCGGTAGAGTCATTATGTATGCGGATAAAATTACGGACAGCATGGAAATGGCAATCAATGAGACAAACCGTAGACGAGAAATACAGATGAAGTACAACAAAGAGCACGGTATTGTTCCGAAAACAATTAAAAAACCAGTTGAAAACAACCTGCTCCAGCTTGTCGCAAGCTACAGAAACTTTGAGGATATTGTTGCAGAAGAAATGGTAGAAATGAATGCTTCAGTGTCTGACATACCTAAAATTATTGAAAAACTCGAAAAAGATATGCACAAAGCAGCCAAAATTCTTGATTTTGAACGTGCAGCCGAAATAAGAGACCAGCTAAAAAAGCTCAGAGAAATGGCTAAAGCGAATAAAAAATAATAATAATGCAAGGCTTTCAAACAATTGCATTATTATAATTCTTCTCTGTCCTCTATATCAAAACTCAGTTGACCGCAGTAGTCAGCAAGATATGCAAGGTTCATTGTTGTGAGAAAAACAGCTGCATATCTAAATACCGGACCAACATCAAAAAATGAATAAGCAAGCCAGAGTATCGGTACAGCGACAAAAGCATTGAACAATGCAAGCAAAACTATTGCAACAAAAGTGTATACAAGTACATCAGGAAATCCTGACATAAGTCTTTTAAAGTTATAACTGTCCTGTATTTTAAAATCCCGTGAAAAACAGATAATAGCAGTTATAATAATTGCGACAATAATCAATTCAATTATTGATATAGCAATGAGTTGAACAACCCCTTCAAAATGGAAAAAACTTTGAGCATAAATGATAATAGGAATCCCCACAACAAGATAAGGCAATGCCACGACAGTACATTTAGCGCAAACCGTAAGAAACTTTAGAGGATCAAACGGAGGAAGGGTTACAACTGACTGAGATATTCTGTTGTTCATAATAATAGAACAAAAGCCTGAATAGAAAAATGTCAGCAGCCCTATCTGGAAATAATTTATTTTTATTGTGTTAGCTGTAGCATTAGCTGTTTCTGGTGCCGGCGCCGTAGTCATTTCAAATAAAAGATAGAACAAATATGCAAATGCACCCAGTTTGAGTAATGCATAATTGTCTGAATTTACCGCTCTAATTGAATCTGTTATTGATGCCATTAATTTTCCCTTCGTATTATTATTATAATATCTATTTATTTAATAAACAACTACTATATATGTTTGATTTTTTTTCATATATACCAAAATATAGACCATGTGGTCAATAAACACTAATCTAATGGTTTATGGAAAAATCTTTAAATATATTCATAATAGATATTGAGGAGAAGAGGGATTATGTTAAATGGTGTTTCAAATCATGATGTTAACGGTCAAAATCTGATACAACAAAATGAAATTGAAAAAACAAGTTTAAATAAGAAAAACCCTTATGCTAATGTTGACAAAAATCTTTTAATTGATGAATCCAGCATTTCTACAGAAGCAATGGACAGATACCAAAGGGATTTGGACATAAAACGCTTTTCAGCACTTGCAATGTCAGATCCGGAAGATTTGAGTCACAATGTTCTGGTTGCGCAGAATGTTTTCGGAGCACAGGACGCAGAGTTTGACAACAAAGTTTTTGAAGGTATATTCAACAACAACGTCTTTCTAAAAGATTTGTTCGGCTAATATTCCTGAAAAACGGGGTTTTCTATGGATGGTATTAATCTAAATAATAATAATACCGGACTTTCTGATATAGATTTATCCGGTGAAAAAGCAGCTGCGGCAAAAATCACAAAGGCATATGAACTTTACGCGTCCGGTCAAATACAGGAAGCAGTAAACTACCTGGAAGCTGACTCTCAAGCCTCGAATACTGCTTATGCACAGGTCCTTCTCGGAAATTGTTATAAAAAACTCGGACAAAAAGAAAAAGCCATCTCGTTCTGGCAGAGAGCTACAGATCTTTCACCACTGGAATATGCAGCTTATTTGAATATAGGAAATGAACATTATTCTGACGGGCAAATTTATCAGGCAATTTTTAACTGGCATTGTGCAGGTTCAGCTTGTCCTGAAAACCCTGTAATAAATCTTAATCTTGCAGTTGCTTATGACAAACTCGGCTACAGAATAAAAGCAACCAGATATTTTGAAAAATATTTAAAATATAATACAAATAAAAATTCTCCTGAGTATCAAAAAATAAAGCATGCTATCGCAAATTTAACGGCAAAAACAGATTTTTATCTGAAAAAATCCGAAGAATACAAAGCGCAAAAAGATTTAAAAAAAGTTGCAGCAGCATACCTTATGCTGATTTCTACATACGCAAATCAGCCGAATATTTATACAAATCTGGCAAGTATATTTGTTTTCGACAAAAATTATGAAAAAGCACGTGAATTTTATTCAATAGTATATTTAAACTTTCCGTATTCGCCGTCTCTTCTTCTCAATCTTGCAAATATGGAATACCTTCTCGGGAACAAGTCATATGCATATTGCTATTACAAAAGAAGTTTCGAATATTTGACAGAATCTACTTCCCACTGGTTGCAGGTAAAGATGAAACTTGCTGAACTATCTTCCGTAACAAGGGACAGTGAAATTATTGAAACCCACCTTCAAAAAGCAAAAGAAGCAGAGGATAAATGCTTGTACGAAGTGGCAATTGATGAGTATGAAAACTATTTGATACTGACAGAGTCTCATTCTGATGAAATTCAACAGCTGATAGACAAATACAAAATTTTTCTCAATCCTGAACCTTTTGTTGTGAAAATGCTCTACAACCAGATATCAGATCTTATGCAGGCAAAAAAGCTCCATGCTGCAGTAGAAGTTTGTGATAGAATAATGACAATGGCTGAACCTCACACAAAAGAAATGGTTTACGCAATGAAGTGCAAAGTTGAATGCAAAAAGGTCATTATCGCAAGAGAACAGTTCGGTGCTTAGTAAAATAAAAAAATTTATTTACAAAAATATTTTGAGACGGACATATTATCGTACAGGTCACTGTCTGGGCTGTGGTCGCTGCTGCAAACAAATTTATGTCAGACATGCAAAAAACGTTGTCCAGACTGAAGAAGAGTATAAAAAGCTCAGGCTCCTGCACCCTTTTTATACATATTTAAAAGTCACAGGCAAAGACGAAATAGGTTTAATTTTTGAATGCACAAATCTTGATGAAAAAACTCACAAATGCAAAATTCATAAAAAACGCCCTGGAATCTGCCGCAGATATCCTCAGGAAGCTATTTTTATGATGGGTGGTGAACTTGCGGAGAACTGCGGATACAAATTTACACCTATTGAAACATTTGATGAGGTTTTTGAACGGCTGCACAATCGTAAAAAATAATTTATTAAACTAGCAAAAATTTTTATTCAGCGGGTTTGTCTCAGATACATGCACAAGATGAGGATTATTTATGTATTTTTCAAGACCGTTTTGTTTAATTTGCCCTGATTTTAAAAAAAGAAGATATAAAGATTACGAGTATTTGGAAAATAAAAAGACAGGCGACGTAACAGCAAGATTTACGACACCTTTGGGTAAAGATGTAAAATGCCAGTTTAATATAAAGACAGGAGATGGTTATAAACGTGTATGGCAGCGCGGGTATATTATAGAATGCAGCTATAGAAATTTTAAACCTGAAGAAGCGACAATGAGTTCAATAGAAGGAATGATTACAAAAAATTTTGTAACAGGACTCACCAGCATAATGTCTCATGATAACAATATAGAACACGGTATTACAAAGGACGGACAGGTTATAGATTTAAATACTGAAAAAATGTATAAATTCTGGAAAAAATTAGGCTTCTACAAAATGCCAACTATGCATAAAGTAAAGGCTGTCATGAAAAAAATTAAAAGTTGCCGAAAATTTTAAGAGGTTTATGCCCCTTTACGTCATGGACTCTTAAAATATTCACACTTTTTTGAGCAAGGTACTCTGAAACAATTGCTGTTGCTTTATCCAGTGTTTCTCTATCCGACGTATGAAACAATTCTCTCAGAAAAGTTTTTCTCGAATGTCCAACAAGAAGCGGATAATCAGGAGTTAGGAATCTGTCTATATTTTTTATTATATCAAGATTTTGCTCTGTCGTTTTTCCAAAACCGATACCTGGATCAATAATAATATTTTTCACTCCGGCATTTTTAGCCTCTTCCGCCTTGTTGAAAAGATATGTTTTTATTTCGTCAATGCAATTTTCATAATGGGGATTGTCTTGCATCTTATCAGGCGTACCCTGAGAATGATTCAGAATCAATGGGACATTAAACTCTGCGCATGTTTTAAACATTTCACTATCCCAATCTCCCGCAGAAATGTCGTTTACAATATTTGCACCGGATTGTATAGCCACTTCTGCTGTTTTTGCATTTCTAGTATCTATGCTTATGGGAATATCTGTATTGAACTTTCTTATTGCTTCAATGACAGGTTTTATTCTAGATATTTCCTCATCAACAGGAACAATTTCAGAATAAGGTCTTGTTGATTCACCGCCAACATCTATAATATCAACCCCGTCCTCTATCATGCCGGCAGCTCTGCTCAGGGCTTTTTCCATATCAAAATAGCTTCCGCCGTCAGAAAAAGAGTCGGGAGTAATATTCAAAATCCCCATTATATATGTTTTTGTCCAGTCAAAAATTTTTCCGTTAACAACAATATTTTGCGGTTTTCCAAAAATAATTTCCTTTAACTCTTCAGAAAGTAATTTTAGTTTCAATGGCTGGTAAGACAATTTTTCAGCTATTTTTTCGAACTCACGCAAACTTCCGGAAAGAATGCAGTCAGTTTTTTCTATTTTTCCGGTTATTGTTTCTCTGTGAACAGAACAGTCTGTTCCGCATGAAATTGCCGTCTGCTTCAGAATATTTGCCTGTGCACAGCTAAGTGATGTTATCTTTACAGTTCTAAATGTATGTTGTTTGAGAGCTGAATCTATATAAATCTTATCAACCCCGGTCATTTCTAACTCTGATTTTGACGGAGTCAACAATTCTATCTTGAAATTTTTCATAAAAAAATAGTAACAAAAAAGCCGGATTTTAGAAACCGGCTTTTCGTTATTTTAAAATTTAGTAATTATGACAATATTGTTTCAATTGCGGCTTCAACAAGCTTGTCTCTCAAGGCGTCTTCTTTTGCCTGTTTTCCCTGATACATATCAGGAACGCCGTCTTCATTTTTGTCTTTTGTTGTTTGAACAATAACGCCTGCACCTGTACTCAACGCAGCTGCGTTCGAAATAACCTTTCTCAATGCATTCTGAGTAGCTGCGGCGTCTTTTAAGAATGCTGTTTCCTGAGCATTAGCAACATCTTTTGCATTCTTTTCTATAAAATCATCAATTTGTGACTGTTTTAAACCTTTTTTAGCAAAACCTTTAACCCAGTTTACGCTGTCATCAGCAAGTCTAGATACAAAGCCTTTTAAGTTTCTTGCATCAGAAACCTTTATACCTGAAGCAAATTTTTGACCGTATCTGGTAGCTTCTTTAGAAATCCAGTCCATAACCGGTACATTCTTTTCAACAGCCTGCATAACTTTTGCAGCTGTACCTTTTGCAACAATGCCGCTGGCAAATGCCAGAGAAACAGTAGTTAAAAATTGTTTTAAGGGTTTTGTATATTTAGCATTTTCTTCAGTTTCATTTATAGCGTCTGCAAGTTTTGCGATATTACGGGCAGAGCGCTCATCAAAATTATGAACATCAATGCTGTTAATAACATCAGCAGCTTTGTCAAAATCAATAGTTTGTCTTTTATTTGTTTGTTCCTGACCAAAGCTAGGTCTTATGGGCGAACAATTAACTGATGATACATTCATATAGTGACTCCACATTTTTACTTTAAACCTTCACACTGTTAATAAGTATCAGGAAAAAAGAAAATTGCCTTTTTTAATCTTGTTTATTAAAAAATTGTAACATTTTTTTCTTATGATTACAAATATTTTAATAAAGACTTTACAATATTTCCACTTCTTTTCTCAAATCTCTTCCCCCTATTATACCGGATGCAGGCTTCTTAAAAAAAAAGCTGCATTGCAGCTTATACTTCATAATCTTGGGAGGAGATTTGGGGATTTGTACATGTATATTAATCCATTATCGTTAAAATGTTTACTATTTTAATAATAAATTTAATAAAAATTTACAATACCTTTAAAGGCATGGGCTTTTTATGGTATAAACGCCGCTTTTCCATGCCGGTTACTTTGATGTTTTTTTCTTTGGAGCAGAAGGAATATTGGATTTACGTTCAGCCGTACCTTGAATACGTTTTACAGAAATTACTTCAGGAATGGACTGGAGTTTTGTTATTACATCTCTGAGGCGGTTAATATTGTCCACCTCAATTCCCATTTCAATAATACCTATTTTTTTTACAGTATTGGATTTTATGTTTGCGTAAGCAATATTCGTATTACAATCAGCAAGCTGAATCATAACATCTTTGAGTATACCGAGTTTGTCCTGAACATCTATTCTTATTGATGCAACGTAGGTTTTGTTCAGGTTTGTGTCAGCCCATTTTATGTCCATGTAGCGTTCTTCTGGAATATTTTCAAGAAGAGGACAGTCTATTCTGTGGACGGTAACACCTTTGCTTCTGGTAACAACACCTATTATCGGCTCACCCGGAATCGGTGTACAGCATTTTGCAAAACTGTACAACATACCTTCAAGCCCTACTATATCATTTTTGGACTTTCTTGTTTTGGTATGAGAAATAATGGGCTGTTCCACATCCTCTGGTTTTTTGATTCTGTTAATAATTTTATTTACGGTTGTTTCCCCGTACCCGAGGGCTGCGAACAAATCATCCTGTGAAGAATAATTCATCTGAATTGCGATATCTCTCAGCTCACCGGATTTTAGCAAATCATCAAATTTCTGTTTAGTAAGTTCAGTCTCAAGCATATTCTTTCCGAGCTGAACGTGCTGTTCTTTATTATTTTTCTTGTACCATTGCCTGATTTTGGATTGGGCAAGCTTTGTCACTACAAAATTAAGCCAGTCCAGCTTCGGTGTACCGTTTTTAGACGTCATAATTTCAACAATATCACCGTTTTTAAGCTTTGTATCCAGCTGTGCAATACGCCCGTTTATAAGTGCTCCCGTAATTTTGAAGCCGACATCAGTATGAATTCTGAAAGCAAAGTCAACCGGCGTTGCATTAACAGGAAGGTCTATAACATCTCCCATTGGAGTAAAAGCAAAAACCTGATCAGAAAAGAGATCAAGCTTTACACTTTCTACATATTCCGTAGCGTTTCTGGTTTCTTTGTCCATTTCAGCGAGCTTGCGCATCCAGGAAAAACACATATCTTCTTTTGTAAGAGCTTTGGAGCCCACCTCTTTATACTTCCAGTGTGCAGCAACACCGTATTCAGCTACCTGATGCATTTCATGTGTTCTGATTTGGACTTCAATAGGCTTTGATTTCGGACCGAGAACAGAGGTGTGCAAAGAACGATACAGATTGCCTTTTGGCATAGCTATATAGTCTTTGAATCTGCCGGGAATAGGTTTAAACTGTGAATGAATAATCCCAAGAACTTCATAACACTCATTAACTGTATTTACAATTACTCTGACTGCGGAAATATCATAGAGGTCATGAAAGGCTATATTCTGGCGTTTCATTTTACTGTAAATTGAGTAATAATGTTTTGAACGCCCGGAAATTTTTGCTTCAATATGATTTTGTTTCAAAAGTTTGTCTATTTTTTCAATAAGAACCTGAATCGTAGCATCACGTTCAGCCTTTTTTAATGCAACAAGCTGAGCTATTTCAAAATATTTTTCCGGATTTAAATACCTTAACGACAAATCTTCAAGCTCTGCTTTGATTTTACCAATACCAAGACGGTTAGCAAGCGGTGCAAAAATATCAAGTGTTTCCTGAGCAATACGCTGCTGTTTTGCCGCAGCCATATAATTTAGAGTCCGCATATTGTGCAGTCTGTCTGCAAGTTTTAGGAAAATAACCCTGACATCATTCGCCATGGCAATAAACATTCTGCGGAAATTTTCAGCTTGTCTTTCTTCTTTTGATTTAAACTGGAGCTTTCCGAGCTTGGTTACCCCTTGCACAAGATTAAGAACATCTTCACCGAAGAGTTCTTTTATCTCTTCCGGTTTCGTGTCCGTATCCTCTATTATATCGTGTAAAAGTGCGGCAATTATTGTATTTTTATCCACCATAAGGTCAATTAAAATTTTTGCAACTTCAACAGGGTGAATAATATAGGGTTCCTCGCTGATGCGGTATTGACCCTCATGCAATTTTGCTGCATAGTCAAAGGCACGTTTTATATCTGCAATATCAGCTTCCGAACGATGCTGCGCCTCTAATAACTCTCGTATTTCATCAAATAAAGATGTGTCAGTCATAAATTTTATTGTACACTTATAACGTAGACTATACAAGTAGAATTTTTATGGACGAATTTTATACAGAAAAAGGAAACGGCGTAATTATAAAAATAAAAGCAGTACCAAATTCCTCAAAAAATCAGTTTTGCGGGGTTATGGACAGTGCATTGAAAGTAAAAATAAAAGCACCGGCTGTAGACAACAAAGCAAATGAAGAACTCATAAAATTCCTTTCAAAGTCTCTTAAAGTTCCAAAATCATGTGTATCTATCGATTCGGGTAATACTTCGAAAGTAAAGATTGTTTATATTGAAAATTATACAATTGAACAAATAAAAAGTTTTTGTGATAGTATGAGTATATAGAAATTTAGAAAAACGACTAGATAGGATAAAATACATGCTTACAGCACTTTGGATTATACAGATTATATCAGCACTGCTTTTGATTTTACTCGTTATTATTCATTCGCCCAAGGGTGATGGAATTGCGGGAATAGGCGGAGCTTCTCAGGTCTTTTCCTCACAAAAGAACGCCGAATCCGGTCTGAATAAGCTCACTATGTACGTTGCTATTGTTTTCTTTGTGACTACATTTTTAACAGGTTTTAATATTTTTCATTAATATATAGATTTGGCACAAACGCCTGCAACAAAATAAAATATTGAAGTTTGCGGATGATTTTATTAAAATAAGTTTATGACACAAACACGAAAAAAAGTTCTGGGATACGGTATAGATTTGGTGAGTTTTTCAGAGGCTCTTTGCAAGGTCGACGACTCTATCAGAGATAAATCCGGCATGCAAATTGTGACAATAAACCCTGAAATGATTAATCAAGGGCATGCCATACCGGAAATGGATGAGATTTTAAAAAATGCTGAAATGATACTTCCTGATGGTGTCGGCATTAAAATTGCACTGAAATTAAAGGGTATAAATCAGGAAAGAATAGCAGGTATAGAGTTTGCAAAAAAAATAATTGAACTATGCGCAAAAAATGGCTATAAAATAGCACTTTTCGGTGCAAAGCAGGAAGTAATCGAAAAAACTGAAGAAAATCTCCTGAAAGAATATCCGGAGCTAAAAATTGTTTACACAAGAAACGGATACTTTTCAAAAGAAGAAGAACAACAAATAAAAGAAGATATTAAAAACGCCGGACCCGATGTTATCTTTACAGCGCTCGGAGCACCCAAGCAAGAAATTTTTAATAAAGAAATGAAACAATTGCTGCCAGGGACCGTATTTATAGGGATTGGCGGAAGTTTTGATGTTTGGTCGGGAATGGTGCAGCGAGCACCGGAAATATGGCAAAAGACAGGTCTCGAATGGCTCTACAGAACTTTAAAAGAACCGCAGAGATTTAAAAGAATATTTCCGACTTTGCCTTTATTCCTGATTAAGGTTATAATAGAAGTGATATCAGAGAAATAGTATTGGAAATTGAAAGGGCGAAACAGCCGGTTATGACAGAGAAACTGCAATCTTTAACGGAAAATGATATTCAGGAGTTAAAAAAACTTTGCCGTGAAATGAGAAAAGATATTCTAATGATGATACACGGCGCAAAATCCGGACATCCGGGCGGCAACCTCAGCGCTGTAGAAATACTCGCAGTTCTCTATAAAAAATGTATGAAAACATGTCCGGACTGGAAAAATTCACCTGATTTTGAAAAAAGGGATAGATTTATTCTATCCAAGGGGCATGCATCAGCTGCGCTTTATTCTATTCTTGCAAGATGCGGCTATTTTTCTATAGAAGAACTTCCAGGATTTAGAAAACTCGGCTCCAATCTTCAGGGACATCCTTCATGCAGACATGCAAAAGGTGTTGAAGTATCAACAGGCTCTCTTGGACAGGGGCTTTCAATGGCTTGCGGTGTAGCTCTGGGACTAAGGCTCGATAAAAATCCTGCGACAGTATATGTATACCTCGGAGATGGAGAAATGCAAGAAGGCAGCGTTTGGGAAGCTGTTATGAACGCATCACATCATAACCTGAATAATATAATTGCATTTATCGACAGAAACAGGCTGCAGATAGACGGCTGTACCGAAAATATAAAGGCAATAGATCCGCTTCAGGACAAGCTGGAAGCGTTTGGTTGGAATGTAATAGAGATTGACGGTCATGACATAGAAGAAATATTTGAAGCTGTCCAAACAGCAAAAACAATGGACAGACCCACAGCAATCATAGCTGACACGGTAAAAGGTAAAGGCGTTTCTTATATGGAAAACAATGCCGGCTGGCATGGTAAAGCACCTAATGATGCTGAATATGAAGCAGCAATGAATGAACTTTGCAAATAGAACAGAATCGGAAAGACGGGCAAATGCTTAATAAAGACAATACAAAAGAAAAAAAATCCATCCGTTCGGAATACGGGAAAACGCTTGTAGAGCTCGGACACAAAAATAAGAATATAGTAGTTCTGGATGCAGACTTATCCTGTTCTACCCAGACAGCAATGTTCGGAAAAGAATTTCCGGAACGGTTCTTTAACATAGGAATTGCAGAGCAGGATGCAATGACGACCGCGGCAGGTCTTTCGACTACGGGAAAGATACCCTTTGTTTCTACTTTTGCAATGTTTGCAACGGGTCGCGCTTATGACCAGATTAGAAATTCTATTTGTTATCCACGTTTTAACGTCAAAATTGTCGCAACACACGGAGGAATTACTGTAGGCGAAGATGGCGCAAGCCATCAGGCACTTGAAGATGTTGCCCTCATGCGACTTATCCCGAATATGATGGTCATAGTACCGGCAGATTGTGTTGAAACACATGAAGTTATTAAATTTGCGGCAGAATATGATGGTCCTGTCTATATCAGACTGGCAAGAACGAATGTAGTAAATATTTTTAACCCTGAAACATATAAATTTAATCCTAAAAAAGCTTATGTAATCAGAGAGGGTAAAGACGTAACTCTTGTTTCTAACGGAGAAACACTTACAGAGACTCTGGACTGCGCTGAAATTCTTTCAAAACAGAATATTGATGCAGAAGTAATCCATATGCCCGTAGTGAAGCCTGTGGATAAAGAAACGATTATAGCATCTGCTAAAAAAACAAACCGTGTATTCACAATCGAAAACCACTCAATTATAGGAGGAATAGGTTCTGCTGTTTGTGAAACACTATCGGAAAATTATCCTGTTAAAGTAACAAGAATAGGAATAGCCGATGAATTCGGGCAGAGCGGTGAGCAGAGAATGCTTATGAATTATTATAAACTCACGGGCGAATGCCTTGCAGAGAGGATTGTCAAAAACTTATGATACAACTTAGAGGCGTAACCAAAAGATACAAAAACAACTATGCTTTAAAGAATATAAATCTTGATATTCTATCGGGTGAATTTGTATTCATTACAGGTGCATCCGGTGCTGGAAAATCAACATTAATGAAACTTTTATACAGAGAAGAGGTTCCTACAACCGGCAGTGTTATGATTGGAAATATAAATATTGCAGATCTTGATGCAGAGGAAGTTCCTAACCTCAGACGCTGCATGGGCATAGTTTTTCAGGATTATAAGCTTTTGACGAATCAAAGCGTATATGACAATTGCGCTTATGTAATAAGAACTCTCGGAATGAGTTCGAAAGAAATCGAGGCAAGAGTTACCGGTGCTCTGAAAGTAGTCGGGCTAGTTAACAAAATGAAAGCTAAACCATCCGAACTTTCCGGAGGTGAACAGCAGAGAGTCAGTATTGCGAGGGCTATTGTAAATGGTCCGCCGCTTTTGATAGCTGATGAACCGACAGGAAACCTTGATCCGAAAAATTCAATGGAAATTATGCAAATACTTGAACAAATCAATCAAAAAGGCATTACCGTCCTTGTGTCCACACATGACCACGCAATGGTTGATTATTTCAGAAAAAGAGTTTTGACCCTGGACAGCGGTCAAATCATAAGAGACGTACAAGCAGGTACTTATGAGTGATACAAAAAGCAGAATAAAAAAACAGGTAAAATCACATATACCAAAAGATTGGCTTAGAGAGCTAAGGATAATATACAGAATAGGACTTGAAACAGTCAACGGAATAAAAAGGACTGGCTGGATAAATCTCGCCATTGTGACTACTATGGCAGCAATTTTAACAATCTTCGGTGCTCTTTTCAGAACGACAATGTCTCTGAACTCCTTTGTTACAGAACTTGGAAACGTTCTTGAAATCTCTGTTTATCTTAAGGACACAGCAAAAACCGATCAGATAGCAGACAAAATTAAAACAATAGAGCACGTCGAAAGAGTTAAAATCATACCTAAAGAAAAATCATGGAATGATTTGAAAAGAGAAATAGATGTTCCTGATTTTGAAAACCCGCTGCCGGATACTCTGCACGTAAAAGTAGATAAACCTGAAAACATCGACAATGTATTTACACAGATTAAAAAATATGAAGACGTTGAGGACATGAACTATGCACAGGATATCGCGAAAAAAATGCAGATGTTTAACAATGTAGTTCATACTGTGACGCTTGTAGTCGTTGTACTGGTTGCAATTTTGACAATTACGATAATTAATAATACAATACAATTGGTTATACAATCACGAAAAGAAGAGATAGAAATTATGAGGCTTATGGGCGTGAGTAACTGGTACATAAAAATACCGCTTATATTGCAGGGTGCAATATACGGTTTTATGGGTGCTCTTATTGCTCTTCTTCCCATGAATACGGTCAATAACGGACTTCTCAAAGTCCACGAATTTTTCGTTGTTCCGGCGCCTATACTTGCCAACAATGTAGTTATTCTTGCTATGTTCATTCTGGCAGTAGGTTTTGGAGCAGGCGGCAGCTTTTTATCAATCAAGAAACATTTACAGGTATAAATTATGGCACAAAACGCATTAGAACTAATCGAAACAATGAAAGACATTCCGGCTATGCCGACTGTCATCGTAAAAGCACTCGGTATCATTAAGAATGATCAATCCGGAACAAAAGAACTTTCTGAGATAATGGCTTACGATCAGGCGCTTACATCTCAGGTATTGAAACTGGTTAATTCCGCATATTACGGATTTGCGCAGGAAATTACTTCTATAAACAAGGCTCTGGCGCTTCTCGGAATGAACCAGACAAGAAATATCATTATTGCTGTTGCAATGAAACCAATGCTTACATCACAGGGCGGCAGAGATATGTGGAAACACTCACTGAAAGCCGGAGTTGCATGCGAATATCTTGCAAGTGAAACGGATTCGGCTGATGCCGGTGACGCATTTACTATCGGTTTTTTGCATGATATAGGCAAAATTATACTCAACATATTCGATACAATGACATACCAGAAAGTAAAACTGGATGTTGCAAATGGTATGGATATTATAGAGGCTGAAGAAGAAGCTTTCGGTACTAACCATGCTGATATCGGTTTTCAACTTGCAAAGAAATGGAAACTTTCGGTTCTTCTTGCCAACTGTATAAAATATCACCATGACCCGCTGGCATCTTCGATGCCTAAAGTCAGCTGCCTGACCCATATTGGTGATCAGCTGGCTCAGGAATCTCCGGAACTTCCGGAAATTGATCCTGAAATACTTGAAAATTTTGGAGTTTCAATGGATACACTCAATAGCTACAGAGAAGTTATTGAAGAAAAGACCAATGCATTATTCATGTCACTAAAAGCATAATTATAATTAGTATTATAGAGAAAGAAGGCTGATTTGAAAAAGATATTAGCATTTACATTGTCAGAAGTATTGCTGTCAATGACGATTATAGGAATAATCGCTGCGCTGACGATTCCTGCGCTTAAAAGAAGCACTGATTCAAAAGAATTTTTGACAGGCGCACAAAAAGCATATGCAACTATAGCTCAAACAACAACCTTACTTGAAACTGAAAACGGTCCGCTACAATTCTGGCGTTGGGCTGATGACAGCACAATTGCAGAAATGTATGTAAAAAAAATGAATACAGTTGAAGACTGTAAAAAAGCAGGCGGATGTTTTAAAGATGACTATGAAACATATTTTTTGAACGGCAGCGGTGGGACAAACTACAATCAAGGTAGTTCATACACTTTTGCAACTGCAGATGGTATGGTATGGATATATGACAAAGTCGGAACATACAGCAGACAGACAAAAAAATGCAGCGGTTCTGAGGGCAACTACGTAAAAGATGCTTGCGGTGTTTTTCGAGTTGATACGAATGGTTCAGATGAACCTAATACAGTCGGTGTTGACCTTGTATGCTTCCAGGTTAGAGCTGACGGAGTATATCCTTGCGGCGGCGGAGAAGATACGAACGATAATGATTGCACAGAAGATTCTTCTACCGGCTGGGGCTGTTCAGCCAGAATGCTGAGAGAAAACAAAATTGACTGGTACTAATCAGAAATCAAAAAATACTAACTAATACAGAAAAGGCACTTTTAAAAATTTTTAAAAAGTGCCTTTCTTGTTATAATTTTTATATTAAGTTCTTAGAACTGTTCAACCATTTGAAAAGGAATTTCTTCAACCTTAGCTGTAATATTATCAACTCTGCCTCTTTTTAGTTCAGAGAAAGATGCTTTGTTAGAATAAAAAGCCTTTTTCAAAAATTCATAAGCAACTTTCGGGTCACATTTTTCACCGCATGTAAACAAATCAACAGCAGCATAACCGAGCTCAGGCCAAGTATGTATAGCAAGATGACTTTCTGCAATAATTACAACACCGCTCACACCATGCGGACTAAACATATGGAAACATTTCTGAACGATAGTAGCACCACACTCAAGCGCTGCATCAATCATCAGTTTTTCTATTTTTTCTGAATTATTCAAAATATTCGGATCACATTCAAAAAACTCAGCTAAAACATGCTGTCCCAGATATTTGGGTTTAGATGCCGTAACGGGATTTTCAAAAGTCATTGATTTTGCCAATTTGTTTTCTCCTTTTCTAACTTGCACTTCACCTTATGTTATCGGTGTAGTTTTTACAATCAAAAACATAATACTATAAAAATAAAAAAAAAGAATTATTGCTAAAAATTTTTATTTTTTTCAAAATATTATAGCTTATTTTTAATTTTTTGTTTATTATACAAGTACACAAATAAAGGGGTTTATAATGAAAAGAACAATAATTTTATTGTTAACTTTTTTTACAATAACACTTACCTTTGCTTCCGGAACGTTTGCTGCAGAAAAAAAAACACAAACAAGAAATACAAATTCTGCACCGTACCTTGTTAGAGTCGAAACGGACTGCGAGCTCACATCCCTTGGCATGCTCATTATGAACGGAGGATATGTTATTACTCCCGCAGAAACTGTTGAGGGGACACAGGACATTAAAATAAAAACAACATCCGGCGGAAGATTCAATGCGAAGCTTATCGGCATAGACAAATACAACAACCTTGCGCTTCTTAGAATACCTGCATTTTACGGAAAAAAAATAAATATCATGCCGCTAAAAGAAATACAAACACCCTCTAAAGGCGCTAAAATCCGACTGTTTTCAGAAAAAATGAACAATAATACTCAAAATTTCGTTAACATAATAGAGACGAATGAAAGGGTCACAATAGATAAGGAAGAGTATTATTTCGGTATGCTAAAAACGGACGGCGGCGTGAAGTATGAAAACACCGGTGCACCTGCTTTTAACGAAAAAGGTGACTTAATAGGCATGACCGTATACTTTGGAGAAAAAAACAAAGCATACGAAAACATTGCTTATATCGTACCGGTGAATACCATGATAAAATCCGCAAATGAATTAAAATTGTACGGAAGAAAAAGAGAACCATTTTCTGGTATAACAAAAATCACGCAACTGACTAAAAAATTCATGATAGAAAAACTAAATCTGCCAAATGATACCTGCTATGTAATAGAAAAAATAAAAAACAACTCACCTGCAAATAATGCAGGGCTCAGAAAAGGCATAGGTCTTTCTAAAAATGGATACAGCTTCGGACTACAGGGAGACATTATTGTTTCAATAGACGGACTGACATTTGACAGTGAAAAAGAGTTGTTTTATTACATAAACAGCAAATTCATTGAAGATATAATAAATCTCAGACTCATCAGAAACGGCATACAGGAAATGATAACGATTCCTGTAAAACTTGGAGTAAAATATGAGTAAAATACTGGTTATAGACGACGATACAGCAATTAATGAATTGATAAAAATAAATCTTGAACTCTGCGGATACGAGGTTATAACAGCGCCCGACGGAATTAAAGGATTTGCACTGGCAAAACAAGAGCTTCCTGATCTGGTTGTTCTTGATGTAATGATGCCTGAAGTAGACGGATACACTGTCGCAAAAAGAATCAGAGAAAATGAAGAAACAAAAAATACTCCGATTCTCATGCTTACAGCCCTGGGGATGATTGAAGATAAGGTAAAGGGGTTTGATTTAGGGGTTGATGATTATCTTGTAAAACCCTTTGAAATGGACGAATTGAGAGTCAGAGTACGGGCTCTTTTAAAAAGGAACAACTCTATTCCCGAATCTCTTGCCACAAAAGAAATTTTAACAGTGGGTGATATTACTCTTATTCCTGAAACTTACTCAGTTAAAATTTGTGATAAAACAGCAAAGCTGACACCGATAGAATATGATATACTAAATTTGCTTGTACAAAACCATGAAAATATGGTACCATCATCAAAATTCCTTCAGGACATCTGGGGGTACGCACCGAATGATGACGTTGAAACAATAAGAGTGCACATCAGACATCTCAGGACAAAAATAAAAAAAATATCAAACAACAAAGAATATATTGAGACCATTTACGGCGGCGGATACAGACTTTTGCCAAACGGCAAAGACAAAACCGGTGCTCTAAAATAAATTAGAAGACAGAAGGAGAAAAACATGAAAAAACTTTCAGCATTATTGATTGCATCAGCATTCATTCTCTCGGCTACAATGTCCTATGCAGTTACAACCTACGAAGAATATGCAAAAAAAAGACAGGCACGTGAAGAAAAAGTTCTGAACAAAATTGACTCAATAACTAAAAAGAATGAAGAAAACAAAGCTAAATTAAAAGAAGCACAAAAACAAAGAGAAGAAGCTAGAAAAAAACAGCAGCAAGAAATTAAAAAAAGACAGGAAGCAAGAGAAGCTGCAATCAAAAAACAGCAGGAAGAAGCTAAAAAAAGACAGGAAGCCCGCAAAAAAAGCATTCAGAATTTGAAAGATTCTTTTAAGTTCTAAGAATCAATTCTCAATACAGGAAAAGGGAGCTTACAAAGCTTCCTTTTTTATCTATAAATGTTAAAATATTTACTAATTAAATCAAATATGATATTCTAATCGAGACAACACAAGAAAGAGAGTATAAAACATGAAAAAAATCGTTCTTTTATTAACAATGATGCTTCTTGCGACACCGGCATTTGCTGCGGGGAAATATGCTTCAGTTGATGTTGACAAAATTCTCAACGGATACAGCAAAACACAGTCTTTGAATGCAAACTTCCAAAAACAGGAAGCTGATATTCGTGTTTACATGTTAGATGCGCAGAAAAAGGTAGTTTCAGCAAAAACAGACGCTGAAAGAAAAACACTCGAGGACAAATACGGTAAAGAATTACAAACAAAAATGGAAGCTATCCAGAAAGCTAAACTCGAAGCACTTAAAGGACTCGAAGTCGACGTAAAAGCAGCGATTCAATCTGTCGGAAAATCAGGAAATTATGATTTGATTATGCCCAGCACTGCTGCTTTCTATGGTGCTACTGATATTTCAGATCAGGTTATCAAAGTACTCAACTCTAAAAAGTAAAAATTTAAAAAACATGAAACACTTTATTAAAGAATACATATCTGATTCAATAGAAACAAAACAGCGCATCATGAACAATGATGCGCTTGTTGAAAAAATAAAAAATGCAGGAGATACAATAGCTGCCGCAATTAAAAACGGACACAAAATACTTATTGCGGGAAATGGCGGCAGCGCAGCAGACGCGCAGCACATTGCGGCAGAGTTCGTCTGTAGATTTTATTTTGAAAGAGAAGCTCTCCCGGCGGTAGCTCTGACCGTTGATACTTCAGTACTCACTGCAGCTGGAAATGATTACGGTTTTATAAATATTTTTTCAAGACAAATTGAAGCACTGGGCAGGGAAGGAGATATTTTTATTGCGATAACAACCTCCGGAAATTCCCCAAATATTATAAAAGCTCTTGAATCTGCTAAAAAAAAGGGATTAACAAGTATAGTAATGACCGGAGCAAAAAATTCACATGCCCAAGAAAGAGCAAACATCTGCATAAAAGTACCGTCGAAAGAAACCCCGAAAATCCAGGAATCACATATAATGATAGGACATATTTTGTGTGCAATTGCTGAAAAAGAAATATTTGCAAAGTCTTAAAAACATATTTATGCTATACTGTCTTTTGAAATGAGTGAAATATCATATCAGGATGTAATATCCCAAATAAAAGATAAACTGGACATAGTAGACGTCGTATCAAAACATGTTATTCTAAAAAAAAGCGGCGGAAACTACTGGGGACTCTGTCCTTTTCATAATGAAAAAACTCCATCTTTCAGCGTAAATCCGTCTAAACAGATTTATAAGTGTTTTGGTTGCGGCGAAGGCGGAGATGCTCTGAGCTTTCTTATGAAAATCAACAATCAGAGCTTTGGGGAAGTTATAAAAGAACAGGCAGAAATTTTCGGCATCCCGCTTCCCACAAATATGCAAAAAGCTCAGGAAGCACGTGGTATAAAACAGCAAGTACTGGAAGCAATGAAGGCTGCTTCTGATTTTTATATGAGAAATTTACTTCTCGATAAAACATCTAACGGCTATCAGTATATTAAAAATAGAGGATTCGATGACTCAGTTATTAACCGGTATAAACTCGGTCTCGCGCCTAACAGCTATGAAGCACTTGTAAACGCGCTAAAAAAAGATTTTTCTATGGACATTCTTGAAAAGGCCGGGCTGGTAATAAAACGAGAAAGCAGCAACGGGTATATAGACCGGTTTAAAAACCGTCTTATGATTTCTATTTTTGATGAGAAAGGAAATGTTGTCGCATTCGGTGCACGCGCAATAGAAGACGGACAAACCCCTAAATATTTAAATTCTTCAGAAACTATTGCTTACAACAAAAGTCATATACTATACGGGCTCTACCACGCAAAAGAAGCAATAAAAAAAGATGATGCGGTAATTATTATGGAAGGATATTTTGATGTAATTTCTGCGCAGACAAACGGCGTGGAAAATTGTGTCGGAGCATGCGGTACTGCACTTACAGACAGTCATGTAAAACTGATTTCAAGATTTAGCCCGTCGAGAAGAATTTATCTTGCTTTTGACACTGATTCCGCAGGACAGAAAGCAACAGAACGCGGAGCGCAGGTCATTAAAGACGCATTCAGCGGACTCGGAAACATTAAGCAATTCGATGAAAATTATACATCAATGAATAATGACAAATACGCCTGCGAGATAAGGGTAGTTGTACCTCCGGACGGAAAAGATCCTGACGAATTTATAAAAGAGCATGGAGCAGAAGAGTACAAAAACTATGTAAAAAGTGCGCCACTTCTTCTGGACTATCAAATTAACAAAATTCTTAAACAAAAAACACCTGATATGACGCCGATAGAAAAGAGCAATATTGTAAAACAGGT
This sequence comes from Candidatus Gastranaerophilales bacterium, assembly GCA_944323425.1. Taxonomy (GTDB): domain Bacteria; phylum Cyanobacteriota; class Vampirovibrionia; order Gastranaerophilales; family Gastranaerophilaceae; genus CALUPY01. The sequence goes on along the minus strand of CALUSL010000022.1, from coordinate 8,207 downwards.
TATACCCTATTTAGATGAAATTAATAACAATATAATAAAAGATGAATACGTAAAAATTGTATCAACAAAATTGGAAATCGACGAATCTTCACTGAGAAAAGAATTACGGAAATCTCTGCCGCAGCAGGCTAAAGCTCAAGTTATTGCAGCTCCTTCTGTTAACAAAACTTTAAATATTTCAGAAAAAGCGCAAAAAAATTTATTGTCCCTATATTTAATAAATGAAAGTATTTATAGTATTCAATCATTAAATGCTATTTTAAAAAATATACACTATACGAATGAAAAGTTAATAATTGTAAAAGATACAATTGACAAACTATCACTTACGGTAAATAATGTTAAAGAATTAATTGATACCCTGTACACAGCATTTGCTGATAATAATGAAATAAAAGATTTGATAACAGATTTAATATATTTATCCGACAGTTTCAAAGGCTTGTCAGAAAAGGATTTTAAAACAGTAATTAATGAGAATATCGAAACTATTAATACATATAAATTAAAAGAAGAACAAAGTCATTTACGCTCAATGTATAAAAAAGTAAATGACGATGAACTGCAAGCAATTGAATACCAAATGCAACTAAGAGAAAAAATTAAAAATAAGCTAAGAACTGGAGACAATTAATGAGCAGAAAAAGAATGTCAGATAAGTCACTCGTAAGCACCATCGATGAAGATGATCTTCAAACTGATGATGTCGCAGGAGATGACCTTTTTAGCGAACCAGAAACAATTACTACAGGAAGCATGGATGTTATTATAGGAAAAACATCTTCTGTAGATGATGAAATGTACATGGATGCTGACGATGAAGAACAGGATGAAACAGCTGATGTTACTGTTCCGAAAGGTGTTTCGCTTGATGACCCGGTCAGAATGTATTTAAGAGAAATCGGAAGAATAAAACTTTTAACTGCAGATGAAGAAATAGATCTGGCGAGAAAAATCATTCAAGGAGGAAATGTCGGAGCAATCGCAAAACGAAAACTTGTACAAGCTAACCTCAGACTCGTTGTTAGTATTGCTAAAAAATATGTCGGAAGAGGCATGCTCTTTTTAGATCTCATTCAAGAAGGAAATCTCGGGCTTATCAGAGCAGCTGAAAAATTTGACCACGAACGTGGATACAAATTCTCTACTTATGCAACATGGTGGATTAGACAGGCTATTACAAGAGCCATTGCAGACCAGGCTAGAACTATCAGAATTCCTGTACACATGGTAGAAACTATCAATAAATTAAAGAAAGTTACAAGAAAGCTTGCTCAGGAGCTTTCCAGAAAGCCGACCGAAGAAGAACTTGCTCAGGAAATGAGCATCTCTATTTCAAAACTCAGAGAAATTATCAAGGTTGCACAGGAACCACTCTCTCTTGAAACTCCTATAGGAAAAGAAGAAGATTCAAGACTCGGTGATTTTATTGAGGACAAAGATGCTGATGCACCGGTGAAAACTGTTGCTCATGAACTTTTAAGAGAAGACCTTGCAGAAGTTTTGAGCGGTCTTTCTCCGAGAGAAAGAGATGTTCTCAGACTCAGATTCGGTATGGATGACGGCAGACAGAGAACTCTTGAAGAAGTCGGACAGCTCTTTGGTGTTACAAGAGAACGTATCAGACAGATTGAAGCTAAAGCACTGAGAAAACTCAGACACCCTAACAGAAGCAAAAGACTCAGAGAATATGTTGAAGTTTAAACAAAAAATGCGGAATAAAAATTCCGCATTTTTTATTATACATAAAATTTTATTTTAATTTTAAAGCCATAAGCATGCCGGCAGGCAAATCCAGCACCTGACTCTGAAAATCAGAATCAGCAGATATTTTATCCACAAACGGTTTTACTTTTTCTTTATGTGAAAGAACATTATCAGCAAGTAGTATTGAACCAACAGGCATTTTATCTTTTAGAATATCGAAATATTTTATGTACTCTGCCTTGTTTGCATCAATAAAAACAAAATCCGGATTTATATCAAGTTCCGGAAGAACTTCTATCGCAGAACCTATTATAGGAGTAACGTGCTCAAGCAGCCCGTGTTTTTTCAAATTTTCAACAGCAATTTTTTGGCGCTTTTCCCAAAATTCAATTGTCGTTAAATGTCCTCCCGTATGCGTCAGTGCTTCTGCAAGCCAGAGCGTAGAATAACCGTTTGATGTTCCTATTTCCAACGCGGATTTTGTACGGGAAATTTTTACAAGCATACTCATAAACACAGCCGTTTGCCTTGATACATTCCAGTATTCATGCTGAGTTTTCTCAAGTTCTTTTAATGTTTCTTCCAGTTCAATCATTATTTTACGCTTACATTCATTATTTTTAATTCATTGATATTCAATGACGTGGGAACAGTCTGAACAACCTGATTCTTTGAGACATCAAAGACGTAATAATTGTTGCCCGCTATATTTGTTATCAAAACGAGATTCGAGTTCGGAACTCTCACCATATCTTTTGTAAACCCTTTATCTGCAATAGTAACAGTCGCTTCCATAAGGAAATCATCCATATTGAATATCTGGAGCTTGTTTGAACCTGAGAGGATATATAGTTTGTTTCCGAATTGCATCATATCAACAGGTTTCACCACTGTGTCAACATCGAATATCATTTCCTGAAGCTCTATATCGTAGACAGAGAGCTTGTTTTCAGTTCTTGATAAAAGGTACACTTTATTATCACTAACAAGAAGCTTTGAGACATTGCCGACTTTTGCAATTCTTTTATTTATATAAGGCATTGTTGTTGTCAAAGTATAAACATTTCCGGAGGTTTTATCTATATATCCGATAATACCGGATTTCGAATCAAGATACATATGTTTAGGATAGCCCGCAATCTTTATTTTTTCAAGCAACGACATTGAATGAACGTCAATAACAAAAATAGCCTCTTCATTAGACGCAGCTACATATGCAGTATTCTTATCCGGTGTCAAAACAATTTCTGACGGAATTGCAGAAATATCTATTTTTTTTGCAAGAACAGACTGATTCAGGTCAGCAATATCAATGAATGTTTTTCCTGAAGTCGCAACCATTATATAATTGTCATTTGCTACAGGTTCTACAAATCTGGGCAGTCCATTAACTTTCAAAACGAATTTTGGTTCCGCCGAGTCTGTTGGTACAACATTTACATTCTGGGATTCCAGAGTTGTTATCAAAAGTGTTTTGTTTTTCAATTCCGGTAATGGAGTAATTTTTTTGTAAACAGGTTTTGATTTTGCATTAGAATCTTGCTGGAAGAAATTGTTTACAGGAGAACTTATAAGAGGAATCTTTAAATTTCCCAGTACTATTTTCATATCATCAGGCAATATCATGCCGGGAGGAACAAGAAGATCCTGTGGCAAAACACCTGCCTTTACAACTGGAGGAATATTCTTTGAAGCTGTTACAGTCAGGCGACCCTGTTTATTTTTTATTAATTTCAAAAGCGCAAAATTGTTTTCAAAAAGTATCACATCAGGATACTGAGAAAACTTTTTGCCGGCAGGATACGTTTCCTTCACAACAGAAGTAGGTGTTCTGCTGGTTTCTGCAGGAAAGACAGGTATATAGTTTGTTCCGTTCGGAGTTGTAATCAACCCGTCAAAGCGAACTCTCGTGTTAGGAATCTCTTTTTTTATGTATTTTTCAATCGGCTCCGGCAGTTTTGTTGCAAACGATGCCCCCATTGAAAGTAAATAAACAAGCGCAAGTGCCAATAACTTTTTCAGCTTCATATATCTTCCTAACTGTGCTTTTTCTGTCTAATCCATCTAATTATGAATTACATTTTTAAACTTACTAATTATATTATCATTTGATTTACGATTAGTCGATATTTCAAACAATCTTTTGTACAATCTCTTTTCCTCATCGTTCAGAGACTTTGGCGTTTTATACTTTATCATTACAATATGATCGCCATGCCTGTCATTAGAACCGAGAATAGGAACACCCGCGCCTTTTAAAGTCAATAGTTTTCCAAATTCTGTACCTGCAGGAATATTCAGTGTTTTTTCACCATGTACAGTGTTGACAGTAATGGTATCACCCAGAACCGCCTGAGGGAAAGAAATAAACTCCTCTGAATAAATATTAAAGCCATCTCTTTTAAATGTCTTGTGCGGACGAACATGTAAAACAACGTACAAATCACCGTTCGAACCACCGTTTTTGCCGGCATCACCTTCTTTTGCAATACGCATTTTCGAACCGTCGTCAATACCAGCCGGTATTTTTACTTTGACGGTCTTTTCTGTTTCAACTCTGCCCTCGCCGCGGCATTTTGAGCACGGTGATTCAATAACCTGTCCTTTTCCATGACATTTCGGGCAAACAGTCACCTGAGTAAAGCTACCCAGTATGGTTTGTGTAACCTGTTGAACCTGCCCCGAACCATGACACGTAGGACAGGTAACCGGTTTTGAGCCTGCCTTTGCACCTGTTCCGTTACATTCGGTACAAGTTTCAAGATGATCTATTTTAATTTCTTTTTCTATGCCGAAAACAGCTTCCTCAAAATCAAGCTCGATATCAAGCCGCAAATCATGCCCGCGAACAGGTGCATTCGGATCCGCATGCCTGCCGTAACTTCCACCAAAACCAGAGAAAAATGTTTCAAAAATATCATTAATATTTCCAAAACCGAAATCAAACGGTCCGGCACTGTCATAACCGGCATTTTTCAATCCGTCTTCACCATATCGGTCATAAAGCGAGCGTTTCTGCTCATCCATTAACGTTTCATAAGCTTTTCCAAGCTCTTTAAATCTTTCTTCAGCGTCAGGAGCTTTGTTTACATCAGGATGAAGTTCCCTTGCTTTGCGTCTGAAAGCTCGTTTTATCTCTTCCTGAGTTGCATTCTGCTCTACCCCAAGTATCTCGTAATAGTTTGCCATTTTCCTCTCTATTCACTGACAGCAACATTAACCAGAGCCGGTCTTAGAACTCTGTCACCGAGTCTGTAACCTTTTTGCAGTTCAGCAATTATTGTATGTTCAGGATACTCAGACGTAGGTGTCTGCATAACCGCTTCATGCAAATTCGGGTCAAACGTTGCGTCTTTTGTTTCAATAACTTCCAATCCTATTTTATTTAATGCATCAAAGAGCTGTTTGAAAACAATATTATAGCTATCTTTAACAGCTTTGACATCTTCAAGTTTTTCTGTAGAAGCAACAGCTCTGTCAATTGTATCCAGAGTTTCTATCAGTTTTTTAAGCGTGTCTTCCGCGCCGTATTTCAGAAGTGCTTCACGTTCCTGCATCTGTCTTTTTCTGTAGTTGTCAAAATCCGCTGCCAGTCTTAAATACTGATTGTTGAGTTTATCGATTTCACTCTGCATTTTCTCAATGGTATTATCGCATTCTTCTGTGATTTCTTCCACTTCTTCTTTAGAAATACAATCCTCTGAAAAAGGATTATTAACCGTAGTTTCAGATGTTTCTGCAGTTTGAAGTTCTTCGTTTAAAGAATTATCATTGTTCCCCATAATAAGCGTCCTTTGTTCATTCATTTTAGATACTATACATTATAGATTATCAAGTTATTTACTCAAGATTTATTAATATTTTCTTAACTATTAATGAAAAAGAAATATTTAGAAAAAAACAAAAACCGTTAATTTTCAAGGGTTTTCAGAATATTTATTAAGAAATGTTTCTATTTCTGTTAAGTTTTGTAATATTTTAAAACCCTCTTTGAAATCGGAGATTTTTAAATGTGTTTATATAAGTACGAGATACAGAGTATATAAAGAGTAAGCAATAAGATAAGTGATAAGTAAAAGGAGTAAAGTATGAACATTGAATCAATTGGCGCATTCGGCTTTAGACCAGAAACAGCAGGTTCATTAGCCTACAACAAAAAACCTGAAGAAATGCAGCCGCTCTTTGGACAGGGCGCAGAAACAGCCGGTTCACTGGCAGCAGGCAACTCTTTGAACATTATGGCTTAATAATAATGTAATAAGAGAGGCTACATAGACTTGGAGATGAACGGAGTGATTGTATGAACGAAGTAAGAATTGCAAACTACACATTGATAGCAACTTTGCTGCTTTTAATAATTTCCTTCTACACAACAATGCAAAGTGTAACCAATGTAAACTACGAAAGAGAAAATGTTGCATCGTTATCATTATTGAGATTTTAAAAAGCGCCCCAAATGGACGCTTTTTTTATTGGTTTTATTTATATTTAACAGCAGAAAACTAAACTTGTACTTCAGATTTCATAGCCTGATAGCACTCTTTACAATAAACTTCTTTTCCCTGAGTCGGCTTAAAAGGGACTTTCGTTTCACAGCCGCATTTTGAGCAGGTCACATCAAAGAGTTTTTTTCTGTTATTCTGTCTTCTGCTTTTTCTGCATTCGGGGCATCTTTTCGGCTTGTTAACCAAACCCTTTTCAGCGTAAAATTCTTGCTCGCCTGCGGTGAAAACAAATTCTGCTCCACAGTCCTCGCAGATGAGCTTTTCATCTTGATACATTTTGATTTCTCCTTGTTTTTAAAATAAATAACACGTAAATAGCCACCAATGCAAAATTTCTACTCTTACTATTGATTTAGTACTTACTTTTAAACATTCTATACCTTTTTTTGCATTAACGCAAGCAATTGTAAAGAAAAACCCCTATTTAAAAATAGGGGTATCACTTATTCTCACTTTCACACTAACGAGGAATTATTATCGAGGAATTATGTATTAGATTTATTTATTAAGCATATTTAGGAGCCGAAGCCTCTATACCTTTAGTTTCTGCCTCTTCGACAGACTTGAGTTCAGTTTCTGCAGCTTTTAACTGAGTATCTATCTGTTGTTTTTCCAGCTGAATTTCAGTTTCAAGTTTCTTAATCTTAGCTGCTTCAGCTTTACCTGCTGCTTCGAGCGCCTGTTTTAAATAAGAGTTAAATACAAAGAACTGGTTTGCATATATAGACTGAGGATTGCTCGGATCCACAGCCATACCATACTGACCGCCTGAGAGCATATTCATATTATGAATATTCGTCATATACATGTTGGTAGCTGTAGCAGCCTGGAAGAGAGCTTTCGGAATACTGCTATTCAGAAAGTTCATCTGAACCCCGAAGATGCTGGCGGGAGAGCTCATAAACTCACCTGGAGTCAAAATACCGTCAGCAACGTTTCCTGCGTACGTAGCCAAATCCATCAATCTCTGGGAGAGCTGCATTTGTCTGTACTGGAGCTGATTAATCCGCTGCGTCAGTTGTAGTTTTCGCATTGTAAATATTGCGTACACTTTTAGTCTCCTACCATAACCAAACTATTTAACCTTACATTTATATAAAAACATTTTGTTTTATGAAATTGCTCAGGTAAAATTATTCATACAGCAAAGACATCAAACCCCGGAAAACCATTAATATATCTGTTTTCTCAGAAAAAAGCATTTTTTCAAATATGTATAAGTTATTTAAACAATATAAAAAAAATAGGTAGCTTATATAGAAAAACTACCTAACATAAGATTTTTGAATATTAAGGAATCTTAACATTTATTACACTCTGCTGATAACTTTGTCTATCAGACCGTATTCAACAGCCTGCTGTGCAGACATGTAATAATCTCTTTCCGTATCCTCTTTTATTTTTTCAAGAGGCTGCGAACAGTTGTTTGACAATATTTCATTGAGCATAGATTTCATTCTAAGTATTTCTTTTGCTTCAATTTCTATATCAGTAGCCTGTCCTCTTGCACCGCCCAATGGCTGGTGAATCATAATTCTGGAACTTGGCAGAGAGAGTCGTTTACCCTTTGCGCCGGATGAAAGTAAAAATGCCCCCATGCTGGCAGCTTCACCCAGACATATAGTGCTGACATCAGCTCTTATATGCTGCATTGTATCATAAATAGCGAGTCCTGCTGTAATTACCCCGCCCGGACTATTTATATAAAGCATAATATCTTTTTCCGGATTTTCCGAATCAAGAAGCAAAAGCTGAGCAATTATAACATTTGCCATCTCATCGTCTATTTCTTCACCAAGAAATATAATTCTTTCGCGCAACAGTCTTGAAAATATATCAAAAGCTCTTTCGCCACGCGATGACTGCTCTATAACCATCGGAATATAGCTAAGTATCTTATTCTCGTCCATATTATCTCCTTTTTAAGTAAATTATAATAGGCAGATTATCAATTTTCAAGTTTTTTAAACAATATCTAAAAGCAGCTCGCATAGA
>CALUSL010000021.1 GCA_944323425.1 Candidatus Gastranaerophilales bacterium | reverse complement strand
ATATAACTTGAAATATAAATAAATGGTGGAGATAGTGTCCGTAAAATCGAACTATGCTCCTGTGAAATCAAAGATTTCTACGTCGCCATCGTCCAGTTTCGTCCTGTCCGCCGAAACTCAACGTTTCGCCGGTACGGACTCACATCCGTATGCTTTTTCGTTTTCGCCTACTCCGTCGGAGTACGGCTCAAAAGTATGGAGACGAGGACTCTGCCCCCGCCCCGCCAATGGCGGGAACGGGAACAAGACTAAATGTCTTGTTTTATGAGAGGTAGAACCCCTATGCGGTAGCATTGGGTTCGACTCCCTTTGCTATATAACTTAAAATATAAATAAATGGTGGAGACGAGGGGAGTCGAACCCCTGTCCGAAATGGAATGCAGCAAACATCTACGAGCGTAGGAGTCTTTTATCTCGTTTTAGCAAGGAAAGCTGCCTGAACCTGAGCCAAAACAAAGCAGTTTTAAGAGATACGCTCTTTGAGAAAAAACTTGATGCAACTAATTCTCATCATTGCACTGCGTCTTGCATAATTTACCCTTGCAACCGGCAAGCTGGGCGGCAAGAGTGGGCATAGTTCAGTTTGTAGAACTATCGGTTACTAGGCAGCGAGAGCTGCTCTTCTGCCGAAATTGCCTTCGATAACGTTGTTAGCGTTTATTTTAAGTTGCTCGTTGATAACCGAGAACAGCGCTCGGACTCGCAGTTTGATACAAACGATCACCCCGTCAAATCCAAAACGTCCCCATATTCATATTTCAAAGTACTGTGTATTTATTATTATAGCACAAAAAACAGACTATTCCAGTGCATCATATGCTTTTTTAATTTCTTTAATATCCTGCCACATAAGCCACTTGGGGCTGCCTTTTTCCCGGGAATCATTTCTTAAAAGATATGACGGATGAAAAATAGGCATCATCCTTGAACCATACGGCCCATCGAACCATTTCCCCCTTACTCTGGTAATACCGGTAGCACCATCCAGCATTGATTGTACAGCGACTCCGCCGCAAAGAAGTATTATCCTCGGTTTTAATATTTCAATTTGCGCATCTAAATATTCACGACAAGCTGCTTTTTCTTCCGGCAGTGGATTGCGATTGTCAGGAGGTCTGCATTTTAAAGTATTACATATATACACATCCGTTTTTCTGGATAGACCAACACATGCGAATATTTTGTCAAGAAGCTGTCCGGCTTTTCCAACAAAAGGTTCACCCTTTTGATCTTCCCAGTATCCGGGAGCTTCTCCTATCAACATCAATTTATGATTCGGAATCCCACCTGAGAATACAGAATTTGTTCTTGTTTTACCAAGCGGACATTTATAACAACTTTTGCATTTTTCTCTTATTTTATCAAGCGCCTCTGATTCTACAGTCATCATCAGCCTCCGCATCTTTTGCAAGGAACGCCGCCGCGGGACTTAGCCTCTTTTTTATCTATTTTTATACAATTTACAGTACAACTTTTTGCACTTGGACAAGAAGGTTTATGAATCTTGCCTGTTTTTGTATTAAAAATTACAGTTTCAGCAAACGCACAATTTGTTATCAAAAAAAGAAATATTAATAAAGAAAACAGTTTTTTCATAAAAAACTCCCTGTTAAAATTTATTCTACTATTTTTATAAATATGAAAAAACATATAATCCAGAAATTGTTACACAAAAAAATACTGCCCTGTTGTCAAGAGCAGTATTTTTATAAAGGCATATTTTTAGATTTTTAAATCAATTGGAGATTGTAGTTGTTCTTTAGTAACTGTAGAAGGTTCTTGAATATCGTCTTTTTCTTCATCTTCTTCTTTTTCTTCATCAGTTTTAGAAAGATTATCAATATCATCAAGTTTATTTGTATCTACACTTTGAATAGAACCTTTTAGCATTTCTTGCTGAAGCTGAGCAGTACTTTTTTTACCTTCTTGCAATTTTGCAAGCCATGCATTCATATCCGTTCCTGAAGTTTCAGCAGAACTTGTTGAATAAGCCAAAATAGTCATAATAATTCCTTCTTTCTCTATATTCCGACTCACCCGAAATCCTTTTGCGGGTCTTTCTTCACCTAAAAACTTAACATCTGATTATAATTATATACTCAGTTAAATCTGTTTTAATCATGTTTTTATATGATTAGCAAAAAAGCGGCAATAATGCCGCTTTTTAGACTCTTATGTCAATGGGGGATTGCAGTTGTGCAGACGTAATAGTGGAAGGATCCTGAGGTATATTAGTTGCACCTGCCAGTAATTGTAAAGCAATAGCGCCGCTTTGTTTTGCCATTGTTAATGCAGAAATCTGCATTTGCAAAGCCTGAGTCTGGGACGCCATGGCTGAGGAAATAGAATCTACCATGTTTTTTCCCTTCTTAAATATACAAATGTATTATACCATCCCTCATATATTCTTAAACAGTACAAACGTATGAGATTTATGAAAATTATAAAAAATCTTTAAATCTCTTCCCTTCAATACTATATCCACATCCCTCATGCATTCTTGCAGGATAAAGAATATGATTGGCAGGATACCTCTTACACATTTTTAACCGCTTATCATATACAGAACATAAACCATCATCTGTCACATATTTACAGGCAAAAATCAAATTTCCGTCTTCATCCCTTCCTCTTATATAAAAACGTTTATATGCAGGAAAAAGAAATTGCATTATCTTGAATTCTTTTTCTGTATAAGTATCATAACTGTACATGTAGTTGCAGCATTTTCCACATTTTTTGCATTCACCGACAACTCTGTACTTCTGCTTTTCTGGCACAAAATAAGATAAAAACTCATAATATATCGATTTAAAAAAATCTAAAATCATACATAAACAATAACACACAAAAAGAAAAGAGGCTAAAAGCCTCATGTTAATTGTTGAGTATCGTCTATAAATTTCTCTCTCTTCTATTTAGATGGTTATTTAACCATTTGTGCTTTTTTCAAATTGTCTTTTAATCCCTTTGCAAGATCATTTCTTCCATTCTTTTCATAAATTTTTGTTATAGTTTCAAGGAATTTCATACTGTCTATATCTGATGGTTCCATGGGCTTTTTAGCCGCAGGAGCAGCAGGCTTCTTTGTTCTAATCGTGTTATTTATCACGTTTTTGGGATTTTGAGAGGGTACAGATTGCTGGACAACCGGTTTCTTCATAACCGGCTTTGGATGTGCAAGCGGTCTTCTTGGAATACCGGAAATGCCGTTGGAAATTGTGTTTGTCGTCATATAAGGATTTTTCTGGCTTTGCTGATAAGCTTTTACACCATAAGCAGAAGCTGGCATCATTGGATTAAGCTTTTGCGGCATTCTAGAAGTTAAATCCTCATTTATTCCAACCTCTCTATCAATATTTGTCTGACTGAGACCGATTTTTTCACGTTTTTCTTTTTTATTTTTTGGCTTAAAGAACAGCGCTGCAGCAATAAACATTATTCCGATAAGTGTTGTAATATTTAAATCAAACCCGCCAGTAGCACTCTTTGTTTTGTTTACCACTTTTTTTGCAAAGTTTTTTACAGAGAGTACAGATGCTCTATCAATATTGAGTTTAGTCAAAACCTCATTCAGCTGAGGATTAGCCGTCTGGTCAACTTCCTCAACAAAATTAGCGGGATTATAAACCGGTGTATAAGAATTCATTGGTCTGCCGAGCTCTATTGTTTCTTCTTCAGAAGGTACACCTGAAGTAGGAGCAGTAGTTTTTACATTTTCAAAATAGATTTTGCTTTTTGAAATACCTTCACCCTTAAACGTAATTTTTAAATCTTCTTTAGATACCGGCTGAATTGTGACATTTTCGATATTAGCCACGTTATTATACACAGTATTTAATGTATCAGACGCCTGAACATTTTTAAGCTCAATAGACATTTTATCGTCTGAGCTGACTACTTTTTTCATTTCTGTTGCATTATCTGTTTTAAGAACAATATCATATCCTGTATCTGCAGCATTAATCTGAACTTCAGACAATGTATTAGCAAGAACGGCAGACGAACTCAACGCTAAAAACAGAGCCAATCCCAAAAACTTTTTCCCTAAATCGATACTTCTCATACTCTTCTCTATACTCCCCAAGAGATTTTCATCTACTCAACTATAGCTAAATAATACCTGTTAGATAAATCTTATACATCAATCAAGAGGTTATAACTTTCATATTGACCATATGGTCAATATGAATTTCTCCACCTGATAACTTATTTATAATATATAGTTCTTGATTTCAATGTGTGTTTAGTGTACCCTATTAATGTACCTAATAGTGACAAATATCACGATTATGTGTAGTGTGTACCATGTATTAAAGGAGAGTTAAATGTCGTTATCGACCCAGACAGGATTTGACTTTCATAAGGTGGATAGTATTCTTGAAGCCAATTCTTATGAAAAGTCAAAATTAATCGCAATTTTGCAGCAAGTGCAGGAAGAATTCAGATATCTTCCTCTAGATGTACTGACATATATCGGTACAAAAATAGAAGGCTTATCACCGGCTACTGTTTACGGAGTAGCAACTTTTTATGCCCAGTTCAGCCTTGAACCAAAAGGAAAATTCGAAATTAAAGTTTGCGACGGAACAGCCTGTCACGTAAGAGGCTCGATGCCGGTACTTAACGCAATAAAAGCAAGACTAAACTTGAAGGACGGTTGTTTCACTACAGATGACGGACTCTTTTCAGTTGAAACCGTCAGCTGTTTGGGTGCTTGCGGACTTGCCCCTGTCGTTGTAATAAACGGAAAAGTATACCCGCAAATGACATCAGATGCGATAAAAATCGTTATAGATACCATAATCAACGAAGAAAAAGAGGCATAAATTATGACAACAACTTTAATAGATATAAAAAAAGAGCAGGAAAAAGCAAAAGAACAGATAAAAGCGCAGGGGCTGAGAGTTCTGGTATGCGCAGGCACAGGCTGTATAGCTAACGGCTCATTAGAAGTTATAAAACAGTTTGAAAAATTTGGTGCTGACGTAAGAACACTAACCCACCACGATAAAATGACAATAGTCCCGACAGGATGTCATGGTTTTTGCGAAAAGGGTGTTCTCGTTATTATTCCTGACTTAGACATTACTTATGTAAAAGTAAAACCGGAAGACGTAGAAGAAATAGTAGAAAGTCATATTAAAAACAATACACCGGTAGAAAGACTTTTATATACAGACCCGAAAACAGGTGAACATATCCACAGAAATGAAGATATAGGATTTTACAACCAACAGACAAGAACATCTCTGGCAAACTGCGGTCATATAAATGCAGAATCACTTGATGAAGCTATAGCCGTAGGCGGATATGAAGCGTTGCATAAAGTACTGGAACAGAACAATCCTGATGCAGTAATTGAAGAAATCACGAAATCAGGTCTGAGAGGAAGAGGAGGCGGAGGCTTCCCAACCGGCTTAAAGTGGAAATTTACAGCAGCAAACAGAGGCGGAAAAAGCTATGTGGTTTGTAACGGAGACGAAGGCGACCCCGGTGCATTCATGGACAGAAGTATTATGGAAGGAGACCCGCATAAACTTCTTGAAGGAATGGCAATAGCAGGTTTTGCAATCGGGGCAGACGAAGCTTATATATATGTAAGAGCAGAGTACCCGATGGCAATAAAACGCCTGAGAATAGCTATAGCTGACGCAGAAAAATCAGGATATCTTGGAAAAAATATAATGGGTTCTGACTTCAACTTTGAAATTCATATCAAAGAAGGAGCAGGCGCATTTGTTTGCGGTGAAGAAACAGCTTTACTTGCTTCTATTGAGGGCGAAAGAGGTATGCCGAGACCGAAACCGCCATTTCCGGCAAACAAAGGTCTATTTGGCAGACCGACATTGATAAACAATGTTGAAACACTTGCAAATGTACCGGTCATTATTTCAAGGGGTGCTGAGTGGTTCAGCTCACTTGGCACAGAGAAATCAAAAGGAACAAAAACGTTTGCTCTGACAGGTGAAGTCAATAACACAGGACTTATTGAAGTACCGATGGGGACTACGCTTAGAGAGATTGTATTTGACATTGGCGGCGGCATAAGAAACGGCAAAAAATTCAAAGCTGTTCAAATAGGCGGCCCCTCTGGAGGCTGTCTCACAGAGGAACACCTTGATATTCCAATGGATTACGATAACCTTATTGCAGCAGGAGCAATGGTTGGTTCAGGCGGTCTTGTTGTTATGAACGAAGACACATGTATTGTTGAAGTTGCAAGATTTTTTATGAACTTTACACAGAATGAATCTTGCGGCAAATGTGTTCCCTGCCGTGAAGGTACAAAAAACATGTTAAAAATCCTCGAAAAAATCGTCAAAGGTCGAGGAGAAATGAAAGATTTAGACACGCTCGAAGAACTTGCTCATGCGGTAAAAGACGGCTCTCTTTGCGGTCTCGGAAAAACAGCACCAAACCCTGTTTTGTCCACCCTAAAATACTTTAGAGATGAATACATTGCGCATATCAGAGACAAAAAATGTCCGGCCGGTGTATGTACAGCTCTTAAAGTAATTGAAATCGATCCCGAACTTTGCAAAGGATGTACAAAATGTGCGAGAAATTGTCCGGTCGGGGCTATTGAGGGTACTGTTAAAAATCCTCACAAAATTGACCAGACAAAATGTATTAAGTGCGGTGCTTGTTTGAATTCCTGCCCGTTCAAAGCTATCAAGCAAAAGTAAGGAAGTGACAAATGACAGATAATAAAACATTAATTATAAACGGAAAAGAAGTAGAATTTACGAATGAGCCGAATTTGCTCGAAGTTATAAGAAAAGCAGGATTTAAAGTACCTACGTTCTGTTACAGACCGGACCTTACACAGTTCGGTGCCTGCAGAATGTGTGTTGTAGAAGTCGAATATCCAAATGGCAGAGTTATGATAAACTCCTCCTGCACAATGCCACCTGAAGCTGGTATAAAAGTCAGAACAAATACAGAAAGAACAAGAAGAATCAGAAAAACTGTTCTGGAGCTGCTTCTTGCTAATCATGATAGAGAATGTACAACGTGCGAAAAATCAGGAAACTGTGAACTTCAAGAATACGCACATGAATATGGAATTAAAGACATAAAATATGTAGAAAAAAGAAAAGATTCATATCTGCCAATTGACTCATCAAACCCGTCAATTGTAAGAGATCCTAACAAATGTATTCTGTGCGGAGCCTGTGTCAGAGCATGTACAGAGTTTCAAGGTCACAGTGTGCTTGGTTTTGCAAACAGAGGTTCAAAAACTGTCGTACAGCCAATGGCGGGAAAAAGTCTGTCAAGCGTAGATTGCGTATTCTGCGGACAATGTCAGGCTGTATGTCCGACAGGAGCCTTGACGATAAAATCAGATATTGAGACTGCATGGTCAATGGTTACGAATCCGGACATAAAAACTGCAGTACAAATCGCTCCGTCTGTCAGAGTTGCATTAGGAGAAATGTTCGGTTTAAAACCCGGAGAAAACACTATAGGATTGATTTATGCAGCTCTTAAAGAAATAGGTTTTGATCTTGTATTTGATACAAACTTCTCTGCAGATCTGACGATTATGGAAGAAGCTCACGAATTTGTCCAGAGGCTCAGCGAAAATAAAGATTTACCGTTATTTACATCCTGCTGCCCTGCCTGGGTCAGATATCTTGAGACGCAGCATCCTGATATGTTGAACCATCTTTCAAGCTGTAAATCACCGCAGGGTATGCTCTCTCCGATATTAAAAGAGCTTGTACCTCAAAACTTTGAAGGCTTTACAAAAGAAAATATCAGAGTTATTTCAATTATGCCCTGTACAGCCAAAAAGGTCGAAGCAAGACGTGCACAGCTTATCAAAGACGGAAAACCGGAAACAGATGTTGTTTTAACAACGCAAGAACTCGGAAAGATGATAAAAGCTGCCGGCATAGATTTCGATTCACTTGAACCGGCAAAAGCAGATTCTCCATTCGGCGATTATTCCGGAGCAGGAACGATTTTCGGGGCATCCGGCGGTGTTGCAGAAGCTGCAGTTAGAACTGCATATACTTTTGCAACAGGAGAAGAACTCTCAGAAGTGGACATCACACCATTAAGAGGTGTAGATAAAGATTCTCGTACAAAAGATGCTGAAGTTGATATAAAAGGAACAAAAGTCAAAATTAGAGTAGTTTCAACTTTGAAAGAAGCCGAAAAATCAATTCAAGAAATCAAAAACGGCACCGCTGATTTCCATATGCTTGAAGTAATGGCTTGTCCTGGCGGATGTATCAACGGCGGCGGACAACCAAGAAGCTGTGATGATATTCATATAAAAGAACAACGAGCTCAGGGCTTATATAAAGAGGACCAGGAGCTTCCCGTCAGAAAATCTCATCAGAACCCTGACATCAAAAAACTTTATGCTGAATATTTAGAAGCTCCCGGCTCTCACAAAGCACATGAGCTGCTTCATACTACATACAGTGACAAATTTACAGGTTCATA
Source organism: Candidatus Gastranaerophilales bacterium (assembly GCA_944323425.1). Taxonomy (GTDB): domain Bacteria; phylum Cyanobacteriota; class Vampirovibrionia; order Gastranaerophilales; family Gastranaerophilaceae; genus CALUPY01. The sequence continues at coordinate 27,959 of CALUSL010000021.1, read as the reverse complement.
TAAAGATTTGGTAAAACACTAGCCACAATCTGCATCATTAAATAAAAAGAAGCAAGATAAGTTTATCTTGCTTCTTTAGTTTTAGAAAACTGTTTTATTAGTTTAATGCCCAGTTCCAAAATTCTTTCCATGCGCCTTGATTATCAATCTCCGAGGGTCTTACTTTAATAGTTTGCCCTTTTTTGATTGTGTTATTAGAATAATCTTTATACTGACGACCCTCAAGCTCCGTCGGTACATCATCGCCATAATAGACATAGTCGTAATCAAGCTCATTATGCGATTTTACTGCACCATCTTCAATGTCAAAAAGTTTTTTTAGATCTTCAACATTTATATCCTTATTGGGTGTAATAAGAATATAGTCCTGATTAGCGTCAAGTTCCATTTTTGCCGTTTCTTTTTGTTTTGCCTGTTTTGCTTTCAGCTCATTAATTTCTTTTTGAATTTTTGCTTTATCCTCAGGTGTTTTCGCCTCAGCAAGCTCTGCATATTTATCACTGATTTTTAAATCCATATAATGCAATTTTTGTCTTTCATAATTATAATCTTCTTTATTCTCGGTCTTATCTGATTTTTGAGCAGACTCTTGTCCGATTGGAATAGTAATTTTTTGCCCAGCTTTTATATTATCTGCGTCTTTAATGTTATTTGCTTCTTTTAGTTCATTTACAGAAACACCATACTGTGAAGCAATCTGTGATAGTGTCTGTCCGCTAGTGATAGTAATTGTATCCGGCATTTTTATCTCCTCTTGCTAATTCAATCCTCTATATTGTTTTAAAAACACACACCTACAAAAAATTGCCATTTTAAAAATTTTTAAATACAAATGTTACATTTTGATAAAGATTAGACAAAATGATATAGAAAATATAACTTTTTGATGTATAATATTTGTAATATTTGTCACCGTATTATTAAAAAAAGGAGAATGTATGGCTAGAATATTGGTATCAATGCCGGACGAATTTTTAAGCAAAATCGATCAGGTTGCCGATAATGAACAGAGAACGAGAAGCGAACTCGTAAGAGAAGCTCTCAGAAGCTATATAAAACGTACAAAATTGCCAAATCCTCAAAAAGCATCAAATAACGCAAAATTATTAGAAGAAATTTTAAACTAATGGAAGTTTTATCCATAATACCCGTCAGAGGCGGCTCAAAAGGGATTCCCGGTAAAAACATCAAAATGCTTGCCGGTAAACCACTAGTAGCTTATACAATAGATGCATCGCTAAAGTCTAAATATATTACAAGAACTGTTGTATCAACCGAAGACAAAAAAATAAAATCAGTTGCAGAGTCTTTTGGTGCGGAAGTTATAGACAGACCTGTTGAACTTGCACAGGATGAAACAAAGACAGCGCCTGTTATGCTTCAGGTTATTGATGAACTTGAAAAACAGAGCTACAAGCCTGATGTTACAATTCTACTCCAGGCGACTTGTCCTTTACGTGATGAAAAACAAATAGACGAAGCTTTCGAACTATTTTTGAATTCAGACTGTGATTCTGTTTTTGCTGCATTTCAGGCAGGTACAACTCATGCAAGATGGCGGAAATCTCCGTTTACTGGAGAATATGAGTGTCTTTATGACTATAGAAACAGACCTCGCAGACAAGACAAAGACCTTCACTATCCGTTATTTATAGAAAGTGGTGCAATATATATAGTAAAAACCGAAATAATGAAAGAAGTAAAGGACTTTATCGGTTACAAACCTGAAATATATTTACAAAAAAATCCTATTGATATAGACACAATAGCTGATTTTGAAAAGGCTGAAAAAATCATACTGGAAAGAAACGCACAGACACAACAGAAACACCTATGAAAAAAATATTATACTCCGGACTTGATAATATCGGAGATGTCGTCAATTCGATAGTAAAACGAACAGACCTGCAAAATGGAATCCAGAAGAGTATGTTGTTCAAATTCTGGGGAAAAATTGTGGGCAAAAAATTTGAAAAAATAACACGCCCAGTATCGATAAATAACAATGGTGAACTTATAGTTGCATGTGCGAACTCAATGGTAACAAGTGAACTTCTGCTTTTTAAAACTGACATTCAGAAAAAAATGCTGCCTTATACAAAATCCCTTGATATTAATATTTCAGACATAGTTTTTTCCCATAAAATATGGAAAGAAGAAAAAAACGAAAATAGCGAAAATCCAGAAAATATCAATACTCGTCAGGTTTCACCACATTATAATGATTTCAATCCCGACGAAATAGAATTAGACGAGGCAGAACTTTCTTTGCTCAAAGCCAGTGTGAACAAAAATACATTCGCAACAGCAGAACAACGCAAAAAAATGCTAACTGCAATTATAAATGATTTAAAATATCAAAAATTTTTAAAAAATCATAAAAATAATAGCTAAACTGCCTGATGTTCTGTTTTTTCCATATTGTTTAGAACAATAGCTATCTGTTCCTGCATATATTCTAAAAACATTTTCAATTCATTATTAAAGCTATAGGCACCGGGCCACATTTGCTGCTGATTCATACTCATCTCCTTGTATAGACTTTCTTACTATGTGGTTATCGGCAAAGTTAAATAAAAACTTTATACTTTTATCTAAAAAAGTAATATAATTTTACAAAAGACAAAAAAGTAAAAGTTTTAGTGAATTTCAAGGTTTAAGGGATTAGCTAATCTAAATTTGACAATGCATAGTGCTTATCTATATTTTTAGTTTTTCCATTCTTCTTTTTATCCTAATTTTAATGCAATGCATAATTTTTGCTATTTTGATATAGAATAAAATTATGGAATTCAGATATCTAAACAAAAATAAATTAAAAAAAAGAAAAGCGCCTGAAATCAACATAAAGAATATGGGTGTGAATATAGACAAAAACGAGTACAGAGAAATTGTACTCTCAAATTCAGCACATCCTGAAGCGACTTATTTTGATAAATTCAGATAAATAAAAAAGCCCTCAAATCATTGAGGGCTTTTTATCAGGATTATTTATGAACAAATTATTCCTTTGTGTATTCAGCATCGATTACATCGTCATCAGAATTTGAAGAGCTGCTGTTAGAAGCATCACCGGCATTGCCTGCCTGTTGAGCTTGTTCTTCCTGCTGAACCTGACTGTATGCAGCCTGTGATATACCGAACATGGTCTGCTGCAAGTCTTCTGACATTTTTTTGATATCATCAGCCGGTTTGTTCTCTTTCAATGCCTCTTCAAGAGCCTTTCTCTGTTCTTCAAGTTTTGTCTTGTCAGCATCAGAGATTTTTCCTTCAAAGTCTTTTACTATTCTTTCTGCTGAAGATATCAAGCTGTTAGCATTGTTTCTAATTTCAGCTTCTTCTTTGTGTTTTTTATCTTCTGCAGCATTTGCTTCAGCTTCTTTAACCATTCTGTCTATATCTGCTTCAGAAAGGTTAGAAGAGTTTGTAATAGTTATTTTTTGTTCTTTGTTAGTTGCTTTATCTTTTGCTGAAACATTTACAATACCGTTTGCATCGATATCGAAAGTAACTTCAATCTGCGGCAATCCTCTCATAGCCGGCGGAATACCATCCAATCTAAACATACCGAGAGATTTGTTATCTTTCGCCATCGGACGTTCACCCTGAAGAACGTGAACATCAACAGCTGTCTGATTGTTTTCAGCCGTAGAGAATACCTGAGATTTGGAAACAGGTATAGTTGTGTTTCTTGGTACAAGCGGAGTCATAACACCACCGAGTGTTTCAATACCGAGTGTCAGTGGAGTTACATCCAGCAGAACGATATCTTTAACTTCACCGGCAAGGACACCTGCCTGAATAGCAGCACCGACAGCAACAACTTCATCAGGGTTAACGGACTGGTTCGGTTCTTTACCTGTATATTCTTTTACAAGAGCCTGAACAGCCGGAATACGTGTCGAACCACCGACCAGAACGACTTCATCAATATCGCCTTTTGAAAGTCCTGCTTCTTTTAATGCATCAGCAACAGGTTTTTTACATCTTTCAAGCAAATCGTATGAAAGTTCTTCAAATTTAGCTCTTGTCAGCTGAACATCCATATGTTTCGGACCGTTAGCATCAGCTGTAATAAACGGAAGATTTATATTCGTTTCAACAACAGAAGACAGTTCGCATTTTGCTTTTTCAGCTGCTTCTTTCAAACGCTGCATTGCCTGTTTGTCATTTCTTAAATCAATACCTTCTGTTTTCTTGAATTCATCAATTAACCAGTCAATAATTTTCTGGTCAAAATCATCACCACCTAAGTGAGTATCACCTGATGTAGAAAGTACCTCGTGAACACCGTCACCGATTTCAAGAACAGAAACATCGAATGTACCGCCACCAAGGTCAAATACAAGAACTTTTTCAGGTTTATCTTTTTCAAGACCATATGCAAGAGCTGCGGCAGTAGGTTCGTTTACAATACGTAAAACGTCCAGACCTGCAATCTTACCTGCATCTTTCGTTGCCTGTCTTTGAGCATCGTTAAAATACGCAGGAACAGTGATTACAGCAGATGTAACTTTTTCTCCGAGATAAGCAGAAGCGTCATCTGCCAGTTTTCTCAAAATCATTGCAGATATTTCCTGCGGAGTATAGTCTTTTCCGTCAATATTTTTTTTGTAGTCAGTACCCATTTCTCTTTTTATAGAGATAATAGTTTTGTCAGGGTTTAAAATAGCCTGACGTTTAGCAAGCTGACCTACCAATTTTTCACCAGTTTTTGAAAATCCCACGATAGACGGGGTTGTTCTTGAACCTTCCGCATTAGCAATAACGGTAGGTTTTCCACCTTCCATTACGGCAACTACGGAGTTTGTGGTTCCTAAGTCGATACCAATTGTTTTTGCCATAGTTTATTTCTCCTTACGAAATTTTATTCCTTTGACTATATACTTTATACCACTATATTTTTTCATGCCGGAAAAAATAAACAAAAAATTAATATTTCAATGACAATACACAAAAATTCAACAAAACATAGCCGTTTGATTTTAAATACAACAAAAATAAGCAGACACTATAATGTATTTTTTACCTTAGCTATTTCTTTCATTTTTTGAAAGCACAAATTCGTAACAACACAGTCCTTTAAACCTCTGTGCATGCCGGATGTATCAAACTTAAAAAATGAAGCAATAGTTCCCAATTTTTTATTCGGCAGTGAAGGAAGATAAATTCTGGCAAGCCTCAGTGTATCGACATAATCATTAGCAAACGGAAGATTATGATGTCTGTGAAGATTCGTACTGATAAAACCTATATCGAACTTCACATTGTGCCCCATTATTATACTGTCAGAACAAAAATCAGCAAAACGTTTTATTGCCGTTTTTATATCAGGTGCATTCTCCGTCATTGACTGGCTGATACCGGTCAAACGGGTAATATACGGGCTGATTGTTCCGGACGGCTTAACCAGCGTACTAAACTCTTCAACAATCCTGTCATTCTCTACCCTGAGCGCAGAAAGTTCAATAATTTCATTTTCTTTCGGATTCAAACCGGTTGTTTCAATATCCAGCACAACATAACTATCAGGAAAAACTTTCAAACTTTTTCCCCTTTTATTAATATTATGTTCTTCTGCCATAGGTATCAGTCTGTACTGCAAGCAAACCTCCTTATCCTTATGATTTTACATCAATTATTGAGCAAATTCCAGACGAAGTTTTTTGAACTTTCTGAGAACAATAGAAAGAAAAATAACGCTCAAAAACAGGAAAGAAACTGCCAGCCCTATCCAGAACCCAAGAAGCGACATGTGATAATGATATGCAAGAACAAAGCCAAATGGCAACCCGAACAGCCAGTAACCTGAGATAAGACATACAGAAGCAACCTTTGTCATTTTTAAACCCTTCAATATGCCGCTCAGACACACCTGAAAACCATCAAACATCAAATATAATGCGGCTATATGCATAATAGGAATGCCAAGCTTCATCATTGCAGGCTGCGAAGTAAATATACCGAAGATTTTGGCAGGCATAAAGAAGAGAAAAAGTCCGAAAATTCCCATAAATATTACAGAAATTGCAGTACCGGAAACTGAATATTTTTTGATTTCTGAGAACAGTCTTGCTCCATTAAAATACCCGACTTTTATTGCAATTGCCGCAGATACAGACATAGGTATCATATAGGCAGTTGATGTTATTGTTACCGCAATATTGTGAGTAGCTGCAAGTATACCTGCCTCTTTTCCGACAAGAATTGTGATAAGATTAAATCCCAAAAATTCTAAAAGCATTGCAGCACCTATTGGTGAGCCTATTTTTAATAATTGTTTTATATAACCGGTATCAAAAAGATTTTTAAATTTGATAAACCGAAATGTATACACAAAAAGAACGACCCCCATAAATGTTCTGACTGTAAGCGCTGCCAGCGCTAGACCTATTACTCCGAGTGCCGGTATAGGACCAAATCCAAATACCAGTGAATAAGCGAGCACTGCATTTAATATTAATCCAATAACGAGTATTAAATTAGGAAAATTCACTATTTCATGTGCAAGCAAAAATTCTTTTAAACACTGATATATATACATCCCGAACAGAGAAAATGCACATATAAAAATATACTCTTTTATCATCGGAACCAATTGTGCCTCAAACCCCATCCGTCCAATAAGCGGAACAACAGAAAGGGTTATTAAACAAAAAATCACCGCAAGTATTAGAGAATAATTTATTGAAGAAATCAAAAACTTTTTTGTCGGTTTACGATTGCCGCGATAGTTAGATAAAACAATTGATATTGCGGACATAAGCCCTAGACCGATTACAAGGATGCAAAAGATAATAGAATTTGCAATACTTATTGCCGCAAGCGTATCCGTTGAATGTTTTGCAGCAATAAAAACATCTGTAGCGCCTATTAAAATCTGACCAATATTTCCAACTATCAAAGGAATCGACAGAGACACTATTTCTGTAATATATTTTTTGTTGTTTTGTATTTTATCTAGTATATTCATAATCTTTCGGCTTCCAATAAATATACCATAAGAAAATTTTTATTGCACAAAAGATAAACGAAAAATTTGACCTAAAAAAAAGACGAATAAAAATAACACCAACTATAGTATGAATTTATTTCAAACTATAGAGAAGTAGGTTGAACATAGCTGATTTTTAACGGGTAAAAACCAGGGGAGCGAAGCTCGAAGCGAATACAGCCCAAGTCAAACGAAAGCAAATCTGAGCAAGAAGGATTTCAACCACAGCCCAACAGAAATCAATATCCAGTGCCGGCTAACCGGATTGCTTCGCAGTTTATCACATTCCTACTTCAATCTCCAAAAATCAGGATGAAGCATTGCAAGAAAAGGAATAAGCTCTAATCTTCCAACAAGCATATTTATTATACCAATTACTTTAGAAGCAGGATGCAATGAAGCAAAGCTGCCCATCGGTCCTATAACACTGCCAAACCCCGGTCCGATATTTCCTATTGTGGCAATACTTCCTGTTACCCCAATAAGTGCATTTGATTCTATCAAGGAAATCAAAAATGCAGTTAGCGCAAACAAGGCATAGTAGAAAATACTGAAGGCAAGCATCTGAGCTATAACCTCAATAGGAAGCACGAGCCCGTTTATTTTTATCGGGTATACGGCATTAGGGTGCAGTATTCTGGCGATTTGCACACGTAAATATTTAAAAATAAATAGAAGTCTTACCATTTTTAAACCGCCGGATGCAGACCCGGCACAACCGCCAACAAACATCAACAAAAACAAGAAAAGTTTAGCATCCAGTGTCCATTTTGCAAAATCAACTGAAGCAGCACCTGAGGTACAGATTATACTCAACACCTGAAAACAAGAATCGGTAATTGAATCAGGAATAGTGTATCCGTTTGAGAAATACAAGCATAAAGCAATGAAAAAAGTAAAACTGACAACAATTCCTGTATAAAACTTAAATTCATCGTCCTTTAAAAGTAATGAAAACTTTTTGTTATACCATACTTTATAAATTAAAGAAAAGTTCATTGCCGCAAAAAACATGAAAAACGTAATTATCCATTTTATTACAATTGAATGATAACCTGCAATACTCTGCGCATTAGGCGAAAAGCCGCCGCCTGATAGCGTAGAGAAAGAATTACAAACAGAATCAAAAAACGGCATGCCTGAGATCTTCAACAGAATTATTTCTATCACTGTCAATAGCACATATATTGTCCACATTGCAATAGCAGTGTGTTTTATCCTCGGGGTAATTTTATCCTCCGTAGGTCCTGTAGTCTCAGCAAAAAACATCTGTCTGCCAGCCACCGCAAACTGCGGCAAAATAGCAATAAACAGAACTATTATTCCCATACCGCCAAGCCACTGACTCATAGAACGCCAAAAAAACATTGTTTTTGGATAATCGAATTTTGTAAGAATAGTCGCCCCGGTAGTTGTAATCCCGGAAACAGCCTCGAACAATGAATCTAAAAAGCTAAATCCGTAAAAAACATAAGGGATTGCAGCAATCAGCGAAAACAAAACCCAAGCTGATGTAACTATCATAAGAGCTTCTGTTTTTTTTATGTCGTTTAAGCTCTCAAATGTATCGGATTTTTTTCTGATTACAAAACTCAAAAACAAAGAAACAAAAGATGCACTAAGAAACGGTATTACTGAAAAATAGTCTTGATAATACAGCGCAACAAGCACAGGCATCAATATTACCAGTGCAATACACCGCAATATCAAACCTAACGCATTAAAAACATAAGCTAATCTCATAAATTTCTACTTTTTAAAATACTCTTTTATTTTTTGTGAATCTTCGTCTTTAGTGAAAATTATCAACTGATCAAAAGGCTGCACTACCGTGTTTCCTTTAGGGATAATAACTTTAGCACCTCTTTGAATAATTGCAATCAAAGCTTTTGCAGGAAATTTTAAATCCATAACCTGTCTGGGAATAAAGGTATCGGGGACTACAGCCTCTATAATTCGCCCCTGACCACTTTCAACAGTAGCAAGAATCGCAACATCCGTATCTATCAAATTATTTTTTATTTCATGGATTGCAGCTTCTTTAGGTGAAATTGCAACATCAATACCAACCTTTTCAAAAAGAGGAATATTTGAGGATTTTGAAACTCTTGTTATAACGCGTTTTGCACCGAGTTGTTTAGAAAGAAGCGAACACAAAAGATTCTTTTCATCATTGTTTGTTACACTGATAACGACATCGTCATCAGAGACATCTTCCTGTTGCAATAACTCTATATTCGTACCATCTCCGTACAATACAAGAGTGTTTTTCAATTCCTCCGTTAAATCTTCACAACGTTTGTAATCCTGTTCTATTATTTTTGTTCTTATGCCAACTTTTTCAAGATTCTGTGCCAGCATAAGTCCGACATTGCCGCCGCCTATAATCGTAGCATCTTTTATTTTTTCACTGTTTTGGAAAAGTCTGTTTGCAAGTATATCGAGCGATGTCGAATACCCCATAAGTATAACTTTATCATTGAGCAAAAATTCTGTCTCACCGTCAGGAATAAATAAATTGCAATCTCTCGTTATCCCGACGACCAGCGTATTTTCAACAAAAGGATACTCCTTGATTTTTTTGCCTAACAGTACAGAATCCTCTTTTATTCTATATTCAAGAAGTCTCGCTTTTCCGGATGCAAAATATTCAACATCCACCGCTTCAGGTACTGTAATAATCCTGAAAATTTCTTGTGTTAAAAGCTGCTCCGGCCATATAACATAATCAATCATTTCATACTTCGTGTTTTTCATCAAAGTAAGAGATTCTATGTATTCAGGCTTGCTAACAAAACAAACTGTTTTCGCATCACTCAGGCGGCTTACAGTCAAGCAGGCAACAATATTGGCTTCATCAAAACATGAACATGCAATAAAAATATCAGCATCATCGATATTAGCACTTTTTAAAGTATTAATATTTGATCCGTTTCCTGCAATATATATAATATCCAGCCTGTCTAAAGCGCCGGTTTTGTTTTCATCTTTATCAATGATTGTGATGTCATGATCTTCAAAGAACTCTGTTGCAATCAAACATCCTATTTCACTAGCGCCAAAGATTACTATTTTCATCAGACCACCCTATATATACTGTTCCAGAACAGAGTATAGTTCAGACTGTTCTTTTTCATCGAGAGGAACCAGCGGCAATCGTACATAATTTTCAATGATTCCCATCTTTGCAAGACACTGTTTTATCGGAACAGGATTAGGCGCCATAAATATCTTTTTAAACAGCGGGTACAGTTTCAAATGCATAGCTGTCGCTTCTTCAAACCTTCCTGATTTATAAAGGTTAATCATTGACTTCATCTCTTTTCCTATAACATGAGATGCAACACTAATAACACCGTATGCACCCACCGACATCATAGGCAGAGTCAAACTGTCATCTCCTGAATAAATAAGAAAATCATCAGGACAGAGTCTTCTGGTCTCTGTTATTATATCCATATCAGCAAGGCTCTGTTTTACCGCAACAATATTATTATACTTGTTAGCAAGTTCCGCAATCGTTTCCGGTTTCATGGATATTCCCGTTCTACCCGGAATATTATATAAAATAATCGGCAAATCTGTAGATTCAGCTATTGTTGAAAAATGTGCCAACAGACCCTTCTGGGATGGTTTATTATAATAAGGAACAACGGAGAGTATTGCATCAGCACCTGCAGCTTTTGCGTTTTGAGTAGCTTTAACAGCAGTAATTGTACAATTTGAACCGGCGCCCATTATCAGTTTGCATTTAGAGCCAACCTTTGCCTTTACAAAAGAGAAAAGCTCAACCTCTTCTTCGTGTGTAAGCGTAGGCGATTCACCGGTTGTACCCGCAATTAAAAGAGCATCCGAACCATTGTCCACGAGATGAACAAGCAGCTTTTCCAATGAATTGTAATCAATTTCTTTTTTGCTGTTCATCGGGGTAATCATTGCTGTAATAATTTCACCCAGATCAAAACGCATGACCATAAATTTCTCCTTTAAATTTTCCTAACTAAGTATAAATTAACAGGTCAGTTAATTGCAAGAAAAAATTAAGCTTGTGTTAAATTTTTCTGCTCTTCTTCGCATTCATTTTCTGCAGCAATAAATTTATACCCGCACATATCAGCAACCTGCTGTCCCCAGCTCTCAATAATTTCATCCTGAGAAAGTTCATGCGAGACAGGTTTTCCTATTTTCACAATAAGCTTACCCTTAAAAGGTATCCAGTTGTATTTTTCACAGCCTGTAAGAGAAACAGGTAAAATATCCCATTTTGCGGCTTTTGAAATTACTGCAAAACCTTTATTGATTTTCTCAATAGTTTTGTTTTTTCTAATTCCGCCCTGCGGAAAAATTCCGAGCATCCAGCTGCTTTTATACACTTCTTTAACCGTTTTAAGTGTAGAGACTTCCAGCTTTTCTCTATTTACAGCAAATGCTCCCAGCCAGTCCATACAAAGCGTCTGGAACCATGATTCTTCAAAAAGTTCTTTCTTTGCCATATACGCAACAGGCTTTTTTACAGCATAGGAAACAATAAACGGGTCAAGATAAGAAATATGATTAGCAGCCACAATAAAACGTGCACCTTTCGGAATATTCTCTCTTCCATGTACTTCTATTCGATAAAAAATATAAAATAAAGGTACTCCTATTAGATATATCCAGAGCTGCTGGAAACATCTTCTGAAAAAATTAAACTCTTGCGCGGTCCGCTTTGAGTAGTGTCTTGACATTTATACTTCCTTCTTTTCTTAATTCCTGATTGCTCAAAATTCGACTATGCAAGAGCAAAGTTTTTACCTGTAAGCTCGGACAGAGCCCTGCACCATTCATTCATCATTTCATCAACATTATCGCTGTATGGTATCATATGACCTATTTTTATAGTGAGTTTTTCACAAAACGGCCACTTGATTTTTTTATCCGCACCGATAATAGCGACAGGGAGTATTCCTGTTTTTGTTACTTTAGCAAAAGTTGCAAAACCCTTGGTTATTTTATCTATATTCTGGCTTGAGTCACGGGTTCCCTGCGGAAACAAACCGAGCATCCAGGATGTATCCTTAATAGCAAGTGCTGTTTTTATTGTAGAAACCTCAACTTTGTCTCTTTTTACAGCGAACGCACCGCACCAATCCATAAGCTTTTTAGAGAAAAATTTTTCAAACAGTTCTTCCTTTGCCATAAAAGCAACAGGTTTTTTCAAAGCACATGGTATAAGAAAAGGATCTTTACCTGATATATGGTTTGCGGCTACTATAAATTTTTCATCCTGCGGTATATTTTCTCTGCCTTCGACTTTGTAATCATACATTAATTTTACAAAATTGCATACGAAAAAATTACATGTAAGCCACTGGAATGCACGTCTAAAACGATTATAATCCTCTGCGACTCTTTTTGAAAATTTACTCATTTAAAATAATATCCTGTTTTCTACAATACAAACATTCTAGCAGAAATATTTGTGAAATAAAAGTTATACACATGTTTAAATATTTTAATGAATAATTATCTCGATACTACACAATCGGGCATGGGCATGCCGTTCGAATTTGCTCAACATGATATGTCATTCAAAAAAGTCAAGTAACTATTTCCTTTATAATTACTGTTAATAAAGATTTTTTTATTATACAATATAGAACATGGTAATTTATAGTAGATTGGGGGAGAACATAAAGTGAGCCTTGAAATGGAAGAAAAACTAAACTTGTCCCAGAATGCCATCAAAGTTCTGGAAAAAAGATACTTAAAAAGAGACAAAAACGGTGTGCCGACAGAAACACCTAGAGATTTGTTTATGCGTGTTGCATCGACTCTCGCAGAAGCGGATAGACAATTCGGCGCAACCGATTCAGAAATAAAAGAAACAACAAAAGAATTTTATAACTTTATAACAAATCGTTATTTCATGCCGAATTCACCGACGCTTATGAATGCAGGCAGAGAACTCGGGCAACTTGCGGCATGTTTTGTTCTTCCTGTTGAGGATTCACTGGAAGGTATTTTTGAGACTGTAAAAAATACAGCATTAATACACAAATCCGGAGGCGGAACCGGTTTTTCTTTCTCAAGATTAAGACCGAAAAATGATGTCGTTCGTTCCACGATGGGTGTTTCCTCAGGTCCAGTAAGTTTTATGGAAGTATTTAATGCAGCAACTGAAGCAGTAAAACAGGGTGGAACAAGACGAGGTGCAAATATGGGTATTCTCCGTGTTGACCATCCAGATATTCTCGAATTTATAAATTGCAAATCTGATAACAATAAATTAAACAATTTCAATATATCTGTAGCAATCACAGACAAATTTATGGAAGCATTAAAACAGGGCGGTGACTATGAACTAATTCACCCCAGAACTAAACAGCCTGTAGGAAAATTGAACGCAAAAGAAGTATTTGATTTGATTGTGGACGGGGCTTGGAGAAACGGAGAACCCGGCATCATATTTATTGACAAAATGAATTATGACAATCCAACTCCATTGATTGGTGATATTGAATCAACAAACCCATGCGGAGAAGTTCCGCTTCTTCCATACGAAGCTTGCAACCTCGGCTCAATAAACCTCGGACTTATGCTTAAAGGCGAAAAGGGTAATTTGAGTGTTGATTGGGATAAACTTGCAGCAGTTACAAAAATGGCAATTCACTTCCTTGATAATGTAATTGCAATCAACAACTATCCTCTTCCTCAGATTAGTGAAATGGTACAAAATAACAGAAAAATCGGTCTTGGTGTAATGGGCTGGGCAGATATGCTGATGCAATTAGGTGTCGGATATAATTCAGAAGAAGGCACAAAACTGGCTGCACAAATTATGGAATTTATTGATTATCACTCAAAAGTAAAATCAATTGAATTTGCAAAAACGAGAGGTCGTTTCAATAATTTCAAAGGCAGCATATACGATGGACAAAACTGGCTTACAAAAAAATACAAAGGAAAATCAGCAGGCATAATTACTGACGAAATGTGGGCAGAATTAGACAAACAAATTGCTCAGGTTGGTATAAGAAATGCGACAACTACCTGTATTGCTCCGACCGGTACAATCTCTATGATAGCAAGTGCATCAGGCGGTGTTGAACCTCTGTTCGGTCTTGTATTCATAAGAGACGTAATGGACGGAACAAAGCTGGTTGAGGTTAATCCAATATTTGAAGCATATGCAAGAGAACACGGATTCTATTCTGAAGAATTGATGAAAAAAATATCAATTGACGGAACTCTAGCTCATTGCAAAGAAGTACCGGAAGAAGCGAAGAAAATATTTGTTTGTGCGCATGATGTTTCACCTTACTGGCACGTAAAAATGCAAGCTGCATTCCAGCTTCACACAGACAATGCCGTTTCAAAAACTGTCAACTTTGAAGAAAATGCAACAAGAGAAGATGTTGCAGATTCATACAAATTGGCTTTTGAAAATAATCTCAAAGGTATCACTGTATACCGCAACAACTCAAGACAATTCCAGCCAATGAATCTTGAGAAAAAAGAAGATAAAAAAATGCCGGAAATTAAATCTATAGAAGTAGTTGAACAGCATGAAGGAGAGGAACATAAATGTCCTGAATGCGGTGCAATTCTTGGATATGGTGAAGGCTGCTTTATATGTCTTAACTGCGGATATTCCGGTTGTTCATAAAGAACTAAATATGACAAAAAAAACACCTGATTAAAAAAATCAGGTGTTTTTTTACGACCTTACTAATAAAAAAAGAGTGTGATTGATTTTAATCACACTCTTTTTTATATTATCTTTATTTTATTCTACGCTTCATATTTTTTAAACAAGATAGAAGCATTGTGTCCACCAAAACCAAAAGAATTTGTCAAAGCATATTTTACATCAGCTTTTTGTGCTTTATGCGGAACATAATTAAGATTAGCAACGGCTTCATCCTGATTATCAAGGTTGATTGTAGGAGGAATTATTCCGTTGTTAATAACCTCAATACAAACAATAGATTCAGCAGCACCTGTTGCACCAAGCATATGACCGTGCATTGATTTTGTTGAACTTACTTTGAGATGAGGATTCTTATCCAAATCACCAAATACTCTGGCAATCGCCTGAGATTCAGCAATATCGCCAAGTCCGGTACTTGTACCATGAGCATTTACATAGTCAACCTGCTCCGGTTTTACACCGGCATCCTGTATTGCCAGTTCCATAGCTTTAGCCGCACCGGCACCATCAGCGGCTGGAGCAACGATATCATAGGCATCAGCGGTCTGTCCGTATCCAACAACTTCAGCATATATCTTAGCACCGCGTTTTTTAGCGTGTTCCAATTCCTCAAGGATAAGAACAGCAGCACCTTCTGACATAATAAAACCATCTCTGTCTTTGTCATAAGGTCTGGATGCCTTTTCTGGTTCATCATTATGTTTTGAAAGGGTTCTTGCACTGGTAAATGCACCTATACCCAGTTTTGTAATAACAGCTTCAGCACCACCGGCAACAATTACATCTGCATCATTCCACTGAATAGATCTGAATGCATCACCAACAGAATGAGCCGATGTTGCGCAAGCTGTAACAACAGCTTTGTTAACACCTTTTGCTCCATGTTTAATCGAAATTCTGCCGGCACCCATATCAGCGATAATCATAGGAACCGTAAATGGAGAACATTTTGTAGGTCCTTTAGCCGTAATGATGTCATGCTGTTTTTCAAAAGTATCAAAACCACCGGCAGCAGAACCGACAATAACACCATATCTATACGGATCAACATTTTCTCCGGCAATAATACCCGAATCTTTTATTGCTTCATCTGCTGCAACCAAAGCAAACTGATTGTATCTATCCATTCTTCTTGCTTCTTTAGGATCAAGATATTCTTCGGGTTTGAAATTTTTAACTTCTCCTGCAATATGGACAGTATGACCTTCAAGAGAAATATTTTCTATTGTTGAAATACCGCTTTTTCCTTCCAGCAGACTATTCCAAAATTTTTCAAGTCCTACACCGAAAGGCGATACTATACCCATCCCAGTGACAACTACTCTTCTTTTATTCATTTTTAACATGTACCTTTATTCTATTCCGGTTGATAAAAATTTGCGAGGAGCTTTGGGCTAATTATAAATTATACATATGTACAACAAATGTTCAAAAAGAACAAAACCTAGCCGACCCCTCGCAAATATATTCATTAACTTTTAACTACAATTATGAATGAGATTCGATGTAGTTTACTGCATCTTGAACAGTTGCGATTTTTTCAGCTTCTTCATCAGGAATTTCGCATCCGAATTCTTCTTCGAAAGCCATAACCAATTCAACTGTATCTAATGAATCTGCACCGAGATCACCTGTAAAGCTAGCTTCAGGAGTAACCAATGCTTCATCAACACTTAATTGTTCAACTACAACTTTTTTAACTCTCTCAAGAACTGTACTCATGTTTTTTCTACCTCATTTTAAATTAACTACTCGTTTTTTACTATTATTATACTATTTCAATATAAATATGCAATTTTGTAAAGTCAATGTTTACAGAACTATACGACTTTACACACTATACAACAAGACCGCCGTCAACGCCTATAACCTGTCCTGTAACATAAGTGGCATCTTCAGCAAGGAATTTGATGACAGTTGCAATGTCTTCAGCTTCTCCCATTCTTCTTAACGGAATATGCTGATAAATTTCATTATTATCAAGACCTGCAGTCATAGCTGTTTTAATAAATCCGGGGGCAACCGCATTCACTCTGATATTTCTCGAACCGAGCTCTTTAGCAAGAGATTTTGTAAAGCCGATTAAACCTGCTTTCGATGCAGAATAATTAGCCTGACCCGCATTACCCATTACACCAACAATACTTGACATATTGATAATAGAACCGACTCTTTGTTTCATCATAATTTTTACAACCGGATGAGTAACATTATAAGCACCTGTCAGGTTGATATTAATAACAGCATTCCACTGATCCGGAGTCATTCGGAGGAAAAGACCGTCTTTTGTAATACCTGCATTATTAACAAGAACATCAATTCTGCCAAATCTCTTATGAATAGCTTCGATGCCGGCATTTACCGCTTCAACATTTGTAACGTCAAATTCAAATATCTCTGCTTCAACACCAAAAGCTTCGCATTCTTTCTTAACTTCTTTTGCATCGTCTTCTCTGCCAATATAGTTAATAGCTATGTCATAACCGCAGCTTGCAAGTTTCAAAGCCGTAACCTTTCCTATCCCCTGTGATGCACCTGTAATCAATGCAACTTTTTTTTCTGCCATAATTGTTCTCCTTAATTTGTAATGTTTATTTTTTTATCCTAAATAATTGTTTTATTTTATTAGAAACCAGATTAAAAAACTCTTCAATTTTTGCGTTTCTGTTTATCTTCCTAATTGCCTTTTCTATGTCTTTCTCTGTTATAATACGTCCCTCTCGAAGATAAATATTTCTTGGCGCCAAGTCCGGATGTTCTTTGTAAAATTCCGGTGTATTAAAATTTCTTTTAGTAGGTTTAAAAGTTTTACTCTTTGATAATCTTTCAAAAAACGCTACTGGCATACAGTCTCCGATATCAATGAAGATACTGTTGAATTAAGCGTTTCTGTATCATAAACATTCAACACAGTAACTGATACATCAATTTTCTTACACAAACCGGCGAGAACCTTTCCAGGACCTATTTCAATAATTGTATCTACTCCATTTTTTACCATTTCCTGAACAGATTGAGTCCAGTATACAGAAGAATAAATCTGAGCAGGCATTTTTTCTCTCAATGCGTCAGCATCAGTTGTGATTTTCGCATCTGTATTTGAAACAACAGGTATTTCTGCATTTGATACAGCAAAATTCTTTGTATACTCGCCAAATTTAAGACCTGCATCCTTCATGAGCATTGAGTGAAATCCTCCGGAAACAGGCAGAGGAATCACTCTCTTTGCACCTGCTTCTTTAAGTAGTTCATTAGCCTTAGATACAGCATTCTCTTCACCCGTAATTACAATCTGAGCCGGCGAATTGTAATTAGCAACAGAAACAATTCCATCTACTTTTGTCAAAACATCTTCTATTTTTTCTTTATCAAGACCGATTATAGCGGTCATTGAACCCTTTGTATTTAAAGCCGCTTCATTCATTAGCTCTGCTCTTTTTTGTATCAACAACATTGCTGTATCAAAATCAATTGAACCTGCTGCATACAAAGCACCGTATTCACCGAGCGAATGTCCGGCAACAAAATCAGGTTTTATATCTGCCTTTTCTTTAATTGCCTCAAGAGCAGCAATTGACGTCACAAGAATCGCAGGCTGGGTATTAATAGTCTGTTTCAAATCTTCTTCAGGTCCCTCAAAGCAAATTTTAGAAATTTTTTTGCCAAGCAATGTGTCTGCCAGATCATAAATTTCTTTAGCTCTTTTCGAATTTTTATACAAATCGAGCCCCATACCCACAGATTGTGAACCCTGACCCGGAAAAACAAACGCAATTTTACCCATTATATTTTTTACTCCTGTTCAATATATTCTATGCAATACCTTCTCTTAGTCTTACGATAACAGTACCCCACGTAAGACCGGCACCAAAACCGCTTAATATAGCTTTGCAAGGTAATTTTATTTTACCCTCTTCTATACCCTCAGCCATTGCTATAGGTATTGAAGCTGCTGAAGTGTTTCCGTACTTTTGAAGGTTTACGATGATTTTATCATCACTGTAGTTCAATCTTGAAGCCATTGCTTCAATAATTCTGTAGTTTGCCTGATGGGGTATCAGATAGTCAACATCATCCGGAGTCAAACCTGCTTTTTCCAGACAGTTGCTTATAGATTCAGGCATTGTAGTAACAACAAATTTATAAACTTCTCTGCCATTCATTACAATTTTTTGTTTTTGCGGAGCGCAAGGTTCAACAAGCGGGCAGTTTTCACCGTTCATCGGCATTTTTATAAAATCGCCGTCTTTCCCGTTTGAATGCATATCCATAGCAATAATATCATCCACACCATCTACAGACTCTTTCAAAACAAAAGCACCCGCACCATCACCGAATAAAACACAACTTGTTCGGTCATACCAGTCAATGAACTTAGAGTTTGCGTCAGTAGCAACAAGCAATATGTTTTTATAGATACCTGACGAAATAAAAGATTTTGCAATATTCATCGCATAAATCATACCAGTACAAGCCGCCGTAATATCAAATGCAGCAGCATTATCAGCACCTATAGCAGCCTGAATTTCACAAGCTGTAGAAGGATAAGGATGAGCAGGTACAGATGCCGCAGCAATAATAAGATCAATATCTTTGGCATCCATCTTAGCCTTTTCTAAGGCATTTTGAGCTGCTTTTACACCGAGTGTCACGGCATTTTCTTCTCCAGATACAACTCTGCGCTCTTTTATACCGGTTCTTGTTGTAATCCACTCATCACTGGTATCAACAAGCTTTGTTAAATCATCGTTTGTAATAACTGTTTCCGGTACCCCGTATCCTACACCCGCAATCATTACGGGAATTAAATTTAATGACATAAAAACTATCCTTCGTAAAACTCTGATATCTTTTTGTTAACTTCTGTTTCGACAGCTTCTTTAGCAACTCTTACCGCATTTTTTATTGCATAAGCTTTGCTTGCTCCATGGGAAATAACAGTTATCCCCTTTACGCCCAGAAGCAGCGCTCCACCGAATTCTTCATAGTTAATTCTTTTAAAGATTCTTTTCATTGCAGGTTTTGCTAGCATACCTATAACCATAGAGAAGAAATCTTTTTTGAATTCTTGTTTAATCATCTGAAACAGCATTGAAGAAGATCCCTCAATACTCTTGAGTGCAACGTTTCCGACAAATCCATCGCAAACAACCACATCACAATTTCCGAGGAAAAGCTCTTTACCTTCGATATTACCTATAAAATTGACTTTATCCTGATTCTCTTCAAAAAGTTTATATGCAGATTGAGCAAGTTCATTGCCCTTACCTGCCTCTTCTCCGATATTTAGAATACCGATTCTGGGATTTTCATTTCCCCATATTCCTCTGACAAAAGAAGCCCCCATAATTGCAAATTGCAAGAGCATTTGCGGAGTGCAATTACTATTTGCACCTGCATCAATCAAAATAACAGGTTTCTTCATTGTGGGAAGAGTCGTAGCAATCGCCGGTCTTTCAATTCCCGGTAACCTTCCCAATCCGAATAAACTTGCAGCCATAGCCGCACCTGTCGAACCTGCAGCAACAACAGCCTGAGAACTTCCGGTCGCCACCGCATCAACAGCCAGCACGATAGAAGATTTCTTCTTCTTTCTTATAGCCTGACCGGGAGCCTCTCCCATCTCAATAACCTCTGAGGCATGAGTAATCTTAATATCGAGTTTGTCGACATCGACTCTGATTCTTGAATAAGGAACATTTGGACTCGTACATTTTATACCGAACCGTTTAATCTTTTCCAGTTCCCGTTCTATTTGATCCTGTTTTCCAACAAGCTCAATCGGAACGTTATATTCCGATGCTGCCCAAACTGCCCCTGCTACAATCTCGTGCGGTGCATGATCTCCGCCCATTGCGTCGATTGCGATCCTCGTCATACTATATTCTCTTTCCCCTTAAAGCTATATCTACTGTTTGCACTTATCAAATTAATAAGCACATGTACAACCGAAAAGTCTTAAATTTTTACTAAATTAATTATAGCAAAATTTACAGACTTTTTTATTTATTCTTCAGTTTTTTCTTCTTTAGCTTCTTCGACAGATTCTGATTCTGTTTTTGCTTCTGTTTCTGCAACTTCAGTAGTCTCAACTGTTTCAACTACCGGTTCTTCAACTTTTGCTTTTTTTGCAGCTTTAGCTTTAGTTGCTTTCTTAGCCGGTTTTTTAGCTTCTGCTTCTTCAACAAAACCTTCTGCTTTTCTGCTTACAACTTTGCCTTTGTATTGACCGCAAGCATCGCATACTGTATGAGTCAATATAATTTCACCGCAATTTTTGCAAACCGTAGTTTCAGGAACGGTTGCTTTCCAGTTTGATCTTCTGTGACCTTGTGCTGATGCACCTGTACGTTTCTTTGGTACTGCCATTTTTATCTTCCTTCTTTTCTTATCTTCATATTTTTAAAAACTTCTAGTCTGGGATCAGAAATTTCTTTTTTTATATATTTTTCAATTTCTGCGTCTCCATTACAATTTATATCACAAACAGATGGATTTGGAAGATTTAATATTAAGGTTTGGTAAAGTAAATCATCAACATCAATTTCTGTCTGGTCATATAAATCTATAACGAAGTCTCCATCTTTTAACTCGATTTCCTTATTTTCCCCGTCATTAAAGGCTCCTTGCATATATGTTTCATCAACCGGCAACTCAAATTTTTGATGAAATTCTTTGAGACATCTGTCGCATGTCAACTTAACATTTGCAACAATTTGTCCCTTCACATTTATGCACTGCCCCAGACATTTAAAAACAAGCTCTGCAACGACAGGACCTTCTGTTTCCAGACCTTTGATATTCCCGTTAAAACTTGTTTCCAGTGTCTGATTCGGAGAGTTTTTTATATCGTCAACGGAAACTTTCATAGTTTTTATATCATATTTTAGACAATGTCAATTGTCAAAATTTTTATGCCTAAATATTACAAAAGAGGGAAGATTTTAACATCTCCCCTCTGAAATTTTAATCATCTTCTTCCATGATAGGTAGTGTAATAACATATTTGTCCTTAACTTTTTCTTTTGTAACAGCCAGTGAATCGACTTCTTGTGGAAGTAGGAATGTCTGGGAAAAAGTATACAAATCTTCTCTGTTGTGTCTATCCTTGAATTTTATCCCGCTAACCGTAACTTTTCTTCCATCAATTTTCACATCCACATTATTTATATTGTTATCGAACGGTTTCAAATCAATTATAATTTTATACGCCTTTTCATCTTTAAAGGACTCGACAGAAACAGGATCTTTTTCATTCATTGCAGCCTGAAAACCAATTGGGATTTTATTAAAATCATTGAACACCCTGTCCTGTTCTCTGAGTATTCTGTCCAGATTATCCATGTGATACGGTATTCCATAAGAATGGCGTATCTGATCCATAATGTAATAAGTTGCAAAAAAGACTCCGAGAAAAACAGCAAGCGCT
This sequence comes from Candidatus Gastranaerophilales bacterium, assembly GCA_944323425.1. Lineage (GTDB taxonomy): Bacteria > Cyanobacteriota > Vampirovibrionia > Gastranaerophilales > Gastranaerophilaceae > CALUPY01. The sequence goes on along the minus strand of CALUSL010000021.1, from coordinate 5,843 downwards.
ATAAAAGCAAATTTTATCCAGTGTTCTTCGTTACATCTGCATTCTTTGTGATTAGCATTGTTTTGATTTTCATCCATGTTTTTATTCTCCCTGTTGTTATAAAATTGCCATATGGTTGTCCAATCAGCTTTTTTATATTTTTAACAGAGATAATAAAGTTTAAAATTGTCTTGTTAAGCATGCCGGAAGTATAGAATTTTTGTTAATTATTTTGTAGAAATATAAAGTTTACATATCGATTTTAAATTTTAATGCTATAATTTTTTTCATAGTTAGGTTGTACTTTAAGTTTATAGAAAGGGTATTATATGAAAAATTATGTAAAGTACTGCGTATTGGGTCTCTCAGCATTTGTAATAGGAATGTCTGTAAACAATTTTGCTATATCAGATGTTCCGGCAAATTACAAAGTAGCTGTTGTTGACGTTCAGAAAGTAGTTGCTGCATCTTCTCAGGTAAAAGCATTAAAATCAGAACAACAAAAGAAATTCCAGGATCTTAATGCATTTGTAAAAACAGCTAACGATGCTGTAAATAAAGAAAAAGATGCTGCTAAGAAAAAAGCTCTTCAGGAAAAATACAGCAAAGAATACAACTCAAAAAGAGCTGCTATCCAGAAAGACTATGCATCAAAACTCGCATCTATCGACAAAAATATCTCATCAGTTATCGCAAACAAAGCAAAACAGGATAACTACAATCTCGTTCTTGCAAAAGGCGTAGTTCTTTCAGGCGGTACAGATATAACAGCTGAAGTTACTAAATTAATCAAGTAATTCAACAATATAGATTCATAAAAAGCCCTAAATCGAAATTAGGGCTTTTTTAATACTTATTTTTATATCCATTTTCTGCAGAAGTATTTCTCAACAACTCCAATATAGCCCCCCCGATTTCCTGATTAGGATCAAAAGAAACAGCAGGCGGCTGAAATGTATTTTTAATAAGCATACTCATCAAAGGCCCAAAAGCATCGGGAACTTTTATTTTTCTGTAAATACCCGAAAGCAAAACCTGAATTGTTGGAGATGTAGTCCGGTCAAAACGGCATATAACTGGGTACAGCTTATCAACACCCTGAACCCCGTTGTCTATCATCCTATCAAGAATATAAAGTCCCTCCGCAACCTGCTTTTCATTTTGGACAACTGAAAGATATTTCCACATTTCGGGAAGAGCTGACTCTTTATAGTCCACTATCTGTTTTACAAGATTTTGGTTAAATAATGTATAATTCCTATTTCTGTCGGGCAAACTAACCTGCATTCCAATTTGAGGCAACAAAGTACCAAGCGGAGCTTTGTTAGGGTATGGCAAACTATTTTTAAACGATACTTTATCTACTTTCATAACTTATCCTATGAGTATACAAACGGAGGACCGTTTTTGATTTCATACAAAATATTTTCGGCACGGGTTTTTAATTCCTGTTTGTCCTTGCCTGCACGTGCCTGTTTTCTGAACTCATCCATAAGCGGCTCAATAACGCTATTTTTCTTAGCACTAAAATTATTCAGTTCAACATTTACCAGTCTATCCTGCAAATCAAGTTCAGTCTTTGCATTTTCTTTCATTACCTGAACTGTTTTTTGTGCATCAACAATAGAAGTACCCACATACCCGACCGTCGTAACAGCTGACATGCCGGCGAAAACCAGTTTCAAAATAGGATTTTCCCAGTTCACAATCATGTTATACAAATGTGCCCTGTCACCCTCTGTGTATGAATAGAGCATTGGTTTTGAACTCGGCTTACCGGCAATTGCCTCAGCACCGTGCACAGTAACACGCTCAACTTCTTTTTTTACATAATCAAAAAATTCCTGCGGATATTTACCAATTTTTTCAGCCTCTTTTTTCAATGCCTCACCCGACAAATTTTCACCAAGACCGAGTACATGTTTTATTTCCTTTTCTGAGGCATTCAGAGAAACAAACATATTATTTAATGTATTCAACTGCTCATCAGAGAGTTTGCCCTCTGTATTTTTTACAAGATTTTTCCAATACTCCAGCATTTGTCCACGATAACCGCTTATATTTTTAGCTGTCTGCCTTAGGAATCTAAGAGCCAGTGTGCCAAGCCCGGTTATTGCAAGAACAGTACCAAACACCAAACCTGCAGCCAGAACAAAATTATTCTTATCCGAATTTTGATCTTTCTTTTGTCCGAAAGAGAGAAACTGTTTAAACGTAGCATTTTCCTGTCCCCGATTGCCTAAATGCAATACATAGTCCAGCTCTTTAGCCTTATCCGAAAGCATATTCCGCATAATTTGCATCTTACCAGAAAAACTTCTTGTCTCTACAGCAATAAGTTTTTCCTGCAAATCACGTTGAATATCAGCCTGTTTCTTTCTTATCCAGATTTCCTTTACACCGTCAACAAAATTCTTACTCACAAGCCCTATTGCACTCAGAACAAAAACCCCGAGAGCCCCGAGTATATTTCTTGTATTAGGATCTCTTATCATCAATAGTGTAGCAAAATGCGGTTCGTCATTTATAGAAATATTTTTTGGAATTTCCTGAAGAGTTTTCCACGAGGGGAGATTCTTTTTATAACCTGAAGCAAGAGACAGAAGCCCGACAGAACCGGCAATCAATCCAAACAATCCCACAGTCCCGCCCAATAAAGGAAGCAGAGATTTGTGAAGAGGTTTTTCAGGTTGTGACTCTATTTTATCTCCGGAAATTTTCACAAAACTATCCGGTTGCGTTGTTTTATCAGGAATAATTAAATTGTCATATATCTCATTCAAATCAGGTGTTTCTGCGGAACAATCCCTGTCTTTTATCAAATTATTAACAACAAGCCCCTCTTTAACCTCAGAGATATTTCTTCTCTGAGTTTCTGTCAGATTTCTGTATTGTTTTCTTGTTTCCAGGTCCTGATATGGTTTAATATAACTCATTCTTCACCGTCGTCATTGTTTTCTTCTTCATTAATATTTTTTGAATTAAAAATAGTTTCTTTCAAATTTTTCAAATCAAAAAGCCTTTTTTCTTCCTCTACCCGCTTTTCTTCGTCCTCGTTTTCTGCCTCACTTAATCCGAAAAGATTAAAAATTTTCTTTTTAAGTTCCCTTAATTTGTCCGAAACTTTCTTTTCAACAGCAGCCTTGAATTCACCAAAAAGCGCGGTTAGTTTGTCAGTAATTTCGGCAAATTTTTCTTTAACAGCATTCGCAAGGTTATTTAAAGTTGTTTGAACACTGTTGAATACGTTTTGAACAAACCTGACAGCCGGCATAATAACATTGTTACTTACCGACATAATGGCATCTGAAACCGGAGCCGGCAGGAATTTAATAAGAAGTTCACGCATCTGTGCAGCAAATTGGGCAGTGGCAATCGCCATACTTTTTTGAGCCTGAGCCAGCGCCTCAGCCTGAGCCTCTTCTTTAGCAAGTTTTTGAGCTTTCATCATTTGTCCGATGGCATAACACTGACTCCAGGTGAGTTCCCCGGGCTTGTGTTCAACTGTTCTGGTTCCACCGCCGCCGCCCCCCATACCGTTGCATATAGGGCAAGCCCCCGGCGGTAATCCGTGCGGGCAAGTTCCTGTTCTAACATTCCCTGTAATCTGTGTTGACATTAAAAAATCCCTGTTTAAATTGTAAACGCGGGATACTTTAAGCTCGTTATGTGCCTTGACCTAAGCTCGAAGTATCGGCATTTCGGGGATGAATAAGTACTTCCAACTACTTGCTCTCTCTACAAAAAAGTTTTATCAACCTTTCGTGATATCCCCCAGAGTATTCCGGCTTTTACGGTTGCGGCTCAGTCGGGGAATTCCACCCCGGTTCCCTCTGTTTAAACAATTCTAAAATGCTCATTAATCTCTGTCAATTAAATATGAATTAATGTCAATTTTTTTATGAAAAATGTTTTTATATGAATAAGAGAGGATATACCCATGCACAATTATAATATGAACTATTATAATTCTATTGACAATATTTCTGCGAACTCACCGAGACTTTCAGAAGAAATTGTGCTGACGCCATGGAATGAACTGGACATACAGCAGGTAAATTATGTACAGCACCAGCTTAAAAAAACCGGTATGTATTCAATATACGAAGATTTAAAGGTAAACAAAACCACCGATTCAATAAAAAACATAGACAGCGCCCTGTATTACATATTTCAGGAAAACGAAAAATTTGCGAAAAAAGCAATGTCCCAGCAGGAAGGCTTTTTCTTTAGCGATGAAAAAACTGCAGAAAAAATATTACAGAGAATATTTGAAAATCCTTATTTTGATAAAACAATCTGGGAGCATAGAAAAAACAGAAAAGCCTCTCAACTTCTGAACGACATAACCCGAATGCCTGATGTAAATATAAAATACTATCAGGAAAACAAACAGAGCTATGAAAAAAGAAAAAAGCAAACCCAGCTTGCCAGAGAAACAGCTCTGTCACTAAATTTAGAGCGTAAACTAAAACTGTATTTCACAAATCCGAATATAGTAAACACAAGAGATTATGAAATCTTTGAAAATAAAAAATATCCAAATTCTTTTATAATAACTTAAAAAGAGCTTTAAAAAAGCTCTTTTTTTTTGTGCACGTTACCCGACTGTGTAATACTAAATAGCCCGATTGTTTAATTGTTAAAAGTATGAAACTCAGGTTAAATATAATCAAATCTTTTTCATACTTCCAACTATTCTTAATTCCAGACAACAGGGCTTGATTATCAAGCCCATTTTTTTTAATCTTTACCGACTTTCCATCTGATTCCGAAGGAGAAGGATATGCCGTTGCGGCCTCCGTTGTGAATCATTGCCTGACCAAAGGCGAGGAAACGGTCTTTGAATCTCTTTTGAAGCCCTACTCCGTATTGGACGTACGGTTTTATGCTCATTTCAGGAAGTCTCACATTATTGGCATACATTTTGCTGTCATCCAAAAGATTCCAGACCATGTTCACTCCCAGATATGGTTGCCAGCCGGTTTTGGTATTTCCGATTAGCTTTATTCCGGGAGAAAGTTGGATTGCATTCAGCGGGTCTGAATTTATTCGCACTCCTGCGCTATTTGTGTAGTCGAAGGTATTCACGAACGTATAGCTTATCAGGAAATTTGGCTGCAAAATTATTCTTCCGTCAAAAAATTCTATGTTATATCCGGTTTTGTTTCCTATGCCGGCGAGGAGCATTGTATAGTTTTCTGAGCCGTACATTGTTGTTGCATCACCTACGCTTGCTCCTACTGAGAGGGTTGTTGCGTTGAAGAAGTTGCCTTTATAGAAGGTTGCGGTTGTTCCTATTAAGCCTCCGTTCTGATAGGCGTCTATTCCTGAGTATCTCTGGTTTGCTCCGTTGTAGCCTACATAGCCGGTGAGGACTCGTTCCCACCCATTTTTTATGTGTGTGAGGTTTGAGTCATAGCCTATGAGGGTTCCATAGTTTATATTGCTTACTTTCGGGCCGTTTTTAAGCGGGATATTTTCGAAGCTGGCGTATGGTTTTATCCAGAAGCCGGCGTCTTCTTCTTTTGTTAAGAGGGGGGAGAAGGTTCCCACGTCTGTTGCGTCTCCGGTGGGGGAGAGGGCGTATTTATTTTTTTCTATTATTGCTACTCGTTCGAGGTACGGAATATTCATGAAGTTATCCGAGTGTTGGAAGGCGTAGTTAAATGTTTGGAGCTGGGTTGTATAGGCGCCTGCCTGGGTTGCTACTGCGGGCGCGAGGACTGAGGGATTGAAGGCATCCGAGGGGTTTGAGGGGGGGATTATATCTCCGCCGGGGGTTGTGGTTGCGCCACGGAGGAACATGAATTCTCCGGTTTCGGGGTGGTATGATACCTGATATTTATATATGGGGGAGTAGG
>CALUSL010000020.1 GCA_944323425.1 Candidatus Gastranaerophilales bacterium | reverse complement strand
AAGAACTCTATGACCTCGCTGTCAAAAATGCTCAAAAAAGATTCGAACAGGATCAAGCTGCTCAAAATCAGTAAATTATATAAAATATCTTTTTTGAAGAGCTGCCTCATTTTACAAGAGGCAGCTCTTTATAATAAAACAAATCCTCAATCATAAAGACTGAGGATTTGCCATTTTTGAGAGTTATTGGAAAAATTATCCAATAATTTTATCAACAACACCTGCGCCAACAGTACGTCCGCCTTCTCTGATAGCGAATCTCATACCTTCTTCGATAGCTACAGGAGCGATAAGTTCAACTTCCATTACAACGTTGTCACCAGGCATTACCATTTCACCGTCGAATTTGATAGAACCTGTAACGTCAGTTGTTCTGATGTAGAACTGAGGTCTGTAACCAGGGAAGAAAGGAGTGTGACGTCCACCTTCATCCTTAGTCAAAACGTAAACGTTAGCTGTGAATTTTGTGTGAGGAGTGATAGAACCAGGAGCAGCCAATACTTGACCTCTCTGAATTTCAGTTTTATCAACACCACGAAGCAAAGCACCGATGTTATCACCAGCAAGACCTTCGTCTAACATTTTTCTGAACATTTCAACACCGGTAACAGTTGTTTTCTTAGTTTCACCGAAACCAACAATTTCAACTTCCTGACCAACTTTAACTCTTCCTCTTTCAACACGACCTGTAGCAACAGTACCACGACCAGTAATAGAGAATACGTCTTCAACCGGCATCAAGAACGGTTTGTCGAGGTCACGTTCAGGAGTCGGAACATAAGAGTCAACAGCATCCATAAGTTCCCAGATTTTGTCAACCCATTTGTCTTCGCCTCTTTGAATGCTCGGATTAGCTTGAACAGCTTCTAAAGCTTTCAATGCTGAACCTTTAATTATAGGAATATTGTCGCCATCGAATTCATATTTTGACAACAATTCTCTTGTTTCCATTTCAACGAGTTCGAGAAGTTCTTCATCGTCAACCATGTCGCATTTGTTAAGGAATACAACAAGTCTAGGAACACCAACCTGACGAGCAAGAAGGATGTGTTCACGAGTTTGGGGCATCGGACCGTCTGTAGCAGCGATAACAAGGATACCACCATCCATCTGAGCTGCACCTGTGATCATGTTTTTAACATAGTCAGCGTGGCCGGGGCAGTCAACGTGAGCATAGTGTCTGTCTTTAGTTTCATATTCTACGTGAGCTGTAGAGATAGTAATACCTCTAGCTTTTTCTTCCGGAGCAGCATCGATTTCATCGAATTTTTTAGCCTGAGCTTGTCCTGCTGCAGCCAGAACTGCTGTAATAGCAGCTGTCAATGTTGTTTTACCGTGGTCAACGTGGCCTACTGTACCAATGTTAACGTGCGGTTTTGTACGTTCATACTTTTCGCGTGCCATGAGATTAATCTCCTTTTCGTAATGTAATATCTTCGTTCTTTATCTATTTATTTTCAAAATAGTGACACTAAAGCGGGCATATTTAGCCCCTTTATTATACTTATATTATATGCTCATTTTATTTTGTCAAGATTTTCTTTACCAGAAAAGCCCCAGCAGAACTTTATTTTTTCCGCAAATATGATTTTTCATTATACCCGTTTAACAAACTTTTTGTAGTTATTGCGCCGGTATCGAACAAAAGTTGAATTTGGGCGCGATTGTATTCTATAACGGATGTTATATATCCTCTTCTGGCTTGAACTTTTGTGGACTGAGAATCAAGGACGTCGATAAAAGTATTTGTTCCGACCTCAAACCCGACCAGTGAAAATTTCAACCCTTCATCTGCTGCCTCAACCTCTTTTTTTGCAGCATCTATTTTCTCAAGCGCGGATTTTGAATTGTAAAACGAATTTAATATTGCTTTTTTTACGTTGCTTTTTAAAACGCGAAGTTCTAATTTTGCAGCACGTAATTTTTCTAAATCCGCATTTTTTTGTGTAAGTGTTTTCATTCCCAATTTTTCACCAATAGGCCATACTGCATTAAGACTCAAAGTATAGTTTGAAGACAAGCTGCCCCCTTGAAGTGTACCGGCACGGCCCATTTCATAAGACAAAGTAACATAAGGCGCAAACATCGTATAATTTCTATTTTTTATCAAATTTAGAGAACGAATATTAAGTTCTTTGGATTTTATATCTTCTCTGAGGTTTAAAGCAATATCGTAAAGTCCCTCGATATTATATTTGGTATCTACTAATTTATGAACACGCGCATTAGTTTCAACAGGGTAAAGAGGGATTGTTATATCAATTCCCATTATATCAGCAAGATCAGCCTGCCCGAGCCTCAAAGAATTCAGCTGTGTCACAAGTTCTTTCTTTGCTATTGCAAGTTCTGCATCGGCACGAAGTACATCATATTTCGTTCCCACCCCGATTTCATATCTCGCCTTCATTAGTTTCTGCTGTTCATATCTGTCACGCAAATTTGCAAGCAAAACCTCAAGACCGAGTTTTGCTTCAAGAAGTGCATAATACCGTAGAGCTGTATTCAACAGCAGTTCATCTTTTGAATAATTGTAATCATGCCCTGCTGCTCTATATAGTTTTTTCTGACTTGCAATAGTAAACAGGGGACTACCGTTCCCGATAATGGGATAAGAAATATTGAAACCGCTGTATACTGGATTTGCATTAATAATTCTCGGCAAAATATCACCGACCAGGAATTCACCGCGAAGATCCTGTAACTGATATCTGTAGTAAAAATCAGGAAGAAGTTCTGAGATTGCATTGACATACATCCATTTGGCTTCTTTCTGCTGATGTCTCATTATTTTTAATCTGGAGCTGTTTTCAAGAGCAATCTCTATACAATCTTTGAGATTTACAGGTATCAGATCAATATCGAGCCCCTGTTTTATAGCATTGTCCAATTCCTCCTGAATCTTCGCATTATCTTTTGCACTGTTATTTTTCATTCGCTCGAGAAAAGTGTCATTTGTATAATCCCATATCAAAAAATCGTCACAATATACCGGTATTATTGCGAATGAAAATATTAGAACGGTAATTATAATTCTTATGACATTCATATTTGAAAGCATATTTGAATTCTTTAATTAATCTTATTACCTTACGGGGTTAACCAAACGGGCATAATTTAGTGTGTAAAATTGAATAACAAGACCTAAAGATTTTTTTTATTTTTTAATATAAAATTAATACAGCAAAAATCGTAAATTTCAGGAGTAATATGACAAAAGTAGCGCTTATAAACCACGGATGTTCCAAAAACCTTGTTGATTCTGAGTTAATGCTTGGAATGCTGGCAAATGAAGGCATCGAAATAACATTAGATGAATCAAAGGCTGATATTGTTATAGTGAACACGTGCTCATTCATTCATGATGCGGAAAAAGAATCAGTACAATCAATATTGCAAATGGTGAACGAAAACAAAAAAGTCATAATAACCGGCTGTCTGCCCCAAAAGCATAAAGAAGAATTAAAAGAAGCAATACCGGAAGCCATTGCTATGCTAGGAACTACAGACATAAAAAAAATTGTAGATGTAGTAAAAAAAATAGACAATCAGGAAGAAAATTTCATATACGAAATTACAGAAAAACCGCTATATATATATCCTGAAAATGTAGAGCGCCAGCAGATAACCATCGGTTCCAGCTCATACATAAAAATAGCAGACGGCTGCAATTACAGATGCGGATATTGTATTATTCCACAGCTAAGAGGCGAATATCGTTCCAGAGATATTGAACACATTGTAAACGAAGCTAAACATCTCGGACAAAAAGGAGTTGCTGAAATAGTACTTATTGCTCAAGATTCTACAAGTTACGGTATAGATATATACGGAAAGCCGTCCCTTGCAAGACTATTAAGAGAACTGAATAAAGTCGAAGAAATTGATTGGATCAGGGTAATGTATACTTATCCATCAATGATTGATGATGATTTAATAGATGCATTTGCAGAATGCAACAAAGTAGTAAAATACATTGATATGCCTCTTCAACATTCTCACCCTGAAATTTTAAGAGCAATGCGAAGACCAGTAATGGACTATGAAGCTCTGATATCAAAAATAAGAAATAAAATACCGGATGTCGCAATAAGAACAACATTCATAGTAGGATATCCCGGAGAAACTGATGAATGTTTTGAAGATTTATATGAGTTTGTAAAAAAAATAAGGTTTGACCGGATGGGTGTTTTTGAATTTTCAAAAGAAAGAAATACAGTTGCATACGGTCTGCCTCATCAGGTTTATGCAAAAGTAAAAAAACAGCGCAAAAACAGATTAATGAGTTTGCAGCAAAAAATTTCAAAAGAAATAAACGAAACTTTTATAGGTAAAAAATTGCCCTGTCTTATAGAAGCTATCACACAGGAACAAACAGTTATTGCAAGAAGTTACAGGGATGCACCTGAAATTGACGGACTTGTTTATATAGAAACTGACAAAGAACTCATTCCCGGAGATATTGATAATATAGAAATAACCTGCGCTGACGATTACGATCTTTATGGTCGGATTTAAAACTACAAAATTCCAACCTGATTTCTGCCGTTTTCTTTGGCTTTATACAATCCGTCATCCGAATGTTTTATCAAATCCGCAGGAGTTTCTCCGTTTTCAGGGAAAGTAGCTACACCCAGACTGATAGTAACATGCTTTTCGATACCGTTACCGAGCTTAAAAGGCTTCGCCGCAACCGCATCACAGATTTTCTGAGCAGTTACTATAGCATCCTGTTTGTTTGTATTAGTCAATATTATTGACATTTCTTCACCGCCATATCTGCAAACAACATCGGTTAAACGTACATTTTTTTTGAGTACCTGAGCAACCTGTCTTAAAACAGCATCACCGGCCTGATGTCCGTATGTATCATTGAACTTTTTGAAAAAGTCAATATCTATTAATATCAAAGAAAACTCATTGTTGTATCTTTTACAGGTCGCTACATTCTGTGCCATTTGCTCCTGAAAATATCTGTGATTGTATAATTCTGTCAAACCGTCAGTTGTTGCTAGTGCATAAGTATAATCAAAATCACGTGATTTAATAATATATTTAGCTATATAAACCGCAATAAATACAAATACAACAGAAACAAGCGGCAACACCAGTGCTATCCAGAGATGGAAATATTTCATAATCAAATAGTTTATTACGATATAAACTATAGTCGTAAATATTGCCGTCACAGAAGATATGAATGTTGAGCGGACACGAATAACAAGTATACCGACAAAAAGGCTCAAGATGAGACTTATCAAAATATCCGTTTTTATATCACTTCTTATTATAAAATTCTGATCGAGAAAGTTGTTGAGTAAAGTTGTATGTATTTCAACACCCGGTAATTTGTCATCAGTCGGAACACTTTTTATATCAAACAGCGAAGTTGCACTGGTGCCTATATAAACAATTTTGTTTCTAAAAAAGTCATCAAGCAGAAGATGTTCACCCTCATACATTTCACGCTCTATCTTCCACATCGGTATGGTTATAAAGGCGGAGGGTTCTGCTTTGTTAGCCTTTCCATACCAGTTAAGAATGGTTTTTCCGTCAATAGTTAACGGAATTTTTTTGTCTCCAATTAAAAGATTTCTGTTTTCATCCACAACAAATTTTTCTGATATTGTCTGCCCCTGTCTTTCCAGATATTTCTGAGCAACTTTAACAGCAAGATATGGATAATAATCTTTTTTATACATTGCAAAAATCGGAACATCTCTGGTAATCCCGTCTTCCGCACGGATAATATTTATCTGTCCGATGTTAGGAGTAGATTTCATTATTTCATCTATGATTACACGACAGTTCGGATATGCAAATGTAACAAGCGGTATACCGGCATTATTAACAATCTTAGCCTTTAAATATTCCGGTAAATCCGCAGGTTTTCTGAGAGTTTCTTCTAAATCATCAAAATTTATTGCCGTAAACACGTTGTCATATTTTGATATACTTTTCGCAAGTTTTGAATCATCATTGTTGCTGCTTTTGATAGATTTTACGAACATTAAATCAAAAGCTATAACAGCAGGTTTTTGCGCCTGTAAATATTCAATCATATCAGCGTAAATTCCTCTCGAAATAGGCCATTCTCCATATTTTCCGAGAAGATATTCATAACTGGCATCGTCAACCGAAATTATTACTATATCTTTATTAGTAAATCTTTTATTCGCTGCAATATTCTGCCTGACATCAAATGTTTTGTTTTCAATTGTTGTAAAAAACCCTCTTACATGTTTCTCGCCAAAAACAAAAATTAGCAGAGCAAAGGTAACTAAAATATAAAGAGAATACCAGAAATATCTTTTAAAAGAATCTGTTTTTGTCAAATCTAAAAATTTATGCCAGAAATTTATCATAATAAACTACACTTCACATTTTGTTATACTAACAGTGTTTTCAGCTACAATACTGTTAAAATCCAACAATATATCAGTCAAATTAAATAACTCATCAGGATTTTGCAAATACTTTAACAAACATTCTTCATTCAGATTCATGAAAACACTCACTCTATAAAATCACACAATTATTGTGTCAGAATCTACGCGCTTAAAAATCAACCTAACGGTGAATTTTAGGGGCTTAAACCCTACATCAAAAAGAGTAAAAAAACTAAAAAACTCAATCGTATTCAGTATATACAATTTTAATGAATAAATTTGTTATATAATAGCATTGTAGAGATTGCACAAGGTTATTTATTATGAGTCAAAAACAAAGAATAGTTTCGGGCATGCGCCCTACAGGCAAATTACACCTCGGACACTACCTCGGTGTTTTAACAAATTTTGTTAAACTACAGGAAGACTATGAATGCTTTTTCTTTGTTGCTGACTGGCATGCCCTTACGACAAAATCACAGGATACTGACTCTCTAAAAGAAAATGTATTGAATGTTGTTCTGGATTGGCTTGCTGCCGGTGTTGACCCCGACAAGTCCGTAATTTACGTACAATCCCGTGTACCGCAGATTGCAGAATTACATATTTATCTCAGCATGATTACTCCTCAGAACTGGGTAGAAAGAGATCCCACTCTTAAAGATTTAGCAAAAATGGTCAGAACCGGTCAGGATGACAATAAATCCGGTATAAGCTACGGACTGCTGGGATATCCTGTTCTTATGGCGGCTGACATAATGATGTTCAACGTTGATGCAATACCGGTCGGAATTGATCAGGTAGCACATATTGAAATAGAAAGAGATATAGCAAGAAGATTTAACAATATCTACAAAACAGATTTGTTCAAAGAAGCTGTACCTAAATTAACAAATATTCCGCTGCTCAAAGGGCTTGACGGAAACAAAATGGGCAAATCATTTAACAATGATATAAAAATCTCAGATGATGAAGAAACTACAGCCAAAAAGGTAATGACTGCAATTACGGACCGCAGCAGAGCAAGAAAAGACGACCCGGGTCATCCGGACAAATGCGAAGTTGCGTTCACATACTGGCAGGCTTTTGCGGATGAAAAGACGCTGGCTACAGTGGAAGAAGAATGCAAAGCAGGAAAAAGAGGCTGCGCCGACTGTAAAAGGCAGCTTGGATGTTTGATAAATGAAAAACTCAGACCGCTTCGGAAAAGAAGGAAATACTACGAGAACAATATAGAGCTTGTACATAAAATTCTTGAAGAAGGTTCAGAAAAAGCCCGTATCGAAGCAGAAAAAGTACTTAAAGAAGTAAGAAAAGCAGTAAAAATGTACTAACTCTGTTATGGATTACAAAAATTACCCCGTTTATAAGTTATAATAATAATTGTATTTAAAATTATTATTTGATAAAATATCAAAGTTAATTAGACTGGGGATAGATATGTCTGAATTTTATACACCGCGGAGAATAAAAAATCCTAAAAAAAGTAATCCGTTCAAACAACTTTTAATAGTATTATTTTCAATTGCGCTGGCATCATTCATAGGAGTAAATTTATACTTAAACTCCCTGCCGCCGATACAAAATCTTGACGGTTTTAAACCCAATATAGTTACAAAATTCTATTCAGCTGATGATGAAGTAATAAAAACATTCACAGCATACCGGTTTGAAAAAGTTGACATTGAAAAAGTTCCGGAAGACCTTAAAAACGCTATAATTGCAACAGAAGACAAAAATTTCTATCACCATCACGGTTATGACCCGATAGGACTTCTTCGTTCCACGCTGGTTAATTTGAAAGCGGGAAGTTTTGTTCAGGGCGCAAGTACTATCACACAACAGCTTGCGAGAATTTTGTTCCTTAGTAATGAAAAAACTTTTGACAGAAAAATAAAAGAATTTATAGTAGCAGCAAGAATCGAAAAAACAATAGACAAAGACCAGATTCTTGAAATGTACCTGAATAACGTATATCTTGGCTCAGGTGCATACGGTGTTGCCGGAGCTGCGCAGATTTACTTTAACAAACCATTAAATGAACTAACGCTGGCTGAATGTGCACTCATTGCGGGATTACCGCAGGCACCGTCCGTATACTCACCTTTCAATAACAAAAAACTCGCAATCGAAAGAAGAAATCAAGTTCTTCTTCGTATGCTAAAAATGAGATATATAACAAAAGAACAGTATAATAAGGCGCTGAACGAAAAACTGCACCTGAATTCAAATCCTAATATCTATTCTTTGAACAGAGCTCCATATTTTGTGGACTTTGCAATGCAGGAGCTTGAAGAACTCGGGTTTGACGAAACAGAAATCTCACAGGGCGGATATAAAATAGTGACAACACTGAATTATGCAGCACAAAAAGCAGCAGAAAATTCAATGAATAAAAATCTTGCACCATACGGCTCAAAAACACAGGCAGCAGTATTTTCCTTTTCACCAATAACAGGCGAAGTATACGTCTATATAGGCGGACGTGACTACGGAAAAAGTCAGTATGACAGAATAACCCAGGCTGTACGACCTCCGGGTTCAGCATTCAAGCCATTTGTATACGCAGCCGCAATCGAAAAGGGATGGGGTCCAAATGATTATCTTGAAGATACGCCAATAAATCTTAACGGATGGTCACCCAAAAATTATGGTAACAGATATAGAGGACAATTACCTTTATATGCAGGTTTGACTATTTCCTCCAACGTTATGGCAGTAAGACTCATCAAAGAAGTCGGTGTACGTTCGGTAATCGGAATCGCCCGTTCGCTGGGTATAACAACGCCGCTCGAATATGACCTCACAATTGCACTCGGGTCAAATGGTGTAAAACTTTATGAAATGACTATTGCCTACGGAACATTCGCAAATGGAGGATTCAAAGTTAAACCTTATGCAATTGAAAGAATAGAAACTTCCAGAGGAAAGATTATATATCAAGCACCCAAAACAAGAGTAATGAAGGTTTTGAATCTGAACACCGCAGCGGTCGTCACAGCAATGCTTGAAACAGTAATAGAATCCGGTACAGCAAAAAGAGCAAATATTAACAAACCTGCTGCAGCCAAAACCGGTACAACCGATGATAACAAAGATGCCTCATTCTACGGCTATACACCTGATGTAGTTACAGGCATATGGGTTGGACGCGATGACAATACAAAAACCGGCGGAATATACGGTGGTACGGTTCCGGCAATGATATGGAAAGATACGATGACTGTTCTTACCGAAAAATTCGGTGCGTCAAAATTCGATTATCCGGAAGTAGAGCTGAAGAGAAACGGAAACATGCCTGCAAAAACAGAGACACCATCAGAATCCGACAACGATGATGAGGTAAAGCAGGAAGAACAGACACAAAATACTACTCCTGAAACGCAGGCACAACCACAAAATACACAAGAAACTAATCCAAATTCGTTTAACAATACATTCTTAAACAACAATAAACCGCCGACACCTCCGATACCGCCGGCTCCGCCGCTAAATCCGCTCGGAAGATAATGTTTATTTTCAAACATTACAAACTTGTGTGAATATTCGAATTGTTGTTTTTGTTATACACGAAGGCAAGAATTTCAGCTACAGCGACATAGAGATCCGGAGGGATTACACTATCCACCGGCACAAGTTTGTACAAAGCTCTGGCAAGAGGTTTGTTCTCCACAATAGGAACATTGTTCGCTTTAGCTATTTCTCTAATTTTAAATGCCATATAATCTACGCCTTTTGCAACAACAATCGGCGCTGCGGCTTTACTCCTGTCATATTTTATAGCAACAGAAAAATGAGTCGGGTTGGCTACAACCACATCAGCCTGAGGAACAGCACTCATCATTTTTTGGCGCATAAACTGCATCTGTGAAGATCGGATTTTCGATTTAATTATCGGATCCCCTTCCATGTTTTTATATTCATCTTTAATTTCCTGCTTTGTCATTTTTATCGATTTTTCATATTCATGTTCCTGATATTTTTTATCCAGAAATCCCAGAATAAGCATTGCGACACACATATTTATGACCATGTTGATAATAATACTGCCAAGAACCATAAATGCCGTGTTTATATCAACACCAAGAAGCCCGAATAGTTCATCTTTTCTACTGTTCACTACAGAATAACCACAGTATCCGATAACCCCCATTTTAAAAAATGATTTTGCCATCTCTACCATATTTCTGGGTTCAAACGGATTAAACATCTTTTTTAAACCGTTCATTATATTTCCCATGGTGAATTTGTCCAGTTTAGGTTTAATCTTCTCTACCGCAAATATCGGTCCTACCTGCATTCTAATTATTATTGCCGTAACCACCATAAGTGCAAGCAAAAACGGAAGCAAAATCTCGCCGCTAAGTTTTGCAAATGGAGCCAGCATTGCGATTATATCATTTGTTTCAATATCATCAGGTTTTATATGTGTAAGAGTGTATTGCAGCAATATTCTCAATTTTTCAAGTATATATGAAGAAAGACCGATAAGAATACCAACACCTGCACTGATAGTAAGTGCAGATATCATATCCTGACTTTTTGCAATATTTCCCTTTTTCCGCTCGTCTTGCCGTCGTTTTGGGGTTGCGTCTTCTGTTCTTTCTCCTGCCATTTAACCTCACACAAAAATTTCAAGTAGATTTTTCAAATAAGCTTCAATTATATTTACAAGATATGTTACTGTCGGAGACAAGAACATTAATATCAAGACAAATCCGACATAAACCTTCAACGGTATAGCAACCATGAATATATTCATCTGCGGCATCATCTTTGACATAAATCCCATCAATACTTCTGATACAAACATAACACAGAATATAGGCAAAATCACGCTTATAGATATCGCAAACATTTCTGCTGACATATGCAATACCTGTGATACCATAGGCGGAGTAAAAACAAAATCAATCCCCGGAGGAAATGTTTTATAACTCTGATAAAGTGCATGAAAAAGCCACTGATGAGCATTCAAAGCAATAAAAACCATTGTCGTAACAAGCAAATAAAACTGGGACACTATTTGTAAATTATTGCCTGTTATTGGATCAAGAACCTGACTCATTGACAGACCTATCTGCATACTTATAAACTCACCGCCCATTTGAACTGCAGAAAAAATGAAATTTGCAACAAATCCTATAATAAATCCAATAGCAAATTCACGCAGCAAAAATACAATCAATTCCGGCACAGACATAGGAACATTAAAACCGGTTGTAGCTGAAACTATAGGAAAAAGGATAAAGCTTACTATTGCAATAAACCATATTTTTACCTGTGCCGGTATGGGATACGTAGAAAAGAGAGGTGCAGACATTATCAAACCACTTATTCTTGTGAGTATTATCACAAAAATAACTATGTTTTTTGGAGATAGTAAAGTTAATAAATCTGGCTGCATTCTTTATCCTGACTTTTAATGAATTATTTCTGTCATGTAACCGAACATTTCCTCTGTTCTTGATATTAGTACATTCAGCATCCATGGCATAAGTATAATCATAGTGATTACTCCAACGATTATCTTAGGAACAAAAGTAAGAGTAGATTCCTGAATTTGGGTTACTGCCTGAAAAATACTGATTAAAAGTCCCACTACCATACTGATAACCAGCACCGGTGAAGATAAAAGCAGTATTAGTATTAGCATATTCTGGGTTATTGTCAAAAATTGAATATCTTCCATTTTCATTAATCCTTATGTAATAAATCCCTCGAGCAAAGTCTTTGTGACAAGATACCATCCGTCTATCATGACAAAAAGAATTAACTTAAACGGAGTAGCTACCGTTGCAGGCGGCAGGAATAACATACCCATTGAAACAAGGATACTTGCCACTACTATATCTATAACAAGAAACGGCATAAAGATAACAAAACCTATTTTGAAAGATGTTTTCAATTCGCTGATAACAAAAGCTGGTATGAGGGTGTAAGTAGGAACATCCTTCCAGTTTTTTGGCTTGTCTATTTTTGCCATTGTCAAAAATAATCCGAGTTCTTTTTCTTCAGTGTGTTGAATCATAAACTCTCTTAACGGCTGGACACCCTTTTCCAGAGCAACCTGCTGTGTAATTTGATTGTTCATATATGGTTTTACAGCCGTTTCGTTAATTTTATTAAAAGTTGGCGCCATTACGAAAAAAGTCAAAATTAAAGCAAGTCCTGCAAGCACCTGATTCGGAGGAAGTGTTGCAAGCCCGATAGCCTGACGTGTCAATGCGAGAACAATGATAATTCTTATAAAAGCCGTCGTCATAATAAAAATACTCGGAGCAAGAGTAAGTATTGTCAATAATATAAGGATTTGAACACCCTGGGTAAATTCCTGCGGAGTGTTTGCATTCGTCATTCCCACCGTTATGTTCGGGAAAGCAACCGCAGCATGCACTGCTGATGATGTAACAAACGTTGTTATAAAAGCAAATAGCACTTTCAGCGCATTTTTCATTATTCCTGACGAACTCATTTCCTCTCCCTGTTTTTATAGACAATATCCCAATATAAACATTATTTTATACTATTTTTTATATAAGGACTATTTCGTTACTAAACTTAAATTCTTTAGTAAAACACGGGCAAAAAAAGAATCTGTCATTAATATCTCATTATTTTTTATGTTATAAAAACAATAATTCTTAATTAATTTTTACTAAAGAATTATTACAAACTTAGCAAAAAATAATGTTTTCTAGTGTTAAGTAACTGGAAATAAGTTTAAACATGTGATATAATGCAGAAAATGTGTGTTCGGTTTCATTCCGGTTTCATTTCATTTATTTATAACACCAAAAGGAGGTCTCATGGCTATTCTCACTACTCAGGCTACACAAAAAAAAGAATTCAAATCAAAATTCAATGATGAATTTGAAAAGTATTTGAAACGCCAGTGCTTAAAAACTACGTTCAACGGTCTTGAACTTGAAACATTCAGCTGGTACAAAAAAATGCTGGGTCTTGTATAAAATTGGAAACTGACTAAGCTAAAATTTTCATCACTTCTGACAGTGGTTTTTTCGGGGGAGATTTAAAATTATTGTGTTCCGGTATTCCCACTGTTAATAAAGAGACGATTTTTGATTTTTCATCCAGATTCAAGATTTCTTTGAATTTTTTGTATGCAACAATAGGTGCGCAGAGCCAACATGTTCCATAACCCAATGCATGTGCAGCAAGGGACATGTTCTCTACTGCTGCTCCTATACTTAGAAGCGAAGAATTCGGTCTCATTAAAGATATCTCATCCTCAGGATAATTGTTTTCTCTGAGGATGTTTGTGACGAAAGAATTTCTTTCTTTTTCTACAACAGCTATTACTACCGGTGCTTTTACAAAAAAGCCGGAATAATATTTATACATACCGAGTTTATTCTTGTTTTCTTCTGTTATTTCCAGTCTCGAAATTTCATCATACATATCAGTCACTGCATCGAACATTTCCCTTTTTATATCGGGATTGTAAATAGCAATAAATTCCCAGTTTTGAGAATTAGTAGCACTGGGTGCCAGTCTTCCCGCATCAATAATCTTCTGTATATCACTGACCGGCGGTAGATCCGTTTTGTACTTTCTGATAGTTTTTCTTGTATTAAGTACCTCAAAAAAATCCATACACAACTCCTTAGGTAATCAGATGAAAAGACTTCTCACATTTTTAACATTAGTATTTTTTTTATCAAATGTGAATACATCATTTGGTGAAAATTTAGAAAATCATCACCAGAATACAAACGAAATGGTTCTGTTTATTGTCGATTTTTCAAATAGTATGTCAGAAAAAATAAAAGACGTGAAAAAAATTGATATGGTCCTTGATACAGTTACAGAACTACTGCCCTCAATTCCGTCAGACAAACGAATCGGGCTCAGAGTGTACGGACATAAAAGCGGAATTTTCGCAATGCAGGCTTGTAAAGCAAGCACTCTGATGGTTCCAATAACAAAAAACTCCGCACCCTCAATTAGAAATGCGCTGTTTTCATTAAGTCCGTCAGGATGGACACCAATTACTTACTCCCTAAAACAGGCTGTTGCCAATGATTTTGGAACATTCACCGGCAAAAAAAGGATTATACTGTTATCTGATGGAGGAGAAAACTGTGATGAAAGTCCATGTGATTATGCAATGGAGCTTATTAAAACAAGAGACGATATTTCAATTGATGTAATAGCATTTAATATAGCAGATCAGGAAGCAAACAATCAGCTGAAATGTGCGGCACTTGCTACATATGGAAAATTTTATACAGCAAATACCGCAGCCCAGCTTTTAAACAGTTTGTCAAAATCGCTAAATGTGCATACAGATGTTCAGGGAGTAATCATTCCGCACTAAAGCGTCTGAAACTGAAAAATTATTTTTTATTAGCTTTTGCTTTTCTCAGAATAGCTGTTTGTTTTGTATACATCATTTCTTCTTTGATTTTCATATTGCCGTTTGCATCAGTTCCGATGACGAAATGTGCCGGCAATTTATAATCACTTGTTGAAGGTTGTCTCTGGCAGGTAATTTTATAGTCATTTCCGACTTTAGTGACTTTCCTGTCAGTATAGAAATTTTTGTATTTATTAATTTTTGCCAGATTCGCACCGATTTTCAGCTGTCTTGTATATTCTCTCATATCTGTTGTAACAGACTCTGTTTTTCCGTCAGGAAGCACAACAACTCTGATAATTTTAGCATTCGGCTCATAATAGTCTACAATTTTAGGACTCTGAGCATTTGCATCATTTACATACTTTGCAAAGAAAGAAAGTGCATCATCAGCAGACATTGCGAATGCACCGGAACCGATTAAGAAAGCTGTTATTAATGTCAATATTTTTTTCATCTGAATTTCTCCTTTGACTATTCTAAAATTATTCTTCCTCTTCTAAAAAGTTAAACTGTTTTTTTGCATAAATGTTCAGATTAATTTTAAATCTATTTGAATTTTAAACACTTAATGAAAACTATATAATATGATTCGCTTCAAGCTCTTTTCTAATTTTCATTAATCCCGACTGTATAATTCGCGAAATTCTGGAAGGAGAAATATTAAAATCTTCTGAGAGTTCTCTGAGCTTCTTCTCTTGAAAGAATTTTGCCTCAATTAAATCTTTTTCTCTCTGCGGTAATTTTTTAATTGCTTCTTTAATACCGTTACTGAGTTCTTGAAAGAGAATATTTTCTTCCGGTGTTTTACATGTATCCTTTATCTGCGTCGGATTTTCCGCATCAGCCATTTCATCAATGGACAAAATTGTTTTGTACACAGCTTCTCTAATATCATCATGATCAGCTTCGCCCGGCGTCTCAAGTTTTTTTGTTCTTAAAGAGTACCATTTGTAACGTCTTCTGACTTCATTTCTTATTGCCCATTTTATTGCAGTAGATATATAGGATTTGTTGTAATTTTCGATATTTGAGCTGGAACACAATTTGTGAACTACCTGTGTCCCGATATTAACAAACTCTGAATAATCTATAAGGTACGACGAGGAAAGCTTTTTGAACTCAATTTTTGCTATGGTTTCAATCAAGTCGTTAAACTCTCGTAAACTGGCCTGTATAGATTTTTTTGTGTTACTGTTCAAGTTAACCTGCAATAAAGATAATTCTTCACTCTACATTTATATTGTAGATTAAAAAAATATTTATGCACAATATTCACGGCAAATATTAAAATATTTTAATTTATTCCTGTTTTTCATCTTCATCAGGAATATTTTCAGGATGAATAGGAAGCCGAAAACCGAATGTAGATCCTTCATTAGGCTTGCTCTTCACAAAAACCTGTCCTTTGTGGTGTTTTTCAATAGTTATTTTAACCAGATGAAGCCCGAGTCCAGTACCCTTCACAGTATGAGCATCATTTTCCACTCTGTAAAATCTTTCAAAGATTTTTTTCTGGTGTTCTTCAGGAATTCCAATACCCTGATCTTCAACCGAAACCTCAATAAAATTAGGATCTCTTGCCAATTCTGCTCTGACTTTTATTCTTCCGTTTTCCGGTGAATATTTAATTGCGTTTGACAAAAGATTGTTCAATACTCTTTCAATCCCGCTGACATTCATAGGAACTTCCGGCAAATCCGGCTCCTTAATCAAAGAGAACGTTACATTTTTTTCTTCTGCCAGAACCTGCATACTTTGAAGAGTTTGTTCGATAACAGGAATTATATTACAATTTTCTTTTTCAACATTAACATTCCCAGATTCAAGCCTTGAAAAATCAAGAATATCATTTACCATTTTTTGGAGTCTGGCAGCTTCTTTATTTATTACCCCGAAGAATTCTTTGTTGGTCGCTTCATCAAAATCATCAGAATGATTATACAAAGTATCAATATAAGTTCTCAAAACCGTAACAGGAGTACGAAGCTCATGGCTGACGTTAGAGATGAAATTGCTCTTCATCTTGTCAATCTCTACTTCTTTAGTCACATCAATTAACACAATAATATATCCGACATAATCCTGACTTTTTGAAAACATTGGAGATATTACTGATTTTATTACTCTTTTATCAATTGTTATATTGAACTCAAGCGGTTTATTTTCCATAATATCAAGCGGAGTATCTTTAAACTGCTCTATCTTTTCTTTAAAGCAAAGCTCTCCTTCTGAATCACAATACATTTGTATTTTTGTATTTAAAATTTCATCCTCATTAGTTTGCAAAAGTTTTTGTGCCGCATTGTTGATAAGAACAACGTTGTCGTAGTTGTCACATACAACAACACCGTTGGCAATACTCATCAATACAGCTTCCATTTTGTTTCGTTCAAGAGTCAACTGGTCAATATTCTGTTCTTCATATTGATGCAGCCGTCCGGACATATCATTAAAGGCATCGATAAGTTCTCTGATTTCCCCGTTAGTATTTTTGGGATCCAGTTTAAAGCCAAAGGCACCTGTAGATATTTTTTTAACTCCGTGATGAAGTATATTAAGTTCACGTGTAATCAAAATAGTATTTATAAGCACAACCAGAGTAAATATAATCCACGCAACAGTAAAAACAACCAGCATCGAATTTCTTGTTGTGTGCGATATGTGAAGCATTGATGTCCCGGATAATCCAACAGTAACCGACCCTATCACAGTTCTTACACCGTCAATTTCAGACATCATTGGTGCAGAAGTTATTATAGTAGCTTCTGATGCTCTTGTCGGATATTCTTTTTTGCTCGAATAAATTATATTACTGTCAGCATCTTTGAACTCAATAAATGCAATCTCTCTATTACTGTTTATGATAGATTTTGTGTGAGCCTGCAGCGTAGAAAATTTGTTATACTCCTGCACATCTTTTGTTATTTCTACGCTTTCAATAGCAAGTGTTTTCGTTAATATTTGACCAAAATCATCATAAACTTCTGAAATTTTTTGCTGAATATTAGTAATAGCAAACACCGCAAGAGCCACGATAAGAATCGTACTGATAACAAGCCCTAACAATATAAGTTTATTTTGTGTACTAATACTAATTTGCTTCTTCATATCCATTTGTTGAAAATTATATCATTAAATTTTATTTTCGTGTATGCATTTACATAATAAAGATGAGTTTTTTTTTATTTCCGAAGGATATAATGTATTAACGTATAAGTATGGATAAATATAATTAGCAGTGATATGAATTGTCCAAAATGTAAGCAAGAAATAAGCGAGAGAGATCTGGTATGTCCGAACTGTAAAAAAGTTTTGAAATTAAAATGCCAGAAATGCGGGCATATAACGAAGAAAGCAGTCTGCGACAGATGCGGAAACACTATAATCAACAAATGCTACAAATGCGGACGTCTTAACTCAACGTCTCTCGAAGTTTGTCCGTCCTGCGGTATGAATATCGATGCAAGTATTCTTTTGCGCGAAGCAACGATAGAAGAATTTGCCGCAATGACAATTGAGCTTGAGAATTATGAAGCAATCCAGGAAGCATTTAACAGTGAAAAACTTGCGAGACATTTTCGTGCAAATTTTTATGCACTCATAAAAAAAATAGGTGCAGAAAAAAAACTGAGAGTTCAGTTAGTAGATAACGTTTTTATTATCAGATTTTGTAAGGATTACAGCTTTCTTGAATCTTGCATTTCGGCTGTAGACTTTTCGATATTTGTAGCCCAGTCCGTTACGGAAATAAATAAAAAATTATATGAAGCAAAAGGTATCACTGTAAAAGCAAAAATTGCCATCCAAAAACGGGACGTTTTCAGCAAACCCTCAGAATATAAAGCGGGAGTAAATATCAATCTCGTATATAGTTCCAAAAAGATGGATCACCTGTTTAATAATGTACAGGTTCTTGTTGACTCATATATATATCAGATGACAAAAAATAAATACCCGTATCAATCCTTGAGCGCTGTTTATATAAAAAATCAGATGATTATGTTTTTTGAACTAATCCTACCCTCGCTCATAAAAATTGAAGAAGAAGAGGTTGTTGAAGGAAATTTTGTTGAAATACCCAAAAAGCTGGAATTTGAACCGGATGAAACAGAAGATGAACAGCTGATTAACTTTTCAAGTTTGCATTGCTCTTTCTTGAAGGCAAAATATGACACATTATTAGATGAAATTGCGGGAATAATTAATAATGACAGTATAAAAAATCATATAGTCGCAGTAAAAAGCTCTTTGAAGGCGGGCAATTTAAGCGGTTTGTATGTAAAAGACTTTGAAAAAGCATTCAACAACCAGTATAAAATATGCCGCTTTTCATGCTCTGCCAATGCAAAATACACACCTTTAGGCTTTCTGAAAGAACTTTTATATTCCTATACAAATGTATCAGAAATGGATGTACTATTACATCCGGAATGTATTGATGCAATTACGCGTGATACTTTTTTACAAAATCTTTTAACTTTAAAATATCCGGAAAACAGACATCCTGAGGATGTCAGATACGAGTATTTTGAATCTTTTGCAGGATTTTTCAACAATATTTCAGAAAAAACCATTTTCATTGTTGACAATTTTGAAAACATAGACGAAGGTTCACTGGAAATTCTTAAATATCTCGTAGAAAACAATATTCTGGGTAATACATCATTTATCTTCTCTTACAGTCAGAATTACTCACTGCACAGAAAAATATATAAACTGATAACCTCGTCTAATTTCTTCGAAATTGAACTCAGGTTGTCTTCAAATAGAACTATAATAAACAATCATGCATCAAGCCTGAAAAATATAGAAAAAACCTTCTTCTTTGAAAAAGTCATTGAAAATACAAAGGGTTCCAATTTCTTCTTCAATCAGGCGTTTAACTATCTTTTGGACAATAGCATACTTGTATACAAAGATGGACAGTACAGTGTATGCAAAAACAAAATGATTGTTATACCGAATTCACTGGAAGAGCTGGCGAAGAAAAGAATACAGTCTCTTGCTTCTACAAAAAATCTGATGGAATTGTACGCACAAATTCTTATGCTCGGAGAAAAAATTCCGGTAGAAGCAATCTCAATGCTCGGATATGAAGATGTCCTGAAATTAATAAAAAGGCTTGTAGGAATAAAACTGGTACAAATTCAAAATGACAGAATAGTTTATATAACAAACTATAATCTTTACAGGCAGGCTCTAAGCGAAGCAATAGACTCGCAAAAACTTCAAGAAATCGCGTCTTCAGTCATACAAAAAATCCTGGGAAATATTCCTGTTGAAACAAAACTCAAAGCAGAGATTTTCGAACTGGCAGGAGACAAAAAAGAAGCATTCACGAGCTGGAACAAACTCGCTGACATTTCAAACCACTTCGGTGACTTCAACGCTTATCTGAATTGCACAAACAAATATTTATCATTCGCTGACAATATAATTGATGAAGAATCGAACAAGACAGTAGAACAGGTAAAAATGGATGTATATGAAGAAATGAGCTTAATGCTTTATAAATATTATCCGGAAAAAATATTGAATTTCCTTGAACTGCTGCTTGAAAACCTTGAACTCAGCGGAGATGACCTAAAAATTAAAACAGTAGCAAACAAACTTGTCCAAAGCTGTCTTTTAAGCGGAAATTATGCAAATGCTCTTGAATATGTCGGAAAAATTATGTCAAGAACAAGAGCAAGTTCATTCAATCCGCATGACAGAAACTTTAATCTAAATTATTTTTTGATAAATATGGTTACACTGGAGCTGTATTATAATCTTGGCAGACTAAATGAATGTGTTGAACTTGGAGACGAACTTTTTAAATACATCAACATAAACAACTTTGCGGACAGCATACTTCCGCAGGGATTTTCAAGAAAACAATTTCAGGATGCAATAGTCGATGCTCTGTTTTTTGTTTCACTGTCGCGTATAATCCAGCTGAAAGAAGACGCAGAAAAGAAAATATCAGACATTATACCTGCCGTAGCGAACAACTATGCTTGTTTTGATTTATTATTAATTTTGAGAAAATTTTTATCCGGACAGAATATTGCTCAGGATTTAAACAGATTCGAAAACAGAGATTTTTCACAGGACAAATATTCGCAGATACTCTATCCCATATTACGGGCAATGACTGCACTTCGACTTCAAGACTGGGATTCTCTGGGGGATTATATTTATCAGGCGAAACTCGTTTCTAATTCATACTGTTTACACCAGATTGAACATTTTTGCGATTTGATGATAGGTTTTGCTTATCAAAATATGGGAAATACAAAAAAAGCAAAACAAATATACTATAGTGTACTTGACGCATCTTCGGCAAAGGCCATTAAAAATATCACTTATCTATGCTGGTATTTAATTGCACAGATAGAACGTCTTGAAGGTAATAATGATACAGCAAAAGGAATTTTGAATAATGCATTATTGAATATGGAAAAAGACGAAAATGTTTCGCCATATTTCATTATGATGTTTAAAACAATGTATGCAGAGCTTCTGCTAATGAACAGTGAAGTAGAAAAAGCTCTTTTCTGTGCCAACCAATCGTTTGAAATAATATCAAAACACCGTCTCGGACTAAATCTTTCACATATCTCAAATATGCTGACAGAAATTTACAAATGGCTGATGGGAAATGAGAAAGACCCTCATGCCGTTGAATTTTATAAGAAAAAACTAATGCAGGTGGCTGCAACGAATATGCAGACTTAAAAAATATTCGTCATCTGACAGAAATTATAATATATAGCAAAAACATGAATGTAGAGCAGCCCCGCGATAGTGAACAAAAAATTACTTTATTTCTTTAAATTCAATTTCATATCCCGGAATTTTGGCTATTATTTTAATTGTGTTTTTTATATCCATAATTATTTATATTTTATTCTGAGTTATAAGTCCATCTAAGTTATCAGTGAATAATCCTTAACATTTATAGAGGATATATCCTAACATTAGAATATATTTATGAAAAAATTAAAGAACTTGAATTTATTTGTATCAGCATTGACAATATTTTAAAAGATATAAATAATTTTTTAGAGTCGAAAAATTAGCTATAAAAGTCATCCGCCGACGTGTAAAATTTTTTAGAGACTTGACTCAAAATATTTTATGATAAAATTATCATGTAATTTGAAAATTGAATAAATAATGAATTCGGGACACTCTGCCGACGCAAAAGTGACTAAATGTCACTTTTGAGAAGAGGAAGCAGCATAGCTGCGCAAGTCCCGAAAATGGACCAAGATATAATCGGGACGTAGCGCAGCTTGGTAGCGCACTACCTTGGGGTGGTAGGGGTCGCAGGTTCAAATCCTGTCGTTCCGACCATTTATTTAAAAGACCAAAACTAATTTTCAGCTTTGGTCTTTTTATTTTTGTGTAATCAATATCTTTATTCTGTATATAGAAAAAATCGGGATGACAAGATTCGAACTTGCGACCCCCGCGACCCGAACACGGTGCGCTACCAAGCTGCGCTACATCCCGATTTTTTATTTTCGTTCGGTAGCGCCCCTACGGTGCTTCCTCTCGTTCGAAATGACATTTAGTCATTTCTCTCTCGGCAGAGTCAAGCTGCGCTACATCCCGATTATATTATCTATTCAATTTTCAAATTACATGATAATTTTATCATAAAATATTTAAAAACAAGTCAGTTATTTAGAAGTTTATTTGATGATTTTTAACATATTTCATCAATTTCAAACAGATTTTTTGTTTTTAGCAGAAAGAGCAGAAACAATCTCTGAGATTTTCGAAAAAGCAAGCTTGCGTTCATTAATAGCCTCCCGCGCAGAATTATGATATTTTTTTTCGAGTCTTTGTTCGCAGAGTCTTTCATATTCGGCTCTGGATTTTATTCTATTGTAATAATACGGAATCGAACCCTCAACAAATGAATCATATTCTTTAGATAGCTCTTTAGCAAAACCGCTTTTTTCTACAACATCTTTTACATCATCCAACATATCAAATACACACATATTTTTGTCCGTCACTTTGTGTACTGCTGAATCCTGGCGCTGGAGATAATTATAAAAAATTTTGTCCATATATCCGATTTTTTTAGCGTTCAATGTTGCACCAAAAGTAAAAGCACAATCCTCTGCAAGATTGCACGGTGTAAAATGAATATTATTCATCATGACAAAACTTCGTTTGTAAATTTTATTCCAGACCATATAAACAAGACTCCCAAAAACATAAGGCAATTCCTTCCAGTCAAAATTTTTTGGAAGTGTTAACCTGTCTTTGATTCTGATGTTACCGAGGGTTTTTCCTTTTTCATTAACAGTTCTATAGTCGAATGCAAGAACATCCAAATCTTCTTTTTTTGCTCTGGTATACAACATTTCCATCGCATCTTTTTTCAGAGTATCATCAGGATCCAGAAAAGCAATATATTCACCATTTGCTATTTTCAATCCATTATTCCTTGCAACGCCGGGTCCCTGATTTTTCTGGTTTATAATTTTAAACCTGCCATCACGTTTTGCAAAATTTTCAAGAATCTCAAGCGATTTATCTTTCGAACCATCATTTACACATATAAATTCAAGATTTTTTAAACTCTGTTTCTTTAAAGAACTTAAGGCTTTACCGAGATAATTCTGTACGTTATAAACAGGCACAATAACAGATACAGCCGGACGTGTAAGCATAAAGAAATTCCCTTCTTTTAAAATATTTTACTAATTAAAGTCAGGGAAAATTTTTTTTTTGCTATAAAATTTACATTAACCGAACAAACCTGTAGCAATCAGTTAAAACAATTTTAGAATTATTGCAATCTTTCAATAATTTTTAGATATTCCTTCTGAGATTCAAATACCATCTCAGAAATAAAATTAATAAAAGGCTCAAAATTATTATGATTAGAAGCCTGTAGAGCTCTTATGTAGTCAGCACGTACAATTGGAGGAATAATTGTAATATTATATCCTGATTGCAACAGAGCCAAATTCATAAGCAACCTTGCAACCCTGCCATTGCCGTCAATAAAAGGATGAATATTTACAAATAAAGCATGTACCATTGCAGCATACTTCACAGCATGAGATTCTTTTTTTATTTCAGGCAAAATAGCCACAAATTTTTGCATTTCTTTATTTAAAACATCAGGTCGAGGAAATTCAACATCAGCACCCGTCACAATAACCGGTGTTTGTCTATAACATCCGGCATTTTCAAAATCAATTTTTGAATAAAAAAGTTTATGCAAACATTTTATGTCTTTTTCAGAAATAGAATTTGCTTTTACAAGCTCAAACAATTTGTTATAAGCATCGGCATGTCCGACTGTTTCTAAATGATCTTTCATTGGCTTGCCGTTAATAGTAAGACCGTCTTCAATCACAACTTTCGTTTCAGCTAAATCTAATGTATTGCCTTCTAAAGCATTTGAGGTGTAAGTAAGACCTATTTTATAATACTCTCTAATTTGATTTAATATATTAGAGCTAAGTGGTCTAAAACTACCAATTTTAACTTTTAACTCATCAATTTCGTATAATCTGTTTTTATACATACAAACTTACCTCACAATTAATTGTATCATAAAAAACCGTCATTATATCGAAAAATAGCTCACGGCTTTCGATTCAACCGCATATTGTAAATATTGTTTGTACGTTATATTATCTTATTGTTGTCATCGTCAGAAAGGAAGAAAATGAAAATAAATTCTGTATCACCGGTATCTTTCGGAAAAACCGCTTACACCAAAAACGGTAATGAATACAAAAAAACTAATACATTCAAAATTATAGGAACGAGTGTTGGTGTTGCAAGTGCAGCATTTACATTGAGCTTTCCTAAAATTCTTACAAAAATGTTTAACTATCCAATGGAACATGTTTTTTCAAAAAAATCATTACTTGCAATCTCAGCACTTTTATTAACTGCATTTAGCGGCATCGGAGCACTAATAGATAATACGAGAAATAAATCAAGAGCTCACAAAGCAGATAGCACCCAGGCTTAATTATTCTTTTTTATCCGGTAAAAACCTTACAAAGTAAGCCAAAATAAACGGTACAAATGAAATAATTAATAAAGTTTCAGGTATACCTATATGTTCTGCGCTAAAGCCTATTATCGGAAACAGAACGCCTATTACACCCCAGCTAAAACCGCCAATAAAACCTGATATCATACTTTTGTACTGAGGCATTGTTTTTTGCGCCATAACCATATTTATTGATACAGAAAGCATTGCAATAAAGCCGATAAGGATAAAGACGATAAAAGAAATTATTGTCGTTTTTTCAACAAGATAAGCAAAAAATGCAGTTAAAATAAAAGGCATGATTAACGAAAACGCAAATACCTTTTTGTATCCGATATATTTTTCGAATCTTGTACTCAGATATGTACCGAGCGCTCCGACGGTAAGAAACAGAAACATTGCTCCGCCTATTTCATATGGACTGTATCCATGATTTTTCCAGAAAAAAGGCATAAGTACCGTAAAGCTGGAAGTAGTCAACGATTTCAATACAGAAACCATAATCAAAAGTCTCATTGTTTTATTTTTAAAAATATCAGCAAGAGTCTGCTTGAAAGAATTTTCATTTTTTACGAAATTACATTCCTCAATTCTGGGAACACAAACAAATACAAGAAACGCAAAAATAATACCGGCAATTGAAGTATACGGCATCGCCTGAAGCCCGAATTTGCCTGTTATTGTCGAAGAAATTAAAGGTCCTATAGAAAAACCGATGGTACCGGCAGCGATAAAAATACTCATATTGCGTGCAGTATTTTCACCACTGAATCTTGGAACAAAACCTGTTGCCTGCGGATGATAAAAACCCACTCCGAGACTACCTAAAACAAGACAGGCAGCCAATTGCCAGAAATTTGTTACAATACCGGTCAATGACAAAAATACAGAAGCTATTAATATTCCCCAGAAAATAAAAAATCTTTTGCTGCATTTATCAGCAATAAATCCAAAAACAGGCTGCATCATAGAAGAGAATAGCTGTGCTATACTCAATGCACATGTTGCAATTCCGAGAGTAATACCTATATTTGCCGTAATAAAAGGCAATATCGGATTTATAAAACCTGAATAACAATCCGCTACGCCATGCCCTAATGTCAGCCATGTTACAGCTTTTTTGTTTTCAGTATTTTTATTAGTGTTTAAAATGTCTGACACCTGTAGTCACCATAACTATATTATATTTGTCTGCCTGTTCTATAACATCATTGTCCTTAATGCTGCCGCCGGGTTGAATTATACCTGCTATTCTGCACTGGGCTGCAGCCTGTATATTGTCAACAGCAGGGAAAAATCCGTCTGAGGCAGCAACAGCATCTTTTGCACCGTCACATGCTTTGTTCAGTGCATTTTCCATTGCATCTATTCTGCTGGTCTGTCCTCCTGAGATTGCCAGAGTTTTGAAGTCTTTGGCAATTACTATCGCATTAGACTTCACATGTTTTGCAACTTTCCACGCAAACACCATATCCTCTATCATTTCTGTAGTAGGTTTATTTTTTGTCACTACTTTAAAAGTATCTTTATCCAGTTCTTTATTGTCAACATCCTGCATTAGCGTACCGAATGGAGTAATTTTTATTTCTTTACTAATAAGATTTTTATAAACTCTTAGCGGCGTATTTAGTTTTATAATTCTAAGATTTTTCTTTTTTGTTAAAAGTTTCAACGCTTCATCAGTAAAGTCTGGAGCAACTAAAACTTCAAGAAATATAGACGATGCATGTTTTGCAATTTCTTCATCAACTGTTCTTGAAAAAGCTATTATTCCGCCAAATGCACTGATAGGATCAGCATCAAATGCCTTCAAATATGCTTCATTCAAATTTTTGCCAAGCGCCACTCCGCAAGGTGTTGTATGTTTCACAATTGCGCATGCAGGTACATCATAAAATTCACTGACAATATTTACTGCCGCTGTTACATCAAGAATATTGTTGTATGAAAGTTCTTTTCCGTTGAGAATTTCAAAATCAGCAGTATTTTTGTATTCATAAATAAATGCACTCTGATGCGGATTTTCTCCATATCTGAGTTCTTTTATTTTTTTTAGATAAAGTGTTTCGTAATTTTTATTTTCAGAAAGTTCCTTTAAAATTTCTGAATCATATTTTGATGTAAGTGAAAAAGCTTTGAGGGCAAGTTCTTTTCTAAATTCAGAACTTGTTTTTCCGTTATGCTCGGAAAGATTTTCTAACAGAATATCATAGTCATCTGGAGTTGATACGACAGTAACATTTTTATTGTTCTTTGCTGCTGCTCGAAGCAATGCAACACCGCCTATATCAATATTTTTTATTAATAAATCTTCGTCATGTTCTTCTTTCGCAACTTTTTCAAATGGATATAAATTAACAACAACAATATCAAAAGGTTTTATGTTTTTATCCGTAATTTCTTTGAGTTCTTCGTTATTTTGTACATCAGCAAGAATACCGGCATGGATATTCGGATGAAGTGTTTTGACTTTACCTGCCAGCATTTCCGGAAAACCAGTTAATTCAGAAACATCAACAGTATTTATATTATGCTTTTTTAAAAGCTCTGATGTCTGCCCGGTTGATACAATTTCATAATCATATTTTTCACATAGTGCTTCAGCAAGCTCAACTATCCCTGTTTTATCAAAAACACTCAATAATGCTCTTTTTTTCATTTTGCCTCCGGATGGATTTCTTACTTATTTTAATCTAACACAAAATTAATACCGGTGCGGGATATGTAATGGTAATATTTATATAAAATATCAAATTTAATAAAATTTCTTTATAACTACTTGACAGAACAAAAAAATTAAAAATAATTAACTGAAAATATTTATTTAACAATAACGCGTATATAGTGATAACCATGCTTTCAAGTATTCATTAAGAATTATAAAAATATTTATTGTAAAAGTTTTTTATGTGGTCACAAACCCTTATTTTTCTGGCATTTTAAGCTTTGCTACAATAGTAAAATTGTAAAATAAAAAGCATGCTTAAGTGTAAAATTGACCACTTATTCAAATTTTGTTTTAATATAAATATTACATTCGAGATAATTAATTCTAAAGATTGATTCTTGAGTTTATAAAAAATAAAAATCGTTCGGAGGGAGAAGCCCGATAGTATTATGGGGTAGTTTTTTATACCGAATTTTAAATGGTTTAGGGTTTGATATTGAGAATACACCATTTAATTGATAAAAACATTGAGATACAGGTTTATAATGTTAGATAGGATGAGAAGCCTGCTAACCGGAGGAAATTACATTGTTAGAACACGGATACATTCAAATTTACACTGGCGATGGAAAAGGTAAAACAACAGCATCTTTGGGTTTGGCATTAAGAGCCCTCGGACACGGTTGGAAAGTTCTTGTTATCCAGTTTACAAAAGGTGATCAGGGAACTACATACGGAGAAATTGCTTCTGCATGTAATTTCGGTGACAGATTTAAAGTTGTTCAGTGCGGTATGGACAGAGTCGTATACAAACATAATATTTGTATGGAAGACTATAAAGAAGCTAAAAAAGGCTGGGAATTAGCAAAACAGGCTATTAACAGCGGTGAATATCAGCTTATTATTCTCGATGAATTAAATATCTGTGCTGCAATGAATATGATAAAAGTTTCAGAAATCAAAGAAGTTCTGCTTAATAAGCCGGAAAACCTTGAAATAGTTTTGACAGGAAGATATGCACATCCTGAGCTTATAGCTCTTGCACATCTTGTTACTGAAATGAAGCCTGTTAAACACTACTTTGATATAGGTGTTATGGCTAGACAAGGTATCGAATATTAAGGTTTTGAAACTTTAATATACGGAGAAATGGGGAAATACGGGAGGTTTAAAAACTCCCTTTTTTTTATGCAATTTTATATAATAATACCCGATATGCAAAAGACATATCGGGTATAAAAAAAACTTTAACTATGGCATACCGCCTATGGCATCATCACTTGGATAAGCCATTGTAGAAATTCCGGAATTTCCTGCGGTTCCAAAGGACGGAGGCATAGATCCTACTGCATCATCGCTGGGAAATGCTTTGGTAGCGGGTTTTTTATCATCAGTTTGATAGTTGCTATCCGGACCGTTTGGTTTTGTATCGTGAATATCTCCGGAAGGAGGCATTGCACCCATCGCATCATCACTTGGATAAGCTTTTGTTTCAGCTTTATTCGATGTATTAGCATCATTTTCTTTGAAAAAGTTAAACAGTGCTTCCAGCACATCGTTTAAAAGTTCTGCGATTTCTTCTCTAACAGAAATAACTTCAATATCTGATAATTCATTATTCTTGTTGTCCGTTGTGGGCGTCCCACCGGTAGCATCATCACTTGGATAAGCAAGAGTTGTTGCCTGGTTGTCCTCATTTCCGACTTTTTCCTGATTTTTTGTGGCATAGTTCAATCTTTGATTTGCTCTTACATAATCCAAAAAATAATCACTCATATCATTCTCCTGTTTGTATGACTTTATATATATCGGATATTTTTCTGAATCACTTTAGGATTTTTTTGCATAAAGTAGTAAAAATTTTTTCTTGCTTATATATCAAGCATTTCAGGCTTTACAATTAGTAACAAATAAGTTAGCATATGAAAATGGGAAAAAATATTTTACTTATCGGCTCAGAAAAAGATACATCTTCAATGGATATGCAAAAACGACTTGCTGCAAGAAATGCCCATGTTATACTATTTGACACGGCAAAATATCCATATGAAATAAAAATAACTTTTGACGCAAACTCACCTGCAGGCGGTTATATTCAAGAAAATTCCAGCAATTTAAAAATTCCCATTTCCGAGATTAATGCTGTTTACCGCAGATGGAGCAACGGTGTGCGTGTTAAGCCTGAAGAGGACAGATTACTACAGGAAATTGTGTACTGGAATATAGAATCAGCAATAGGTTCATTTTTAAAATGTCTGGACTGCCGTCAGGTAAATCCGTATGAATCCGTAGAAATGCACAAGTACAAAGGTTACCAATTAAAATTAATGAAACAAAACAACATTAGAATACCTGAATCAATTATAACAAATGATCCGGATGAATTAATCGACTTTTATGAAAAAAACAATAAAAAAGTCATATACAAACCGGTAAGAGGCTGGGCAAATACAGCAATCTTAACCGATGACAAATTGACCGCAGAAAATCTTGCATCACTGTCCAATTCACCCGTGACAGCACAGGAACTAATCGAAGGTACGGATATACGGGCATACATTGTTGATAAAGATATATACGCATTAGAAATAAACGCAAAGACTATAGACTTCAGAGCAGAGAATAATGCAAAACGTATTCCAATAAAACTTGAAGAGTCAGTAATTGAAGACTGTTTTAAAATAAACGATATTCTCGGGCTAGTTTTTTCGGGCATAGATATGAAAAGAACACCATCAGGCGAATACGTGTTTTTTGAAGCAAATCCAACTCCTGTATTTTTGTATGATGAAGAATGCTGCAATTATCCAATAAGTGAAAGCATTGTTAATTTACTGTTAAAAGAATAAAAAAGACCTTATCAAAATTTGATAAGGTCTTTTCAATTTAAATTTTCCCAAATTAAGCATTAACGCCTGATTTAGAAATAATTTCAGTTTCGATATTAGCAGGAACCTGTTCGTATTTGTTGAATTCCATTGAGAATGTTCCGCGTCCCTGTGTTTTTGAACGGATGTCTGTAGCATAACCGAACATCTCTGCAAGCGGAACAATCGCACGGATTTTTTGAATACCTGTTCCTTCAATGATTTCCATACCTTCAACACGTCCGCGTCTGGATGAAATATCACCGATAATATCACCTGTATTTTCTTCAGGAACTTCTATTTCTACTTTCATCATAGGTTCAAGAATGCAAGGTCTAGCTTTCTTTGTACCTTCTTTAATAGCCATAGAACCGGCAATTTTAAATGCCATTTCTGAAGAGTCAACTTCGTGGTATGAACCGTCATACAATGTAACTTTAACGTCAATCATCGGGAATCCGGCAATAATACCGCCTTCGAGAGCTTCTTCCATACCTTTTCTTGCAGGTTCAATATATTCTTTCGGAATAGCACCACCGACGATTTTGTTTTCAAATACAAATCCTGCATTTTCTTCTGCGGGCTCGATTTTGATTTTAACGTGACCATATTGACCTTTACCACCTGACTGACGGATAAATTTAGAATCCTGATCAGCAGTGCCTCTGATGGTTTCTCTATATGCAACCTGAGGTTTACCTACGTTTGCATCAACTTTGAACTCTCTCAACAAACGGTCAACAATAATATCAAGGTGAAGTTCGCCCATACCAGAGATAATAGTCTGACCTGTTTCTGTATCTGACTTAACTCTGAATGACGGATCTTCTTCAGCAAGTTTTTGAAGTGCAATACCCATTTTATCCTGGTCAGCTTTAGTTTTAGGTTCAATAGCTACTGAAATTACAGGTTCAGGGAATGTCATTTTTTCTAAGATAATCGGTGCCTTTTCATCACAGAGAGTATCACCTGTAGTAGTATCTTTAAGACCTACTGCCGCACAAATATCGCCTGCATAAACTTCCTGAATTTCGTTTCTCTGATCTGCATACATTTGTACAAGTCTTGAGATACGTTCTTTTTTGCCGTTTGTTGCGTTAAGAACATAAGAACCTGAGGTCAGTTTACCTGAGTATACACGTAGGAATGTTAAACGACCGACGTAAGGGTCTGTCATAACTTTGAATGCCAATGCTGCGAACGGTTCGTCTTCTGATGAGTGTCTTTCGACTTTGCTTCCGTCAGGAAGTTCACCTTCAATAGCTTTAACGTCAACCGGTGACGGCATATAATCAACAACTGCATCCAAGAGAAGTTGAACGCCTTTGTTTTTAAATGCTGTACCACAGCAAACCGGAACAATTTTGTTTTCACAAGTCGCTTTTCTCAAGACTTTTTTGAGTTCTTCCATTGTAGGTTCTTCACCTTCAAGGAATTTCATCATTAAGTCATCGTCGTGTTCAGAAATAGCTTCAACCAACGCTGCATGATATTCGTTTGCTTTTTCTAACATATCAGCAGGAATTTCTTCAACTTTAATATCTGTACCTAGGTCATTTGTATAAATATGAGCTTTCATATCAAGCAGGTCAACAATACCTGTAAACTGATCTTCTGCACCTATTGGAAGCTGAATCGGATGAGCATTGGCATTCAGTCTGTTTCTCAACTGATCAACAACACGGTAGAAGTTTGCGCCTGTTCTATCCATTTTATTTACAAATACCATTCTCGGTACTTCATATCTGTTAGCCTGTCTCCATACTGTTTCTGACTGTGATTGAACACCGCCTACAGCACAGAATACAGCAACAACACCATCCAGTACACGGAGAGAACGTTCTACCTCAATAGTGAAGTCAACGTGACCGGGTGTGTCAATAATATTTAACTGGTGGTTTTTCCACATAGCTGTAACAGCAGCTGATTGGATAGTAATACCGCGTTCACGTTCTTGATCCATAAAGTCGGTTACGGCAGCGCCGTCGTGAACTTCACCGATTTTGTGAGTTTTTCCTGTGTAGAATAAGATACGTTCGGTCGTTGTGGTTTTACCTGCATCAATGTGAGCTGCAATACCAAAGTTTCTTACTCGTTCTAAGGGAACTTGTCTTGCCATTTTTGTTTTTCCTTTTATCTATATCATTTACTACGAATAAACAGCAATTGTGCTATCTTATAAAAATTTTTGCACAAAAATAAAAATTTTAAAATAAAATCTCAGAAGTTTTTTATTCCATAAAATTTGAAGTGATAAAAAAAATATTTATCTTAAAAAGCATGTGCTGCACTGATTATAGCGGGTTTTCAACCCATAGCAATATACAGGACACTAATCTAAATACAAGAAAAATGTAAACAAATGTTACAAATATAATAAATTTATATAAAGTTTTTTGTTAAACAGCCGATACAAATATTGTTAAGATACCTACCCTGAAAAGTCGTCACCAGAAGTAAATAAAAAGAAAGCAAGGGAAGAACTATGATTCTTGAGTACAAAGTTAACGAAATTCATGTAGAGCCGGCCTGGCTAAAAACTCTTTATGATTTGATTGAAGAGCTGAACTGTAAGTGCAAAACTTACATTGATGAAACTTACAATCGTACATACAAACAGTTTTCAAGAACAAGAATTATTGAAGTATACGGCTCCGATACAATGCTTTCCTGGCTTAAACTGAGAATGGAACGATACAACCATTTTATAGATGCACTGAATGAACGTCCGGAAATTCAGGCAAGTATAAAAGAAGAAGATGAAGACAATGAAGAATAGCCGGAATATGAAAACGGGAAAAGCGTCTCTTGTTTTGAGACGCTTTTTTAAATTCATGCTAAACTATATATAAGTTAATTGTTGTGAAAAGTCGAAGTAAGGTTAGATATCACAGATGGGTGATGAAGATAAGCAATTTGAGGCTTCCCAGCAAAAATTAGAGAAAGCACGGAAAGAGGGACAAGTTGTAAAGTCAAAAGACTTTTCAACAGCTCTTGCAATGATAGTTATGTTTTTTGTAATAGCCAAAGCTGCTCCGTTTATATGGGATCAAATCACAAAACTGTTTGTATTATGTTATGAACAGATACCTAACCAGCATCTATCAAATATAGGGTATCCTTATTTGCTTTTCATAACACTTTTACCGACAGTGCTTATCATCGGACCTATTCTGCTTCTTGCTGCTTTTATCGGTATACTCGGAGATATGATTCAAGTCGGACCGCTGGTAACGATGACACCTCTTTCGCCAAAACTTGATAAATTAAACCCAACAAAATATTTTAAAAATATAATGAGCATCAAAACATTATTTGAGCTTGTAAAAAATATTTTGAAAGTTATTATTCTCGGTTATATAGGCTGGATGGTCTATCAATCACATTTTGAAGTAATTCTCGGTCTTGCTGCTATGGACAACAATTTTGCGATTATGCAGGAATTTGGAAATCTTATTATGGACTTCGTAATGAAAGCAGGTATTGCATTTTTAATTATTTCTGTTGCAGACTACGGGGTTAC
The DNA here is from genome assembly GCA_944323425.1 of Candidatus Gastranaerophilales bacterium. Taxonomy (GTDB): domain Bacteria; phylum Cyanobacteriota; class Vampirovibrionia; order Gastranaerophilales; family Gastranaerophilaceae; genus CALUPY01. The sequence continues at coordinate 2,590 of CALUSL010000020.1, read as the reverse complement.
CAGATGGAAATTTATGCAGGATCAAAAGATGTCTTTTAAAGAAGTTAAAGATGAATATAAAAACTCTGAAGGTGATCCGCATGTTAAAGCAGCACTTCGCCAAAGACGCCAGCAAATGCTCCAGCAGGGTATGATGGATGCTGTACCGGAAGCAGATTTTGTCGTAACAAATCCTACCCATATAGCATGTGCACTAAAATATGATTTCGAAAAAATGGAATCCCCGATGCTTGTAGCCAAAGGTACTGAGCTATTCGCAAAAAAGATTATACAAATCGCAGAGCAGCACTCAGTGCCGGTTATTGAAAATCCTCCAGTTGCAAGAGCATTATTCAGAATGGTGGAAATCAACAGGGAAATCCCGCCGGATCTGTATAAAGCGGTTGCTGAAATTTTACTGTTTGTATATAATTTGCGAAAATCAAAAAAACCTAGTAATATAGATACTAAGATGGACAAGAATTGACAATGATTAATCAGGCTCAGTCAAAAATTAAAGAATATATAGAAATCGTTGAAAAGGTAGCGAAGGTCGAACACAGGCGTATACCTTCACATATGGTCGATTATGAAGAATTGGTCAGTATCGGGATTATTGCCGTACAATCAATGATTAAAAACAAAACTCCCGAGCAGCTTGAAAAATACAATAGTTCATATATTGGCACCGCTGTTCGTTGGGCAATAAGAAATGAATTGAGAAGCCGTTATAAATGGTACTCGCTAAAACATACAAAAACTGCAGATAATGCAGAAGCGGATGTAACAGACGGAGAAAACGGAGATCTCGATATATCTCCCGGCAAGGTCAGAGAAGCTATCTATGAAACGATTCTCTCTATTGACTCAATAGCTGCTGCGTCTTCTGATAACGACTCGCCTTTTGATTTTATCAAAGATCCGCATGCAATGCCTGATGAAAAAGCTGAAATTTCAGAACTCGGACGTGCAATAAGAGAAGCAATTGCAACGTTGCCTCAGAAAGACAGGTTAATTGTTGAATACAGATTTTACAGAAACATGCAGGTAAAAGAAATAGCGGAACAGGTTGGACTTTCGTCATCAAGAATCACCAGAATAGTCCAATCCGCACTTAATCATGTACGCGAGTATCTTGTACAGCACGAACATTATGGATATTAATATGTCCGTTTTTTTGAGTTTATTATGTATAGTATTGTTTTTAAGCCTGTTTTCTCTAATGTTCAAATACAGAAATTTAAAACAGACCTTTCGTAATCATAAAAAATCACTGCGCAGCATTTTAAAAACAATCAATTCTGTCAGATACGGAAATCTGTATGAACGGGTAAATCCCGATAACTTTGTTCTGCTGCCTAATTTTTCAGAAGGCATTAATAGAATGATAGAAGCAATCGTTGACAGAGAAAACATGATTAATGAATATCAGGGCGATTTAAATAAAAAAATAGAAGCATTAAAAGAAATCGAACAGTTGAAAGAAGATTTTGTTGCGACGCTTACACATGATTTAAAAGTTCCTATTATTGCCGAAAAAAACATGCTTCATTTTTTGTTGGATAACAGATTCGGAGATTTGACAGAAAAGCAACGCGAAGCAGTTATCCACCTGCAGAACTCAAACAAAGAACTTATTGAACTTGTAGAAATAATTCTCGAAACTTACAAATTAAATGAAACAAATATTGTTCTAAACAAAGAAAAAGTGGACATCACTGATCTATTGAGTACGGTAATAGAAGAAATGAAACCGATAGCCGATGCAAATGCCCAGACAATAGAATTCTCATCTTCTTACGACGGATTTATTAGCGTGGACAAATTTTATATAAAACGTGTTTTAAAAAATATCATATTGAATGGTCTTTCGTACACTGATACTAACGGGAAATTGGATATCTGTATTGAAGAGTCGGGAGATATGATAAATATCAATATTACAAACTATGGAAAGTATATAAATGAAGATGAAATAGAGCATATTTTTGACAAATACTATTCATCCGCAAAAAAATTCCGGAAAATAGGTACAGGACTCGGACTTTACTTGTCGAATAAAATAATATATGCACATGAAGGCAGAATAGAAGTCAAATCTCAAAAAGACTCAAAAACTACTTTTTCTATTTTGCTAAATAAATGATTATTTCGAGCTTTAACCTTAATTTATACTATGCGGTTAAACGTGCTTGATGGGACGCTTTGAGCCCTGGCTCGAAGCTATCTTTTGATTTCCCCATGACCGTAGGTCACGGGTTCGGCTTTTATTCTATGAAATTAAGCGTGCTTGATGGGACGCTTTGAGCCTTGGCTCGAAGCTATCTTTTGATTTCCCCATGACCGTAGGTCACGGGTTCGACTTTTATCTATGAAATTAAACGTGCTTGATGGGACGCTTTGAGCCTTGGCTCGAAGCTATCTTTTGATTTCCCCATGACCGTAGGTCACGGGTTCGGCTTTTATCTATAAAATTAAACGTGCTTGATGGGGTTCGAACCCATGACCTACAGCTTCGGAGACTGTCACTCTATCCAACTGAGCTACAAGCACATTTCTCTATTTAATTGTCATTTTTCGCACCTTCGCTCATTTGGATAGAGTTTAATCT
>CALUSL010000019.1 GCA_944323425.1 Candidatus Gastranaerophilales bacterium | reverse complement strand
GAACCAACTGAGCTACAACCCGAAGTGAAAATTGAATATGGTGTGGGATCGTAGCCCCAGTGAGCGAGAGCGAACGTTCTTTAGATTAAGAACCAACTGAGCTACAACCCGAAGTGAAAATTGAATATGGTGTGGGATCGTAGCTCAGTTGGTTAGAGTGCCTGCCTGTCACGCAGGAGGTCGCGAGTTCGAGCCTCGTCGGTCCCGCCATTAAAAAAGAGCCCTTGAGGGCTCTTTTTTAATGGCACGATTGATAGTGGAGAGAATCGCTTTTTGCGAGTTGCGCGAGCGAGCTGAGGCTGGAGTGTTTTGCTGCATATTGAAAATTCAAAGCAAAACACGGAAATGCCGTTAAACGCGAGCGAGCAAGACACGAGCCTCGCAATATATTGGTCTTTACTGTAAATATATTATTGGACTGTCCCGCCATTTAAAAAAGAAGTCTTTAATAGACTTCTTTTTTGTTGTTATTTATTTTAATGAATACAGCTTTTTGTTATTTACAATAATGCCTTGTGTTCTTATTTATGCTATTATACGATTAGATTATGGTAGTGAATTGTGTTAGTGAATTAAATAAAGAGAAAATTGATATTAAGGAGAACTTTTTATTTGATTTAGAAAGTTCTATTTTAATTTTGCTGTTAAAAGATCAGACAACAAAAAAAAACTTAATATGGGCAACAAATGAGTATGAAAAATATGGTGAAAATTATTCTTTAAATTCGGAAATGACAATATGGTCTATTTCTGGAACTAACGGAGATATAATTAAACCTAGAATTCTTAAAAATAAACAAGAAAAACAATTAAGAAGCAACAGTAAAGCTGAGGTCTTTACTCCAGCATGGGTTTGTAATGCACAAAATAATTTGGTAGATAACGCTTGGTTTGATTCTGAAAATGTTTTTAATATAGAAATTCATAAAGGTTGGATAACAAATAGAGACAAAATTAATTTTAAAGATAAAAATTGGTGTGACTATGTTAAAGATACACGATTAGAAATAACTTGCGGTGAAGCACCTTATTTGACGAGTCGCTATGATATGATAAGTGGAGATTTTATAGAACCACAAAATAGAATAGGACTTTTGGATAGAAAACTAAGAGTAATAACTGAAAATGTAGAAAATGAAATTGAATGGTTACAATGGGCAGAAATTGCTTTAAAAAATATTTATGGATTTGATTGGCAAGGTGATAATGTGCTCTTGGCAAGAGAAAATGTTTTAATTTCAATTGCTGAGTATTATGAATTTGTTTACAAAAAAATATTAAGTATTGAAAACTTAATGAAATTCGCATACATTATTTCCTGGAATATATGGCAAATGGATGGTTTAAAAGGTGTTATTCCAAATAGTTGTTTATGTCATCATTGCAATTCACAACTCTCTTTATTCAATACCAGTAAAAAAAGTGCAGTTTGTTTGGGTTGCAAGGAAAATAATATATATCTGCATAATGGAATATATAGCCAAATTATGGATTGGGAGACAGAAAAAACAATTAAATTTGTATCTCTAATAAAGGAGTAATAGTTGTTTACAGATGAAGAAAAGATCTTGGAAAATTTGATTGTAGGTCGAGTAGAACCACATATTTATGCGTTTTCTACAAATTCTATTCCCAATTATTTAAAGATAGGAGATACATATAGACCTGTTACTGAAAGATTATTAGAATGGAAAAAATATTATCCTGAATTAAATAAAGAATTTGACGCAGTTGCTAGAGTCAAAGATGTATTTTTTAGGGACTTTGCTGTACATAAATTTTTAGAGAATGATTTAAAAAAATTCGTTTACTAAAAAATAGTGAAGATTTTTCTGGTGAAAATCTATATTATTCAAAAGAGTTTTTTAAAAATACAGATGTAGATGATATTAATAACGCAATATCTGATATAAAAAAAGACTATACAAATAAAACCAACAAATATTCTTTTTATAATATTGAAACATTGAAGGAAGAACCAGTTCATTATCTAAGAGGTGATGATTGGGCTTTACGGGATAACCAGAAAACAGCGGTTGATAATTTTAAGAAAGCACTTGATAATGGTCGTACAAATTTATTAATGTATGCTGTTATGCGATTTGGTAAATCTTTTACTTCTTTATGCTGTGCAAAAGAAATTGAAAATTTAAAATTAATTATTGTCGTTTCTGCAAAAGCCGATGTTAGAGAAGAATGGAAGAAAAATACAGAAATACCTGGGAATTTTTCAAATTTTGAATTTAAAACCAGCAAGGATTTACTAGAAAATGAACATTTAATATCAGAACATTTAGCGAATTCTAATAATAAAGTTGTTGTTTTATTTTTAACTTTACAAGATCTACAAGGAGATTTGATTAAAGAAAAGCATAAAGAGCTTTTTTCTAAAAAAACGAATATTGATTTATTAATCATAGATGAAACTCATTTTGGTGCCAGAGCAGAAAAATATGGTTCTGTATTAAAACAATCAGCCAAAGCAATAAATAAACATGATCAAGACGAATTTAATGATATAACTGATTGCAATGAGAAAATTGATAAGATGCTTAAATCAAAATACAAATTGCACTTGTCCGGTACTCCTTATAGAATACTTATGGGGTCTGAATTTCAGAAAGAAGATATTATTTCTTTTTGTCAATATTCGGATATTGTTGAAGAACAAGATAAATGGAATAAAGATCACCTGTTGAAAGATGTTAACGACAAAAATGAGTCTGTAAATGAATGGGATAATCCATATTTCGGATTTCCTCAAATGATTAGATTCGCATTCAATCCTAACGAAGCATCAAGAAAAAAATTAAAACAATTTGCAAAAGAAGGGAATAAATATGCTCTGTCCAAACTATTAGAACCAAAATCAACGACAAAAGATAATATAAATAACAATCACAAGAAATTTATATACGAAACGGAAATATTAGAGCTTTTGGAAGTAATTGATGGAAGTAAAAATGATAATGAAATTTTAAGTTTTCTTGATTATGACAAAATTAAACATGGTAAGATGTGCAGACATATTGTTATGGTATTGCCGTATTGTGCATCGTGTGATGCAATGGAGCATCTAATTACAACAAATGTTATTAAATTTAAAAATTTGAAAGATTATAAAATTATTAATATATCCGGAATTGATAATCAAAATCAGTATAAAGATACTAATGCTGTAAAAAAAGCAATTAGTGATTGTGAAAAAGAAAACATTAAAACAGTTACTTTGACAGTTAATAGAATGTTGACAGGAAGTACTGTTGAACAGTGGGATACGATGATATTTTTAAAAGATACATCTTCTCCACAAGAATATGATCAGGCAGTTTTCAGATTACAAAGTCAATACATAAAAACATATAAAGATAAAGATGGTGACATTATAAAATACAATATGAAACCCCAAACGTTATTGGTTGATTTCTGTATAGATAGAATTTTTAAAATGCAAGAATTAAAATCACAAATCTATAATGTAAATACTGATGAAGCAGGCAATAAAAAATTAAAAGAAAGAATAGAAAAAGAATTACAAATTTCGCCTATAATAGTAATAAACAGTAATAAAATTCGTAAGGTAACAGCAAAGAATATACTGGATAAAATAAGCGAGTATTCAAAAAACAAAGGTGTTGCTGAAGAAACTAACGAAATCCCTGTTGATTTAAATCTAAAAAATATTTTTGAAATATGGAATGTTATTAGTAAAGAAAACGAGCTTGGTTCAAAAAAAGGGTTTAATATAGAAGCTGTGGAAGGTGATAGTGACAATATAGACATACCGGATTCCTCAAGTGAAAAAGAAAACAGTGACAATTCGTTCACAAATGAACTTTCAAAAGATTCTCAAATAAAAGATAATCAAAATTCAAACGGCAAAGATCCTGTAAAACAATTTAGGATGTATTATTCAAGAATTTTATATTACTCTTTCTTAACCAGTTCAAATGTGTATTCGCTTGAAGATATTATTTTAAGTTTAAATACTGTAGATAACAGCCGTATATTTAATAATATGGGCTTAAATAAAGAAGTTCTTGTTGCTTTAAAAAACAATATGAATAAATTTATGTTAAGTTCATTAGATTATAAAATTCAAAATATAAATAAATTATCCCATGATGTTAGTATTGATACATTAAAAAGAGCAGATATAGCTAATCAAAAATTCGGGAAATTAGGAGAATCTGAAGTTGTAACGCCTAAAGAAATTACAACAGATATGATTGCATTATTACCGGATGATTTTTTAGAAAACTGTGTTAAAAATAAAATTCCAATATTAGATATAGCATCTAAAGAGGGTGAATTTGCTATTGCATTGTATGAAAGATTTACAAACATTGGTTATGAACTTGATGATTTTAAAGATTTGGTTTATTCTATCCCTACATCAAGTATAACTTATGAATTTACAAGAAAAATATATGAAGTTTTAGGTTTAAATAAAAAAAATATTGCTGAAAAATTTAATTCGTATGATTTACTGAAAATAAAAAATGGTAATGATATTGATTATGAAAAAATAAAAGTATTAGTTGAACAAAATATAGATTTTAATGAAATAACTTTACAAGAGAAGCTACAAACAGGAGGTGATGAAAATATGGTAAAATTTGGGGCAGTAGTAGGGAATCCTCCTTATCAAGAAGATGATGGAGGTGCTCAAAAAAGTGCTCGACCAATTTATCATCATTTCGTTAGAATTGCAAAAGTCTTAGCTTCTCATTTTTCAACATTAATTATTCCTTCTCGTTGGTTTGCCGGTGGAAAAGGTCTTGATGAATTTAGAGAAGAAATGCTGAATGATACAAAAATTCAGCAGTTGGACGATTTTTTTCATCCTGAGGATGTTTTCCCTGATACAAACAATCGAGGAGGGGTTTGTTTCTTTTTGCGCAACAAATTCTATGATAATATTCGTGATAAAGTCAAAGTAATTTCGCATATAAATAGTTCCAAAAAGGATATTTCAATTAGAGATCTTCGAACAAAAGATTTAAATATATTTATCCGAAGTCAAATGGCTGTAAATATTTTAAACAAAGTTATACCCAATGATGATATATTAACAATGAATGCTTATATTTCTCCTAGAAAACCATTTGGGATTGAAAGTAATATTATAAACTCAAGTGATTGGAAAACGGACGAGGATGATTTAAATGAACCAATAAGAATTCTTGGAAAAGGTAATAAACTTGGTTATATTGAAAGAAATAATATTATTGCTAACCTGGAATGGATAGAAATATGGAAAGTTTTTATCCCCAGAGCAAATAATATTGGAACGGAATTGAATGATGATAATTTGAATACTTATATAGGAGAGCCAAATACAATATGTACAGAAGCACATTTATTAGTTGGCATAAATTTAAACTTAAATAAAAATTCTGTATCAAATTTATCTAAATATTTAAAAACAAAATTTGCAAGATTTATGCATAGCCTTGCAAAATCCAGTCATGATGCTTCAAGAATAACATATAGATTTGTTCCTCTTCAAGAATTTTCTGACAAATCTGATATAAATTGGGATAAAACATTGTCGGAAATAGATAAACAACTCTATAAAAAATATAATTTAACAGAAACAGAAATATCTTACATAGAATCAATGATTAAACCTATGGAATAAATAAAAATAAACTTTTTCTGTAAGAAAAATTATCTCCATATTAAAGTCTGAAAAAGCTTCTGTTCCTTTTGTTGCCGGATTGAAAACTGAGTCTGTGGGCTATGTTCTTCAGACTTTATCAATATGTTTTGAAAAATATTCATATATTATTTTTGATATTTCTCTGTATTTTTTTGTTAGATTCGTGGTCTATAAAATAAGTTGTCGGATGGGAATACTTGAATATGCTCAACCTACTAACTTATACATTTTCTTTATTTTTTTGCCTCAAATATTCTCTGTATAAAACATATGCAATATTGTCAGGATGTTCAGGATAAATTTTTTCAGGGATTTTTTCAATTGGTACCCATTCTGCAGAGTCTACTTCTTCTGATAATTTGAAATTTTTTTTGTTTGTTTTTGCAATAAAACCAATCATAAGCATTTGTTTTAAATTGAACCAATGTGATGTAACATATCTCAGGTCAGAAATCTCCAAACCAATTTCTTCTTTAATTTCTCTTCTTGTTGCATCTTCTGCACTTTCTCCCGGTTGCATATATCCGGCAACGAAAGTTGAATATTTGTCAGAGAGATATGACTGACGCAAAAGAACAACTTCATCATATTGATTTGCAATCAAAACAATTACACAGGTGGGAAATAAATCGAACCAAAAACGATTACATATTTTGCAAAAAGGAATGAAACCGTCATCTCCGGCTTTTTTTAATATTAATTTATTTCCGCAAATCGGACAGTATTCGAATTTCATAATGTATCCAGTCTTATACTTTTAAACTAAATTGGTTTATAAAGCCAATAGAATCTTATTCAACGCTATTATAATAAACTAAAATTTCTGTTTAAAAAATATAACAATAACTATTCAGAAGTGATTTTTTCTAATTGTTGGATATAAAACCCGACTATCTCAACCATTGCATGAAGCAAAAGCGCTGTAATTTCGACTTCATCTTTCCAGTGACGGAAACCGCATTTCGGGGGGAGTGCAGCCAGCGGATTGTCAGGAAAAGAACGGCAAATAGAAGGTCTGTTTTCATAATCAGTACAGAGCCCGTCCTCTCCGAGCTTCGGACAATGATAGAACTGTATTTCGCCCTCAAATTTTTCTTCCAGAAGCTCGACATACTCGGGATATATTTTTCTGGGGATGTCATTTGATTCATACGGGACAAATATTGATGTAAATTCTTTTGCAAATCTGTCCCCGTTTTTCGCTTTTTCTTTTAACTGGGCATAAGTAAATTCAGAGCTTGCCATATTGCAGCATGAAGAACATCTTGCACATTTGTAGTCGTTTCTTCTGGCGTTCATTTGTTGAATTTTTTCATAAATATCTTTTGAAATCTGCCCTTTTAGTTCAACAAGCGCTCTTTTCTGCCATAATTTATACGTACAGTTTTTCGGAAATTTTTTGAAAAGCTCTGCTTGAGCAAAGTCTATAGAACAATTTTCAATACATTTGCCGCAGATAAATGACTTTTTAAGTATGCCGAGTTTTGTGTCTATTGCAATTTTTGCCTGCTCAAAAACTGTTCTGTATACTTCTTTCGTCCTTATTAAATCCTTCTGTAACTCTTCCATTCTGGCATTCTCCCTGATACACTATAGCACAAATATTTTTCTTAAATTCTCCTGTATTTTTTATAAATTTGAAAATATTTACGCTTTTTGAAAAATGTGCTAAAATCTGTTAGTGTTTTATTATGAGGAATTAAAGATGAAGAAGGTCGTTGTTGCAGCAATTTTACTTGTTTTCGGATGTCAGCTGCTACCGGTTTTTGCAAACGAAATTGAGGAAATTTTCGCTGAAGTAAATCCTGATGGCTACGGCAAATATGAATGTCCAGATGATACTTATAAAGAGGTATTTAAATCCAAAATTGAGCCCTGCGCTGTGGCAAGAGACAAATTTGGCGGAGGTGCATACGGCGGCGTCGGTTGTAGCCTTGGGAAAAAAGAACTTATTGATAGAATAAGAGACGGAAAATGTGAATTTTTTGAATATGAACATTACCGCTGCAGTGCTGAAAATCAGGAATGTACAATGGTTGTACGCTCTGACGGGAAGGGGTATTATTCCTGTTCTTTAAAAAACGGTCAAAGAACCCACTATTCCCATAAAAAATTCGATGATGCCACAGAGTATTTTAATACGTGGAAATGCGTAAAAGAAGAATAATCAGCTTAGCCAAAGTACTGCGGATTTGTGAACATAAATTGTTGTCTGTATGGGGTAGAGCTATTGCTGTTCAAAGAAAAGAAATTTTGATTGTTCATATTGTTTATATAATTTCCTGTATCGGCAAGTGTATATCCCAGCAGTGCTCTTGTCTGCGGGCTGATTGAATTATTTTGAACGTATGGATTTGTTGCCATATAAGGATTTGATCCTGAAGAAAGGTTTTTCAATTGATAAACTGAATTTGACAGCTGGTTTACATAGTTCATTGCTGTTGCTGCAGAACTTAATGTATTGGTGAAAGAGTCCCAGAATGAATTTTTATTTTGGGCAGTTGATTCTTCATTTGATGAGTTTGAAGAATCTGATGAATTCTGTGCACTTGCATCGGCTTTTATTTGTTCGAGTTTTATTTTTGATTGCTCATAGGTAGTTCTTGCAGCTTTTTCATTTTTTTCTGCTATTTTTAATTCTTTTTCTGCAATCTGACAGTTGTTTGCCGCTTCTTCATACGACAAATCAGCATTTTCTTGATTTGTTTGAGCTGTTTCGAGTGAATTTTTTGCGTTGCTCAATGATTCTTCAGCCTTTTTTAGCTCATTTTCTGCTCTAGCAAGCTCTGATGTTTTTTTTGAAATTTGGGTTGCTATTGATACCTTTTGTTCTTCCGGAGCTGCATCATATTGAGCTTTTAAGTCATCGAGACTTCCTTTTATTTCATCACGGCTTTGAGTTGCTGTTTTAACAGACTGTTCTGCAGAGTTTACATCTTTCTTTGCCTGTATAACCTCATTTTTAGCTTTATATTTTGCAACTTCCGCTTTGTCTTTGTCTGTTAATGCTTTGTCCATCGTTGTTTGAGCATTTTCTGTTGCTGTTTGGGTTGATTCATAAGAGCTTTTGGCTGAATCAACGTTTTCTTTTGCGATACGTTCTTTTTCTTTGTTATCAGATGCATTGTCCGGTGCATCAACATCAATATCTGTGCTGTTTTCAGACCTGGTCGTAATTTCAACAGAATCCTGATTTTTATTTACTTCTGTTTGTTCATTATTTCCATATATCTGAATATCTTTAGCAGAGGGCTGTTCTTTTGTCTGTGGTGTGACTTTTTTTGCATCTGTCGTCGTCACTGTTGTCGTTTTTACTTTTGCAATATCGCCCATATACTCTCTCCTGAATATCTCTCTTATTTATATAAAGATAATTAAAGAAAAAGTATTGATAGAATATACAAAAAGTATATACAATTTGTTACATAAATTTACAATTGCTGTTTTAGTCTGGCAAGTTCATGGTGATTCTGTTGTTGTGATTTTATTAAATTTTTCAGAACATCTTTTGCTTTATCAAGTTGAGGATCTCTGTTTTTTAGAAAATCCTGCTCTGTATATGATACTATGTAATCAGGAGTGATTCCGTTTTTGTTCAGGTCATTGCCTTTAGGGGTCAGGTATTTTGCAATGGTCAGATTCAAACCGGTTTCATTTGGTAGAGGGATAATCCTTTGTATCATTGCTTTACCGAAAGTTTGTTCTCCGACCAGTATTGCTTTTCTGTTTTCTTTGAGCGCTGCTCCGAGAATTTCGGAAGCGCTGGCTGAAGCCTGGTCAACTAGTATGACTACAGGTTTGTTGATTGAATACGGCTTTCTCTGTGCATCTATGTCAGAACGCTGTTTGTTCCTGTCTACTATGCTGACGATATGTCCTTCTGTCATAAACATATCAGCTATGAAAACAGCGTTGGGCATTAATCCGCCGGTGTTCCCTCTAAGATCCATAATCAGACCTTCACAGTTCTGGATTTTTGACAGCGCCTCGATAAACTCTTTTGTTACATCTCCGCTGATAAAACTGCTAATCTGAACATATCCGATAGTTTTGTCAATGATTTTTGTTTTTACACTTTTTATTTTTATTTCACGACGTGTAATATTTTTAGTCAGCTTTTTCTTGTCTCTTAAAAGTTCTATTTTAACCTGTTCACCTTCTTTTCCCCTGATAAGAGAGGCAACATCGCTTACTGTTTTGCCGCGGACTTCTTTTCCGTTTACACTCAAAATTATGTCACCGGCTTTGAGTCCGTTTTCTTCTGCAGGAGTATCTTCTACAACGCTTACGATAAGAACATTGCCGTCAAGAGCGATGATGTTTATTCCGATGCCGGTGATTTTGGCATCTATACTTGTGGTCTGTTCTTTGTATTCTTCTTTATCGAGAAATTGAGTATACGGGTCATTAAGGCTTGCAATCATTGAATCAATTGCAACATTCGCGTCATCTTGAGTTTTTATACGATCCACATATCGTTTATTCCATCTTGACCAATCCTGATTGTTCATCGTTGGGTCGTAATATTTGCTTTTAACAATACGCCACGTTTTTAAAAATAAACGTTTAGGGTCTGTTGACTGTCTGTTTATCAAAAATGACACGTCAGAAGATGTATCCTGTTTTTCTTGCTGTGATTGTGTAGACAGGTAGTTGAACAGAATAAAGCTCAATATAAAAATTATGATTAAATATGCGGTTTTTTTGTACATACGGTAATTCTTTTTTTATCTGAATTAATTAAATACTTAAAACGAAATCAGTGCAATAAACAAATGTATGAAATCCAGGGATAATTCTAATGTTTTGAATTACCATAATTCTGCGCCGTATTTTTCCCATGGTTTTATTCTGTCTTCTATAATCTGCTTTAATTCAGCAGCTGTGACATTTCTGGTAGGAATCACATAGTCAGGAGGCAGCAAATCCAGCTCAAGCATATATTCTTTCAATTTTCTCACTGTTTCTTTTACCCGTTCTTTTTGCATAAACTGCCACCCTTTAAAACCACATCCCGGCGGAAAAATAGACCATCCGTTTCTTGGCGCCCGTCTGCAACAATCAGGTCTTGTCGGGTGTATTGCACATGTGTTTTGTTCTGTCAGATGAGGACAGTAGTAAAATGTTATCTTTGATATATCGAAATCTTCTTTTCTTTTTAGTATTTCAAGAATATTATTTACGTGATCAGGTACAGCAGCTTTTGCTGCTTCTATCGAGGGATATCGTTTAAATACTTCCACAAAGACTTTTGCTTCTTCCTGCCCTTCTTTGGCTAGTTTTACAAGCTCTTCATGTGTGTAAGGCGTAGTTATTGCCTTGCAGCACTTACCGCACATTTTGCACAAATGCTGCGGAAATTCGTCCTGTATTGAAAAATCCTCGTGAGCCGTATTATGTGATATATTAATATCCATACTTTTATTATATGTATACTTCAACTTTTTTACAATATTGAAAATAGCTGAAATTTATATTAAAATTTAAGAAAATTCAGTACTCGGGGAGAGTTTAAATGATTGAAAAAGCGATGGTAATGGCAGCCGGTGTAGGGTCCAGACTGGATCCGCTAACTCAGTATGTCCCCAAACCGCTTGTTCCGGTCTTGAATCGTCCTGTTATGGATATTTTGTTGGAAAAATTGAAGATATGCGGCATAACAAAAGTTGTTGCAAATACTTATTATCTTGCAGAAAAGATAGAAGAACGGTATTCAAAAAATTGTCCTGTGAATATAGAATTTGTGCATGAAAAAGAACTTTCCGGAACAGCCGGAGGGGTTAAAAAGTGTCAGTACTTTTTTTCTGACTGTGAAAATTTTCTTGTGGTAAGTGCTGACGGATTTCATGATGCTGATCTTGGCAGAATTATTGCTGCGCATGAAGAGAGCGGCTGTATTGCTACGATGGCGGTTATGCCTGTTGATATAGAGGAAGTTTCGAAGTATGGCGTTGTTGTTACGAATTCTGATTTTTCGGTTTCAGAGTTTCAAGAAAAACCGCCTGTTTCCGAAGCAAAGAGTAACTGTATAAATACAGGTATTTATGTATTTAATAGAAGAATTTTTGATTATATACCCCCGAATACAAAATACGATTTTGCGCAAAATGTTTTTCCTGCGTTGCTAAAAGCCGGAGAAAAAATAAACACATATAAGATATACAACTACTGGTCTGACATCGGCACTCTTTCGCAGTATTTGCAGTCTAACAAAGATGCATTAATGCGCAAAGTTATGGTGTCAGGAGTAGATATTATTAACAAGTACAATGCAAAATATGTAGTCGGTGAAAATACTATTTTGCCTGAAAATGTAAAAATATATGATGCGTGTATTATTGGCAGCAACTGTAAAATAGGCGAGAATGCAACACTACGGAACGTAATACTCTGGGACGGCGTTGAAGTTGCTGAAAATGTTTGCCTTGAAAATGTGGTTGTTGCGAACAATACGGTCATCGAAATGTCTCTCAGAAATGAGATAGTCGGAGCGGACAGAATTATAGAAAAAAAGGAAAAAGCACTGGTATAAAGGAATTTGAAACATGATTATTGTAATGGAACCAAAAGCAACTAAAGAAGAAATTGATGTAGTAAAAAATAATCTTGAAAAGAAGGGATTTAAAATAGTCCTGAATCATGGCGATGTAATGACTGTTATTGCAGCAATCGGTGATAAAAGACTTGTTGACCCTGCATCAATAGCTTCATTTGAAGGCGTAAGAAGCGTAAAACTCATACAGGAACCATACAAACTGGCATCAAGAGAGGGAAAAGAAGAAGATACGGTAATCGAATTTCCTAACGGTGTAAAAATTGGCGGACTGGAAAGACCTGTTATGATGGTTGGTCCTTGTTCTGTTGAAAAAGATTTTAACGGACTATTGAGAGTTGCTGTTGCAGCTAGAGAAATGGGCTGTCAATTCCTTAGAGGCGGCGCATTTAAACCCCGCACTTCACCCTATGAGTTTCAGGGATTGGAGGAAAAGGCGCTTGAATATCTGGCAATGGCGAGAGAAAAAACAGGATTGCTTGTTGTGACTGAAGTCATGGATACTGCAGATGTGCCGATGGTAGAAGATTATGCGGACGTAGTGCAAATCGGTGCAAGAAACATGCAAAACTTTAAACTTCTTAAAGCAGTAGGCAAATGTGACAAACCCGTTCTGCTAAAAAGAGGCGGAGCTGCTACTATAAGAGAGTTTTTGCTGGCTGCAGAACATATTATGTGCAATGGTAATGAAAAAGTTATTTTATGCGAACGCGGAATAAAAAGTTTTGATTCTACGTTTACGAGAAATACTCTTGACCTTGCTGCTATTCCTATTATCAAAAAATATTCACACCTTCCGATTATTGCAGACCCGAGCCACGGTACAGGCAGAAGATATCTGATTGAACCGATGGCTAAAGCCGCTCTTGTTGCAGGCGCAAACGGTTTGATGATTGAAGTTCATCATGATCCGGAAAACGCATCTTCTGACGGGGCTCAAAGTTTGAGTATACAGCAGTTTAAGGATATGCAGAAACGGATTAACAAGCTTATCGGAAGAATTGATTACGACAATCAGCAATTAAAAGGCTAAATAGAAAAATTATTATAAACCATCCTTCAATTTTTTGAGGGATGGTTTTTTTATGATTAAAAATAATATAAAAAGACGATTTTTTCATAAAAAATTAAATATCTAAAAACTTTCTGCCGACGTCATACTATATACACAGACCGAGGTAGGCATGCTAGAGCAGAAAGACTTAACCCGTGCACAATTAAATAAAGGGACAGAGGATGTTTCGCGATTACTGGAGCTGGCAAGACGCTCCCACGAAAAATATCTGATGAGAAATAACAACGCAGATTTGACGAATGCTGTTGATTATTATATACGTGCAATCAAACAGAACCCGTCTATACCGGAGACCTATTACAGACTGGCGAGTTTGTTATGGGAAAACGGACAAATATCACTTGAATCTGCGATAGAACAGTGCAAAACGGCGATTAATATTGATCCTAAAAACCAGAATGCCCACATTTATACCGGCTATTTTCTTCAGCTTGCAAACAAATATGATGAAGCTGAGAGAGAGTTGAAGAGTGCAATAAACCTCAATCCTATTGCTGCAGCAAGACCTCGCCTCATTCTTGCTACTCTGTTGTATGAAAAAATAAATTCTGCAAAACCGTCTTTTGTGGAATTTGTAAAAATGGTTTACTATGCTTGTTCCGGATGTCTTACAGTACTCTGGGATTTTCCATCTATAAAGATGCTGTATAAAAATATTACGGACGACTCGAAAGTCATCTGGTACAATGCCTGCGGAACACTTTTTGAAAAATTTAGAAAGAACACTCTTGCGGTAAGAACGTATGACGATGCTGCCGAAAAAACCGGACGCAATGAATTTTTCTATCATAAAATAGGAGACATTTGCGTAAAAGAAAATGCACCGGAAATTGCACTTGATGCTTACCGGAAAGTTCTCGAAGCGCAGCCGTATGACAGAGATGCTCTTTTAAAGACTGCGACAATAATTCAAACTTATTTCACTTCAGAAATTGATACAGCAATTGATTGCTATACGAAACTGCTGGAAGTAGAACCATCAAATGACAAGGTTTATTACGAACTCGGACATTTGTATTTGCAAAAGGCAAATTATTTGAGTGCGGTGAATGCATTTAATTTTGCTCTTGATTTTGATGAGGAAAATCCGTTTTATCATAACAGCCTTGCTTTTGCGCTTGTGCAACTGGATCAGTATGATGATGCAATCGAGCATTATCAGAAGGCAATAAACATAAACCCTGATCCCATATGGACATCTATAGTGTGTCAGGCTCTTGGCTCTGTTTATCTTGAAATAAAGAACAATCCTGAAGCAGCTATAGTTCTCTATCAGACGGCAAGTGTGCTAAACCCTGAATCAGCAGACTGTCATATATCTATAGGGGATTTGTTCTTTTCGCAGGAGGATTATGAAAACGCTATAAAGGCGTACTGTGATGCAATAAAAATTGATCCGGAGAATGCAAAAGCGTATGGAAAATGCGGCATGGCACTGTGGGAAAATGATTTTCTTGAAGAAGCTATCGTTGCATACAATAAAGCAATAACAATCGACCCTGAATATTCTATTGCATACAACAATCTCGGAGTAATTTATCTTGACGGAATAGGTAATGTCAAAGAGGCTGCAAGATTGTTCGAAAAATCAATAGAGATAAATCCTTCTTATACACTTGCCAATTTCAATCTTGCCCGTGCATATCAGGCAATGGATGACTTGACGGAAGCTGCTGAATACTATCAGAAGGCGCTTAACCTGAATAAAACCTCTCATGATATAGATGAAGAGGATATTATGACACGTTTGCATAAACTGTTCGAGGTTTAATTCATAGTATGAATGAAACAGGTGGGTGTAACAGTATAAGAGAGAATATAGAGAAGAGAGAACTTGAGCTTTTAAGCCCTTATGCCGCAAAAAGTTCTACCAGCAGGGGCAGAGTAAAAGATGAAATACCCTGTCCTATTCGAACAGAATTCCAGCGGGATAAGGACCGTATTATTCACAGCAAAGCTTTTCGAAGGCTAAAACATAAAACTCAGGTTTTTTTCTCTCCGACAAACGACCACTACCGTACAAGAATGACTCATACTCTGGAGGTATCGCAGATTGCTCGTACTATTGCACGTGCGCTGGATTTGAATGAAGATTTGACGGAAGCCATTGCGCTGGGGCATGATTTGGGGCATACGCCTTTCGGTCACAGCGGAGAGGAAGTTCTAAACGAAATAATGACAGAAGGCTTCAGACATAGCGAGCACAGCGTCAGAGTTGTAACAACAATTGAAAATCTAAATCTTACACAGGAAACAATAGACGGAATAAAAAATCATTCCGGGTCTTTAAAGATTGAAAGCAAAGCTTATACTCTTGAGGGCAAAATAGTAAAACTCTCTGACAAAATTGCATACATAAACCATGACATTGATGATGCAATCAGAGCCGGCATAATAAAAGAAACGGATTTGCCGGAGGATTGTACAAATTATTTTTCACTTGACAGGAGTGAAAGAATAACGAAAATGCTTGTTGATATTATCGAACACAGCAAAGGACAGGATAAAATATCCATGTCTGATGAAACGTTTTTCTACCTCGACAAGCTTCGTACATGGATGTTTAGTAATGTTTACACAAACCATATTGCCAAACACGAAGAAAATAAGGTCTATGGCATTATACGCGCGCTTTTTGAGTTTTATGAAAAGGAATTGAAAAACCACGTAAATGATGGCAGTGAAGAGGCTTTGAAAAGAACTGTTTGTGATTATATTGCGGGCATGACGGACAGATATGCAATTCAAAAATATCAGGAAATATTTATTCCTCAGTCTATTCAGAATTCACACAGCGATGAGTTTTTGTTTACTCTTGCTCAGATAAACGGTCTGCAGCTTCACTGATTGCCTTTCTTTGCGTGTCATTAGATATTTTTATTAAAACCAGATTAAAGTATGGAAATAATCCAACTAAATAAGAATAGAAAAAGGGCTGAAAAGAGTATAAACTAAAAGAGAAACAGGGAACATGAAAAAATTGCGCAAAAGTTTTCTGTTTTGAAGAAAAAGCTGAAATCGTCGTAATGAGAAAGCAAGGTGAAAAAAACACCATTGTAAAAAAATGAAAAGTGAATAGAGAAAAGAACCAAAGTCAAACTGTCATCCTGAAGCACAAAATCAGGAACGATACAATAAACGAGAGATTTCAGGATCTTACAGGTCAGGAGTCTGGCACGAAACACCCGTACCTGTAGACTGGATTGCTTCGTCGCTCCGCTCCTCGCAATGACGGAGACAAAATGCGACAAGTAGTGCGTCATTGCGAGGGAGTCCGAAGGACGACCGTGGCAATCTATAATGACAAGCGGTGTTGGCTGACTGGATTGGATTCGTTTAGCGTCTTACCACAGACAGAAGCGAATTCTGGGGGTAAAATGCATCCACAAGTCCGGATTGGCTTTGAATTACAAAAAATTCAACAGAGCTGTCCTGCGGCACTCCTAAATCATCAAATGGTATCTGTACTTCTACAAAATCTTTGAACACAAATTTTATATTGTTTTGAAGCTGATAAATCCATAGATTATCCTGATTTGCGTGTGAAAGAATTGTGTTGAAATAAAAGTTTTTAAAAAATGTTAGTCTTATCTCAGTAGAGTACATTTCTTTCAGCAAAGGCAAAACCGCATCTGTCCTGTTAATCGCCCTAATATGAGCTACAGCGTCTCCTGCAGGTTTGTTTCTGAAATAGATGTATACATTGTATAACTCTTTGAATCCTGTGTCTTTGTCAAAATTAAATTTGTTTATGTCAAATCTCAAATATAAGTTATTGGAATTGCTTCCGAAATAAATCTTGTTAAAAAGCCTGTTTTCTTGCATTGTCGGGGTTGATGGAATATCAATACAGCCTGCATTAACCCAGTTTTCTGATGTGCAACCGTCAAGTTCAAAACCTCCGACATCGCCCTTGGGATACCTTGAACCGCGTTCAAAATATGCGCTTAGGGGCAGGGTTAAATAGTCGGGTACTGGTTTTGACAGAATTTTGTATACATTCTGGAGTCTTTCACGAAAAATAAAATCAAAAATTTCATCCTGACCAGAATCATTCGGCTCTCCGTACCACCAGTACCAGTCACTGCCTTCACATATGTATATCTCGTTCCACGCCTGTTTTAATAATTCTTTGTCAGGCTTTTCTTTTTCAAAAGAAATTAAATCAGTTCTTGTTTTGTCAAGATATTCCCATGCAAGATTCTTCGTCGGTTCTCCTACCCAGAGGCTAAAATCTCTGTTAATCCACGAACCGGGATGAATCTTCGAAAGTCTGACGCTTCTTTCTGCTTTTTCCAGATAGTCACTTACTCTTACTGTCTCAAGACCTTCATCGGCTGTTAAAAGCCTGTACAGCTCTGACAAAAAGATGTGACCATCCTCTGAGTAATTCTCCCAGCAATTTTCGCCATCCATTGCGATTGTTAGAATATGGCTGTTATCAGGGGAGTTTTGTAGTTTTGATTGAATCGTTTTTATTCTGTCATAAAGATCATAAGCTGCTTTTTGCGGATCATGGTTCGGGTATTCAAATCCGATTAGGTTCGGAAGGACGGAGTCCCTGAACAGAATATTAATTTTTTTCCCTATGGTCTGGTATGAGTATGGATGACAGAGACCGTACGGGTCTTCTAAATAACCGCGAAAGTCCCTGACAAATTCTGTTTTCAGCGATTGCTCCAGTACGCCTTCATCAGAGATTGTCCATTTAACTCCGAGATCCTGAAACAGTTCGAGTGTTTTTTTGCTGATGCATTGCTCGGAAGGCCATATACCCCGTGGTCTGACATCAAATAAATCTTCAAATTTATCCAGTGCGCTTTTTACCTGCCAGATTGCATCATCTTTCATGTTTGAATGCAGCTTTGGAGCGGGCAGGCTTGGATTTGACTTTTCCGCATCATTCATATCCAAAAGCAGCGGTAATATCGGGTGATAATAAGGGCTTGTCGAAATTTCTATTCTTCCTGCCAGCTGATATTTTTTGTATTGAGGTATAATCTCTCTGCAGATTTTTCTTTGTAGCTCAATAATTTTTTCTCTGTCCTCCAGAGTAAATTCTTCATTTTTTTTGTCTGCAATTCTTACAAGTTCCTCTGACTTTCTCCAGTAAGGATCAAACCAGGCAAGATTGAACCACGACATTACCGCAAAATATTCCTGATCTGAAAAATCGTGAATCGTTATATCTTCTCTGGAATAGCGCTTTTCGTATAGTTTTCTGTATTCATCGTGGTGTAGAACCATGTTTTTGTAGTTTGCATCAAAGAAATGATTAAAAACAAACTCTTTTTCTTCATCCGATAAATGTTCAGCAACTGTCAATTTTGAATAAATATCATGCGCTCCGTTGTATCCGTAGTCATAAATAGCATCAAGCAGCACGGGAACGAGATTGAAGTTTAGTTTAAGAGAGGGAAATTCGTCAAGAATAAGAAGCATATCAAGATAGTCTTTGATTGCATGCATTCGAACCCATGGCATAAGATAAATTTCACCTTCCGCTGTTCTGTATGCGGGTTGATGCATGTGCCATATCAATGCTATAGACAGTTTTTTATGCATATCTCTCTCTTTTCAATTTAAAGAACTGTGCTCTTTTTTTATAAGGCTCCGTCTCCGTAATTCTATCATACTCACCGGCTATATACAAATTGTCGGAAAGTCGGATTAAAAGTTGCATTAAAGACTTTATAGTATGCAGCAGGGGGAGAAAATAATGATAGAAATTAATAAAAAAGCTGAAGATTTTACTTTGCAGGGAGTGGACTCTGACGGTGATGAAAGAGAGTTTAGGCTTTCTGACTTTATGGGACGGTATGTTGTTCTGTATTTTTATCCTCAAGATGATACTGCCGGATGTACGGTAGAAGCTGTTGATTTTTCAGATCACTTCGGGCATCTTACTGATACAGTGGTTGTTCTTGGGGTAAGCAGAGACAGTTTGGCAAGTCACAAAAATTTTCAGGAAAAATATGATATTGATATCCCTTTATTATCGGACCCTGATGGAAAAGTGCATTATCAATACGGGGTTATACAGGCTGAAAATATTGAGGATAAAAAAGTTATCCGTTCTACATTCTTGATAGACAAAGAAGGGATTGTCCAGTATATGTGGAAGGATGTAAAAGTTACAGGACACGCGGAAGATGTCTTAAAAGCATTATTATGTTTGCAGAATAAAAAAATACACTAAAATTTTATCTCGAAACAGGCATAGATGAAGGTTTCAGAAATTTATTCTGTTCTTCCAGAAAACATGCGCCGATTACTCCCGAAAAATCGCCCAGCTGAGCTTTTTTAAAGACCGTTGTTTCAGCCGGTGTCGGCAATGCTTTAAGTTTTGCTTTTTTAATTGAACGCTGATAAAACTCATCTATAGCATCTATAAGTCCGCCACCCATAATAATTGCTTCGGGATTATAAAAGTTTATTATTGTTGCAAGTCCGTTTGAAAGATAATCAGATGCTTCCAGTAAAACCTGCATAATCAGCTCATCATTGTGCTCCATTGCTTTTCTAATCATTTTTGAGCTGATTTGTTTTGAATCTTTCATAAATTCCGTAATAATTGATGTTCTTCCTTTTTTGAGCGCACCTGTAATTCTTTTTTCTATTGCAGAGCGTGAGGCATAAGCCTCAAGACAACCATTGCCTCCGCAACCGCAGGGTCTTCCGCCCGAATCTACGATTATATGCCCGATTTCGCCGGCAGTTCCGCTGTTTCCGTAATATACCCTGCCGTCTTTGATGAGTCCCGAGCCTATTCCTGTTCCGACAAAGACGCAGACCATGTTGTTGTAACCTCTTCCGGCACCGAATTTGTATTCTCCTATGGCTGCTATTTCAACATCGTTTCCGAGAAAAGTCGGAATAAAAAATTCACGTTCCAGTATCGCCTTGAGATTAACATTATCACAGTCCAGATTCGGTGCTGAAATGAGAATGCCTTTTGTCCTGTTGACCTGTCCTGGTGCTCCTATGCCTATACAGGAAATTTGTGATATATCCAGTCTGGATTCTTCTATTACTTCGGATATGGACTGTTTCAATTTCCCGATTACATACTCGCATCCGTTTTCACTTCTTGTTTTGTGCTTTACGGACAACAGCACTTCACCGTTTGTTCTGTTTACCAGACCGGCCAGTATTTTTGTTCCGCCTAAATCAATTCCTATTGCATAATCGGGCATATATTGACTCCTGATAGTATAAAAAAATTATATCATAATTCTGTTGAATAACAAATTGACGTGTGTTAGAATGATTTCATCTAATAACAAGGAAAGAAGAGTTTATATGAAAAAAGAATTGATTTTTATGGGACCACCGGCAAGCGGAAAGGGTACACAAACAACAAAGCTTGCACAAGAAACCGGACTTGTTCATGTTGATACCGGTTCATTGTTGAGAGCTGCAATGGCTGAAGGCACCGAAGCCGGAAAAATAGCAAAGGGTTTCGTTGAAAACGGACAGCTGGTTCCCGTGGAAGTCGTTGCTGCAATAATTGAGGATAGGCTGAAACAGCCTGATTGTGCTAAAGGCTTTATTCTCGATGGTTTCCCGAGAAGTCTCGAACAGGCTGAAATTCTTGATGAAATGCTTGAAAAAATTGATAAAGATATTGAAGCCAAAACAGAAGTTATTTATTTTGATATTCCTATTGACAATCTTATGGAAAGAATTGTCTACAGACGTTCTTGTCCTGCTTGCGGTGCTATTTTTAACATAAAAACAATGCCTATTATAAAAGAAGGCGTATGTGATTACTGCCAGACAGAACTTGTTCAGAGAAAAGACGATACAGAAGAAATAGCTAAAAAACGTTTCGAAACCTATTTCTCTCAAACTGCGCCTCTGATTGATTTCTATGAAAAAAGAGGTATTTTGAAAAGAATAGATGCAGTAGGAAGTATAGACGAGATTTATCAAAGATTGAAAGATGTGATTTAGATGTCAGTCCACAAAAAATCCAGAGAAGAAATAAAATTGATGCGCTATGCCGGAAATGTAGTTGCGCTTGTTCATCAGGAAATGGCAAGGATAATTGAGCCCGGTGTGTCTACAAAGTTCCTCGATGACGCGGCGGCTAGAATTATTAAAGAAAACAAGTGTATTCCTACATTCTTAGGCTACAATGGATTTCCTGCTACAATTTGCGCTTCGGTTAATTCTCAGGTTGTCCACGGCATCCCTTCAGAAAGTTGTATACTTAAAGAGGGTGATATTATAAGTATTGATGTGGGTGCAACTTATCACGGATTGGTCGGTGACGGAGCATGGACATACCCTGTGGGTAATATTTCAGATGAATGCAAAATGCTTCTCGAAACAACTGAAAAATCATTAATGGCAGGTATGAGCAAAATGAGAGACGGTGCGCTGCTTGACGATGTTTCAGGTGCTGTAGAAGATGTTGCTAAGGAAAAAAATCTCGGTATTGTCAGACAGTATGGCGGACACGGGGTCGGACATGCTATGCATGAAGAACCTTTTGTTTTTAATTACAGAGTTGGAAGCAGCTTTGTTTTGAAATCGGGAATGACTATTGCTGTGGAACCGATGCTAAATCTTGGCTGTGATGATGTTCATACTCTTGAGGACAATTGGACTGTTGTCACGAATGATGACAAACCTTCTGCTCATTTTGAACATACTATTCTTGTTACAGATGATGGACCTGAACCGTTGACTGTTTTGCACTAAATAATATTTCTGTTCGATGTGAAGCATATTGCCGGTGATAAAATTATAATATGGGAAATATTATGAAAAAGGTTTTATCACTGCTGTTTGTCGGTCTCTATTTGAGCTCCGGCATGTGCGCTGCTCTTGAATATATAGATGATTCTATAGACAAAGGTTTGCGTGAAAAATACGATACAAAAAAAATAGAAGAAGATTTGCTTCCGGCTTTGCCCGCAACCCTTCCTGATTTTGACGATGATATTCCATCTGATGCGGATATATTTTCGCCTTCTTCTACTCCGCCTCAAAAGGCTACACCGGCTCAAATTGAAGCGGCAACAAAACCCGTACAAAATACAGCGAATACACCCAAAACAACAGCTCCTGTTCCAGTTTCAACTCCGAAACCTGCTGTTACCAATACCCGGAAAACAATTGCGGCTCCTTCTAAAACACCTGTATATAACCAAAATTCAAAAACTTCGGTCAAAATGCCTAAAGGTAAGAAGTTCAGGGTGAGAATTACGTCGGCAGTTTCTGATAGAACTCCTGTGGGGACTAGATTATCTTTTATAAGCCAGTACCCTGAAATTGCCACATATGTTACTATACCGTCAGGAACTGTGTTTAAGGGGAAAGTCGTAGATTCGCATGCTCCGAATTTTACAGGCAACGGCGGACTTATTGTTATAGAAGTTGATGAAATGGTTTATAAGGGTAAAACTTACAAAATAGATGCGAAAATAAGCGTTGCTAATGAAAAAAGAATTTTTTTGAATAATATTAAGGGCAAACATCAATTCTGGCGGGGGCTTGTTAAATCAACGACACCAGGATATAACTTTTTCAAAAAAATGTGGCGTTGTACTTGTAAATACTGGAAAAATAATAATGGTGTAGAAATTTTGCTTACTCCGATTACATTTGTTAGCGGAACTGTTGTTTATGCAGTGAATATTGTTGCCTCTCCTGTGCTGGCAATATTTTCAAAGGGCGGCTCAATCAGCATACCTAAGAATGCAGATTTCGTTATACAGCTGAGAGAAGATATTATGATATAAAAAAACCGGTTAATATTTTAACCGGCTTTTTTATAAAAATCATTTTAATTAAGCTTTTTCTGTTGTTTTTTCGGGTGCTTTATGTGTAATTGTGTGTATGAAAGCTGTGATTCCTGCAACAACTGCTAATGTACCTGCAGCAATAAGAGCGGTCTTTCCTGGATTAGCTTTTGCGTATTTAACAGCATCTTTTCCAAGAGCTATAGTGTCCTGAGCAAGCGGTTTAAGTTTTTCACCGGCTTTTACTCCAAAATCTTTTAATGCTTTAAAACCTTTAGCTCCGTATTCTTTTGCAGTTTTATAGCCTTCTTTGCCTAGCTCTTCTGCTTTTTCTGCACCTTTGTTAATAAACTCCTTAGCACTTTCAGCGCCAGCTGCGGCCGTTCCCTTGATTGCATCAAAATTCATATTTATCTACCTCACACATTGTAATCTACACTTATAATAAGTTAGGATATCAAAAAAAATTGCTTTTTTCTCAAAAATTGTAAACAGAATGTTACAATTAATTATTAACTCCGTATCCGAACATTGCAAAGTCATAACGCACCGGATCAGCGGGGTTGAATTCTTTTAATTTTTGCGTTAATTCCATAGCCGCCTGATAATCATTTTGTTTTCTTTGTAATATACCCAGGGCTCTTGATACTTTTGCGACATGAACATCCAGCGGTATAATCAATTCAGATTTGTCTATGAATTTCCATAGCCCCAAATCTACGCCACCGTCTCTAACCATCCAGCGTAGAAACATATTCAGCCTTTTGCAGGCACTGTTTTTGGCAGGATTTGGAAGCAGGTGATAAAATCCTTTTGTGACCGGAAGTTCTACACGTGCATAAAAATAATCAATTACACATTGCAGCATACCCTTGATTGTATGAGTTTGTTCATATCCGTGTCTGAAGAGAGTTTCTAACGTTTCTCCCGAACTATAAAGCTCTTTTAATATGAGTACAATCTGCGCTATATCAACGCCTACAGAAAAACGGTAGTCAAAATCATCGAGAATATGATTTTCTGGTGTATATGCAAGTATAAATTCAAGAGGTTTTTCATTCATTTTTTCAAAAAGAATATTTAATTTTTTTATAAAAGCTTCGCGTTTTCCATAAGCAAACATTGAAGCTATAAATGCCGCAATCTCTATATCCTTTTTGTTTTTAAACCGGTGTATAAATTGAATCGGGTCGTCCTTTATGAAATCTTCATTTTCGTATTTTTCGACAAGTTCATCAAGGTATAATTTGGTATTCATCTCATCCTCTTAAAGTATTCCTTAATTATATTATCGCACTTTTCTTCCAGAATACCGCCTTTTATTTCAGAAGAAACGTTTTTTGTAAGTTCCCGGAAAACTGAATATGCTCCGTATAGCGTGTCGTATGAACCGAAATATACTGTTTTGATTCTTGCTTGCATAATTGCCCATGCGCACATCGGGCAGGGTTCCAGCGTGACATAGAGCTCACATCCTTCAAGTCTCCATGATTTGAGCTTTTTTGACGCTTCTCTAATCGCAAGGATTTCTGCATGAGCTGTTGCATCGTTCAATTTTTCTTTTTCATTATGACAGGCTGCAAGAATTTCTCCATCCTTTACAATGACAGCGCCTACAGGAATGTCCGGTCCCGAATTTTTTGCTTTTTGGATAGCTTTTTCCATAAATTCAGTATTCATATATTACAGAATATTACAAAATTCGAAAATTTTCATTGGTTTTGGTAATATTTCGTAATAAAACACTTGATTTTTGATATATTGAGTGATATATTGAGTATATATCAAATAGGATATAAATTAGCTGTGTATGTTCACGTTGTCTCAGGTGTACACTACAGATAGACTCGTTCTATGCTGTCAGTTTTTGTGCAAAAAATTATAACAAACAGGTCAAGAAGTTAGGATTATAAAAAATAAATTAGGAGTAAGTTATGACAAAGTTTTCATCCCCCAAAAATCAAACAACAAAACCGGCAGGTATGAGCATTATGCCGGCAGTGAATGATGATGTGCTCAATAGTTACATCAGAAAAATTTCTAAAATTCCCGTTCTTAGTGCAGCTGAGGAAAAAGAGCTGGCAAAACGAGCAAAAGAAGGTGATATAGACGCAAGAAGAAAGCTTGTGCAATCAAATCTCAGGCTGGTTGTTAATATAACAAAAAAAACAGTACAGGTAACAACATTGCCAATGATTGATCTTATTCAGGAAGGTAATCTCGGTTTGATGATTGCGGTCGAAAAGTTTGATTATACACTCGGCTACAGGTTTTCAACTTATGCCGCATGGTGGATAAAACAGTCAGTTTTTAAAGCTATATCAGAACAGTCAAGATGTGTGAAAATTCCGGTATATATACAGGAAACACTGTCAAAATTCTCTAAAATTAAAGCTGAACTCGAACAAAAATATAATACTTCTGTTAAAAATGAAGAAGTTGCAAAGAAAATGAATGTCGCTCCTGAAAAAATAGATGCTTTTCTATCAGCATTTAACAAATCCGTTTCAATTGATGCACAGTATGAATTGCAGGGCGGAAGCGAGGTTACGCTTGCGGATGTGCTGGTCGATGAAAAAGCTGATGTGTTCAGCTCAATTGAAAATGAAGGATTGAAAAAAGATTTGGAATGTATCATATCGCAACTCAAGGAACGGGAGCAGTCTGTTGTCAGAATGAGATACGGGTTGGGTCACTGGAGTAGAAAAACACTCGAAGAAATAGGGAATCTCTATGGTGTGACTAAAGAATGTATCAGGCAGACGGAAAATCGCGCATTGAAAAAAATTCGTGAAATTAATTGCTCGACAAATTTGCTTACCGCATATGTTAGCTAATTAGAGCTGACTTACTACTCTAGTACTTTGAGGCGGCATTAGCCGCCTTTCTCTTTTTAACAATTCTTTAGAAAAAGAGATTTTCTGGCAATAATTTTTAAACGATGTTTTTATATTAGATATACGAAAGGGAACAAGTATGACTAATAATATAGGTATGCGTTTTGAAAACTGGGCGGCAAGCAATGAAAACTACCAGAAAATGCTCGCAAAAAAGCCTGTGGAACAGTTTAATTTTGTTGAAAAAACTGATTTTTCAAAAACAGCTCCTGAGAATAAAGCAAAGGTTTACACCGAAGCTGTTCAAAATATAGCTTCATCCAGAATTTCAAATTATGATGCAAATAAAAATCAAAAAATGGAATTTGATGAATATGTTACTGAACAGTCTAACATTTATAAAAAAACGTTTAATGAAGAAATTGATTTAAGCATTCCCGGCATGATGAAAATGCTTCGGGGGATTTTTAATAATTGTGATTTAAACAGGGATGGCTCTATTGATAATAAAGAAATGAGCGCTGTTTTTGCATATATGGACAAGGCTGATAATAAAGAAGGCTTGATTGACGGGAAAATAGCTTACGAGTCGGCTATCGGCACAAACTGGGGACATCCTGATATGCCCGAAGTTCTGCAGATGCTGAAAGACTTTTTGTTCCCGCCCAAAAACTAGGATAAAGTCTTTTCCATAATGTAATCATCCATAACAAATCCATTACCGATATCTGTTACAACATCGTCAATTTTTTGGAATCCCAGATTGTTGTAAACATAAACTGATGTCATGTTGTATTTGTTTACGGTAAGACGGATGCTGTTGAATCCATGCTTTCGAGCATAGTTTTCTACAAATTCTATACCTGCACGTCCGAGCCCCTTTCCTCTCATTTCACTTTTTAAGTATATTTTTGAGAGAAAAAGGTAGTCGTTTTTGGGGCAAAAACCAACGAAACCGGCAATTTTTGAATCACTATTGATAAAATAGTAATTGTATCCATCTTTGTTTATTTGTTCTTTGATTGCGTTTTCGGATTGGAATTTTTCGAGCATGTAATCTATTTGTTCCTGAGAAAGAATTTTTATATAGTGCTCATTCCATATTTCTTTTGCAAGTCCGGCGAGCTGTTTTATTTCGTCATCCGATTCTACTTTTACAAATTCAGTCATTTCGCTTCTTTCATTATGTTTTTACTTGATTCATTTTAGAATAAAATTTTTTGAAACGAAAGTTTTTTTATTGCGTAATACGCCTGAATATATGCGTTTGAATCAAAATATTTAGTAATGTAATATATTATGTACATAATCCTTGACAACAGAATTATCAGCCGACTATTATGGAACAGGGAAGAATAAAGTGAGGTAGAATGAAAAGCTCAACATTACACAGATCGAATTTATCAAAGGAGAGAATGGTTCTGTTAGAGGAACTCAGAGCTAAATCTAACACAATCACGGAGGATACAGCACCTAAAACTTATGTCAGACCGTCGAAGGAAAAAGAACTCGATGTTTTATGGCAGAATTTTAAGGTTAATCAGAAAGTAGAAAAGTCTCCCGGAATATATCTCGCGACCGGTTTTATTACAGGAGCATTATGCATGTTTTTGATGACTGCACTTCTAAGCTTTAGCACAAATTCGCTTAGCAGCACAGCTTCTGTTGATGACCAGCCCAAATTAGTAAAAAGAGTAAAAAATCAAGACGCAGCTAAATTGGCTATCATACCTGCAGATAAGGCTGAGCCGGTTGCACAGGCTGCACCTGAATCTTATACAATCAAAGCAGGTGATACTCTTGAAGGTGTAATTATTAGATTCTACGGAAAATATGATACTTCCAAAGTTTCTAAAATTATGGAAGCTAACAATTTGTCCAATCCGAATCAACTGGCAATCGGACAAAAACTGATTATTCCGATGGATTAACAAAAAATATTTAAAAAAGACCCGTATTTTACGGGTCTTTTTTTATACAGTAAAAAGGGGTTTACCAAAAACTAATTTAAACATATAATTAATGTTAATATGAGTGAAAATCTTACGGAACAATTTTTACGGCAGGCGTTTCAACTGCAGGCGGATAAACATTACAAACAGGCTATAGAGGCGCTGTACAAGGCTCTTTGCATTGAGCCGGAAAATGTGGAAATTCTTTCTCAAATTTCGCATTTATACTATCTGATGAACAATTTTGAACGTTCGCAGGAGTATGCTGAAAAAATTCTCGAAATAAATCCTGTTCATGTTGATACATTGAGAACTATTATAAATATAAACAAGTTTACTAAAAAATATGCGAAGGCACTTGAAGTTGCCGAAAAGTTGTATCAAACAGCTCCGGATAAAGAAAATTTTATTATTCTTTTAGAACTTTTGTCTGAATGCAATCAGAATGAAAAACTTCTTGAAGCGATTGAAAATTCTCCCTATTCTCAGGACAATGATGAGCGTATACTCTTTTTGAAGGGATATACATATCTAAGACTTTCTCAAGTGGTTGAAGCTGCTGATATATTTAAATATATTATTGAACATTATCCATCGAATACTGATGCGAAATATTATCTGGCTGTTATGTATTACAATGAATCAATGTATGATGATGCAGAAAAATTGTTCATCAGTATCCTCGATGATATCCAGAGCGACAAAACATATAACTATCTCGGACTTATAAATATTGAGAAACACCAGATTGCTTCGGCGATAAATTATTTTCAGTTTGCAATAAAAATTGATTCACAAAATGCCCAGTATTATTTTAATCTTGGTACTGCATATTCATTAAACGGATGGCTTAGTGAGGCAGAAAACTGTTTTAAAAAAGCGATATCTCTTGAACCGGAGAATATTGTATATTCATATTCTCTGGCATACCTTGCATATCAGCAGAAAGAGTTTAGAAAAGCGGAAGAGGCAATAGACAAAACTCTCGAGTTTTCTCCGGGGTATCCTGATGCTGTGATTTTGAAAGCTCTTATTCAGGGAGAAAACGGAAACGTAATTGAGGCAAAAAATTCGCTGACACGGCTTGAAGAAACAGAGAAGAAAAATGATTTTTTGTATTATGCGCTTGCTAAAATATACAAAAAATTCCCGCTGTACAAAGAAGCTATTGACGCTCTTCAAAAAGCGATTTTTCTTAAACCCGCTTCTCTTGAATATATGAGTGAACTTGCTGATTGTTACTGCGAGATTGAAGAATATAAAATTGCTCAGGATATACTGACTAAAGTATTGTATTTGAATCCTCATTTTATATATGCACATTTGTTAAATGCAAAAATATATATAAAACAGGGACATTATTCGCAGGCACTAAAAATTGTTGAAAATGCAATAAAACTCGATAACAGCTCTGCTGAAGCTTATAAATACAGGGCTCTTATTTATCAGAAGCAGGGGCTTAAGAACAGAGCAATTGAAAGTGCAAAAACGGCTGTTACTCTCCAGCCTGCAAACACGGAATACTACGAGTTTCTTGCGAAATTGTATCTTGAATCACAGGAATATGAAGATGCTTTTCTGTATTACAAAGAAGCTGCTTTAATAGATGAAACAAAAATTGAGTATATGTACAATGCTGCGGTTGCGGCTGATAAAAATAAAGATTTTGCTAATGCTTCATTGTATTATTCATATGCTCTGCGGTTGGATCCTTATAACAATCTGATAATATACGAATATGTTGATTTGCTTGTAAGAAACAAAAAAATCAAACAGGCGCTGGAGCTTCTGAAATCAAAAATTGCAACAGTTGAGTCTAAAAATATAGAAAAACTTTTGAAACAAAAATACAATGAAATTTCAGAAGAATATGATTCTTCGTTCTGGCAGAAATTAAAAAACACTTTTACCCGTTAATTAACCTGCAGCAAAGGCGGAAAAGTCTACTCCTTTAATAGTCCTGGCTAATTTTGATGCCGGATGTAATGTGTCTCCCTGCTGTAAATATCCGTATTTCGTTTTCATTCTTTCTACCAGTTTTTGCTTGTCAGGATCCGGATCAAAAAAGAGTTCCGCATAAACATTTACCCCGTCTTTTACTATAAGTTCGTCGGATTCATTAAAAATATCGCCGTATTTTTTTAGAAATGCTCTGTGCGCGATTGCATTCATTCCGAGAAAGTCAAGTTCTTCCTGAATTGAACTATCTCCGTCGTTATCTTTTGCGTGTCCGGCTTCATGGAGTATTGCTTCTGATATTGCCAGTATTACCGGAAAATCTTGAGAATTTTTGTACAAATCGTTTATATAAATCGTATTTTTTTCATAGTCATACTGGGCATGAATATGTTTCGAAGATGTTTTTGCAAAAGCAATTCTAACATTGGATTTTTTTATAAATTCAACAGCCTCAGAGCCGGACTTGTAGGGCGGATTTACTCCCATATTTTTTAAGTAGCTCAAATCATTTTCGCCAAAACGAATATTGTCGAGCTCTGATAGAGCCGCGGCAATAGTCCTGTCTTTTAGCCAGGGTAATTTTTTTAATTCAATTTTAGGTGTCTGCGCCGGTTTTGTTTGCCAATTTTGAACCGGGGGGACGTTCAAAAAATTTGCAAAAACAGCATTTATTCCTGACATTAAATATCCTTAATCTTTTTTGGTGATGGTATAGCCCGGATCAACAGCAAGCCATCTGAAAGCCTGCCTTTCTTCGTCTTGAGGCAAATCTGTAACAAAAGTTCCGCCGTATCGTCCTCTTGAAAAATGGACATATCCGGCTCTCGAAAGATTTTGAAGGGCTTTTCTTATAGTGTTGCTGCTTACGTCGAATTCTTTTGATAATGCGTCCATTGACGGAAGTTTGTCACCAATATCAAAATTATTTTTTATATAATTTTTGATTTTATTCTCCATTTTTTGATAGCTGTATATCGCGGCATCTTCTGCTTTTGCAAAAATGGAAGTTTCAAGAGCAGGTTGAAGAAGGTTCTGCCCCGGCATTCTTATTATAGTTGTTCCGTATCTGCCGCGTCTTGCGAGCAAAATACCTTCATCAATAAGTCCTTTCATCGCGTCATGAACTGTTTTTACACTTACTTTCAGAATTTCTGAAAGTTCAAAATGCGCCGGCAGTTTGTCACCGACTTTGTGATTTGATTTTATATAATCTTTTAAATCTTTCTCAACCTGCAGTACAAGGGTGTGTGAAGTCAATCCTTCGCTGCAGAGTTCTGCTTCTTCCTCTGTTAATTCAGGAAGTTTTTTCAAAATCCAGTTTGCCTCATTTGTTCTGAAAGGCTTTGTTTCAAGTATTCCTGCTGAACACAAATATTCCAGCGCTAATCTTGTTGTGTTAGTGGAATTTCCTATCAGCGAAGATATCTGTCTGGAGGATGGAAGCGGCTGATTAATTTTGTATCCGTTATCTAATATAAGTTTTTTTATCTGTGCTATGACTTTTTCGCGTTTTGAAGTGGATTTGCGGACTATTGGATTGGATGCTTCAAAGTTTCTTATTACAGTACCTATTCTCTGTTTTGATTCAAGCAGCCCGCTGTCTTCGACGGAACGGATTGCATTTTGTATGGTCCCTACGCTTACGCCAAGGTAGTATGCTAAATCTGCTTTTTTCGGAAGCAGATTGTTTTCTCTAATCTTTCCGCTTTTGAAGGCAGAGACTATCCAGTCAGAAAGCCATTTTTTTATTATTGAATCTTTTGATTCAAATGTATTTTTAAAATTTGGGATTTCTTTAGGAAGTTCATTTATTTCTATACGTTTTAGTTCTGATTTTTCAAGCTTTGCATAGCCGTTTTGAAAATCTGCCATTTAGCCTCCACACAATTATCTTATAATATTTTATAACAATAAAAAAACATGCACAAAATTTTTGCTAAAATTTGAACAATTTATTAAATAATCTTTACACGCTCTAGATACGGACTGTCCTGCATAAAACAAAATAAAAACCCGGTTCCTGGACCGGGTAAATAGCTGGATCGTGTCTGGGTAATTAAATGTTATACTTATTGTCTAACACTTTTACCTTCAGGTATATTACCCGACTGTCTATACTTTGAAAAAAAATATTAAAAACATAAAAAATCTTAAAAACCTTTGAAAATCAAGGTTTGAAAGCAAAAAAAAATTAATTTTTCATCAAATTATTATAAACATCCAGTGCTTCTTGTGCTTTTTTATTTTTTTTCTGCATTTTATATGCATATGCAAGATTGTAATAGAATGATGGTTCTTCTGCGTTTAAACGTATTGCCGCACCGAATTCATATTTTGCCTTTGTGTAATTTTTCTGGGCAAGATAGCAGTTGCCGAGATTGTAATGCGCATAGGCAAAGTCTTTTTTTAATTTTATGGCTTTTTTATAGTTTTCAATTGCTGTATTTATTTTTCCATCCTCGAAATAAATATTCCCGAGATTGTAATACGCTTTATAATAGTCTTTGTCTTTAAGTAATGCTTTTTGTAAAAAGAATACGGCATCGAGATTTTTTTCTTCTTCTTCTGATATATTAGCAAGCAGCAGCCAGTCTTCGGGCTGTTTGTCAGCTTCCGGTATTTTTTGCAAAATAGCTTTTGCCTGAGCAAGATCATTTGTGTTGTAGAAAAATCGTGCCTGTTCCTGCAGCTCTTTAGTCGTTTGTTCAGCCAATGAACATCCGGAAATCATAAAAAATAATATCAAACTGGCTAAAATCTTTTTCATATCAAAATTATATTGTATTTATGAGATTTAAACAAACATTTCTTTAATAGCGTCTGTAAAGATATATTAAAGAAAACATGAATTAGTAAATTTTATCATTAAATTTGTTTTTGTATAAGTATATAAGATGGTGGTTAGAATTTTTATGCAAAAACAAAATTATGAAAAATTGTACGGAATTTTTGGTGCAAACGTTACGAATTTCAGTCTCAGTAATGCTGTGACAAAAATAAAAACAAAAGACGCTCACTACTTTAAGAAAGCTCTTTTTAAATATTTGCAAAATTCAGCTATTAGACAGTCTCAATCCATGATTTAAAAAACATAAGCCCTGCCTGCGAACTTTTTTCGGGATGAAACTGCACGGCTGTAAGATTTTCTTTTTGGATTGACGCACAAAAGTCTATATGGTAGTCAGCAGTCGATGAAATAATGTTTTTATCCTCAGGGCAGACGTAGTATGAATTTACAAAATAGAAGTAATCATCTGTTAAAAAATCGTTATTTTCGGTGGTTTTTATTCTGTTCCACCCAATTTGTGGGACTTTTCCGTCTCTGAATTTTTTAACGCAGCCCTTTAATATCCCGAGTCCATCTTCTTCAGGGGCTTCTTCACTCTTTTCAAAAAGTATCTGCAATCCGAGACAAATACCGAGAAAAGGCTTTCCTTCAGATATTTGATTTTTTATTATATCAATGAGTCCTTTTTGCTCAAGATTCTTCACTGCCTGACTAAAATGCCCCTGCCCGGGAAAAATTAATTTTTTTGCATTTTTTATGTCAGAAACGTTTGATGAAATTTTAAAATCAGCTCCGACATACGTTAGCATGTTCGCTATGCTTTTCAAATTTCCTGCATCATAGTCAATAATTACAATACTCATTAAAAATAGAACCCGTCTGCTTTCATTCTGTCAATACATTCCTGCAGCTTTTCATCGGTTGAAACAGCAGAAATTCTGAACATTCCTTCTCCGTTTTTTCCGAAAGCTATGCCAGGAACTGCGACTATTCCTGATTTTTCAAGAAGTGCATCTGTAAATTCTTTAGCAGACTTGAATTTTTGAGGGATAGGCAGCCAGAGATAAAATGTCGCTTTGGGAATGTCTTTATCTTCAATATTCCATCCGAGTTCTCTTAATCCGTTTACGAGAATCATTTGTTTTTTCTTAAAGCCCTGACATGCTTTTTCTATGTATTCATTTCCTTCTTTCGAGTTTAAAACATCTGCTCCTGCTTTTTGGATTGCCTTAAAAATTCCTGAATCAATGGTGGATTTCAGCTTGCCAAAAGTATTTACGGCTTTTTCGTTGCCGCAGACCCAGCCCAGACGCCAGCCGGTCATTGCATACGGTTTTGAAAAACTGAAAAATTCTACAGCAACGTCTTTTGCATCCTCAATTTCCAGTACGCTGTGAGGCTTTTCCCGTTCATTAAAATAAATATCACAGTATGCTGCGTCGCTTATTAAAAGAATACCTTTTCTTTTGCAGAACTCAACGGCTTTTTCCAGATACTCATACGTACATACTGCACCTGTCGGGTTACCGGGGTAATTTATTATTGCGGCTTTGACTTTTGTTTCGTCAAACCCGTCTTTTTTGAGGTTTTCAATAACCTCGTCAAAATCAGGCATAAAACGGTTTTCTTTTGTTAAAGGCATAGGATAACCAATTCCGCCGTTTGTTTTTATCATTTCCTTGTAAGATGCATAACCCGGGTCGGGAATGAGTATTATATCGCGGTCTTTTTCATCGGCTTTGGGGTTAATCAGCGCCCTGATGAAGTTTGCGAGCCCCTCTTTTGAACCAATCAGAGAAAAAATTTCTGTTTTAGGATTAAGTTCAACGCCGAAACGTGTTTTCATTCTTTTTGCAACAGCTTCAAGATAAAAACTTTCTCCGCGAGGTGAAGAATAGGTATGAATATCAGGTAATGAAAGTGATTCAACAAGCTTTTCTGTCACAAATTCAGGCGGTGCATCAACCGGCGCACCCATTGCAAGCGCTATCGGCGCTCTGCCTTTCTTTTCAAGTTCAGGAGCCAGCTCTGCTGCTTTTTGCTTTATTCTGAACATTATATAAGTCTCTAGTGATTTTACATAATCGTTGAATAAATTTTCCATCTAATTCCCTTTCGACTCGAGCTGGTATGCCCATGCATTGTGATTGTGAATACTTTCAATTGATTCTACATCTACTTCAAAATATTTTATTATATCGTTGTTTCTAAACATCAAAACAACATCTCTCAGCACGTCTTCAACAAATTTTGGATTGTCATAAGCGGCTTCGGTTACGAATTTTTCATCTTCACGTTTTAAAATCGGATATACCTCGCAAGATGCTGTTTTTTCGATGTCTGATATTAAATCTTCGAGCCATATATGATGCTTGTCATCGTAGCTTACTAGAACTTTTATAAGAGCGCGCTGATTGTGCGCCGAATATTCTGAAATTTCTTTTGAACATGGGCATAGTGTAGTCACAGGGACTTTTGCTCCGAGAAAGAATTTGTATTCATCCTTGTCCAGAACTCCTTCAAATACGCAGTCATAAGCCATTACTGATTTTTGTTTTGAGACGGGTGCTGTTTTCTCTATAAAATATTTAAAAGCAAACTTTACCTGTGCACTTTTTGCGCCGAGTTTTGCTTTTATTTCTTCAAGACATCCTTTTATATCCACACCCAGCAGTTCTTTTTCTCTCCATTCATTAAGAACTTCCATGAATCTGGACATGTGTGTACCTTTTGTTTCCATATCGAGAGAGGCGCAAATTTGCGCAACCGCGTATACTACCTGATTATCCCGTCCTTTTCTCTGGATAATCAACGGTACATCAACATTTTTTATACCGACTTTCTGGATTTCGATTCCTCTCTTGTCGATAAGATTTTGGACATCTCTTAAATGA
Source organism: Candidatus Gastranaerophilales bacterium (assembly GCA_944323425.1). Lineage (GTDB taxonomy): Bacteria > Cyanobacteriota > Vampirovibrionia > Gastranaerophilales > Gastranaerophilaceae > CALUPY01. The sequence continues at coordinate 8,879 of CALUSL010000019.1, read as the reverse complement.
CTTTTCATAACAAACTATTCTTCATCAACATGTTCCTGACTCTTTTGTTCAAGAGACAAAAGAAGTTTCAGAGCTGCTATTCTCTGGGTTTTGGGCGGTGCAAGTCTAAGCATTTCTATGGCCTTTATCATGACCGGATCGTTATCATACCAGCGGTTTCCCTTGCCCTGATATTTAGTGATAGTTTCGTATAATCTTTCTATAACATCTGCAGCAACCTGTTCCTGCAGCGTCAATATATAATCAGCCGCTTCAGCTTTTGTTTCATCTGTTTGAAGCCTTAAAAGCTCGAGTGCTTCTTTTAAAATAGGGTCTTTGTCGTACCAGCGTCTTGCGTCTGCCATAAAATCCTCATTCTTTCACGTTATTGTATACATATTATAGTGAATTTCGGCATCATTGGCAAGGCAGGATTATTCATAGCGTAAAGCCTCAATCGGATTCAATAAAGAAGCCTTGTATGCCGGATAAAACCCGAAAAGAACGCCTACAATAGCTGAAAATCCAAAAGAAAGCAGTATCGGAGTAAGTGAGATTATTACAGTCAACGATGAAAGAAGTCCTATGATTTTAGCACCGACAATACCAATAAAAACGCCTATTAAACCGCCTATCATTGATAATAACAGAGCTTCGAAAAGGAACTGGAACCTTATATCCATTGCTTTTGCACCTATTGCCATACGTATACCGATTTCTTTTGTTCGTTCTGTAACGGAAACAAGCATGATATTCATAATACCTATACCGCCGACAATAAGCGATACTGATGCAATTGAACCTAATAGCAGCGCCATTGTGTTTGATGCCTGTTTTGCGGTTTCAAGCATCTGGGTAAAGTTTCTGACAGTAAAGTCGTCGTCTTTGTTTTTGCCGATATTGTGGCGTTCTCTCAAAAGCAAAGTGATTTCTTCTTCAGCCGAGGCGAGCGTCTCTGCTGAGGTAGCCTGTACGGCAATATGTTTTACCGTACCCGGAAATGCTGTTCCGAAAAGCTTTTTCTGGGCTGTTGTAATCGGAATAAAAACCGTGTCATCCTGATCCTGTCCCATGCCTGACTGACCTTTTGATTTAAGTATTCCTATGACTTTAAACGGCATACCGTTTATACGAATGGTCTTGTTAACAGGGTCTAAGTCGCCAAAAAGGTTTGTTATTACTGTTGAACCAAGTAAAGCTACATTTGTTGCGTTTTTTACATCGTCCGAACTGATGCCCCTTCCCTGTTCTATTTCCCAGAGCCTTACTGTCATATACCCCGGGGTTATGCCCATAACACTTGTGGACCAGTTCTGGTTTGAGTATACAAGCTGTTTTACTTCGCTGACAGTTGGTGCAACTTCGAGAACTGACGGGCAGCGCTGAAGAATAGCTTCAGAATCTTTCAGTGTCAGCGTTGGTTGTGCGCCCATACCCATTCTTACACCGCTTGATGTAGTTGAACCGGACATTATCATGAGCAGGTTAGAGCCGGTTGATTCTATATCTTTTTGTATTCTTTGTTTTGCACCTTCTCCGATTGAAAGCATTATTATAACGGCACTTACACCGATAATGATACCGAGGCTCGTCAGAATAGAGCGCATCTTGTTCACCTTCAGCGCTCTCAAAGATATTTTGAATGTGGACATAAAATCAAGCATTTACGCGTACCTCGTCGCTTATAATGTTTCCGTCTTTGAATCTGACTATTCTCTTGCTGTACTCAGCTATATCCGGTTCGTGCGTAACAAGAATAATCGTTTTTCCGCCCTTTTCATTGAGATTTACAAAAAATTCCATTACTTCAATACTCGTTTTTGTATCAAGATTTCCTGTCGGTTCATCTGCCAGAATAATCGGGGCATCGTTGACTATTGCCCTTGCTATTGCTACACGCTGCTGCTGTCCGCCGGACATCTGATTTGGCATATGGGATTCTCTGTATTCAAGCCCTACGATTTTCAACGCATTACGGGCTCTTTCTATGCGTTCTGCCGGCGGAATACCCTTGTATATCATCGGCATTTCTACATTCTCAAGTGCACTTGTTCTTGATATCAGATTGAAACCCTGAAATACAAATCCGAGCTTCAGATTCCTTATGTCAGACAACTGGTCGCTGTTTAAAGACATAACGTCTATACCGTCTAAGAAGTAGCTTCCCGATGTCGGTTTATCAAGACATCCCAGAATGTTCATAAATGTTGATTTCCCTGAGCCGGACGCGCCCATAATAGATACGAATTCGCCTTTTTCAACGCTCAGTGATACTCCGTTTAGGGCATTGAAGCTTGTATCGCCGGTTTGATAGGTTTTGAATACATTTTTTATCTCAATAAGACTCATTTTTTCCGCCTAAAACATTCTCATCGGACGTTTTTTCTGTGTTGTGCCCGTGTTTTTATCAGCATTTCTGTAACCGATAATAACTCTGTCATTTTCTTTGATATCTTTGGAAATAATTTCAGTTATATCATTATTTTTTGCACCGGTTTTAATGGTTACACGGACAGGTTTTCTGTCTTTCATAACCCAGATGCCCTGTTCTTTATATTTTTTACCGCCCGTGATTTCGGTAGGCGTAAATCTAAGCGCGTCGTTAGGTACACAAAGAGCATCATCTTTCTGGTTTGTAATTATCGAAACATTTGCTGTCATACCTGGTTTTAGTTTTTCATCTTCATTGTCAACCTCAACAATAACGTTATAGGTAACTACATTATTTACGGTTGTTGGAGAAATTCTGACCTGAGATACTTTTCCCTTAAAGGTCATGTCTGCATATCCGTCAAGTGTATAGTCAACATCCTGACCGACTTGAACACGCCCTATATCAGCTTCTGAGACATTTACCTCAATTTGCATTTTTGTTAAATCCTGCGCAACCATAAACAGGGTCGGAGTCTGGAAACTCGCAGCAACTGTCTGTCCTACATCGACGTCTCTGGATACAACAACTCCGTCTACAGGTGAAATTATTTTCGTGTATTTTAAATTTGTGAGGTTGTTCTGGAGAGTTGCATTTGCCTGTGCAATTTGCGCGCTCATTGCGTCGAGCTGGGCAACATCTGACTTGTACGTTGCTTCTGCCAGCTCTACATCGCTTTTTGCTACGTATCTTTTTGTGTACAGCTTTTTGTATCTTTCATAATTCTTTTTGTCATATATTAACATTGCTTTAATTTTTTCATAATTTGCGCGTGCTGAATTCAAATCTCCCTGAGCTTTGTCGACCTGAGCCTGAAAAAGCGAAGGATCTATCTGCGCAAGCAGCTGACCTTTTTTTACTTCGGAGTTGTAATCGACATAAATCGCACTAATCATACCTGATACCTGAGACCCTATGTTTACTGTCTTAACAGGATTGATTGTGCCGGAAGCTTCAACTGTTTCCGTAATTGTTGTCCGCTTTATTTTTCTTAATTTGTATTTAGGTGCTTTGTTGTATTGCGTGATTGCCCATGCAGCTCCCCACAGAAGAAGGGAAACAATTACCAGTGCAATTAATATTTTTCTAACGCCAATTTTTTTCATCATTGCTTCTTTCGTTATTTTAGTAACTTGTTATTTTTCAGCCATTGCTCTTTCCAGCTGTGCACGTGCTACATTGTAGTCAAATACTGACTGAACATATGCAAGCTGTGCATTGTTGTAATTTGTTTGTGCATCCTGCAACTCAATGAAATTCCCGAGTCCGACGGTATATCTGCCGTCTGCAAGTTCAAAGTTTTCGAGTGTCTGTTTTACCTTGCTGCCCATAAGCGGGATGCGTTTTTCTAACTGTATCATATTTATGTAATAGTTTTGAACTTCAAAGTAGATATTTTTCTCGGAAAGATCAATATTGTTTTTGGCAATATCAAGATATGATTTTCCTTCATCAACTTTGCATTTTATATCCATAATGTTAATCATAGGAAAGCTGAGACCGGCTGAAACAGAAAAAGAACTGTTTTTCGTTTCATCGCTTCGTCTGTGATTGTATCCTGCATTTGCGGTCAAATCAGGGAGAAAACTTCTTTTTATTGCCTTTAATGATTCTTCCTGCGCACGCATAACCATTTTTAAAGACTTCAGGTCTGGTCGGTTTTCATATGCTCTTTTAATGGATTCTTCCATTGTCAAATGTAGCGGCTGAAATACAAAATTTTCGAGAATATCCTGTTTTTCTATTCCTGATGTCAAAACAGCGCTCTGTTCAACATCGTCGTCTTTTATATTGCCCTTTTTAACGTATTTTATATTAATTTCGTTTTTTGCATTGTAGCTGCTTTTAAAGTTAAAACTTTCGGTATTTTTTATTTCATATTTGGGTGCGTTCGGAAAATACATTGCGTTGTTGAGCTGTATAACAGCTGTCTGATACTGATTATCGGCTTCGAGCAGCTGGATTTTTGCATCTGTTAGATAAACTTCAGCGTTTACAACATCTATTTTTGATTTCAATCCTTCTTTATATAAAGCTGCTGTTCTGTCATAGTTAAGCTGGTTTATGCGAACTGAGCGTCTGTAAATATCCTGATTTGCTTTAGCAGCGAGCAGACCGAAATATGCAGTTTTTACATTGTATATTGTATCGAGCTTTGTGTTTTCCAGATCGTAGCCTCTGGATTCTCTGTTGTATTTTTGCATGTTTATTTTTGCAATACTTTTCCCGAATCCCCAGATGAGCTGGTTAACGCTTACATTTATCTGAGAGAAATCCAGGTTCGATGATGAACCTCTGTTCATATATCCCATGTTGTTCATCATTCCTGCTCTCGAGTTATGAGATGCCTGATAGTTGTATGTTCCGCCGGCTGTAAGACTCGGAAAATAGTCGGATTTTGCCTGTCCAACCTGACTGTTCGATATCTTGTACATATTCTGTGCGACTTTAACATTCGGGTCATTCTGAAGAGCAATTTCTATACAGTCATCAATAGAAAGCTCGGAGCCGTCCTTTATTTCTGTTATCGCAAAACATTTTAGCGGCACCGTCAGTATCAGGCATAGTATAAAAATTTTTGATAAAAAACGGGTATATTTACAATTCATTAAACAGACCTCAGTCCTATTTTATAAAATTTCATTTGTTTACAAACGCTTCATATAATGTATTTTTGCATAAAAGCTTATATAATAGTTAACGTACAACAAAGAAAATTGTTCAAAAATAACATGAGAATTAAAACAGGGAGGCAGTTATGCTCGATATAATTTATGACAGACGAAGCATTAGAAAATATCTGGACAAACCCGTCGACGAAAAAACTTTAAATGAAATTCTAAAAGCAGGCATGTATGCCCCTTCTGCCGTAAATAAACAGCCTTGGCATTTTGTTGTAATAAAGGACAAAGAAGTGATGAAGGATATTAAAAATTTGCACCCTTACGCATCTTCTTTGCAGACTGCACCTGTTGCAATAATGGTTTGCGGAGATACTAAACTTGAGTTTGCTCCAAATTTTTATCTAACTGATTGCGCTGCGGTAACAGAAAATATTCTTCTTGCTGCAAAATGGCTGGGTCTTGACACTTGCTGGATGGGGATTTATCCCTGGGAAAAAACAATGAAGGATTTTTCGGACTATTTTAAACTGCCTGAAAATATAAAACCATACAGCCTTATTGCTGTAGGCTACGGCGCTGAAAAACATGAACGTCCGGAAAGATTTGATGCGGGAAAAATACATATAGATAAGTGGTAAGTATGAACAAATACAAAGGAATAATTTTTGACTTTAACGGAACACTTTTTCTGGATTCAGAAAAACATATGGAGGCATGGCGTGTTTTCTCAAAAAAATTGAGAGGTACAGCTTTTACTGATGAAGAAATGAGAGACCATATGTTCGGGCGAACAAACGAAGATATTATTGCTTATGCAATAGGCAAAAAGCCAGACAGGGAACTGGTCGAAAAGTGTACAGCCGAAAAGGAGTCCATCTACAGGCAAATGTGCCGTGATGATATGAAAAATTTTGTTCTGACAGATGGAGCGGTTGAATTTTTAGATTATTTAAAAGCGCACGATATACCCCGCACAATTGCAACAATGTCCGAAAAGGTCAATGTCGACTTTTTTATTGAGGGCTTTCAGCTGGCACGTTGGTTTGATTTAGAAAAAATTGTGTACGATAATGGTAAAATACCGGGTAAACCGGCGCCTGATATATATGAAATTGCTGCAAAAAAACTTGGTCTGGCACCTTCGGATTGTATTGTCGTTGAAGATGCTGTCTCAGGAATAGCTGCGGCAAAAAATGCGGGTATCGGTAAAATTATTGCAATCGGACCTGAGAAAAATCATAATTTTTTGATGTCTCTGGAGGGCGTATCAGAAACAATCACTAATTTTAATGAATTTGACAGAGAGGTGTTTTATGAAAATAACTAAACTTTTATTACCTTTACTATTTGTTGTTGTATTCGCGGCAAATGCTGTTTTTGCAGAGGCTACAACGGAAACAATACTAAAGGATATAATACTCCCTGAACCGGTGAAAACCGGAGGAATGCCGTTAATGGACGCACTTTCTGCCAGAAAAACAGATAGAACATTCAGTAAAGAAGAGCTTCCTCTCGAGGTCGTTTCTAATCTTCTCTGGGCAGCAAACGGTATAAATCGTCCAAATGGAAACAGAACGGCTCCATCAGCACGAAACTTGAAAGAAATTAAAATTTTTGTAGTTCTTCCTTCAGGTCTGTATGCATACTTGCCTGAGGAAAACGCACTTAAAGCTATCAGCAAAGAGGATTACAGACCTATTGTCGGAAAATATCCGCTTACTCTGTTATATGTAGCAGATCTGGGAATGCAGAGCAAGCATTTTGCTTCTGTTGATTGCGGCTTTATCGGGCAAAATGTTTATCTCTTCAGCGCTGCGAATGGTTTGAATGCGTGGTTTAGAGCTGATATACAGCAGACTGTTCTTTCTGCAAAAATGCGTCTCGGTTTAAGTCAGGAAGTTCTGTTTGCCCAAACTGTCGGCTACCCCAAAAACTAAAAAAATGCCGCGGAAAGAACTTTCGCGGCTAAGCAATAAGTAATATTGTGAAAGTATGAGGTTATTATGCGATTAAACCTAAGTGTTTTTCTTCCTGTTTATCTTTGTTTGCATTTGCATTCATAGAGAAGAAAGAAAAAGGATTAGAGCCTCTTTTGTCTTTGTCGAGCCCGCCTTTTAAAACAAGCTCAACTGTTTGAGGAAGGGCTTCTACGTTGGTTTTCTGTGCTGCTTCTCCTTCTGCAACCGGAGCAATCAGTTTGCCTTCAACATTTTTTGATGTTCTTGAAGGAGCCATTGCAGCCTGTGTGTTGAGATACTGTACATTTGCGATGAATGTTTCGTTGAGGTTTATATCGAGACCTGCATTTCTTACAGCGATTTTTGTTGCTGTATTTGCGTCTGTTCTTCCGTTGTATAAATCAATACCAAGTTCAGGTCTTCTGAATTTAGAGAGATCGGCATTGTTGATGTCGAAAGTTTTGTTTTGTGCTCTTGAAAAAATTTGTTTTGCAACTTCGTTTACTGAAGATGTATCGATGTAATTTCTGTTTGTATTTAAACCTGTAATGCCAAGACTCATTTTTATCATACCCCTTATTGCTTATGTTATTTATATCGGCATGGCTAATTGAAAACTTTAGTTTTTTGTATATTTTATTTACAAAGCTTTACAAAAAATATTATGGTGTTAATATAGTAATCCCTGACTTGAGAAAATGGAAAAAATATGAACGTAAATAATATATCTACCGGATACACTCCTGCAAACAACACTAATGACAATCGTCCCGGACGAAGACCTTCAATATTGAAACCGCTGTTATACACTTATCTGACAGCGCTCGCTGTTATTCCTGTTGAGACGGGTGATTATTTTGAAAAAGAAAAACAGCTTGAAGAAACAAAAGAAAAAATTAGTAAACCTATTGTAAAAAACGAAGAGCCGGCTTATTTCACTGAAAGATTTTTTACAAATGCCAAGAATACCAACTTTTTTAATCAGTTAATGATGGCAAATAAAGTTGATCAGGCACAGCTTGAAAAGGTTAGTGATGACAAATTCAGGTATAATATCCGTCTGGACAGTAAAAAAATTAACGGCAGGCTGAAAATATTTCATGATGACAAAATTATTTATGGAACTGCTGTAATAAACGACTTGTCAAAGGAAATATCAAAATCAAAAGAATACAAATTTAAAATAGTGCTGCCTGAAAAGAAATCGAATACTTTTTTAATGAAAATACTCGACAATAATAATCAGGAAAAACAGCTGTACACAATGAAAAGAAATAGAGATGGCAGCCTGATACTAAATGACGGTACTAAAGATACTGTACTTAATAAGAAAAATGCCGAGATATATCAGGCGATAAATCTTGTGGAAAAAGAGCTGGTAGAACAGGGCGCTGACATACAGAAAGAAAAAGAAGAACAAAGAGCTCTTCAGTTGCTGCTTTCTATAGTTTTCTTGATTGAGTTTCTTGTCGGGGCAAGCAAAGATCCTGAATCGGAATAATCATGATTTTTTTTTATGGTTTAAAATTTAACACTGGAACTTTTTTGTGTTCCAGGTTCTTATTTTTATGCGGCACTGTCTGCTTTTAAACCTCTTTACCCGATTATTTTAAATTCGTTGTGTAAAATGAAATCTAATGCTTGATTTTAAAAATTGTCCATGGTAATTTTATAAATGCAAAAGCAAATGGGCTGTTGCTCAGGTGCCCGGAAAGCGAAGCTTTCGAAGTTAGATTATGCGCACGGTGCGCTCTAACACCTGAGATAATGAAAAAAGAATAAAAAGAAATGGGCTGTTGCTCAGGTGCCAGGAAAGCGAAGCTTTCGAAGTTAGATTATGCGCACGGTGCGCTCTAACACCTGAGATAATGAAAAAAGAATAAAAAG
>CALUSL010000018.1 GCA_944323425.1 Candidatus Gastranaerophilales bacterium | reverse complement strand
TACTCCCAAGGGGATTTGAACCCCTGTCGCATCCGTGAAAGGGATGTGTCCTAGGCCTCTAGACGATGGGAGCCTATTCATATCTTGCGTCTGTAGAATTAATATTATCTAAAGCATGATTCGATGTCAACTCATTATTTTTATATTTGAAAAAGAGTCTTATTTATAGTAAATTTTAAAAAAAGGGTGATGAATGATGTCCAAAACAGAAATAAACTTTATTAACAGCACAGATGTTGATCTCAATGAAGCCACTCCCATGCTTAGACAATTTCTGGAAATAAAACGAGAAAATCTCGATGTTCTTCTTTTATACAGAATGGGTGACTTTTATGAAACTTTCTTTGAAGATGCTGTTACTCTGTCTCGTGATTTGGAGATTACCCTCACCAGCCGCGAAGGCGGTTCACTGGGACGTATTCCTATGGCAGGCATTCCGGCAAAAGCTATCGACAATTATCTGCCCAGACTTCTTGAAAAAGGACACAAAGTCTCTATATGTGAACAGATGGAAGATCCGGCGCTTGCCAAAGGTCTTGTTAACAGAGAAATAATCAGAACAATTACTGCCGGTACAATTACCGAATCGAATCTCTTGCAATCAAACTCCAATAACTATCTCGCTGCTGTTATAAAAGACAAAAAATCTGATTTATTCGGACTTGCATATACAGATATATCAACCGGAGAATTTAAAGTTACACAAACATCTTTTAACCAATTAATCAGCGAACTCGCAAGAATCAAACCATCAGAAATAGTTGTACCAAAATTGACACAAAAAGTTCTGCCATTTCAAATTGTTCCTGATGAAAAAATAGATCTGCCAGAAGAAATAACAAACAACTATAACTGTTCAAAAATGTCTTACAATTCCTTTGACATAAACAGAGCCGAGGAAAATTTAAAACAAATTTTTAAAATAAAATCACTCGATGCCTTTGGTTTTGAAAATTGCAAGACAGGTTTTTGTGCAGCAGGGGCGATTATTGATTACTTATTTAAAACGCAAAAAGACAATCTGCCAAAATTTGAAACGATTGACACATATGAGATATCCGAATTTGTTTCTATGGACAGCAACACAAGACGCAATCTTGAACTGACAGAAACATCCAGAGACAAATCAAAATACGGTAGTCTCCTATGGGCAATAGACCGTACAAAATCAAATATGGGGGCTAGATTATTAAAAAAATGGATTCACCAGCCTCTAAAAAATATAAACGACATAAAAGAACGCCAGAACGCAGTTGAAGAACTAATAACAAATACAAGTTCAAGAATATCATTGATTAACCTGTTAGAACAGATTTATGATATTCAAAGACTTTCTACAAAACTCAGCAACAACAGTGCAAATCCGAGGGATTTTCTTGCCCTGAAAGACACAATAAAACTGTTGCCGGAATTTGCTCAGATATTAAAAACTTTTAAAACAAACAATCTTTCTGTACTTAAAGAAGAAAATGCATCATTGCTTGAATTTGCAGATATAATTGATAGAACAATCTGTGAAGATGCGCCCATAACAATTAAAGAAGGAAACATTATAAAAAAAGGTGTTTCTGATGACCTTGACCATTATAAAGACTTATTAAACGGCGGAAAAAATTGGCTGATAGATTTCGAAGCACAACAAAAAGCAAAAACAGGTATAAAATTTTTAAAAGTCGGATTCAGCAAAACATTTGGGTATTATATTGAAGTCGCAAACTCAAACCTCTCAATGGTTCCTGACAACTACATACGACGACAAACTCTTACAACAGGAGAAAGATTTGTAACAGAATCACTGAAAAAACACGAATCCGAAGTACTTTCAGCACAATCAAAATCAACGGAGCTTGAATATAAAATATTTACAGATTTGCGTGAGTACTCAAAAGAATTTGTTGAACCGGTAAGAAAAATTGCAGAAGCTCTGGCAACTCTGGATGTCTTTGTTTCTTTTGCAGTATGTGCAATAGAAAATAAATATGTAAAACCAGAAATAACAGAGTCTTGCGCTCTTGATATTAGAGAAGGCAGACATCCGGTTCTTGAAAAAATTCTCCCAATGGGACAATACGTATCCAACGATTTAATATTAATAGGAAACAACGACAATCCGCAATATCCCCAATTTATGATTCTAACCGGTCCGAATATGGCAGGTAAATCTACTTATATGCGGCAAAATGCATTGATTGTAATCATGGCCCAGATAGGAAGTTATGTACCTTGTGATTATGCCCAAATAGGCATAGTCGACAAAATATTTACAAGAGTCGGTGCAGTTGACGATTTGTCTCTCGGACAGTCTACTTTTATGGTAGAAATGAACGAAACATCTTATATATTAAACTCTGCAACAGAAAGAAGCCTGATTCTTCTCGATGAAATAGGAAGAGGTACAAGCACCTATGACGGAGTAGCTATAGCATGGAGCGTTGCGGAGTATATTGCAACAAACATAAAAGCACGTACTATCTTTGCAACACACTATCATGAACTCAATGTTATGAGCTCTATGTTCCCTCAAATAAAAAATTACCGTGTAACAATCTCAGAAAATGAAGGGGAAATTATTTTCCTTAGAAAAGTAATAGAAGGCTCAGCAAGCAAAAGTTACGGCATACAGGTTGCAAAAATGGCAGGTCTGCCCCAATCTGTTGTAAAAAAAGCAGAAGAATTAATGACAAAAATGCAAGTAGATTACTCAAAGGATCTTTCCGCAAGCAAACGCAAACAAAAAATGATTCAAGCAGATGTGCCTCAGCTGTCACTCATATTCAGTAAAGACGACTAATTCATCTTCTTCTTTTTCAAAGATTCTACAATTTTTTTGACAGAGGCGCTTTCTTCTTGATGTAAATCAAATTTTAAATAATCTTCAAAATATTCTATGGCATCATCTATATCACCTCTCGCCATAAACAATGTAGCAGCTTTTTTATAGGCATGCGGAAATTTATCGTTCACAGCAATTGCCTTCAAAAAGTTTGAAATCGCTTTATCTATTTCATCATTGGCTTCGTATGCCAGCGCTGTTTGAAAATAAGCCAGTTCATTATTATTCAGTTTTTCTAACACTTCCTCAAAATTGGCTATTGCGCTGTTCCAATCCCCGAGTTCAAAATACACCATACCCAAATCCCAATGAGCATCAGGATTTTTCGGAGACAAATCCAAAACTTTATCGAGAACATCTATCGCCTCGGTATATCGTTTGTCCTCTATATAAATTCTGGCTAAATAATGCAACACGCCAACATTTTCAGGCAATTCATATGCGCCCTGCTGCAATAATTGAAGAGCATCAGAAATTCTTCTTTCTTTATAATATAAATCTGCAAGATTTATATATGTCTGAGGAAGATTTGCGTCAATAGACAAAGCTTTCAAATAATTTTTTTCAGCCTCTTCATCGTTCCCCATCTTTGCATAACAAAGTCCTATATTACTATACAAATGAGGATTAAGTTTATCTTCCTCTGTCATTTCTATAAATAAACTCAAAGCTTCTTCATATTTTCCGTTTTTAAATAAAGAGAGAGCCTTTTTGACTTTGTCTTCCATCAGTTTTCCTTTCTTTTGATTCTTTTATTATATATGAAATAAAAAGAAGGTTATCTCTTTGTGAATTTTATGAGCAGGTTGTATTTATCATCACTCATAAAAATAACATCTTTCTGTTGTTGCATAATACGTTTTAAATTCTCAAATTCAAGAAATTTATCGCCGGAATGAGTCAACAACAAATAATACGTAGTTCCATTTTTGAGTTTATCAAAAACTTTAGAATATTCTATAAAATCATAAGCAGGAACTGTTTCGACAATAACATTTTTTATATTTACAGTATCCTTATACATTTTATAGTTAATATGCGTCATTGCCGCCACATAAAGCACATCATCCTTTTGCATTTTTGACTCTGCCATTTTTAAAAACTCAGGCGTTCTTTCTACATAATAACCTTTATCAATAATTACTGACTTTATCAGCCAGAAGCAATTCAGACCTATATGTAGAAATAAAAACAACGATATAAAAGAACAAATCCATTTACACTTATTGCTAAAATTGAACAAATCAAAGGACTTTGCAAGAACTACAAACCACAAAGAAGACAAATAAATAGAAACCCTGTCAGACAATGGATAAATATTAAAATACGACAAAACACAAGCAAGAACAAAAGAAATAATTATAAGAAAATATTTTTTGTCTTTTATATTTTTTAGAATAGAAATAAAACCGCAAAGAAGCAACAGATAAAGAAATAACTTATGAGTAAAGTTTAAAAAATAAAAATGAAGATTATTACTGATAATATTAAAAAAGTTAGAAAAATTCTTTGCAATAAAACCCCTTTCCCAGAACAAATGCAAATAATCACTGGAGTTAATCTCATGTCTGAAAACCCAGAACAAAAGAAAAGACAAGCAAAAGGGTAAAAATAAAGCCAGTAACTGCTTCCATTGTTTATAGTTTTTAATTAGCATTACGCAGCCAATACAAAAAATACCAAAAACAGCTGTATAACTAAACCATATTGAAACAGCAAAAACAATTCCGGTCAAAACCGGCATCCATATTTTATTTTTTTCAAAGTCAATATAAAAATATGAAAGTAAAATCAAAAGAAAAACAAGAATATCCGCGCTATATTGCTTTAGTTCCTGTCCGTAATAGATAAGCTGATAATTTATAACAAATAGCATCATAGCAAAAATGATACTTATTTTTTTCTCCAAAAATTTTTTGCAAAAAACAAAAAATACCGGTATTGACAAAATTGAGCAGATTAAAGCAGGAAGCCTGTATGCAATTTCATACTTTCTAATAAACAATCCGAAAAATTTTGCAATTACTATATACAACGGGGGAGAAACCTGTTCATAATCCAAAGTAGAAAATAAACCGAAAAATGAACGGTTAATGATATTCAAAGCAAGTGCTGATTCATCATTCCAGAAAGGTCTGTCATACGAAAAAAATAAAACTCGTAAACATACGCCTAAAATCATCAAACCTGAAATGATAATATAAAAAGTGATATTCTTTACTCTATCCGACATAAATCAATTATACACTCAAAAGTTTTTTTGAGAGTATTTTTGTATATTCTCTGTCATCAGCATCAATAGAAAGAGAATAAGCCTTCTCCAGAAGTGATTTCGCTTTAGTTTTATTGCCAAGCTTCAGCATGATTGCAGAAGCCTTTTCAAAGTTTCTTGCCATCTTTGCAGGAGACTCCGCTTCATGATAAAACATTGCAGATTGTTTGTAATCTTTTAAAGCATTAACATCTTCATTTATTATACTGAGGGAATCTCCTGATTTTGACCAGACAGCGCCCATCGTTTTACTGTCTTTTGTTTCAGAAGCTATTTGCTTTGCTACATCCAGATATGTATATGTATTTTCTTTATCATATCTCTCTGCATACATATTTGCTATATTTCCAAGCGCTTTTGTCTGGGCTTTCAGGTTTTCAGCTTCACCGGCAAAAGAAACAGCCGAATAATAATGCTCCATAGCCGGATCAAAATAAACAACATCGTCATAAATCTGACCCATTGCAAAATATGCCTTTGCCTTTAAATTATTGTTTGTAGAAGATTCTACAGTTTCATGATAATAATTAAGAGCTTCTGTAAGCATATCATCTTTGTCATAAATCTGACCGATTTCATAACAAATCATGCCTGCAGCCTCTTTATCTCCGGTTAGTTTTGCCCGATCCAAAGAAGCCATAAAAGAATTCAAAGCACTTTTTGCATCATTTTTTTCAAGATACTTTTTACCCTCAATAAAATATTCTTTTAGCTCCCTATCCTGAGGAACATAAACTCTGACAGTCGAATCTTTCTGATACTCAACAGGCTGTTGTTTTATTGTAGTTTCCGCTATAGTCTCCTGCTCTTCCTGCACTACAGGAACTTCTTCGACCTGCGGCTGCAAGGTAACAGAAGTTTTCTGTTCAGTCGACGGTGCCTGTTGTACAGTTTGTGTTTGCGTTTTTTCAGGAAGTTTGACAAGAAAATCAGGATTTATGCTCGTAGGGTCAGATTTATAGTTTACTTGCTGTAAAAACAGCGCCTCCACCCAGTTCTCAACGACTTTCGAATCTTTGTTAAGGGTTTGGGTTATGTAGTTGTCTAAAATTTTTGAAGCAGACCTGAGACTGTTTTTTATAAATTCCCTATCAGGAACATCCTCTTTTGACTGCATTTCAGCAAAAGATAAGTACTGATTTACACGTTCCGCTATATCATCCGGAGTGCCTATAGCAAGAGACGTATTCTTAAAGTCAGTTATAATCTGGGCAATATTGACCTGAGACTTAGAATAATCAATTGTCGTATGTTGACCATTAGGGTATTGTTGTCTCTGAAAAGTATCCCTGTTCTGTGTTTTTTTGTCAGACTGCTGAAGGGCTCTATTCTCTCTTTGAAGATGAGAACCAGCCGATTCTTCATCGGTATTGTTTGTCACTGCATTTTTATTCTGCGGCGGAACATAAGGTTTTATATTTATAGGATAAATACTGTTGTACAACTTGTCACCCTTTGAAAGTCTTTACAATAAGCCCTATCGGATTTATCGGCATAAGAGTTTCAGAGTTTAATAAAAAACCATAAAATCATCCGTTTGACCCAACTTGCGAAAAATCCTTATATATCATGCCTTTTAATGATTTTTTATAAAAAGTCATGCCTTCATCAAATAAATGAATGAACATAAAAAGAATTATTCATAACAATGTATGATTTTCTACAACTAAAGTATATGTACAATAACACTATACTCCTTAGAAGACGACGATACGCATATCCCTAATCTAACAAGCTATGAACCCCTAGTTTATAGCTTTTTCTTTATACAAAAAAGCCCGATAGAAAACTATCGGGCTTTTTTTACAATTAGTTTAAACTATTTATTTGCATCGAGCATTTGTTTTATACCGTCAACAGAGCTTAATATACCTGTTGCTTCAAAAGGCATATAAACAACTTTATTATCTTTACCCTCAACCATTTGTTTTAAAGTATCAAGATATCTTACAGCGATAAGGTATTTATCCGGTTCACCATGATTCTGAATAGCCTCAATTGTTTTTTGAATTGCAGCAGCCTCTGCTTCTGCCTGTTTTATCCTTGCAGCAGCAAGACCTTCAGCAACTAGAATAGCTGCCTGTTTTTCACCTTCAGCTTTGTTTATTTGGGCTTCTTTTTCACCCTCAGCTTTCAGGATGGCGGATTTTTTCAACCCTTCTGCCTCAAGAATTGCTGCACGTCTGTCACGCTCTGCTTTCATCTGTTTTTCCATTGAATTCTGGATATCAGTCGGGGGAATAATATCCTGAAGCTCAACACGATTGACTTTAACACCCCACTTATTAGATGCTTCATCAAGAATAGTTCTCAACTTTGCATTAATTGTATCTCTGGAAACAAGTGTTTCATCCAAATCAAGTTCACCTATTATGTTTCTCAGAGTAGTTTGTGTCAATTTTTCAATAGCCTCCGGCAAATTTTGAATCTGATAAACAGCGCTTTTTGCATCCATAATTTGGAAATATATCAGAGCATTAATTGCAATTGAAACATTATCCTTTGTAATCACGTTCTGGCGTGGAAAATCGTAAACAGATTCTCGCATATCAATTCTTGTTTTTTGAGTATAGTAGGAATATGCACGTCCATCAGGACCTTTTGTGGTTTCTTTCCAGGAAATAGTTCTCGGAACCTCCAAAAACGGAAAAATATAATGAAATCCTGAATCTAACACTCTATCAAATTTTCCGAGACGTTCAATAATCATCTCTTCCTGTTGTTGTACAATCTGGATACCTTTAACAAAAAAGATAATTACCAGTACTGCAAGCGCAATTAAAATAATCATGTTTTTCTCCTATATTTTTTCTACATACATCACAATGCTGTCAATTTTTACAATTTTGACCTGTGAACCCTCTTCTATTTCTTCACCATTTTCTGTTTTTGCCTGCCATGTTTCACCATAAATAGCGATTCTTCCGGACTCAGAAGTGATTTTTTCTGTCACTACTGCTGTCTTACCCTTATATTTTTCATCAAATTCATCGTCCTGCTCACCTTTTTTCTTGTACACAAGAAACGGACGTAAAAATATAAGAAACAGAGCACCGAATACCGCAAAAAGAATAACCTGTACCGTAAAAGATGCACCAATATATGCAACTAAAGCTGATATCAGGCATGCCAAACCGAGATTAAGAAAAAAATTAACGGGTGTAAACATTTCAACGATAAAGAAAATAATGCTTATAAGACACCAAAGCTGCCAGTATTCCATAATAAACTCCATCTTCTAATTTCTAATCATATCGATTATAACTTTTTATTTATTCTATTGCAATTATTTACCTATACAGAAATTATCAAAAATATTATTCAAAATATCATCATTTATAACTTCACCGGTAACCTCGCCAAGAGCAAGAAGAGCCGATTTTATATCAATAGAAATTAAATCCTGAATCTCTCCTTCCTCTGTAGCTTTTAGAGCTTTTTCCAGCGAACGTTTTGCCCCTATGAGACACTCTTCCTGTCTCTTGTTCGTTGTAAATTCAGACTCAACAGAATTTTTATCAAGAACGATATTTTTTATTTGTTTTTTTAATTCATCAATATTATGTCCGTTTCTGGAGGAAACATACAAAGCATCGTCCGTCTGTTTTTCAGCAATATCGGATTTTGATGCAATTTTTATAACAGGTTTTTTCTTCACAAGCTCAAATATCTCTTTATCATTTTCTGTCATGCCAACAGAAGAGTCGTAAAGAAAAAGAATTAAATCAGAATCAGCCACACATTTTTTTGTATAATCAATACCTATAGCCTCTACTTTATCAACATCTGCGTCATCTCTAATGCCGGCAGTGTCTATTAATGTGACGGGTATTCCATCTATATCAATAGTTTCTTGAATTACATCACGGGTAGTTCCTGGTATATCCGTGACAATAGCCCTCTCCAGGTTCAAAAGAACATTAAAAAGCGAAGATTTACCAGCATTTGGGCAACCGGCTATGGCAATTTTTATACCCTGTCTCATTATATTAGAGTTTTTAGCCCCATCAAGTATTTTCTGAATCTGTTGTATATTTTCAGAAAGTTGATCCTTCAAATATCCATAAGATGGTTCCTCAACATCTTCCGGAAAATCAACAGCTGCAATAATTCTGGACATCAAATCAAAAAGATTTTGTTTTATTCTGTTTGTTTCCAGAGTTAGGGCACCGGATAAATTATTCGCACTTTTTTGAGCAAAATTATCAGTCCTTGCATGGATTAAATCCAGTACAGCCTCAGCCTGAGACAAGTCCAATTTGTGATTAAGAAAAGCCCGTTTTGTGAATTCACCCTTTTCCGCCATTCTGGCACCGTTTTTTAAAACAAGTTCAAGAATCTTTCCGACGACTTTGAGTCCGCCATGCCCTTGAATTTCTATGACATCTTCTCCTGTATAGCTATTCGGGTTCTTAAAAGGCAAAACAATAACTTCATCTATTTTTCTGGACTCATCAAAAATCCATCCATGACAAATCCTGCCGGGCTTTATTTCACCGCTTTTAAAAATTTTTTGAACAATATCAAAAGCCTTTTCACCGGATACCCGCACAATACCCACTCCGCCCATACCAAGCGGAGTAGCAATTGCAGCTATTGTCTCAAATTCATAATTTATATTCATCAGGTCTATTCATTAAGGTTTTAATCTGTCCATTAGTCTCGGGAACGGAATTGTTTCACGTACATGGTGCAATCCGCATATCCATGCAACTGTTCTTTCAATACCGAGACCGAATCCAGCATGCTTGCAGCTTCCGTATCTTCTTACATCAAGATACCAGTTAAAGACTTCTTCAGGCAACCCCTGTTCTTTGATTTTTTCCTTAAGTTTTTCAATATCTTCTTCTCTCTGACCGCCGCCAATAATTTCACCGTAGCCTTCAGGCGCAATCATATCAACACAAGCCGCCTTGTCGCCTTCTTGTTTCATATAAAATGCTTTTATTGCCATGGGGTAGTGGTGAATCATGACAGGCTTGTCAAACTCTTCAGAAATAAGTGTTTCTTCATCACCGCCAAAATCAGCACCCCATTCAGTGTCATTGCCCTTTTTCTTCAGAATTTCAATTGCTTCATCATATGAAATTCTCGGGAACGGACGTTTTATATTTTCGAGTTTAGATATATCTCTTTCCAAAACTTCCAAATCTTCTCTATTGTGTTTTACAACTTCTTGCACTATATATTCAACAAATTCTTCTGCCAAATCCATATCATCATATATATCAAAGAAAGCGACTTCCGGTTCAACCATCCAAAATTCAGTTAAATGGCGTCTTGTTTTTGATTTTTCCGCACGGAAAGTTGGTCCGAAGCAATAAGCTTTACCCACCGCCATTGCAGCTGCTTCCATATATAACTGACCGCTCTGGGTAAGATATGCATTTTCATCAAAATAATCAACTTTAAAAAGGTTTGTTGTTCCTTCACATGCATTTGGTGTAAAAATAGGAGCATCTACAAGAGTAAAACCTTTGTTGTCAAAGAAATCACGTACAGATTTAATAATTCTGTGACGAACTCTCAATATGGCTTTCTGTCTTAAAGAACGAAGCCACAAATGTCTGTGTTCCATAAGAAAATGAGTACCATGTTCTTTGGGTGTAATAGGATAATCAACTGATTCACCAATTACTTTAACATCAGTTGCATCAATTTCATAACCGATTCTTGAACGGTCATGTTTTTTTACTGTTCCTGTAACTTCTACTGAGGATTCCTGTGTTATTTTATCAGCAAGAGAAAAAACATCATCAGAGACATTGCCCTTAAAAACAACAGCCTGAATTTCACCGGTTCCGTCTCTCAACTGTAAAAAGTGAAGTTTTCCGCTGGAACGCTTATTATAAAGCCAGGCCTGAAGAGTAATAGTTTGTCCTTCATACTTTGCAATGTCTTCAATGTAAATTTTCATATTTCCCTCACTTATCTATTTGATTCTTATTATATAATAGTCAATTCAAAAAGCACAAATTATGAAATATTAATTTCGCCCTGTCTTAAAACCTTAATTTCTTCATTAATTGCGAGTGCAACAGTAGATTCCAGACCTCTGGCAATATATCCGTAATCTTGAAAAACATAATCTACATATTTCCCGATATTTTTTTCAGCTTCAATATAAGTCTTGGCAGAAGGCTGATTAGATAAATTTGCGCTTGTTGTGGCAAGAACATGTCCGTCCACAACTTCACACAATCTTTTAAAAACTGCATTATCAGGAACTCTTATTCCTACTGTATTTTTTTGCGAAGTAACAAAAAGAGGTGTCTTTTCTGTTCTTTCAAAAATCAAAGTCAAAGCACCCGGAAAATATTTATTCATAAGTTCTCTAGCTTTCCCGGGTATATTTTTTACATAAGGCAGTAAATGTTCTACAGAATCTGACATAAGAATAAGAGGTTTTGAACGATCTCTGCCTTTGAGTTCATATATATTGTTCACGCCTGCTTCTGACTCCGGTAAACAACCAACACCCCAGACAGTATCTGTAACAAAAGAAACAACCCCGCCTCTTTTTAATTTTTCATTTAATTCTCTTACAAATTCTTTATCACCAAAAATATCCATTATTTTATAATCTTTCCTTTCACTCTGCCGTACAATTCAAAAACATACGGAATCCTAAACAATGCAGCAAGAAGGCTGTATACTATTGCACAAACTAACGTGATTAATATAATTTTGAATATTAAAGCAATCATTGACGGCAAGAAGAATTTATCCCAGAGTTTATAAACCTCAAGACAAACAAAATAAGTAAAGACAGAGATAACAGTCATTTTCATTATATTTTTAAAATATAAACCATAATTCATTGACATCTTTTTCTTTATTAAAAGACCCAGCCAGAATCCGTTTATAAGTGTAACAAAAGAAGTTGATAGAGTTATTCCGCCTATACCAAGTTCTTTTACAAAAAAGTAGTTCAAAATAAATTTTATAATAACAGACGATAAAGCAACAAGAAATGGTGTTTTGGAATCATTAAAAGCATAAAAAACACGAGTTATAGAATCTCTGAAAACGTAAGGAATTATCGCAACTGACAAATAGCATAATGCCTCTGAAACCATCATTGTCGCTGTAGCATCAAAAGCACCCCTTTGAAAGACGAGCTGAACCGCATTTGATGCCAGTAGTATAATCAAAACAAGTATTGGAAAAGCAACAAAATTGAGCAGCCCTACACCCTTATTAAAATAATATCTTATATCATCATAATTTTTTTCACCAACAAGTTTTGAAAAAATAGGAAATAAAGGCACAAGAAAAGCAGTAACAAGGATTCCGACCGGAAACTGGAAAAGTCTGTTTGCATACCCGACAGCAGACCATGCCCCTTCTTGAAGTTGAGAAGCAAAAAACATATCAACATAGATATAGATTTGTCCGACTGTAGAGCTTAAAATTGCAGGAAATAATAATTCCAATAAATTTTTAAAATTTTCATTTTGTTTTATATCGAAATTTGGTTTAAAAGAAAAACCTAAAGATTTTAATTTTGGCAGTTGATAAACAAACTGGCACAAAGCACCGACTGTTGTTGCTGCAGCGAGAACAATACCTGTATTGTCATTTTTTACAAGAGAAATGATGGCAATAATAGCAATACTCATTAACATTGGTGAAATATTCGGGATTAAAAACTCTTTATAAGTAATCAATATACCGTAATAAATCCCAACAACCCCACCAACAACAAGAGCCGGAGACATAATTTTTAAATGCAATCCCGCAAGATGTATCAATTCCGGACTTCCATTGGATATAATTATACCCATTATCACATCAGAAAAGACAAAACATAAAACAGCAAGAACAAGAAAGAAAAGAAACGTTGTTGTTAAAAAAGTATTAAAAAGTTTGTTTACGGCGGGCGGTGCTTTCTCATCAAGATTCGGTATTATTTTTGAAAAAACAGAAACAACAGCACTGTGGAATGGTCCGCCTATGCCCCCGAGCAAAACTATAGCAAGTGCCGGTATTTGATATGCATAAAAATAAGCATCAGAAACCATTCCGGCGCCATAATAATTTGCAATTACAACATCTCGTAAAAAGCCTATTAATTTACTGATAACAGTAACAAAAGCGATAATCCATGCTGCCTTCAAAAGACTTTGGGTTTTACTCATGAACAGCCTCTTTCAACTCGACATACATTTTTACTGATTTTTTGTTTGTATCAGTATATGGCAATATATATGTTATGTTGTTTATCCCGGACACAAGATACGGACTTAAATCAACCTTCACATTACTGAACAAATGCGGAGATATTTCCAGTTTGAGCTCCTGTGCGTTAATGACAACAATCAAATCTGTAAACTGAAATTTATTTTCAACAACAAGGCTGGCTTTTTTGTCTTTTGTGTAAAAAGATTGTGAAGCTGTATCTTGACTCGGATTATTAGTCAAAGTAACTGGATATGTACCAATGGAAATACCCGAATAATAATGCTGCAAAATCTCATCATAAGTATATCCAAGAGTATTCATCATTCCAGCACCCCATTGGCTCATTCCGACCCCGTGTCCGTATCCGCCGCCGTAAGCAATAATTTTTTCAAGATTCCCTTTGTCATCTTTTTGCATTTCAAAAACAATATTCGCTGATGGCAAGGCTTTTCCGTCTTTACAAAAACTACGGCGTATTACAAGCTCTTTTTGAACATTAAATGTATTTTTGTCCGTAATAATATTCATGGAAACTATTTTTCCGGATACGCCTCTTTTTAATACTTTTATATCCTGAATTGTTCCAAAATCATCTTCTTTTGTTAATGCAGGAAAAATAAAGCCTGTTGATGATTGCTTTTTCATATTCATTTTTAATGAATCGGATAGCTCCTGCTGTGTCCATTCTCTTGTCCATCTAAAATAAGAAGATTTGTTGTCAAAAGTCGAAGGTTCCGATTTATAAAACTTTGCGGCATCTTCTTCTTTGGTTAACGGAAGAAAACTTTTATTGTCAGGAACACCTTTTAGATAAGGTAAAGATACAGCCGGAAAATTTTTCGTGCCAGGTTCAGAAAAGGCATTTTCATAACTTTCCGTATAACCACCGGCCGTTGAACTGTACAAAGCCAGAATAAGTTCTCCATTATAAAGTGCAACTATATTATTTGTTTCTAAAATTGCCTCATCAGCAAGTTCATCTTCTGTATTAGCACCAAAATATACCTGACAGGCAACAGAATCACATACATCAAAATTGTAGAAATTTTTATCCCTTGGTCTTAAAACATAGTTTCTTGCCGTTACAGTCTGAGCCTTTAATGCTTCAAGCCCAAAATATGTAGGCATTTCATTAGGAACGACACCTCTTAAATATGAAGACAAATCAAGAACATTTATTATACTGAACAGATTATTTTTTGATTCCACTCTGGTAAGTTCCAAAGTACCTCTATAAAGTGCTTGTTTACCGGCTCTTTTTAATCCGTCTATATAAACAAAACCCTTATCCGACGAAACAACAACCGGTCCGGTTATCCCGTCAAATAGTATATTCTCTTCATCACTAATAACAAAAAGATTATCTTTAATTGATACAGTGATTATCTTATCAGCCGGAAAAACCCCTAATTCTTTACCTGTTTTTTTGTCAGTAAGTTTAAATTCATCATTTGCCGATATTTTTGTACAGGAAATATAATAATTCCCAAAAGAATTATCACTAATTCCAACCCTTACCAGTTTTCCGTTATCTGCTTTTATTGCCTGAGCCTGAGGCTGAACAAATATCAAAGCAAATAATAAACAAATTAAAAATTTTTTCAACATACTCAAACTCTTTTTCTTTCTCTATATAAAAACAAAGTTCAGATAAAAACAACAAATTAAACATGTACAGAGCCCCATATTTGTAAAAATTAACAAAAAAATATACAATATTTCTATGGCGATTGTTTATTTGTGTTTAGGATCAAATATGGGCGACAGGTTTCAGCTTATAAATCAGGCTGTAAATCTTTTTAATCTTTCAGATGACACAAAAATAATCAGAACATCTGCTATATACGAAACAGAACCATGGGGAGAAAAAAAACAAAACTGGTTTTTAAATATTGTTGTTGAATTAAAAACAAAATTATCTCCCGAAGATTTGCTTTTACGATGCCAGAAAATAGAAGAACTTCTTGGACTGGATAGAACAAAGAAAAAACACTGGGGTGAAAGACCTATAGATATAGACATTCTTTTTTACGAAAACAGAATTATAGAAAAAGATTTTTTAATTGTTCCTCATAAATATTTACACAAAAGAGCTTTTGTACTGGTTCCTCTTCTTGAACTTATTCCTGATTTTGTACATCCAAAACTTGAAAAAACAATAACTGAGCTTTATGATGAATTGGATGAGGTTGAAGAAGTCTATCTTTTCGGAACAAAAATAAATGAGCTATGAAAAAAAAATTAAAATAGGAATAATTGGGGGCGGACCGGCCGGCATTTTTTGTGCTCTTTTTGCATCAGAAAAAGAGGATAACGAAATTTATATTTTTGATAAACAAGATATTTTAAAAACCCTCTTGCCAACAGGAGGAGGTCGTTGCAATCTTGCTTATGGAGAGTTTGATTTTAAAGAACTTGCGAAAAACTACCCCAGAGGCGAAAAATTTTTACTTTCTGTTTTTTCAAAATTCTCAACAACAGATACTTTTGCTTTTTTTGAACAAATAGGAGTAAAAACTTATATGCAAGAAGATTTCAGATTCTTCCCCGAGGCTAATTCGTCATCTTTTGTGAGAAAAAAACTTATTGACAAAACAAGAAAAAACAATATAAAAAACATAAAAGAAAAAGTCATAGATATAAAAAAAGAAAATGACAAATTTCTTGTAAGAACAGAAAAAAATCATTTCGTTGTAGATAAACTTGTAATAGCAACAGGCGGCAGAGGACAGGGACAAAAATTCGCCAAAAAACTCGGACACAATATCGTGCCGTTGAGACCGGCACTTTGTTCTTTATTAACAAAAGAAACCGATTTTTTTGATTTATCAGGACTTACATTAAAAAATGTTTGTACATCAGTGTTTTATAACAACAAAAAAATAACAACCCAAACAGGTGATATTTTATTCACTCATTTTGGAATATCCGGACCTTTAAGCTACAAAATATCTTCTTATTGTGCATATATAAACTTTACCCCCGAAATACCGCTAAACATAAAAATAAAATTGACAGAACACGATAACTTAGAAAAATCACTAACAGAGTTAATAAACAAAAACCCTCAAAAAAATATAATAAATGTTATTGATACATACATACCTCACAGACTTGCAGAAAAAATACTCATTAAAAATAAAATACAACCGGAGATAAAAAGCGGTCAGCTAAAAAAAGAAGATAGAATAAAAATAATAAAAAATCTGACTGAATTCAGTTTGAATGTTATCGGTGTAAAAGGAGGAGAAGAAATAGTTACAGCAGGGGGAATTGATTTAAACGAAGTAAATCCCAAAACAATGGAATCAAAAGTAATAAAAAATCTTTATTTTTGTGGAGAAGTTCTTGATATAGACGGATTAACCGGAGGATTTAATTTACAAAACTGCTGGTCAACAGGATATATTTGCGGAACTTCTTTAATCTAAAAAACAAAGAAAGCCCGGAATTATAAAATCCCGGGCATTTGTCATCAACTATCTATTATTGTAATAAAGTTAAAGCTATCTGAGGCAGAGAGTTTGCCTGAACGAGAAGAGTTGATGCTGTTTGCTGCAGTATTGTTGCTCTCGTGTAATTAGCACTTTCCTCTGCTATATCTGCGTCCATAATTGTTGATTTTGCTGCTGTAGCATTTTCTATCATTGTTGTTAGAGAGTTGTTAGCTGATTCAAGCCTATTTTGAATAGCACCAATTGTTGCTTTGTGTGTATTCATTTTTGTTAAAGCTTTATCAACATCCGCGATAAACAGTGCGGCATTAGATGCACTTGCGAAAACTTCTTCTGTTGAAGCAAATTGAGCATCATTAGTGCCATTGGAAATAAGTCCGAGAGAAGAAGCTTCGGCATTCGCAAATACCTCCGCAGGTACAACAACACAGTTTGTTGCTTTTTCTGAATTTGCGCCGACCTGAAGTCTTAAACCGTTTTTAAAGGCATCATTACCGTTTAATAGATTCAAACCGTTAAAATTCGAAGCATTTGCTATTCTGTTAATTTCTTCAATACGTGCATCTACCTCGTTTTGCATTGCCTGCATAGATTCATCACTGTATATTCCGTTTGCTGCCTGAGTTGCAAGGTCTCTTATACGAAGAAGGTTATCCTCAATTACTGATATATCCCCCTCAACCGTTTGCAATACATTTATACCGGTAGCAACGTTGTCCTGTGCAACCTTCGAGCCTCTTATCTGTGTATCAAGAGTCGAGGCAACGAACATACCCGCTGCATCATCAGCAGAAGAGTTAACTCTTAAACCGGTTGACATTCTGTTCAATGCTTTGTTCAAATCATTCGTTGCATTCGTTAAGTTTCTTTGTGTAGTTAAAGCTGACATGTTTGTGTTTACAATAATAGGCATAGTTGTTCTCCTTTCTTGAGAAAAATTCTGTACTTCCTTGTACTCTCAAAGGCAAGACAGGTAAGGGTATTAAGAACCCTACTACTCGCTTAGCCTTATAATTATTGAGTTTTTGATGACTTATGTTTCTTACATTCTTATATTACGGTCATTTTAAAAGCTTCTTTATGCTTATTTAGTTGGAAAATTTCTAAACTAAAGTATGAACTTTTTCAAAAAAGAGAAAAAAGCATGCCAAAAAGGCATGAAAAAAGTAAAAAAATTTACTGGATTTATAGTTTGAGATAAAATGTTTATAAAAATTGTTGAGAGTAAAAATGAGTACAGAAAATAATATTTTATTGATAACAGACAACAGTATCGTCTCTGATTTGATAAAAAATAAACTTCTTCTGCTTAGAAATATAGACAATTTTTCTGCTGCAAAATATGAAAAAGCTTTTTCTATAATAAAAAAAGAAAAACCATGTATCATTTTTTATTATTTAGACAAAGGCAAAAAACGAGAAACAGATTTTATTAATTTTATTAACAAAATGCATCAGAACTCTGATCTCGCAGAATGCCAGATTATCCCTGTTTTCTCAAAACAGAATGATGACATGCTCTGTACTGCTTTTGAACATGGTATATCTGACTTTCTAAACGTAAAATCTACTGATACAGAATTTACATTAAGGGTAATCTGGGCTCTTCAAAAAAAGGAAATGCTCAGAAATATAGAAACGAAAAAAAATATCTTAGCGCAGCTTGATATAATTGATATCGAAAACGGGTTGTATACAAAAAACTATATAAATAAAATTTTAAAAACAAAAAGCGAAAAAACAAAAGGTGCATTTGCCGCTGTAGCACCGGATGTAAATACCAGAAACATATTATCTCCAGCACATCTGGCATCAATAATAAAAAAGAATATAAGAGCAACAGATATCGTCGGTTTTTCTAATGACTTCAAACTTTATTTATGGTTTGAAAAAACAAAAGCTAAAGACACAACGACAATTTTTTCAAAAATAAAAAATGAGCTGCCGAAAAATTGCACAATCAGTGCAGGTATAGTAGAGATGAACGACACACCATTTGAAGAAGCAGAAAAACAGGCAAACAAATTCCTTGCAAAAGCTTTATTAAAGGGTAACTCTTTTCTTGTTGCCAGAAGCTCAACAAATACACAGATAAAAAGTATTGAACATCAGAAACCTCAAATTAAAAACTTTAAACTTTTCAAACAGGCTTTTCATAAAAAAATAGAATGTATAGTTGCTCCTTTGTTTTATCAAACACAGAAAAGAATTGAGGAAAAACTTTTCAAGACAAATATTCAATATAAAACAGAAGAAAATAACTGCTATTTTATGCTCGAAAACGAAGAAAGAAAGAGTATATTCGAACTAACATATCCCGGTTATACAAAAATAAATATAGATATATCACATGAACAAGAATTTGAAAATATAAGCAATAAAAGACTATCTCTTGATATCTCAGAAATTACAACATCAAAACTGGGAAGTCTTCTCGAAGAATTTATTAACGAATTTCAAAATAAATCCTATTAATGCTATTATATTTTTGTAGAACAAAGAAGATAACCTATGCAAAAATTTATATCATCATCTATTTCAAAGAATTTTGAAGAAGCCGTAAATATAGCAAAAGATTTAAATTGTAACCTTGAAATAAGCAGGTTTGCACCGAATTTGGATGACATTGATTCAACTCTCACAAAAAGAGTAGAGACAATGAAAAAAGCTCTTTTTAGTTTTAAAGGAGAAACAAGCCTGCACGGTTTTTTGTTTGATTTATCTGTAGTGAGTTTAGATCCTTTAATCAGGGAAGTATCTATAAAAAGATTTCAACAATCACTTGATGCTGCCAAATATCTAGGCGCAAAAACAGTTGTATATCATACTGGTTTCAATGCTTTTTTAAATCACAGCATGTATCAGTTAATGTTCAAGGAAAAATTTATTGCCTTTTGGAAAACATTCGTAAAACAATTTGAATATACCGGCATCACAGCTGTTATAGAAAATGTTCAGGAAAAAAATCCGGATTTTATTCTCGATGTAATAAAAGAAGTTAATTCTCCTAATCTAAAAATATCTTTGGACATAGGACATGTAAATATACATTCAAAAGTGCCTGTTGTGGAATGGATTCAAACATACAACAAACATCTTTATCATATGCACCTGCATAACAATTATAGTAAAGACGACTCTCATAACACACTGCTAAAGGGAACAATAAATGTTCAGGAAGTTTTCAATACAATAAAAGATTTAAAACTGAATCCCAAAATGGTTTTTGAAATTTTTGAAAAAAAAGAATTGGAAGAAAGTGTTCAATTTTTTGATAAATGCTTTGATATACAAACAATAAAATAAGGAAAATAAAAAAATGACAATAAATGAAAAAAATTCAGCAATTCTTTTTATTGATATACAGGAAAAATTAGTACAAATGCTAAAAAAAGATAAAATAACAAAAAAAGCTTATATTTTATCAGAAATGGCGAATATACTTGGAGTTGAAAAAATATTTACCGAACAATATCCAAAAGGTCTCGGCTCAACAATAGATACTATCTCAAAAAAAGAAACGGACAAAGTATTTGAAAAAACAGCTTTTAATGCATTAGAAACAGAAGGTGTTTATGATGCATTAAAAGAAAAAGAAAATATTTTTGTATGCGGAATAGAAACACATATTTGTGTTTACCAAACAGTAAAAGCACTTATAGAAAAAGGCTTCAATGTTTATGTAATAAAAGATGCATGTGCATCAAGAGAAACAGATGAATTTAAAGCAGGAATAAACCTCATGGAAAAACTTGGTGCAACGATTACAACAACAGAAATTGTACTGTTTGAATTATTAAAAACATCGAAACATCCTCAGTTCAAGTTGGTACAGGCATTAATAAAATAATGATAATAAAAGAATTTTCAGATTTTTTAAAAGAAAATAAAGAGAAGCCTCCGGTTTCTCTTCTTTTCTTCTGGTTAAAAACAAAAATAGAATCACCTGCAAAAAATAATGTAGAAAAAATAATTCAGAAAGAAATTTACATTGCAAAAAATAAAGCTGGTGATTTTTTGTTAATAGGAAAATCTCCATCAGGAAGAAATTTAATAAAAAGTTTGTATAATTTCGCATTGAGTTTTGAACAACAAGAACTGGCAAGATGGATTCATAACAAAAAACCTGATGATTTTAAAAATTGTTAAACTTTTGAATAGAGCATGTTTCCATGACTTTTATTTATAATATCATGTCATTTTTTTGTTGTAGAAAACCTGTAGAAAAAATGTTTTTTGACTGTAAAAAACTTTGAAAAATTTTGTACAAAAAATAAATAAAAAATTTAAAAACAAAATTGTTCAAAATAATTTTTAGTTTTACACAAAAATTTTACATAATTTTGAACAACTTTGTTTCAAATATATGTTTGCTTTATAATAGTTTTATACAGTTTTTTATTTCTTTACTAAATATTATTATTTAAATATATTATTTTATTATTTAAATAAATAAAATAAAAAACAAAAAGAACTTACAAAAAACTCTGGAGAAAAAATGGAATTCACAATTGAAAAAGAACTTTTAGCAACAAATTTAAAAATTGTAGAAAAAACTACAGTTGCAAGAGGTATTCAACCCGTACTTTCGAATATTTTAATTGAAGCGGATGAAAATAATCACATAAAATTTAGTGCAACAGATTTGGATATAAATATATCATCAAGCACTGTTGCTTCTGTTCAAAAAGAAGGAAAAATTACTTTACCTGCAAAAAAATTATCAGAAATTGCATCAAAATTAAGCAACAAACCTGTTGTTTTTTCTTTAAATGAAACAACAAATGTCGTTAATATTACATGCGGCAACTCAAAATTTGAATTGATTGGTATTAGTGCTGATGAATTTCCTCCTGTTATCACTGAAGATGAATTAAAAGAAAAAGAATTTGTTGAAATTGAACTAAATCCGTTTATTAAATCAATAAAATATACAGCTTTTTCTGCAGCAAATTATGAAAATAGAAATATAATCAGCGGTGTTTTCTGTTCTATTTCTAAAGATTCGCTTGAAATGGCTGCTACTGATGGAAATAGATTGACTAGAATTATTGAAAAAATACAAAACGAAAAAGAAACAGATATAAGTTGTGTAATTCCTTCAAAAACTCTACAGGAATTTTTGAGAATAGCTCCTTATCTCGGCGAAGAAAAAATTTCATTATTTGTAGAAAAAACAAAAATTACTTTTAAAACATCAAATTTAATCATGTCCTCCAGACTTCTCGAAGGAGAATATCCTCCATACAAACAGCTTATACCTCAAACATGTGAAAAAAATGCGATTGTATCAAGAGAAGATATGATTAATGCTCTTGAACGTGTTGCAGTAATGGTTAATGAAAGAACGAATATTGTAAAATTTATTTTTGCAGAAAATAATCTGTTTTTGAAAGCGGATACTCCTGATGCCGGTCTCGGAGAAGATTCTATTTCTGTTGAATATACAGATGAAGAGTTAACCATTGCATTTAATTACAGATATGTTCTTGATTCTTTAAAAATAATGGAATCAGAAAAAATTAAAATAGGCTTAGGTGGAAGTCTTTCGGCTACGTTATTCAGACCTGATAGCGAAGATGACTATTTATGTTTGATAATGCCGATTCAAATTAGATAGGAATACATTTGTAAGGATTTGAGTATGAAAGTTAGCGTGAAAGTTCCTGCCACAACGGCAAATTTAGGTCCTGGATTTGATTGTTTGGGATTGGCTCTTCCTATATATAATACAATTACTGTAGAAGAGACAATTATGCCGGGAACCGGAATTGAAATAAATATTATTGATGAGACTAATGAACAAGATATTATCTCAATTCCAACAGATGAAAATAATATTGTTTATAAAGCAATTGAACTTTTATACAATTCTATCGGACAAACACCTGACGAATTAAAAATAACAATAAATACTCATATACCAATAGCCAGAGGTTTAGGTAGTTCTGCTGCAGTTGTGGTTGGCGGATTGCTTGCTGCAAATAAATTGTTGGGGTCACCGGCTGATGAAGCAGCTCTTTTGTCAATTGCGTCTGAAATTGAAGGGCATCCTGATAATGTTACTCCGGCAATTGTTGGTGGATTTGTTATTGCTTCTTTTGAAGAGGATGGTAGTGTTATTTACAGAAAAATTAACTGGCCAAAAGATTGGAAAATAACTGTTTGTATTCCTGATTACGAACTTGCTACAGATATTGCTCGTTCTGTCATTCCTAAAGAAATTCCATTAAAAGATGCTATTTTTAATTTAAAACATTCTGCTATGCTCATTGAAGCTGTTAATACTGCAGACCAAGAACTAATGAAATTTGCTTTAAACGATAGATTACATCAACCATATAGGGAAAAATTGGTTCCTGGTATGAAAGAGATTAAAGAAGCATTGAAGCATGAAGAGAATGTTTTGGGTTGTGTGCTTAGTGGAGCAGGTCCTTCTTTGCTTGTTATATCTCATGGAAATAATTTAAATAAGATAAAAGATATTGTTTCCAAAACATGGTTAGACTTAAATGTTAAATCAGAGATCTATACACTAGACGTAGAACAAAGTGGCGCTGTCGTTATTGATTAGTAATTGTTAAAAAATGTAAAGGGGCTATATAGGTTTAAATTGCCTATTTTTACTGTCTTTTTTTTTATTTAAAAAAAAGACAGGCAATTTTTTCTGTATGTTTGTTTTTATAAAAACAAGAGGAATTTACTAAAAAAAAAGAAAAGGAGAACTGAATGGGTAATTTTAACGCAGTAAAAGCAAACGGAAATGCAACAATTGCTATTAATTGGATTAACAAGAATGACAAGAACGATAAACCTGAAATAGTTCCATATAGAGAGAACCCAGGGTTATTCGATGAATCTGGTAAAATAAATAAAGAAAATTTTGGTAAACCAGTAGCCTGTATCGAAATGCCTGGAGGAAAATATGTTATTAATGGTGGTGATAATAATTTTAATATCCCTTCTGTGACAATGCCAGGTGATAAAAATGATATTTCTGATTTTTTTAATAAACTACAACCAAAATCAATTGACGAACAAATAAAAGAAAAAGAAAAAGAATTGGATGAGTTGAAAAAGAAAAGAGATGCGGAAGATGCAAATGCTCAAAAAATTATCGATAAAATAAAAGATATTATTGGAAAAGATGTAGACCCTTCAACTATTCTTGAAAAGATTAAAGAGTTAAATATTACTTTTCCATGGTTACAAATTTCGAAAAAACCTGGTGGAGAATCACCAGAGGGAGCTCCAAAAATAAAGTTTCCAACAATGCCCAGTAATGAATTACCGGAAGGAACACCAGAGGTAAAATTTCCAACAATGCCCAGTAATGAGTTACCAGAAGGAACACCGGATGTGAAATTTCCAACAATGCCTGGTGAAAAGATCGATCCAGGGTTTGAAATAGAACCGCCAAAATCAGAAGAACTTAAACCTTTGGATGCTATTGACGGAAAAATAGCGACGCAAAAAGCACCAGAAAAAAGAGCAGAAAATGGATTGAATTTAGCAGATGCTTATAAAATTATGGATTACATCCATGATAAACATAGAGTAAAAGCAGAAGACGGATCAACATATATTGATTTAACAAATCTTTCACCTGCAGAACAAAATCTGTATAACCAAGCAGTTCGCGCAGCAAATGAAATTAATCCGAAAAGTATGGTTTATGATGTTTCCGGATTAGATACATCAAAAGCAGATGAGTTAATTAAAAAATTTGAAGAAGAAAATTCATAATTGTCTTAAAGAAAAAATAAAAAAATCCGATATTTATATATCGGATTTTTCCTCTTTTTGTATCATTGAAAAATTTTATGTTTGTATAAAAATTATTACAAATGTATAATAATAATTATTATTCAGATAGCAAAAGGTGGAAGAAATGACAGTATTAACAGAGAATGAAGGTTTAATCACTCAGATTATTGGTCCGGTAATAGACGTTGAATTCCAAAATGGAGATTTACCGGAAATTTATGATGCTCTTGAAATCTATAAAGAAGACGGACAGAAAGTTGTCGCAGAAGTACAGCAGCTTTTAGGTGAAAGCAGAGTTCGTTCTGTAGCAATGTCTTCTACTGATGGTTTACAAAGAGGAATGAAAGTTGTTAATACGAAAAACCCGATAAAAATTCCTGTCGGTAAAAATATTCTCGGTAGAATTTTAAATGTACTTGGCGAGCCTGTTGACGAACTCGGTGATATAAATTCTGATACATATCTTCCTATCCACAGACCTTCTCCGAAACTCGTTGATCAAAATACAAATATTGAAATTCTTGAAACAGGTATTAAAGCTATTGACCTTTTGCAACCATATCAAAAAGGCGGAAAAATCGGTTTGTTCGGTGGTGCCGGTGTTGGTAAAACAGTTTTGATTATGGAGTTAATCCACAATATTGCTCAGGAACACTCTGGTGTATCTGTATTCGGAGGTGTTGGTGAAAGAACCCGTGAAGGTAATGACCTCTGGAACGAGATGAAAGAATCAAACGTACTTGATAAAGTTGCTTTGATATACGGTCAGATGAATGAACCGCCGGGAGCCAGAATGAGAGTCGGACTTTCTGCTCTTACTGCTGCTGAATATTTTAGAGATTATTCAAAACAAGACGTACTTTTATTCGTTGATAATATATTCCGTTTTGTTCAAGCTGGTTCTGAAGTTTCTTCACTACTTGGTCGTATGCCTTCAGCTGTTGGTTATCAACCTACACTCTCTACAGAAATTGGTGAGTTGCAGGAAAGAATCACATCAACAAAAGACGGTTCAATTACATCCGTTCAGGCTATTTATGTACCTGCTGACGACTTGACTGACCCGGCTCCTGCTACAACATTCTCTCACCTTGATGCTTCAACAGTACTATCCAGACAGATTGCATCTCTTGGTATTTATCCTGCTGTTGATCCGCTTGCATCTAACAGCCGTGTTCTTGATCCGGTTATTATTGGTGAAGAGCATTACAATGTTGCAAGAAAAGTTCTTGAAGTTCTTCAAAAATACAAAGATTTACAGGATATTATTGCTATTCTTGGTATGGATGAACTCTCTGAAGAAGACAAAGAAACTGTTAACAGAGCAAGAAAGATTCAAAGATTCCTTTCTCAGCCTTTCTTCGTTGCTGAACAATTCTCAGGCATACCTGGTAAATATGTAAAACTTGAAGATTCAATCAGAGGCTTCAAAGAAATTCTTGAAGGTAAGCATGACAATCTTCCTGAACAAGCTTTCTATATGGTTGGTTCAATTGAAGAAGCTGTTAAAAAAGCAGAAGAAATGAATGCCTAAAGTTTTGGAGTAAACATAAAGAATGTCTAAAAAAATAAACTTGAAAATTATTACACATGAAAAAGAAGTTCTGAATGAAGATGTTGATGCTATTTATTCAAGAGGTGTTGACGGTGAATTTGGTATTTTGCCGGATCACCAGCCATTCATGAGTGCTCTTGATATAGGTGTTACCAAAATAGAAAAAGATGGTCAGTCAGAACTTTTTGCAACAATAGGCGGTATTTTTCAGTTTAAAGATAATCAGGCAATTATTCTTACAGATCTTGCAGAAAGAGGGTCGGATATAGATGTAACCAGAGCGAAGGCTGCTAAAGAGAGAGCTGAAGCGAGACTCGGTTCTCATGAAGTAGAAGTAGATACAGCCCGTGCCCAAATAGCTCTTGCAAAAGCGCTTGCAAGACTTAAAGCTGCAATGAAACATTAGTATTTCGGATAATTTTTTTGTGTTTAAATTTTGCCATAATAAAACAAAAGGAGTTTTATTATGGAACCTGCAAAACGTGTGCGTAATATTTTATTTAAATGTTTTTTGTTTACACTTTTATTTATGATTGTAGGTCATGTTATTTATTATTTTAACACTGATGCTATAACTGATTTATGCCAGCTTATCTTTAAAGTTACACCTGAACAGGCAAGACTTGTTATTTTTCAAAGTTATGTAACTATAAAGATGATTGCTGTGTTTTTCTTTCTTATACCGGCAATTTCTATTCAATTGGAGTTTTTGAGATGTTTTTGTTATATGAGGAAGGATAAAAACTAGAAATTATTAAGATTGTAAAGAAAAGTTTTTTAAATAAAAGTTTTGTATTTTTTTATAAAAATTTTTTATTTAAACAATAAATTTTATTGTTGATGAAAAGAAATTTTTGTAAAAAGTATTTTTGATTTTGTTTTTGTTTCTTATTTTTCGAAGTGTATTTTTATGCAAAAAGTGACAGGTTTGACTTTAGTTTTTAAAAATTCGATAATAGTTTTATGTTGTTTAGTTAGTCAATAGATAGAGAAAAGAATAGCGAGGATTTAATGAGCCCTGTAAATTACATTCCGGAACATGCAAAAGAACTTTCAAAAGAAGAAATAAAAAGGCTTGTAAAAGAAAATAATGTTCAGTTTATTAGACTTCAATTTGTAGATATAAACGGTCAGGTAAAAAATATGGCTGTACCATCTGTTCAGATTGATAAAGTTTTGAATAATGAGTTGATGCTTGACGGGTCATCTATTAAAGGGTTTAGAAATATTGAAACATCTGACATGTATTTCTTTCCGGATAGAAAAACGTTTTCAATTTTGCCATGGCGTAGTAAAGATGATGGCAGCAATGTAGCAAGAATAATTTGTGATATTCACAATGCTGACGGTTCTCCTTTTGAGGGGTGTCCCAGATGCAACTTGAAAAGAGTAATTAAAGAAGCTCAGGATTTAGGTTTTGTTATGAATGTTGGTCCTGAAGCAGAGTTTTTCTTGTTTAAAAGAGATGAAGAAAGCAAAGCAACAACACTGACTCATGATAAAGCCGGATATTATGACGTAGGTCCCGATGATTTGGGCGAAGACATAAGAAGTGATATTGTGCATACTTTGCAAAATATGGGCTTTGAAATTGAGGCAAGCCACCATGAAGTTGCTCAGGGTCAGCACGAAATTGATTTTAAATATGCTGATACTTTGACTACTGCTGACAATGTTGTTTCTTTCAGATATGCAGTCAAAGCTGTTGCTGCAAAATACGGATTGCATGCAACTTTTATGCCTAAGCCTGTTTTTGGTATTAACGGTTCTGGTATGCATTGTAATATTTCTCTTTTTAAAGATGGAAAAAATGTATTTTTTGATGAATCAAGAACTTATCAGTTGTCTCAAGAGGCTCTTTGGGTAATCGGCGGATTACTGGACAATGTAAAAGCTTTTACGGCTGTTACGAACCCTCTTGTTAACAGTTATAAAAGACTTGTTCCGGGTTATGAGGCACCTGTTTATCTTGCCTGGTCAAACGCAAACAGAAGTGCCTTAATTCGTGTTCCGGCAAAAAGAGGAAACGCAACAAGAGTTGAGTTACGTTCTCCTGATCCGAGCTGCAATCCCTATCTTGCTCTTGCTGTTATTCTTCAGTCAGCTATTGACGGCGTAAAAAACAGAAAAGAACCGGTGCTTCCTGTTGAACATAATATTTATGATATGACAGATAAAGAAAGAAAAAGAAACAAAATAGATACGCTTCCCGGAAGTTTGCTCGAAGCTTTACAGTGTATGGAAAAAAATGATGTAGTAAAATCAGCATTGGGTGAACATATTTTCCATGAATTTTTAACATCAAAATACAAAGAGTGGGATGATTTTAGAATTTTTGTTTCTCAATGGGAATTGGACAGATATCTTGAAAGGTACTAATCTTCTTTTTGTAATATCCATAAAATCAGGCGTTATGCCTGATTTTATGCTATAATAAAATAAAAATTTTTGAGGTTTTATATGCAGAAAATAAAATTTACTAAGATGCAGGGGTTGGGAAATGATTTTATTTTGATAATGCCCGATGAATTTGAGAAAGTTAAAGACAAATTTCCTCAAGTTTCTGTTGAATTATGCGACAGACGTTTTGGAATTGGTGCTGACGGAATTTTTGTTCCGACCTTAAATGAAACTGATGCTGATTTGGGCTGGCTTTTTTATCAGTCTGACGGTTCTACAGCTCAGATGTGCGGAAACGGTATGAGATGTTTTGCCAGGTTTGTTTATGATAACAAACTTGTTGATAAACAGAAATTTTCTGTAAAAACCGGAGCCGGTATTATTGTTCCTGAATTGCTTGATAACGAACAGGTTAAGGTGAATATGGCAAAGCCTATACTGGAGCCTGCAAAAATTCCTTTTAAAGGTGAAAAAAGTTTAAATTGCAAGCTTTCTGTAAAAGATAAAGATTTTGTTGTTAATGCGGTTAGTATGGGCAATCCTCATTGTGTTGTTTTTTCTGATGGGGATACAAAATCTGAGGCTCTCAACTATGGATATGCTCTTGAACACCATCCGCTTTTTCCCGAAAAAACAAATGTTGAATTTGTAAAAGTTTTGTCAAGAAATGAAATTACTGTTGATGTCTGGGAGCGAGGATGCGGAATCACGTTGGCTTGCGGTACCGGAGCTTGCGCAAGTGCTGTTGCTGCCATTTTGAATGGATATTGTGACAAAATTGTAAAAGTTAATCTTCCCGGAGGAGTTTTGACAATTGAATGGGAGGGCAATTCACAAAACACAAACTTTGATGTATTTATGACAGGTAGTGCAGATTATTCATTTGAAGGCGTGGTTTCTATCTAGTGAGTCCCGTATTATCAGTAAAAAATTTAAATATTGGCTTTAATTTTCTTGACGGTTATGTTGAGGCTATTCATAATGTCTCTTTTGAACTATCAAAGGGAAAGACTCTTGCTATTGTTGGTGAGTCAGGTTGTGGTAAGACAATATCTACAATGTCTGTTTTAAGACTTTTGCCGGAAAACAGTAAAATAACCGGTGGGGAAATTTTTTATGACAATCAAAATTTGCTTAAATTGTCTGAAAAAGAAATGCAAAAAATTAGAGGAAGAAAAATAGCACTTATTCCTCAAGATCCCATGACATCCCTAAATCCTCTTTATACAATAGGTAATCAACTTTTGGAGATTATAGAACTGCACCAGGGAGTAAAAGGCAAAGAAGCAGAAAAGCTTGCTATAGATGCACTTGAAAGAGTTAAAATTCCGGACGCAAAAGAAAAACTTAGCGCTTATCCCCATGAATTTTCGGGAGGTATGAAGCAACGAGTTATTATAGCAATGGCTCTTGCTTGCAGAGCTGAAATAATAATTGCCGATGAACCTACAACAGCTCTGGATGTTACTGTTCAGGCTCAGATTATGGACTTATTGAAAGATATTAAAGAAAAAAATAATATGTCCATGATTTTGATTACACATGATCTTGGTGTTGTTTCCCAATATGCAGATAAAATAGCTGTTATGTATGCAGGTCATATTGCTGAATTTGCCGATAAGGACACTCTTTTCAAAAATCCGAAACATCCTTATACTCAGGCTTTGCTAAAAGTTATTCTGGATATAAATTCTAATCATATAGAAACAATAGACGGGCAGCCGCCATCCATCACTGAAAAAATTCCTGGTTGTCCATTTTATCCGAGGTGCAGAAAATCTATGGATATTTGCAAGAAAGTGTATCCGCAAACAAAAAAACTTATAGATGGCTCAACCGTGGACTGCTGGCTTTATTGAAGAGAAATGTCGCCTGTGATTATTTTTAGTTCTTTTTTTTCTTGATTTAAAACAAGCAGAGATCCGTCATCGTTTATTGACTTGGCAATATATTCGATTTTTTTATTTTTTTCATTACTAATATATATTTTCTTCCCGATAAATTTAATTCTGGCAATATAATCCTCTTTTATAAAGCCAAATCCTTTTTCAATAAAGGCATCATAATTTTGGAAAAAATTATGCAAAAGTTTTTCTTGGAATTGTTTTTTATTAATTTTTTGACCTGTTTCAAGGTTAAGAGACGTGGCAGGTTGTGTTATTTCTTTTAATGCTGATGCCGGTATGTTCAAATTTACACCAATACCGAGAACGAAACCGTTTGTACCTGATTTTTCACATAAAATACCTGCAATTTTTCTGTTCGAAACAATAACATCATTCGGCCATTTTATTTGGGATTTTACTTTATAATCTTCCATTGTTTTACAGAGAACAACACAGAGATACTGGGTTAAATTTATTAAATGTTTTTTATTTTCGGGTTTCAAAATAATAGAGCAGTAAATATTTTCAGAAATATTAGAAATCCATTTTCTCTGGAATCTGCCGTAACCATGAGTTTGTTGTTCAGCTGAAATGACTGTTTTGTCTTTCAGTTTTTCTATATTTTCTTTAGCAAAAATATTTGTTGAGTTTACAGTCTCAATTTCTATTAGAGTGTACATTACCTGGAGTATTCTCTTTTCATTTGAATACGATTGTTTGCGTCATAACAATATTGTCCCACCCAGTGACCTACTAATTTTTTTTGCGGGTTAAAAATATATTGTTCATCTTTAGAAACAACAAATGTAGAATTTATTATATTTCCTTTGCTGTCATAAGCAACGGAAGTATGAGGGTATTCATTTTGTGGTTTATCCAGAACATCTACTTTAAAAAGATTTCCATTTTTGTCGTAATAATAGTTGTGATAAGGATCATTATCAAATCTGACACCGTAAGTTCCGTCAGAAAAAGAAGCAAGGGTTCTGTCCTGTATTTTTGTTGCTCCTCTTAGGACATAGGTGTAATTTTGAATATAGTTTGGATCTTTTAGATAATTAGATATTGAGTTTCTTCCAATAGAATATTTTATTCCTTGAAAGGCTTCTGTCTTTGCACTATCTACATTATATTCCGCACTTCCCGTAAGAGTCATTGAAGAAACGGGTAAAACGAAAAGTAAAGTAAGTAAAACATATAAAAAAATTTTTTTCATATACTTATTATACAAAAAAGCCCCCGTTTTTAACAGAGGCTTTTTATTGATTTTCTGTTGTTATGCAGAAATTTTTGATTTAGCTGTTTCTACAATAACAGAGAATGCTTCAGGTTCATTAACTGCCATTTCTGCTAACATTTTTCTGTTAACAGCAATTTCTGATTTTTTCAATGCATTCATAAATTTTGAATAGCTCAGACCGTGTTGTCTAACAGCTGCATTTATTCTGACAATCCAGAGACGTCTCATATTTCTTTTCAGATGACGTCTGTCTCTGTATTGATATTTCAGCTTTTTCATTACGGCTGTGTTTGCAACCTTGAATATTCTGCTTCTTGCGCCTTTAAAGCCTTTTGCTAATTTTAATATTTTTTTGTGTCTTTTTCTTAAGACATTACCGCGTTTTACTCTCATTGTTCAACCCTTTCCTATCTTGAATACTTCTTGTAAGGTAACTCTTTAGATATCAAATCTAAATTGCATGAAGAAACTTCTGTTGTTCCAGTAAGTCTTCTTTTTCTACTGATAGACTTGTGTTGAAGCAAGTGTTTTTTGCCTGCGCTCTGGCGCATGATTTTTCCGCTGGCAGTAACTTTGTAGCGTTTAGCCGCTGCGCGGTGTGTTTTCATTTTTGGCATAGTTTATTCTCCTTTTCCTTTGTTAGAATTTAAGAACACCTATGACATGCCGTCCATAGTATGTCCATTGTACATGTATTGTACATCCCTGAATAAATACATGCAAGGCATGTTAATTTTTATGAATCAGAGCTAACCGGAAAGAAAAAGTCAATAAAACAGCATTCTTTTTCTGTATTTGTTATATTTAAATCACCGTCATGTTGTTGTGTGATATTTTTTAATTCTTTTAACTGAGAGATAAACGTTAATAATTTTTGTTTTATTATTTTTGTAATATTTATTGATATATGATAATTATTCTCTTCTATATATGTTTCTATTACTATCCGGCTATTTTCAGACATAGACTGTATGATAAACGATAAGAGATTTTTGCACACTTTCTTTATTAAACTAGAACTCATTGTTGCCTTTTGAAATGTATCGTGACAAAAAGAAGTATTCAGGAGTATTTTATTCTTTTTTATATTTTCCTGTTGTTCTCTTATTATTTTTTCTAAAATAATGATTATATCTGTATTTTCAATATTTATTGCTGGTTTAATTTGAGTTGCTTGTGATTTATTCATTGTTCTATTTTTTACTACTAAAATTATTTATAATATAACAAAATATTTTTATGAATATATTAATAATTTTTCCGTTTATTTTTTTATAAAATAAATTATTTTTTTTAATAAAATTTATAAACGCAGAAACACACTAAAACTGCTTATTTTTTGTTTTTAGTTTTTTCCGTTTTGGATATTTTTGTTATTAATGTATAATTTTTACATTATGGATAAAGAAAAAACAAAAGGAAAACTTTATATTATTTCAGGTTGTTCCGGCGTAGGCAAGGGAACTTTGTTGAACGTCTTTTTGCAAAGAAATCCACAAATCGAACTTTCAATATCTGTTACTACGAGAAAACCACGTTCAGGAGAAGTAGACGGAGTTAATTACTTTTTTGTTTCAAAAGAAGAGTTTGAAAAATCAGTAAAAAATAATGAATTTTTGGAATGGGCTGAATTTAACGGTAATTTTTATGGAACAAAAGAGACCTATGTCGAAAAAACACTGAATAGAGGAAAAAATATTATTCTTGAAATAGAAACACGCGGTGCTTTCCAAATAAAAAAGAAAAAAAAGGATGCTGTGTTGATATTTATTCTCCCTCCTTCAATAGAAGAATTGGAACACAGATTGCGAGGTCGAAATACCGAAGATGAAGCGGCTATCCAGAATAGGCTTCATGAGGCATACAGAGAGCTGGAATGTTCAAAGGATTATGACTATAAAATAGTTAACGACAATCTGGAGCAGGCTGTTGGAGAATTAGAACGAATTATTTGCAACTAATTTATATTAGTATTTTTTGTTAAATATTCTGTTGTGTCCAGCTTTTTCCCTGCATTTTCAAATAGTTTTGCTATATCTGGCAGTGTTTTTATATTTTCTTTAATTTTTTCGACAGGTGTATTTGTTCTGACAAAAGTGTCAATGTATACGGGCTCTGCGTTTTCTATATTGTCTGCCGTTTTTTGGACTTCTTTCAATAGTTTTATATTTTCAGGTTTTGACATAGGATTTATTAATACTTTTATAAAATCCATAAAATTTTTTTCTTTTTCGAATGTTCCAAGATATCCGCCATCCAGTGTTTGTTTTGCTATCATGGGGACTAAATCTTTGGATACTTCAAATTGTTTTGCGACATCTTTTGTTTTTAATATTCCACCACTCATTTCTGTCAGAGCATATTTTGCTCCGACACTGTCTGTATTGTTTAATACTGTTTTTAGAAAGT
This sequence comes from Candidatus Gastranaerophilales bacterium, assembly GCA_944323425.1. Lineage (GTDB taxonomy): Bacteria > Cyanobacteriota > Vampirovibrionia > Gastranaerophilales > Gastranaerophilaceae > CALUPY01. The sequence goes on along the minus strand of CALUSL010000018.1, from coordinate 11,262 downwards.
CCAGAGATTCAGGGGTAGATTTTGCCGCTTCAATAATATCTGATATTAGCCTTTCGAGTATGCTTGTTCCTTGATTTTTCTGCATCATATCAATATCTGTCATCAAAAGAGGTTTGTACTCTGCTCTTTCTATTACATCGGACATAAGAGCTTTGTTTTGTGGAGAAAGGGATCTAATTTCTTTTATAAATTTTTGTACTTCAGGAATTTTGTTTGCATATATTTCGAGATTGTCATTTATTTGTTCAATAGTTCTGGTATCTTCTGGATGTTGAACGAATCCATGTTTTTGCCAGCCGCCGAGGTTGAATCTGTTTGTAAGTTTTTTAGCGTTTTGAAGTGACGGAATATGCATAATTATCTCCTTTTTTATTTGTTTATTTTAAATTTTGTAAAAATTTTCTATTGCTTATTATTTTTGTTTTTTTTACAAAACTTAAAAACCACTTTTCTTTAATGAGAAAAGTGGTTTTTAATGCTATAGTTGTGTGATTTATACTGTCTGTTTCATTGCGCCTTTGACTATTTGACCGAAACTTTCAGCAGTAAGGCTTGCGCCTCCGACGAGAGCACCGTCAATATCAGATTTTGACATTTGTTCTTCAATTGTATTCGGTTTTACACTTCCGCCGTAAAGAATTCTGATAGCATTAGCAGCATTTTCGCCGGCAATATTCTTCACTACATTTCTAATCATTGCTATTACTCTGTTTGCTTCATCAGAATCGCAAGTTTTTCCTGTTCCGATTGCCCAGATGGGTTCGTATGCAATTATTGATTTAGAAACTTCTTCTGAAGAAAGTCCGCTAAGAGCTGCTTTAATTTGTGATTCTATATGTGAATCGGTAACTCCTGATTCTCTTTGCTCAAGAGATTCACCGCAGCAGATGATAGGAACTAATCCTAAATCAAGGATTTTTTTAGCTTTTTTGTTAATCATTTCATCTGTTTCACCGAAATACTGTCTTCTTTCTGAGTGACCGATGATAACATATTCAGCACCGGCGTCTTTAACCATTTCAACAGAAACTTCACCGGTAAAAGCACCCTGTGTTTCGAAGTAAGCATTTTGTGCAGCCATTTTTACTTTTCCGCAGCCGCAGTCTGTTAATGCTTTATTAACTGCGTATAAAGAAGTGAATACCGGAGCAATAACTACTTCTGGAAGCAATGCTTTGTCTATTTCTTTTAATTCTTTCATAACAGCATTTGCTAAATCAGCAGATTCTGATTGAAGTTTGTGCATTTTCCAGTTTCCAGCAATAACGGGTCTTCTTGACATAATTTTGTCTCCTCTTATTTGTACCTGTGTATACTGGAATAGTAGTTGAAACAAATCAAATTATCAAGTTAAATTAAGTCCGAGAAGCCTGATAGGTTCGGGCTGTCTTTCTACCCATGACTGGCATCTGTTTTTAGACTTTTCTTCATTTATTTCTTTTACGAGCACTGCAAAATTTATATCAATAAAATTAATTGTTTTTACGAGCTCTACTCTAAAAGTTTCTGCTCCGCAATTCGGACAATAGTGGCTGGAGGGTTGTATTTCTCCATGTTTAATAATTGTTTTTCTTTTTATGTTACAGCAGGCGCAGCGGGTAAGATACCATTTATTTTCTATATATTTTCCACAATCCGGACAATATTGTGCATCCGTATCCGGATGAACTCTGTCATGCGTACATTCTATTTTTTTCCCAAAAAACATACAAACCTCTTATTTTTCTATATTGATATTTATAATGCCGATTTTTCAAAAAGCAACGTAAATTTATAAAAAAATTTATAGACCAGGTGGTCAATAATTTTTTTTATAATTTCAACCATCGGGTCGATGAGAAAATACAGCATATAAAGTAATTTATACATGAGGCATAATATAAGTAATTTTATGTGCCGAATGGTAAGAAAAAACTTGGGCAGGGAATTAGAATAGTGCAAATCACAGGATTAGACATAACTCTAAGACGAATGCAGGCTATAGAAAACAGATTCAACGAGCTGTCTTCTTTTGGTGCTCAACTTCAAGGTGTTGATTCTGATTTTCAAAAAATGCTTGATGCCAGTATGTCAAAAGCTTCTTCAGCCAATGATACACCCTTTAAAGATAAGGTTTTCTCCAGTTTGAATAGATACGGTTCTACCTCGCCCGAAGAGATAGATGAATTGATTGCAACATATTCCGCAAAAAATAATCTGGATAAGGATTTTGTAAAAGCTCTTATTAAACAGGAATCCGGTTTTCAAACAGATGCAACATCTCATTGCGGGGCAATGGGGCTTATGCAGCTAATGCCTTCCACGGCAGATTCTCTGGGTGTTAAAAATGCTTATGATGCGGAACAAAATATCGCCGGCGGTACAAAATACCTTAAAGGTTTAATGGATAGATTTGACGGAAATATGGAGCTGGCACTTGCCGCATATAATGCAGGTCCGGGTGCGGTGCAGAAATACGGAGGCATTCCTCCGTATAAAGAAACACAAAATTATGTAAAAAATGTACTCAGCAATTATCAAAAATATAGTGCAGGAGGTCAAAATTGATTTCAAGAGGAATTGATATAGCAGCTAAAGGCATGATGAGTCTTCTTGATTTTCAGGACTCTATTGCGAACAACCTTGCGAACGTAAATACATCAGGTTATAAAAGAGAAGGTTTATCTTTTAGAAATGTATACAATGCCGTTATGGAGGAGCCGGCTCATCACAATAATCCGAAAATGAAAGATAGAACACTTGTCGGAGAAATCAGTATGGGGTCTGTTACTCATAAACTTGTGCATGAATTTTCTCAGGGAACATTATCAAGAACAGGGGCTCCTTTGGATTTGGCAATTGAGGGAGACGGCTTTTTTAAAGTCAGAAGCCGTCAGGGTGAAATTGCTTACACAAGAAACGGTTCTTTTATGATAAATTCTGAAAACTTGCTTGTTGATGAACAGGGGAATTATGTACTTGACAGATTAAATAATCCAATAAGAATCAATCTAACTGAACTTGGTATAAATTCGCAGCGCGATTTAACGGTAAACGAAGAAGGAACATTTGTTGCTACGAAGAATGAAACATCTACAGCATTACAGACTATTGGTATCTGGGATTTTGGCAATAAAGAAGACATGATGGCGCTGGGTACATCCAGATATGCTCCGAAAGATCCGGCAACAAACCCTGAACTTGTTGCTGAAAGATATTCTGTACAACAGGGAGCACTGGAACTTTCAAACTCGAATGTTATTTCTGAAATGATAAATTCGATTAATGTTTCCAGAAATTATGAAACATTGAGCCAGCTGGTTCGAGAAGAGTCTTCGCAGCTTTCAACGGCTATCAATATAGGAAGACTTAATCAATAAAACTAATTAATACTTGGAGGAGATAAAATAAAATGTTAAAGGCACTGACTACAGCTGCAACCGGTATGATAGCACAACAGACGAACCTTGATATTGTTGCTAACAATATTGCAAACGTCAACACTACCGGTTTTAAAAAATCCAGAGCAGAATTTCAAGATTTAATATCTACTGCTCAGAGAACTCCCGGTGCTATGATTACACAGGGTACATATCAGCCGGTCGGTATAGAAATAGGTCTCGGGGTTAGAACTTCTGCAACAACAAAAGTTTTTACAGAAGGTGTACAGCAGGCAACAGGAAGACCGATGGATATAGCGATTGAAGGTGACGGTTTTCTCCAGATTATTAGACCTGATGGTACGATTGCATATACCAGAGATGGTTCTCTTCAAATTGATGCAGTAGGTCAAATATGTACTTCTGATGGTTTACTCCTCCAGCCGCAAATTACTATTCCTCAGAATGCTACTGAAATCAATATTACACCGGATGGAAACGTTTCTGTAAAGGTTGGTAATGATCCGACACAGCAGATTGTCGGGCAGATTCAACTCGTTAAGTTTCAAAATCCGTCAGGTTTAATGTCAATAGGACATAACCTGTATGTAGAAACACCGGCCTCCGGGACTCCTGTTCCAGGAACACCGGAACAGGACGGATACGGCTCCATTTTGCAGAACTTTCTCGAGGGCTCTAACGTTCAAATTGTGGACGAGCTTATAAACCTGATTAAAGCTCAAAGATCTTTTGAATCTAACTCTAAGATAATCACGGCTTCATCAGACATTCTCAGACAAACAAATCAGATGGTATAAGATATAATGAAAAAAATATTTAGAACAATTTTAATAAGTTTGTTAATTTTCACTACCGGTGCAGGATGTTTTGCTCAGGAACTTACTCTTGCCCAGTTCCAAAAAATTGTGTCTAAACAAATTCAGGAAGATTTAAAAAATTACGAACTTGATGAACTTGAAGTAACAGTCAACAGACTTCCTGTTCAAAAATTGGTTCTTCCAGACGGAAAAGTTTCTGTAAAAGTTACATCGAATTCCAAAAATCTTGTCCCGCGGGAATATAAAAAAATTGATGTTTATGTGAACAACAAATATCAGCAGACTTTTTATGTACAGGCCGAGATAAAGGCATATAAATATGCTGTTGTTGCAAAGGAACTCATACCCAGAGACAAAATTATTCCGATGCAGTCAGTTGAGTTAAAAAAAGAAAATGTTATTACCTGCATGGATACGACTTTGAATATGTATGATATTTCAAAGGGTCTTGTTGCTGGCAAAGTTTTTTATCCGGGAGAGATTTTGTCTAAAAGATTTGCAAAAGCAAAACCTGAGGTAGTAAAAAATTCCACAGTGACAGTAAATTTTAAAACAAATAGCGATTTGACTGTTTCTGTAGAAGGCATCGCAATGACGACCGGTTATAAGGGCGATCTGGTTCAGGTAAAAAATAAAAGATACAACAAAATATACTCGGGAAAAGTTGTAGGAGAAAATCAGGTTCTAATTCAGATATAAAAAACAAAGGAAAAATATTTAATGAAAAACAGGGTAAAAAATTGGGGAAAAGGTTTAATAGTTTTAACGGCAGCCATGATGATCTGCCAGACGGCAGTTCAGGCAGAGTCTCTGTATGTACTCGGTACATCTCAGTCGTATTATGCTGAGCCGAAATCTCTTTATGGAAGTGTAAGAGCTCGTTCAGTTGGTGATTTAGTTACTATTATTCTTAATGAGACAATAAATTTTAATGATTCATTATCTTATTCTTCAGACAGAAGCAGTATTACAGAAGATAGTTTTACCGGCTTTTTAAACAAAATTTTACCCGGTAAGCCGTTGAATGATCAATTTAATCAGTTTGGAGGCAGTAATACAGTTTCAAGTTCTACAGCAAATCAAAGAGGTATGACTGTTACAGATGCTGTAACTGTACAGGTTGTGCAGCTTTTGCCAAACGGAAATCTGATGGTTCAGGGTAAAAAAACACTTGTAAATGGTAATGAACGTGTGGATTTATTAATATCTGGCGTTGTTGATCCCAGATGGATTAATGATGTAGGTGAAGTAAGCTCGCAAAATGTTGCAAACCTTCAATTCGCACTTGCCGGTAAAGGTTCTGTTTCCAGAGGCGGTAATGAAGGAATTATTAACAGATTTATTAAATATCTGTTCTAGGGATAAAGGAATAACATTAACAATGAAAAAGCGTATTTTAAATTTAGCAGTAATAACAATAATGATAGCGGGCATGTTGCTTTCGCAGCTTGCTGCCTGTGCTACGGCAGTGAGAATAAAAGATATAGCACATGTTAAAGGTGTAAGAAATAATCAGCTCGTTGGCTATGGTATTGTTGTAGGTTTGCAGGGAACAGGTGATAACTCCCGTTCTACTCAAATTACAAACCAGATGTTGCTGCAAAATTTAGGTACGGTTATTCAACAGTCTAACTATATACAAAAAGGTTCGGCTGCAGCTGTTATGGTTACGGCAACGGTCCCTCCTTTTGCTAAAAACGGTGACCAGATTGACCTTACTGTTAGTACACTTGCTGACGCAAAGAGTCTCGAGGGTGGTGTTCTTGTTCAAACACAATTGAGAGCGCCTAACGGTGAGATAGTTGCTATAGGTCAGGGACCTGTTACAGTCGGCGGTGTATCAAAAGAATCTAATGGAACAAGTGCCAGAACAGCAATCACAACAACGGGTCGTATTCCTAACGGAGGTATCGTTGAGCGTGATATTAATACACAAATCGGTGAAGAAACGACTTTGACATTAACTCTTGACAAATCGGATTATACAATGGCTTCACGCGTTGCAAAAGAAATAAGTCAGTCGGTCAGCCCTGCAAAGGCTATTGACGGCTCTTGCATAAGAGTAAATATCCCGTCAAAATTTCTCGATGACAGGATTACGTTTCTTTCTATTATCGAAAATATGCAGGTGGACGCAACAAGAGACAAGGCAAGAGTTGTTATAAATGAAAGAACCGGAACTGTTGTAATAGGCAGTGAGGTGAAGCTTTTGCCAGCTGCAGTTGCTCATGGAAATATTACTGTAACTGTTCAAACTACAAATCAAGTTTCACAGCCCGAAATGTTCTCGGGTGGTTCGACTGTGAACTTCTCTAACAGTACAATAGGCATACACAAACAGGCTGGAAGTCTTGTTACAATGCCGGCTAACAGTACTTTAAATGATTTGGTTAAAGCATTAAATGCAATAGGAGTTGCTCCTATAGACCTTATATCTATTATGCAGGCATTGAGAGAAGCAGGTAGCTTGCAGGCAGAAATTGAAGTAATCTAGGACGCAAAATGGATATTAAACATCAAACAATATTATCACCGGATCTTGTAAATGACCAGGCACAGATATTTAACAATATCAAAGCTGAAAAATCGACAAAAGAACAGTTGAAAAAAGTATCTCAGGAATTTGAGTCTATTTTTGTTACCCAGATGCTTACTTTGATGGATAAAACTGTAGATAAAGAGGGCGGTATTTTTGGTGAAGAATCAAAATATTTAGATACTTTTAAGTCGTATATGTTCGATGAAATGGGTCGTCAAATTGCAAAAAATCCGGCAACTAGTTTCGGGTTTGCAAAACAAATTTATGAACAAATGGAAAAATTTGTGCCGGATGAAAATGGTGTGGTAAGCATTAAAAAAGCTCCGGTTGAAAAAAATACAAAAATATCAGTAAACGTCGATAAGGAGATATGGTAAATGATAGGCGGTATAAACTCAAATGTGAATGCAGTACAGTTGTTGAATGCGGTTAATGCTTTTAAAAATACGGCATCTACACCTGTTCAGCCACAGAAAACAGAACCGGAAGTCAGTTCAGGTGTTAATATTGCAGATAATTCCTTATTAAAATCACAAAATATAGAAGAAATAAAAAAATATGCGCAGATGATGGGTGAGGCTAATCTTTCAGAAGAGGATATAAAATACGGTTTATCATACGGAAGAAGCGTAATAGTTGAATACTCAGCTTAAAAATAAGAGGAAAAATAATGACGGATATACAGGAACTGGAAAAATATATTGATGAAGAAATAAATAGTTATAAAGAAATAGAAAAACTTTATACAGATAAAAAAGAGATACTAATTCACGGAAAGAGTGATGATCTTCTAAATATTGATACTTTGATTCTTAACACCCTTAAAAGTGTTAATAATACCGTTACAAAAAGAGTCGGGCTTTTATCAAAATTGAACATTAGTAAACCTAGTATGTCTGAAATTATAAATTTTTTAAAACAAAATGAACCCTCGGCTGTAGAGCGTTTTGAACAGAAAAAGAAAGATATAAATGAGCTTTCGAAACGTATCACAAAATTGGAAAAATTGAACCTTGAGTTGACCAAACACGGTATAAATATGACAAACAAAACACTCGAGGCTATTTTGAGAAGTGTAACTATTTCTACAAATGAATATGACAAACGAGGAAAAAACATTGCCGGAGAGCATTTGGAAATGTCCTCTATAGTAGAAGAAGCATAAAAATAAAGGAAAATATATGACAATCGGTTCTTCTTTTAGTATTGCACAACAGGCTTTGCAGAACAGCCAGTATGCATTGAATATTGTAAGTAATAACATTGCAAATATGAATACAGAAGGGTATTCCAAACAAAGTGCTGTTTTTACTGCACTACACGGGTATTCTTGTTACAACTGGTGTTCAAGCGGAAACAACCTGAAGCTCGGGCATGGTGCTGAGCTGTCATCTATATCAAGAAACAGAGATCAGGCTCTTGATAACTATTATAGAGATCAAAGTGCAGATGCCTCTTTTTATAACCAGATCGGGTCAATGGCAAGCAATATTGGTAATATAATGAATGAAATATCAGGAGAAGGCGGACTGCAATCTGCGTTTTCTGAGTTTTTCTCTGTCGTTGCAAAACTTAACGGTGACCCGACTAATAACGCATATAGAATAAGCTTTGCGCAGGAAGCACAGGATATCGCGAACCAGTTTAATCAGATGGCAAACCAGTTAATCAACGCGAGAAATGAAAGTGTTGGAGAGCTCGGTGATTTGAATAGCTTCCAGAACTCAAAAGCATACTTACAAATGGAAGAGTTAAACAAAAAATTTGAACAACTGGCGGAAATCAATGGACAAATAGCAAAGTCTTCATCTCAGACAGGTTCGAATGCTTCATTGCTGGATCAAAAAGATTTACTGCTTGATGAGATTTCTTCCATAATACCGGTTACAATAACCCAAAACGAAAACGGTACATCTAATATTTATCTCGGGAATATAAATATCATACAGGGCGGAGATATGAAAATGCGTTTTACTGCAACTCAAGGCACTTCGTATGATGAACCGGTGATTTTCGGGATAGAAAATGCGGATGGCTCTGTTTTTGATTCAAATATCAATGATTTGCTTACCTCCGGTTCACTGGCTGCTGTAGGTGAAACAAGTGAAAATGGGACACTTTCATATACAAGTGTCTTAAATGATTTGAATACTCTTGCGCGAGCTTTTGCCGAAGCTGTCAACGAAATCCAAACGCAGACATTTACTGGTGAAGATGGTCTTGAATATACGCCGATGGCTTTACAGGATGGAAAACTTGTACCGGCAACGGAACCGATTTTTGAAATTCCAACACCTCCGGATACATTTGATGCTGCGAATATAAAAGTTAATCAGGCGATATTAGATAATCCGGCAAACATTGCGGCAGCAGCTGTAAATATAGATCCGAATGCAGCTCCTCCTGGATATGATGAGGCTGGTATAGGTAATAATTTGAATTCTCAAAGATTATTGGATTTGCAGTCGCAAAAGCTTGATTTACTTGATAAGGCTGGTACCGGTATAGGTGCGACACTGGAAGATTTTTTGGGGAGTATGATTACCGATATTGGTACAAAAATAAGTGATATAAATGATAAAATTGCGGCTCAGGATGATGTAGTTTCTCAAATAGAGGCTCAGCGTTCATCTTTGTTTGGGGTAAACCTTGATGAAGAGCTGGCTGATTTGATTAAATACCAGCGGGCTTATGAGGCTGCTGCCAGAGTATTTAATGTTGCGTCTCAGGTTATGCAGATGATGACAACTTTAGGTCAATAAATAATGAATTGAGGTTTATATGATAGTAAGAACAGGTACTTTCAATAACAGTCAGACAATGATAAACCAGATTATGCAAAGCCAGAACAAATTGATGGAGTTGCAGCAGCAAATAAGTACGGGTAATAAAATAAACAATATTTATGACAGTCCGATTGACAATAATGCTATATTAAGTCTTAACAGTCAGCTGGCTAAGATAGAATCGTATTATTCTACAATAGACAATACAAAAACACAGCTCAATGTTCAAGACGCAACTTTTTCTACAGTCATAGATAAACTGAACAGAATAAATGAGCTGACAGTTCTTGCTGCCAACTCTGCCAGTGGCACAACAAGTCTTGATGCAGCAAAAGATGAAATAAATCAGCTGATAGACAGTGTTATAGATTTAGCAAACACTCAATATAACGGTCAATATATTTTTTCAGGAGCAAAAATAGAGACGCCTGCGTATACAAAAGATGAAGATGGAAATATTGTTTATAACGGCACACCCTCTACTGATCCAACATACCAGAGAAAAGTAGAAATTTCTGATGGTGTAAAAATTGCAGTAAATGCTCCGGGGGATACTGTTTTTGGTTCATACAGCTATGATGAAGCTACTGATACAAGCACGGGTGAGGGTCTGTTCAAAACTTTGGGAGATTTAAGCAGGATGCTGGAACAGGACCCTCCAGATTATGATGCAATAAGAGGTCAGCTGGATGGAATACAAAGCGGAATTCAGCATGTATCCGAAGTTCAATCTGTTTATAGTTCTTATGTTTCCAGATTGGATATGACAAAATCTACACTTGGGGATATAGAACTTGCAGCAACTGAACAAAGACAAAGTATAGTTGAACTGGATATTCCGTCTGCTATTTCTGAATTAATCAATCAGAATTATGCATACCAGGCATCAATGCAAACATTTACAATGTTAAGCAATAATTCTTTGTTGAATTATATGTAAATTTTATAATAAATCTTACCATTTAATTATATGGCGCAAGATTTTTGCGCCTTTTTTTATTATTTTATTACCTAATTTTTATATTTCTCTGGATATCTCTGTTCATTGTTTTTTTGGCTATGTCTTCACGTTTATCGTGCAGCTTTTTGCCTTTTGCCAGTGCAATTTCTGTTTTTGCCCACCCGTTTTCAAGGTACATTGAGAGTGGAATTATTGCATAGCTTTCTTTCTTTACTTTGCCGAGCATTTTCAATATTTCTTTTTTGTTAAGAAGAAGTTTTCTTTTTCTGTCCGGGTCATGATTAAATCTGTTACCCTGTTCATAAGGGTTTATATGACAGCTATATAGCCATGCTTCTCCATCTTCGATTTTGACAAAACTGTCCTTTAAATTTACTGCATTTTTTCGGATTGATTTAATTTCTGTACCCGTAAGGACTATACCTGCATTATATTTTTCAAAAATGATATAGTCATGAAATGCTTTTTTGTTGTTTGCTATGATTTTTTTTCCCATATCGAAATTATACACTAGAAATCAAAATTGTTTTAAATAAATATCCGGAGCAACTATCGTTATTACAGACTTGTTGTTAAAATATTTGTTTGCTACGCGTATTATATCACTGGCTGTAATTGATTCTATTATTTGCGGGTAGCTGTTTATGAACTCAAAACCTCTTCCCGAAGCTTCAAACCATCCGATTGTTGCTGCTTTTTCTGCATTTGTTTCTTGAGAAAGTATAAAATTACCTAGTATTTTATCTTTAGCTTCTTGCAGCTCTTTGTCAGCGACAAA
>CALUSL010000017.1 GCA_944323425.1 Candidatus Gastranaerophilales bacterium | reverse complement strand
ATAGAAATATATAATTTGTTTCAATATTTCTTTTTTTATTTTCATTTTTCTTTTTTTTTTTTTTTTTGTTTCCTTGTAAACAAAATTTTACCTTCATATTGTTTCCAAGTCAACAAAAAATCATGTAAAGAGAACGGGCTATATTTCTATAGCCCGAGGAATAGTCCTTTTACTTAAAAGTGTTATTTTAGTTCTTCTTTCAATATCTGCATGGCATGCAATGCATTAGGCATACCTGTATAAGGCATGCATTGAATTATTGCGGAAGCGATTGTTTCCGGTGAATTACCTGCTTTCAGATTTCCTTTGATATGGCTTCTTAAAGTCAGGTTATCGTCTTTTGTTATCAGTACTGCCAGCACAAGTATTTCTCTCGTTTTTATATCAAGACCTTTACGTGTATAAAAATCACCAAAGCATACTTCTGTCAAAAATCTTGCGGCTTCATCTCCGAGATTTTCAGGAAGTCCTTTCATTGCCTGTTTTATTTCATCTCCGTACAATTTTTCCTGTATTTCTTTTCCCTTCTGATAACGTTCATTCTCCTTAACGGTTACGCCTGACTCCAGTGGAGTTTCAATACCGCGTTCTTTAAATACTTCGTTTAATACCCCGAGAGCATTCAGAGTTTTTGGAAAACCGATAAATGGAGCGCATTGATAAATTGCTTCTCTAACTTCCAGCGGCGAATTTCCCGCATTCAGTGCTCCGTTTATGTGAGATTTTAGCTGAGGCAGAGTCTGCATTGTTGTTAGAGATACTACGGTAATAAGCTCTCTTGTTTTTGCCTCCAGATTCCCGATACTAAACACTTCACCGAAAATGTATTTTTGCAAAATTTGCATCATTTCTACATCATTTCCTGATTCAGTCATAGAACCGTTAAAAAGTATTTTCATATTTTCGTTGCAAATTTCTGTTCTTGTCATATTCTTGTCCTCTTTTTTAATTGATTTTGCCATTACCAGTGAACCCTGCAGCATAAAAGCTGTTAAAGATATTGCTAATAATTTTTTAAACATTTATAATACCTCTTTTATGTCCTGTACAATAAGTTCTTTTGTTAAGTGGTATCGTTTGTACAATTCTTCAATAGGAACTCTATCCGTAAATTCTTTTTTTGCACCGAAATTTAAAACCTTCATATCAGAGTTGCCGTAGAATCTTGATACTTTTTCGCCAAAACCGCCGTCAAGCTCGCCATCTTCAAGAGTAATGACAACTTTATGTTCTTTTTTAAGAGTTTCGAGAAGTTCTTTGTCTATTCCTGTCAGATATCTTGGATTAATGAGCGTTGCTTTTATTCCTGTCTGTTTTTTCAGTTCATCTGCTACCTGCTGACCTAACCCAAAGAAGCTGCCGGCAGCAATAACGGCAATTTTTTCACCGTTTTCTACAAGTTTGTATTTGTTTAGTTTTGAATAATCAGTATCATCGGGAATACCTGTAGAAACAAGCTCTGCAGAAGGAACTCTTATAAATACCGGGTGTGCATTCTGGTTATAAGACCATTCAAGCATTGCCATATATTCTTCTTTATTAGTCGGAGCAAGGTAGACAATGTTAGGAATATTGCTGATAAGCGGTATATCAAATGTACAAAGGTGAGTCATATCAGCTCCTGAAATTCCTCCCCAGTATATCAAAACTGTTGCCGGAGAATTGTTCAGAGCCAAATCCTGAGACATCTGGTCGTAAGTTCTCTGTACAAAGGAGCTCATAAGGCATAGAACAGGTTTTGCACCATTTTTCGCAAGTCCAGATGCATAAGCTATAGCATGTTCTTCTGCAATACCGACATCAGTGAAATTTTTGCCCATTTTTTCTCTGAAATCTGCACTAAATCCAAATACACCCGGAGTTGCCGCGGTAATAGCAATTACAGGTTCATTGTTCTGTTTTTTTGTTAGCAAAAAGTTTTTTGTAATTGAAGTATATGATTCAGATAAAGCTCCATTGTTATCGGATTCTCTGTTTAAAAATTCGGGCATTTGCCAGTGATATGTTTCTTTGTCCTGAACTGCAGGTTCATACCCCTTACCTTTTAATGTATGTATATGAACAACAGTAGGATGATTTATATCTTTGACATTTTCAAAAGTTCGGATAAGTGCTTCAATGTCGTTGCCTTCTTCTACATAGTAGTAATCAAAACCTATTGCTTTAAATACGTTGTTTACGGTCTGACCGTTTGTTTTACGGAGTTCTGCAAGATTTTTGTATAATCCTCCGTAATTTGGAGCAATGGACATTTCATTGTCATTAACTATTATTATCATATTGCTATTGAGCTCTGCTGCATTGTTGAAACCTTCATATGCTTCTCCGCCGCTTAGAGAGCCATCTCCAATAAGTGCAATAACATTGTATTTTTCGCCTTTTAAATCTCTCGCTTTTGCAAGTCCTGTAGCCAGACTGACAGATGTGGAGGTATGTCCGATTACAAAATGGTCATGTTCGCTTTCTGAGGGATTTGAGTATCCCGAGATTTCGTGAAAACGTGATGAGTCCAAAAAACCGTGTTTTCTTCCGGTAAGCATTTTGTGAGGATATACTTGATGTGAAACATCATAAACAAATTTATCCTCAGGTGAATTGAACACATAATGTATTGCGATGGTTGCTTCAGCTATGCCAAGATCAGGACCGAGGTGCCCGCCTATTGAGTTTACCCTATTCAGAATTGCCTTTCTGATATCTTCCGCAAGATTATTCATTTCTGCTATCGAAAGCTTTTTTACATCTTGCGGAGCATTGATTTTTTCAAGTACTGTCATTATTAAGTCTCCTTTGTAATACATAGTCAAAATAACATATAGCTATTTTATACTATATATTTTACAACCTGACAGCGGCTATCAAGCAAGCATTTCTTTAATAAATTTAATAAAAAGTTCGTTAAACTATACAGGAACAGCCTGTTTTTGGAATTGCATTTCGTATAGTGCTTTGTATTTTCCATAAGGAATTTGCATAAGTTCTTCGTGGCTTCCGAGCTCAGCAAGTTCTCCTTCATTAATTACAGCAATTCTGTCCGCATTTTTGATAGTAGAGAGTCTATGTGCAATAACAAATACTGTTTTATCTTTCATAAGGTTGTCAATTGCTTTCTGAACAATAGCTTCTGATTTGTTATCAAGAGCTGAAGTTGCCTCATCAAGAATAACAATAGGGGCATTTTTCAGAAAAGCTCTGGCAATTGCAACACGCTGTTTCTGTCCGCCGGAAAGAAGCATTCCTCGTTCTCCTATCTGTGTATCAAGACCGTTTTTCAATGTGGAAACGAATTCATCAAGATATGCCATTTCTAATGCATTTTGGATTTCTTTGTCTGTCGCATTTTGTTTTCCTAACAGAATATTTTCTCTGATTGTGCCGGAGAAAAGGAAATTATCCTGAAATACAATAGACATATTATTTCTCAGAGAGTACAGTGTGTAATCTCTGATGTCTTTTCCATCAATTTTAATTGAGCCTTTTATTACATCATAGAATCTCGGTATAAGGCTGACTATAGTAGATTTTCCTCCTCCTGAATTTCCGACGAGAGCTATTGTTTCACCTTTTTTAACATCGAGATTTATATTTTTTAATACAGGTTTGCCCTTTATGTATTCAAAGGAAACGTTTTCAAAAGTTATATCAGATGTAACATCTTTTAGCTCAACAGCGTTTTCTTTGTCTTTAATTTTTGGTTTTGATTCAAGTATATTAAATATTCTTTCTATCGCAAGGAATGAAAACTGAACTGCGTTGAAGTTGTTACCCAAGTTTTTAACCGGTGTATACAACATAATCAGAGCAGTAATAAATGAAACGAAATTACCTGCTGTAATTTGTTTTGTCAGTATAAGATGGCTTCCGTAGCCGATTGCAAGACCAATTCCGACAGAAACAATAACGTGCATCATCGGTGAGAGCCATGAAGTTCTTTGAACAATTTTTATTTTGAAAGTAAAGATATCGCTCAAAATTTTATGGAATTTATTTTTTTGATATTCATCAAGGTTGTATGCCGTTATTGTTTTATTGCCTGCAAAACTTTCATTATATGCGGTTATAACCTGTGATATAGCCGCAACAGACTTGTCCATAACATCTTTAATGTGCTTTCTTACTTTTGTAAGCGGGAAGAATGCACCACCCAAGACTATGCAGGCAATTATAGCAAGCTGCCATGAGTTGTAGAATAAAACGCCGACAAGGGCGATAGATGAACACAATCTTGAAACAAAAACTTTCAAATTGTCCAACAGACCGGTACAGGCAGTGTCCGCATCGTTATTGAATCGAAAAACAATATCTCCTGAATTTCTTTTGTCAAAATATGCTGTTTCAAAAGTGAGCATTTTTTTATAAAGTTCAAATTTTAGGTCATTTGTAATTTTTCCGCCGACCCAGGTATTTAAATAGGTAGCCAGGTAATTCAAAGTTCCCTGCAAACTTGTAAAAGCAACAATTCCGAAAGGGATGTACCACGGAGATTGAACACTTTTTTCTACCATGACCAAATCCATATATGGTTTCAGGGAAAGTGCAATAACAGCATCCAAACCGCCTATCGGCACACAAATTCCGACAGCCAGAATTGCTCGAAACCAGTAGGGTTTTACATAAGGCCACATACGAGCATAGTTTACATAAAACTGTGTATTTTTTATTTTTTCGATTAGCTGGTGCATGTGAATTATTTCCTTTATTTCAAAGTTTTGGTCAATGTTTATTTGCCTGTTTTTATAATTTATAAAAGGGATATATCAGTATTAACCAATTTTATCCATAAAAAAGATGTGTGGCAATCCCCTAACAATGCAAAAGTTTATATAATTTGATGTAGTTGTTGCCATATGGGTTCTTGTAATCTTGCGTTCAATTCAGCCTGCATATGTTCATCCTTTTAAAGGTTTTAGTTAGCCATTAATAATATAGTTTTCTGCGTAAAAATTACGCAGATTTTTCATAAATTTTTCTTTTGAATACAATTCTTCCTTTTTTTCTTTTGACTTTTGCACTGTTTCATTATACTTGTTTGAATCGGAAAGTAGTCGTTTCATATCTCCAGCTATTTTCTCTTTCATTTCTTCAAAAGAAGAATACACATTGTCCAGCTCTTTCCAGGATTTATCAGGGAAAAATTCGTCGTTATAAACGGCAAAACTTAAACTGCCTACACTAAGCGGCTGATTGAAATACCCGTCAAAACCTTCTCCAAATGTGATTGTAAAAAGTGATCTGGATATTAAATCAATGTAATCACTATACTTCAAATTTTCTACCGTAACAAAATTGAATTCCGGCAAGTCTTTTTTTAGTGATGTAATTATGTTTTCACGCATAGGATGTTTGTCCGGAGAAAGCACTATAGTCTTTTCTTTTTCTTCAAATGAATATACCCTGTTGCTTGTACCTTCTATATATACAGATAGAAAATGCGGGGTAATTGTCCATTTGTTACAAATTTCTGCTGATGCGTATCTGTCATGACCTATAGTTTGGGTAATATTTTTCGTTAATTTGTAGAGGTTGTTTAGCTTTTTTTGTGAAGGCATTAATTCTATATTCTGGTTTAGTATATTTATTTGCAAATCAGGTATTGATTTGAGTTTCTCTTTTTCCTCCTGAGTTAACGTCTTGTAAAATTTTCCTGCAAAATATTCAGGTATATGTAATATTAATTTTTCTGTATTATTTATATTTTTAATAATTTGTTCCCAGCGATAAATTTTTTCATTATTTTTAAAATACGGATTATGCGAATATGTGAATTTTCCGGGTACTGTACAAATTACGCATTCAGCATCAGGACATATTTCTCTTGAACATTTACAAATTGAATAAATAGAAAGAATACCGCCGTTTATTAATTTTTTATCAGGAATAAAAAATACGTTTAAGAATTTTGCATTTTTTATATTATCAAGTTGGTATTCATCTTGTATTTTTAGTTCACTGCCGGTAGGTTCATTATTTCGTAGTGATATTTTTATGCCAAATATACGAAATATTCGATGATTTGAGTCTTTAGAATAAGAAAATATCTCAGGCGTCATTCCATCTCCTATTTACAGGCTCTTTTTTATTAATGAACAAATATATTCAATTTGTTTCGGTTGTAGTCCGACATATAATGGCAAACATGCAATCCTTGAACAAATATCTTCTGATATGGGACATTCCTGATATTCTTTTAAGTATGGGAGTTTGTTAAGACTGGGATAGAAATATCTTCTCGGGAAAATATTATGTTCATTTAAAGTTTTGAATACATTTAGCAACTGTTTTTCATCCTTGAATACAACAGGGTAATATGCATAATTGTATTCCAAATCTTGTTGCGGTTTTGGTCTTTTAACATATCCTGAAAGCAATTTGTCATATAAATTACTTATATCACGTCTGGTTGAAATTATATTTGATAAATATGGAAGATTTGCAAGCCCCATTGCTGCGTTAAATTCGGACTGTTTTGCGTTTATTCCCAGGCATATGTGTTCATCAACATTGTGCCCGAAGCGTTTTATCAAATTAAGCTTTTTAGAAATTTCATCATCTTTTATGATACATGCTCCGCCCTCTATTGTGTGAAAAAGTTTGGTTGCATGGAAACTACAGGTTGATATGTCTCCGTAACTAACCAGAGAACGCCCTTTATATATTGAAGCAAAGGCATGTGCTGCATCATAAATAACTTTCAGGTTATATTTATCCGCAATTTTTTGGATTCCATCAATATTACAAGCATATCCAAAAACGTGAACAGGCATTATTGCACGAGTTTTCGGAGTAATTTTTTCTTCTATTTTATTAACATCTATCGTAAAATTATCCGGATCTATATCTACAAATACAGGTCTGCATCTTTCCCAGAGTATAGAACTTGTTGTCGCTACGTATGAAAAAGGAGTCGTAATAATCTCGCCGTCCTCTATCCCCAGAACTTTTAATGCGATTTGAATTGCAATGGTGCCGTTTGTAACATATTGAAAATTTCTTACTTTCAGATATTCTGACAGTCTTTTTTCAAGTTCTAATAATAGTGGTCCCTGATTTGTTAACTGGGCATTATTAAATATTTTTGCAGTATATTTGTTATATTCTTCAATTGGCGGTAAAAAGGACCTAGTGACAAATATTTTTTCGCTGTCGATTTTATCATTACATGTAGTAGATTGGGTTGTTGTGTCTTGCTGTAGCCCCTGTCCTAACATAATCTTTACACCTGATATCTATGAAATTATTACTCTTGAAATCATAATATCATAAAGTAATTTTTTTTCTATCTCTTTTTAATTTTTTTAGCAATTTATATTTTTCACACGTTTTATGCCAGTTATGCAAATTAAATATGATTTAAATACTTATATTAATAATAATTCACAATATGTGCAGAAAAATTTTGGACAAAAACAATCTGCATCGTCCTGTACGAATAGAAAAAATCCTCCTGATGATACACTTAAAACATACTATGGAATACAACAGGCATGCTATTTTATTAGAATAGTTAATCGGCTAAATAATCTAAAAAGTCCTGATATACCTTCTTCTGCATTGAATTATTTGGTCGATACAATAAAATTGATTGATGACATGTACGTCCAAAACGAAATCAAACGACTTTTTCAAAGGCTGAAGAAAGAATTGGACGTGAAAGAAAATCTTGATACGTCCCAAATTGTTGATTTGCTTATAGAAATTCATACTCTGATTGATGCTGTTAATTGCGCAACAGAAAAATATTGTTCAACAGGTTCTTTTGATTTTGATGAAAAGGGTGCATCCGGAACAGTAAGTTATTATAAAAAGCTAAAATCGAAAAATGCTGAAATGGCAGACCGTTTAAGTTTATCAGTGAGAAATTGTGCATGCCCGAATTTTGATTCCTCTGATATTAATCCGATTGACAGAGATTTTATTAACCAGCAAAAATATGAGAAACTCAAGGATTATATTGCAGATACATCAATGGGAACAAATGAGTTAAAAGACTATTTGTATGAAAAATATTACCTTTCAAAAATTCCTTTGCCGGAAAAAATAAAATCTTTAAGCAGAAAAATTAATAAAGAATTCGGAACAAAAGTATTCTATTCTGCTAAAACTGACTTTGGGTGTGAGCCTATGATAATTTACAACGAACTTGGAAATTGGAAAAGAGCTGGACAAAATGATTTTATATCACCTTCAATTATTGATATGAATTATGCAGATGAATCATTTTTGGGGGATGCAAAAGGTTATATGTCTTATGAAAAAATAGTTTTGCGTCCTGATACAAATAACACCTGGTTGAATTTGAGACATGAGCTTGCCCATTTGCAAGACCGGTATAAGTTTGCTCTTCCTCCAAATCTTCGTCAAGTGTCAGATGACATCTTAAAAAATCGCACATTTGAACAAGAGCTTGTAGCCGCGGGTATTTCTAAGAGACATAGAGATTATGCACATACAAACAAGCATGAATTTCTTGCTGTTTGCGCAACCGGAAATCCTGTCTATTATTCAAAAAAATTGAAAGAAAGACTGGTTGAACTTGGACTGCCGGAATATGTTTTCAGCTTGCCGCATTTGAGTCAGGACAATGGTTTTGAAACAATGCTTGATGATATGTAGTTATACGGATTTTCCCATTTCATAAGCTTCGTTTATATATGAGGTTCCGTTTATTTCGCCCTTTTTCCAGACACCTGCTGCATAAATAGCTTTTTTCTCTTTGACACCGTCAAGGCAGTTCAAAAATCCGCGAAATTCTTCCATTGTTCTTTCAAGAGCAGCTTTGTTTTCATCAGCGGCTGTCATAATGAAATAAAAGTCTTTGTTTGTTATTTTTGTATACATAGCGCAACAGCGGTCAATAAATGTTTTCATTTGCCCGCACATTGCATAAAAATAGACAGGTGTTGCCATTAGAATAACATCAGTATTCATAATTTTTTCGAGTATTTCTTTCATATCATCATTTTGTGCGCATTTTGTATAATCATTTGTATTACAAAAACCGCATCCGGTACAATAGTTTATATTTTTATCCTTTAAAAATATTTTCTCAACTTTATGACCTGCTTCATTTGCTCCTTCGATAAATTTATCACACAGAATATCAGAATTGCCGCCTTTTCTGGGGCTTGATGAGATTACAAGTATTTTCTTAGACATCGGTTACCTACGCTTTCTATTTTTATAGTTTACTCCCTGATAGCTGCTATCAGTCAATATTGATTTGTAAAAAATGTTTAAAAAATAGCAATTTTTTCTTTTAGATTGTTTTCAAATACATATAAAGGGTAAGGTGTGAAGAACTATGCGTATTGAACATGTTTCTACTATACATAATAACTTTATAAAAAATAAAAAAATTGAAGAACCTGAAAAACAAAAAGAACAGACAAGAGATGTTTCTTATCCATTACGTTCTAAATTTAACGATCACATGATTGCATTTAAAGCACGGGTAGATAAGGGGCTTGAACGTTTTTATGATACAAACAAAGATAGAATGCCTCTTACCGTAAAAAGATATGTTGATGCGCTGGAAGATAAAACACGCCTTACTCCATTACAGGCACAGAATAGAGCTTTTTCAAAACTTAATGAAGCAAAGAATGTAAAAGATATAAAAAAATATTTCGAGAGTGAGGAGTTGTTTTCTGATTTGATTGAACCGGAACAGTCAAAAGCAACCAGAGGAATTTTGCAATCATTAAAAGAAAATTCAGAACTTCTGGCTCTTTCTGGAGAAAGTATTTTAAAAGATAATACTGATTTTACTGTTTATCTTGTAAAAAAAGTTTTTCTTGAAGCTAAAACAATCGATGAAATCAATAAAGATCTTGAAAATGATTTAAATGAGGATTTTAAAGCCGATTTTAAATTCAAAAATAAAGATGCAAAGTATGTATATGGCTCCACATTAAAATCACTAGGCATAAAAATGCCTCCGTTTGAATATCAACAGTCACTTCGTTATACGAGAGACGGCTATTCTGATTTAGTTGGTGAAAATATTTCACAGGCACAGCGCAAATTCTGGGATTCTCTTTCTCCTGAAGAAAGAACAGCAAGAGCAAAAAAATCTGTAGAAAAATTTGAAATCTGGTGGAATTCATTTACAAATAATCAGAAATTAGACCTTATTGCGGATCAGTTAACGGCGTTGGATTTGTTAAAAGATTTCAAAAAACAGCAGCGGGCAGAAACAAAAAATCACCCTGCACCGGCAGCTGGTGAAACACCTCCGGATACCAGAACAACACAACATACAAAGGTTGGCTCCTCAAAATTGAGCCAGGATGAACTTTTTATTCGATGGGCAACAAACAATCTTAAACTGTTTGAGGCTAATCTATCTGAAGCTGATAAAGATACGCTTCATCTGAAACGTATGCAAAGACTTGTGGACAGATGGGCAAATATGTCATCGGCAGAAAAGACCGATTACATTTCAAAAATGAAATCCGGTTCAGAACCACTGCGTTATACAATGATTGACGCTTGGAATCACAGTATGGATTTGATAAAAGATTTGTCAGCTTTTTTAAGAGAAAAACACATTTTTAAACCATCTGATCTTTTATACTCAACAGAGCAGTTCAGCACGTTTCAGTCTGAAATTATGACAGAGTTCTGGGCAAATAATCCTGATTATGCCGTTATTCTCGGCAATAATATAAGAGAATCCCAACAAAAAGTTAATACAGCAATAAAACGCGGGACATTTGAAGAATTGAAAAAACAAATTATGCGTGATAAAAATCAACGCATAAAAGAGCTCGCAAAATTTCAAACTAAACAAACATATTCTCAGAAACCCGAAAAGTCTCAGAATATCGACAGACCGGAATATATGCAGGATTTTATTTCTCTATACAGCAGCCATGGGCGTCTCGGGATAATGGATATGCCCGAGGAATACTGGAAAGATTTTTTTGATACAATTCAGGAAAATCCGGAAGATTTTGTCCGAATATGGACAAAACAGTTGATGGGTGAATATGTCACACCGCAGGAAGAAGAGTATTCTGCAAAAATCAGAGCTACAGAAACACCTAAATCTGCAAGAATTAGCAGGGCAATTGAAACGGCAATGGCGTTTGAGGCATATAAATGTTTAAAAGATCCTGCTGTTTTTAAGCTTTCTACAACGGATTTAAAAACAATTTTGTATAATATTCATCATGGCGCTGAAGTTGTAAAAATAAAATCTCATCAGCTGAATGAATATTTTGAATTTCCGGTAAGAAGCAGAAAAATAGATGCCAAAAATATTGCAAAACTTTATCATATTTGTAAAGAGGATCTTAGTGATACAGAACTTGACGGTATAATAGATGATTATTTTGATGCCGGTGACAGGACTGAAGAATTAAAAGAATACCTCAAAACGTATGGCAAATCTCTGACTATTCTCTTTTCACTGAATAGTACGTTTTCAACCGGTATGAAAAAGGCAATGTATGAAAAATTCCGGAATAGAATGCCTGAAAATCTCCAAGATATACCGGTGTTTTTTGATATTCACGGTATTGAGTATGAGGATAAAATAAGTCAGGTTAAAATTAAATACCAGCAGAAATTTGACTATGTTCCTAAACAATTTATAGATAGATATTTCAATGAAATTGCCCGTGAGTTGCGAACCAGTGATAAACTTTCGGCTTCAGAGTTTGAACAGGGAGCCTGCAAAATACGTAAAAATACAACTGAACATATGCCAATGGCTATATTCCCAAAACAAAAAATGCAAATAGCAACCAGACTGTACACATTGGCTATGGAACAGGCTCTTGCGGATGTATTATATGATGCAACAGGAAATGTAGATGTTTATCAAATGCAATTTGAAGAACTCTGCAACAATATTGAGCTCTTTAGGCTTGTCAAAAAGTTTCCGTCGGAAAATAGACAATATGAAAGTTATTCGCTGAATAAAACAATAGATATTTCGGCTAAAAAACATTTGAACCTGACGAAAATTAGAGAATTGAGCAATGAATATACCGCTAATATTCAAGAATGGATTGAGGAAGAAGGTGCTGTTGGTGCAGATGGAGATTCAAACAAAGCAGCTGATCTTGTCGAACTTCTTTATTGTTTGAATCCGGATGAAAATATGCCGGAAAAAGATAAGGCAGTTGTAAAACGTATACTCGGGTATGGATTGAATCTTAAATTTAATCCTCCGATAGAACCTCATATTGCAGAAGCACTGAGCGGTCAGTAACAATTATGTGTTCGGAATTGTATTAAATTCTTAAGTTTCATTAAATTATATCTATAGTTATTGAAAAATTTTTCGGACTGTTTAACAATGAATCGTACATTCAAAAGTTAAACCATCATGAAAAAGGAACTTTCGTTTTTTCGAAAGTAACAATATGACACTAACCGTAAACAACATTACCACTAACTTTACTACATTTCCTAATATTAATAACGGGAATTATAAACAAAAGAAAAAAATATCGGGTATAACAAAATTTGCCTCGGCAGCCGGCAGTACTATTGGTATAACTGCTGCATTAATGACTATTTCAAAAAAATCCGGCGGAAAGCTGTCTGAATATTTCAAAAATTTTTTAAATACTATAAAAAAAGCGGAATTTAATGACAAAAATGTTATCTTTATAGCCTCGGCTTCTACGGCTGGCGGTTTTGCAGGCGGAGCATTAACTGACAGCAAAAATATAATGGCAAAGGCAAAAGAAGGGCTTGTGCAGCTGATTGGTAATTATATTATTCCGAGTTTGTTTGTAGGTGCCGGTATAAATTTAAATAAAAAAATTATTGACGCTAACACAAATTTAAAAAACTCTCCTAAATCATTGAAATTAATGTATTTTTTAACCGGCATGGCAAGTCTTGTAACAGGTGTTCTTTTCGGGAATCTGGTATCAGAAAAACTAAATACAAATATATTTAATGAAAAATCGGTAAGACCCGTAAACTGGAAAGACTGGGCAGAACAGTTTGATAATGTATGTCTTGTTACTTCAATGGCTACTACTGGTACAACTCTGGCAAAAACTGTTTCAAAAGCAATACCTCTCGCACATTTTCTTCCAGGTTATATAACAGGTACGAAAACAGAAAATAAATAATAGACATTATTCGAAAAATAATTTTATAAAAGATGTAAATAGGTAGGTGGAGACATTATACAGATTAATACTAAAACTACTATTGTACGTTAAATTCAGATTATGAAAAAATTTTTTAGCATAATTCTGATATTATTTTTCATACAAAATATTGTCTTTGCAGATTGCTGCATGGAGGAGCCATTTATTATAGAACATCTTGAACAGCATAAAGGTTCTACAGTAAATATAGTAAAAATTACCCCGACTGCTGCTGTTATATTGCCGCACAATATATTAAAAATAACTTTCAACTCTGATTTTAATTCCAAAACTGTACAATGCGGAGATATGATTGATTTTTGTTTAGAAGATGGATTGTCCACACGGGAAGGACGCTGTTTATTACCCTCCTGTACTAAAATTATCGGTACAATAAAATACATTGAAAAACCAAAATGGATGAACAGAAATGCAAAGGTCTGCATTGTTTTCGATAAAATCAACCTTCCGGATGGCAGAATCATAAATATTTGTGCACTTCCATATGCAAAAAATAATGAATTGAAAAAATCAACATTGAGCGCTGTGGGAAAAGCCGCTGCATACACGGTAGGTATGTTCGGTATAGGTACCGGTTTGGGTGCAGCTATCGGTTCTGCCTGTCTTGGGCACATAGGAAATGCCGTAGGTATCGGGGCTATGGCTTTTGGTATGCCGATAGGCGGTGGAGTTGGTTTGATACTGGGTGCATTTACCCCGGGTCTTCATTACAAAGTAAAGGCGGGAACGCCAATTTATATTGAGCTCGAACAGCCGCTGGCACTATGCAGATGAACTATTTTATCTTTTTTAAAGAGGATAGGAAGTTGAAATGTTCAACATCTCCGTCTACTTTTGTTAAAAATATCTGACAGTCCTTTTCTTCTGCATCAATCTCAGGAAGTTGAGCTATTTCTGCAGCATAGTAGTTTGCTTCGGCATCATTGTTCAAAGAAACTCTGTTTGCCAGACTGTTTAGTGAAATATTTCTCAAAAATCCGGCAAATCCCTTATTATTGTTACTGAATTTTGTGTATATTCTTAGTGTTGCATCTCTTGTTTCAAGGTCGAATCTTCCTATGATAAATGAACTGAGTTGAGACGCTGCTGATTTTATCATAATTTTTTCAATAACGTTGTTTTTTATTTGTAAATCGCCGTGAATTCTGTCAAAATCTCCTTCTGGAACGTTAACTAAATCCATAATTGTCGACGGGCTAATCATTGCCATCGGATTTCTGAATAATGCAGCAAATTTTAATGCGTATTCAACAAGTCCGACTTTTTGTATTGTTCCGTTTTTTATATCAAACTGTATTCTGCCGTTTAGTTTGAACGAA
Source organism: Candidatus Gastranaerophilales bacterium (assembly GCA_944323425.1). Lineage (GTDB taxonomy): Bacteria > Cyanobacteriota > Vampirovibrionia > Gastranaerophilales > Gastranaerophilaceae > CALUPY01. The sequence continues at coordinate 30,979 of CALUSL010000017.1, read as the reverse complement.
TCATCTGTATTCAGCTCGATAAGCCCCATGGCTTTGCCGGTTATTTCTTTTTGAAGCGCAAGCAGTGTTGTTGCAATCAAATCAGAATTTATGTCTTTCACACCGAGTCTGATACTATACTTGTGATTTATCAGATCGCAATGGACTTTTAATGTGGATATTCCCTCTGCAAAGTCGAATTTGTTAGAGTGTATCTGGAAAATACCGTTTTTGTCCAGTGTAAGGTTTGCTTTTAGATTACCGAAGTTGATATCTTTGTAATTTCCTTTAACCAGTTCAAAAATGCATCTTTCTACTATTAATAAACCGGTGTCAAAAGTATATGCATCATCATTTGCTGATTCTGCTTGCTCTAATGCCTCATCAGATGCTTTTGTAGGTGCTGCGCTGACCGCAGAAGTGTTTTGTTTGTTCATCGAGAGCATGACTTTTTCGACATCTATATTGTCAACAGTAAGATGTATATTTTTTACAACAATCGGGAAAGCAAGTTCATTTTTTATATCACCTGTAAATTTGTATTCAGAACGTTTGAATCTTCCAAAGGCATTAATATGTATATTCTTTTTAGATGTTGTGAATTTAGCTTCTCTGAATGAGAGACGCTGGCTCGGAATACGAACTTTTTCCATAGAAAGTGTACCGTCAAGATATGGAGTTTTGCCGGTGTTAATCATCTGAAGGTTTCCGGCAATTTTTCCGCCTTTGAATAATTTTTGTCCTATTAAAACATTTAGAAATTCACTTGGTAACGGATTAGGTATTTCGAATCCAAGTTTTTTCACGATAAGCGTAGAACAGTCCATAATGCCATTTATCGTGAGTATTGGTTTTACTCCTTTTGAATTTTTATCCAGCACAGATGCTATATAATAGTTTATTGATTTTATGTCTAAAATATTATTTTCGAAATGAAAATCAGCTTTTACTGCTCTGTCCCATCCTGTCGGGCTGAGTGAAGCTCCGGCAACCAGTATATCCTGACCTTTAGCAAGTTTGGACATAACCGTGATATCTATTTTGCTATAAATCGATTTGACAATAATTTTTGTACCGGCGTCTCCGATGAGGGTTAGCGGACATCCTACAAGATCTGAAATATAGTCTTTTGTGAGTTCGTTAGTAGCCTTTCCACTGGCTTCAATATATGTATCAACTGATTTCATATAATCTTTTATTGAGCCTGTCATAACTACTTTGTTTTTAGTTGCATTTTTACCGTAATATCCGTTAAAATCACTCAGATAAATAGTTTTTGGAGTAATATGGATTTTACCCTTTGTTACGGTTATTGGCAGATTATTTACGGGTATTACTTTTAATGATGACTGTTTTACAAAAACGTCTCCGTTAAGTCCGTCTTTTGACAAATTTATTTGAAAATCGAGTTTACCTTTTATATCCTTAAAGAAGGAGAGCATTTCACGTCCGTTGGGCACAACAAGGTTTGATTCCAACAATGCAACTCCATTTTTTAAATCGAAATCGTGTGAGGACACGTTCATATTGATTTTATTTTTTTCATCAGCAGTTCCGTTTATATAGATTCTTGAATTATTTATATCAAAAACGCAGTTATCAATGTTGAGTCTTCTGTCTTTGATGTAAACGCTTTTTCTGTCGTCGAGTGCAAAAAACAAGTGCTCTTTATTTTTATTTATATTCACATCAAAATGGAAAAGAACATATTTCGGTTCTCTTTTATCAGAAATAATGAGTTTGTTACCGTCGACTTTGACTAACATATCAGGTTCTGCTTTGTATAGAATCTGTAATTTTTTAATATAAAACAGAGAGTTAAACCATCCGATTGTCCAGTCGCTCTTTTTTTGTTCTTTTTTTTCTTGCTGCGGCATAAGCGCCATCAATTTGTTAACATCAGCAAATACATAGTCCATACCTACTTTTTTTAATTCTATTTTATGCCTTAAAATATCAGCAAATGAAAGGTTTATATGAAGTTTGTCAATTTCAAGCAGTTTTTCTTGTTTTTTTGTAAGAGCGATTTTGTCTGTTTTGAAACTCAACGAAGGAGCTAGAATAGTAATCAACTCTGGATTTTCAATTTTTAAATCCGCTCCGGTCACATCTTTTACTGTTTTTACTACATAATTTTGCACATCTTTATTTGATACCGCGTAAGGTAATACTTTTAAATACAATATAAAAGGTATGCTTATCAAAATTGCCGCAAAAATTGTTATAAATATTAAAACTTTAGCTTTTCCAGATATTTTCATATTTTTCATCCAACCCTATTTTGATAAAAATTATAGCATAACATTTTTTATAAAATCGTGATATTATCTCAGTATGAAGAAGATTTTTGTTTTAATAGGTTTAATTTTTGTTTTACAAGGCTGTGCTTTTTCTCAAGAAGAAAGTACTTTCGTAACTACGCACAAAATGTCTGATATCGAAGTCTATAATCAAGACGGTAAATTCGGTCTAAAAGTAAAAAATGGAGATAATATCACTGATGCCGAGTATAAAATTCTGGTTAGGGTCGGTAATACATCCTGGATTGCTTTGAGAAAAAACAGATACGGTTTGATGGATTGTGATGGGAAGTTTATTATAGAACCTAGATACAGACATGTTGAACGTGTTTTCGGAAAATATGTAAAACTCGGTAATGATAATGATTATGGTCTTTATGATGAAGCAGGTAATGTTATTATCCCGCCTGAATATTCGTCTATTGAACCTTTGTTTGGACAAATGTTTTTAACCTGTAAGAATTATAAATACGGAATTATTGATTCAACCGGCGAAGTTCTGTTAAAAAATGAATTTGATGATATTTATATGCCGACACCGAAATCAATGCGTATTCTCTATCAGGGAAAATGGTATGAACTTGAAAAAATTACTGACAAGGATGAAGTATTGCCTGCAGGCACAAAAAAGGTCAGAATCCATGATACAGATGTAAAAGTTACGGACCTTGTTGTGAATACGGGGCTTATGTCAGGATATTCTGTAGTTACAGCAGCAGATTATATCCTTAAAATATTGTCATCCATTTCACCTGCTTATGAAGATACAATAGATGAACTTATGTTTTCTCAGGGTGTAGAAGGTGTTTCAATTTTTGTAAAACTTGGCTGGATTCCGAGATTTCCGTTTACGTATGCAAAAAAATATTATCAGAACTTCCGCGCTCCAAACAACGGTCCGCTTGCAGGTGTTAAAAATAATCTTAAACGACAGATAGCAGAATAAAGAAGTTTATTGACGTTTTTTATCTGTTTCTATTGGTTGAAAACGAAGAATTATCGGTTTTTTGTTCTGTCTTGTTAACCATTTTATTTTGTTTGCAAACATTGCAGGATATTCTTCATAACCTTTTAGTTCTCCTGTTTTGATGAGTTCAATCACTCTATTTAAATATTTTTGCATATTTTTTCTGACTTCGGGATGAAACGCATAAAAGTCTTTCAATAGCATATCTGTTTTTTTTCTGTTGCAGAATTTGCAAAATGCGGCTATATTCGTTTTTTCGTTTCCTCCCTTTTTGTCTCTTGGTATGATATGATCTGCTGTTATTACAGATGCTTTGAACATGTTTTGCAGCATACCTTTAAGCGGACTCATTTTCTGGAGTATATTGGGATGAACATAAAGAATAGTTTCTATTATATGTTTTTCTCGTATATTACCTCTGGCAATATTTATCAGATCAAATTTCTTCTCATTTTCCATTTTTAAAAGTGTATTTTCCACGAGCGAGTTGTAATCATTATATGGAAACCACATTTCAAATTCTTTATTTATAAAAAATACCTTTGTCTTGTTTATATACTGACTTAATAATTTTTGGTCACTCTTATTTAAATCCAGCATATCAGCCTTCTGAGAAACATTAACAACTGTTTCCAGCATAAGCAGATTTATACTCAGATCCATTTTTTGTTTCAATATTTCAATGATTTCTTTCTGAGAAAATCCGGGAAATTTGGAGTAAATATATTTATATTCTTCCAATAATTCAGCAAATTCAGGACGAATATACTTTTTGTTTTCATCAACAATCGAAAACAGTTCTTCTTCATCTGCTGCATTTTTTATTTTTGTCATTATATCTACTTTTTGATTATGCGTTAAAGTTGTTATACCACAGCTTGCACAGGGTACATTTTCATGATTCAGCACTTCAAAATCAATTTCATTATGTCGTTCTTCGAAAAATTTATTTTTAAGAGTCTTTTGAATCGGATGCATATCAATATTTATATTTGCCAGGCGTCTTATATTTTTTGCCTGTAAAAACGGATAAGAAGCCGGCAGATTAATCTCTCCTTTTGCAATTCCATCAGAAAGTTCCTTTAAATAAGTTTCTGCATATAATGATGCGTTTGGGTTCTTTTTGATTGTATTTAGGGTATTTTTGCTGTTTTTTGCACATCCATCACACATTAAGATTGTATTAACATCTTCAAAGCTCAAATTATTTAATTTATCAATAATTTTTCCTGTTTTTTTCAAAGATGGTGCAAAAATTCTTGAAACAATTTGAGATGCTGTTTCATCAGTTAGGGTTGAGCCATTATTCCAATTTTTCATAAATAATCCGGAATATAAAAAGGCAGTTTTTAGTTTATCTCTGACAGCTGCGTATATATCATGTTTTCTCGTGTTCTCCATTGTTAACAAATTTGGAAATAAAACATCTAAATAGTGTGAAAACTTGGGGATTTGTGTCATTCTTTCCCTGTATGGTTTTGATAGTTCTTGAATGCAAATATCGAGTTTTTCTTCATCCTCTTTAGAGAAGTTCCCGAATTGTTTTATCACTGTTAAGTCTTCAGATGCTCTTTTCAAGTATGTTTTTACACGAGATTTAGAAATTTTGGATAAAACCTGAAATAATCTATCAGTTGATGTGACGTCCGGATTTTTAATACTTGCTTCTGTATGTTTTAAAATTTTTGAATAAAAAACAGGAATGTATTCTTTATTTTTTTTTAACAGATTTAAAAAGTCGTCTGGCGTTTTTATATTTTTGCTTTCTTCTATAATCTCTGAATATTTTTCTTCGGAAAGTGTTTTTATACCGCACACCGGACAGTGAGCATTATCGAGTTTTTTTAACTCATCTTCAATTTTTATGGCTCCCTTAAAATTCAAAGGCATGTAGTAAAAGACCGGCATTGATTTTTCACTGTCTGTTTTAATACTATCCTTTGAACAAGCAGAAGTATGGGGAGCAATATTTAATTTTGAAAAAGGTAAGAATGTAATTTTCATGAAATAAATCCTGATAGTAATAAACCCTGTGAAAAAAATTTTTGCCTGTATTGAAAAATTTAAATTCAGAGTAATAATAGTTGTATAAAATACACTTTTAAAAGGAGAGTAAAATGAGTATTTTTGAAGCGGGAATGATGGTGTGTTTCGGGATAAGCTGGCCTATTGCGGCATACAAAACCTACAGATGCAAATGTGTTCACGGAAAAAGCATAACGTTTTCTTATCTTATTCTCTTAGGTTATATCTGCGGAATTTTGCACAAGATATTTTTCAGCAGAGATATTGTCATAGTGCTGTATCTTCTAAACACGGCATTTCTTTTGACGGACATGTGCCTCTGGTACCGTTACAGAAACAATCCCGCTCCGGTAAAAGAAGAAACTACAAAAATATGCTCAAAATAGCACCGGCAAGTACAAGAAATAACGCAATATAAAAATATTTTATCCTGACTCTGTCCAGTACCATTTTTTTATAGTTATCGGGGAGTTCTACAGGTATATTGTACATTTTTGACAAATCAACAAATTTTTTAAGTCCGAACAGATATGTCACGGGAAAATCGATAGTCTCGCCGTTTTTTAAACTTATATAAACAGTCGAATAAATCATCATTGAACGAAGAAAATCATTTCTATCCGCGAAATAATCATACGGAGGTATGCCGTCTATTTCTACTGAAATTTTTTGTATATTAGCTAAAGGAATGGAAATTGTATCTATTTTTAAGATTTTTAAATTGCTGTAAAATTCAGCATTTGAAAAACCAGAATTTCCATAGCCAAAACGCTCTGATAGTCTATCTAAAACCTGCGGTGCATAAAAAAACAAAATAAATATAAATACAATAATAATTATTATTGCAGCTTTTCCAAATATCCACAAACATACCGCAATAATAACTAACAGACTAACAAAAAAAAGCACAGGATAAGTTTTAAAATTTAATTTAATTATTTCTTTTTCTTTCATAAAAGGATAGTACTACAAAATTATCATCTTTTAATCAACAAAAGACCCGATTTCCCGGGTCTTTTTTACATTATAGTTTTTCAATCACCATAGTCGCTTTGTTGGACGACGTCTGGTCTGTATTATCCTGCGCCGCAAACAGATTTATATAGAGAATCTTGTTTGCCGTAGCGTTATCCATATTGATAAACTTCAGACCGGCTTTGTTTCCGTTTACTCGTACAACTTTAACTTCCGGTGAAGCCGTGATGTTATGATAAGAGAGATTTATCATAAATTCTTCGCCTTTTTGCAGTGTTCCGTCGTGTTCTACAGCAAGACCGCCCTTTGATATATCGAGAATGCTAATGATTCTCTTGTTTGTTACTTTTACTTCTTCGTCATCCTTGCCGAGAGAGAATCTTATATTTTGACGTTTTGTCGGTTTGTAGGTATCTTTGTCTATATCTTCAAACTCAGGTGTTGTTGTAGTTTTTTGGATTTTGTCATCTTTAAACGTCAATCTGTAGAAGCTGTTTTCCGTTCTCGGAAGATTTACAACTTCGTAAGGATTGTAGTACACAACAGGCGCCTTTGTAAGCTGGTCAATAGTATTGCCCATGTGAAGCGCATACGAACCTGTCAGTTTTGTGTAAAGCTGAGTCGTAAGATTTATACCGAAAAGAGATGATATATTTCTCTGATAGTCATTGTCCACGATAGTCAGCCATCTGTAACCGCCGCCAACATCGTGGGCACCGCCGTCACCGCCTCTGTTTCCGTTTCTGAATTCGCCGTAGTTTGTTACAAAAGCATCTTTCATATCAAGATTCAGGTCTTTTGTATCAACGTATGCCCTACATTGACCAATTTCAGGCAGGCGGTCTTGCTACAATCAGAGGTTACTCAGAAGGTCTTTTGATTGGACGTTCCGGTTATATTATCAGTGGTGAATTGATTTTTCCGCTGGCTCCACAGTCGATTAAAATTAAAAACAGACAAAATGGCGAAAAAAGAGAAGTTCCTTTTGTCGGAAAATATGTTAAAGGGGTCTTATTTGTGGACCATGCCGGAATATATCCGTTCAAGGGTGAAGGTCCGGGTGCCAGAAGTTACAACTCCGATGACTACATCGTCAGCTGCGGTTTCGGTTTAAGAATTGCTCTTCCCGGTGACGCTTCCGCAAGGTTATACTGGGGTATTCCGCTTATGCACAACAATCACGAGGTATACAGACGAAACCCGAGATTTAGTTTTGAGTTATCTTTAGCGCCTGATTTTGACAGGATACTTGAATTGAGACGGAATCTTAAAGCCAAAAAAGAAGCCAGAGAAGCGGAAAAAAATACACTCTAATCAAGACATTTGTCTAATGCAAAAACAGTACAAATCCTTTATTGTATCTACAAAAAGGAGGAACAAAAATGTCTGAGCCGTCATCAAAACTACCCAATCTCAATACAGAAACAGAAGAATTTATCACAAAGATTGAATCTGAAGCCGCAGCCCCGCTTTATGAATTATCTCCGATTGAAGCAAGAAATTTTCTTCTGACTATTCAAGAAGAAAGTTTGCATAAAGAAATTGATGCAGACATACATGATAAAAAAATAGCTCTTGATAATGCCGATGATGTGGAAATTAGAATAGTCAGACCTAAAAATATAAAAGAAGCATTACCGGCGATTTTGTATATACATGGCGGCGGCTGGATTATGGGGGACAAGTTTACACACGACTCATTAATCAAAAAGCTCGCAATCTGCACAAATTCTACAATCATTTTCCCATCTTACAAACCATCACCGGAATATCATTATCCTGAAGCATTGAATCAAATATACGGAACATTAAAATATATATCCGAAAATGCTAAAGAATTTAATATAAATCCCAAAAAGATAGCAATTGCCGGAGACAGCGCCGGAGGCAATATGGCAGCTGCAATTTGTCTGATGACAAAAAAAGAGAACACGCCTATGCCGGTTATGCAGGCACTCTTCTACCCGGTTACAAATGCAGATATGGATACAAAATCTTATGAATTATTTAAAGACGGTCCCTGGCTCACAAAAAAGGCTATGGAATGGTTCTGGGATGCATACGTTCCGGATAAAAAAGAACGTGATTCTATTTTTATCTCTCCTTTAAAAGCCGCTATGGAAGATTTACAAGGATTGCCGCCGGCCCTTATTATTACGGATGAAAATGATGTATTAAGAGACGAAGGCGAGGCTTATGCAAGAAAACTTGAGCAGGCGGGAGTAAAGGTTATTTCTGTCAGAATAAACGGAACTCATCATGATTTTATGATGTTAAATGCATTAATAGATACGGAGCCTGCAAAAGGTGCATTTATTCTGGCTTGCAATGTTTTGAAAGATGTTTTGCATAATTAAAAGACCCGTTAGGGTCTTTTTTATTGCAAGATTTTTTTGTTTTATGCAAAATACATAAAGCCGCAGGTAATAGTTGAGGACAATAAAATGAACGAAGTTTTTTCCAACAAAATGAATCTTCTGAAAGCACTGGCAATAATGCTCGTTGTTTCAGGACATCTCGAGTTTTCCCTGCTCGGAATATTCCCGCCTTATTCGTTCCAGCTCGCTTTGTTTTTCTTTATCTCGGGCTGTTTGTTCAAAGACAAATACCTTGACAGTACATATACTTTTTTAAAAAGGAGAGTCAGAAGCCTCCTTGTTCCCTACTTTTTATATTCAATATTTTATCTTGGAGTAACAGTTTTGATAGCAAAGCTTACCGGTAAATTCTGGGGAATGCCGGTTTCTTTAAAAAACTTTTTTATTACTCCGTTTTTGAACGGACACCAGTTTGATTTATCATGCCCGCTGTGGTTTGTTACACAGTTGTTTATGACAATGATAACTTTTTTATTTTTGTTTAAATTTTTAAAAAAATTGAAAGATAATAAGTTTATTCATCTTGCATTTTTTGCAGTTCTCGGCTGTCTTGCAATACCCGTTTCAAAAATGGTGACGGTTGATCCGTTTGCACTCGTCGTGATAAGAACGATGTTTTCACTGTTTTTTGTGTATCTTGGATATTTTTACACTCATTATATTGAAGGAAAATATGATATTTTTACATTAAAATGGTTTTTCACCATTGTAATTATCCAATCAATTCTCTGGATGTTTAACCGAGATTATGACCCTGAACACGGTATAGGTTTGAGTTATGTTCTTGTTTGGGCAAGATTTGATGAACAACTGTTTGTACCGATTTTAACAAGTCTTACCGGTATATGGGCATCACTGTTTACAATAAATATTGTTTATCCGTATTTCAAAGACAACTTGTTTCTAAAACAAGTCGGTCAAACAACATATCATATTATGGCAAATCATCTGCTTATTATGTACATAATCACAGCTGTATTTTTATACATGAATGGAATTCCCATAACAGAACGTGCAAATCACGATATTTATTGGATTTACAATCCTGTGCAGACAACATATTTGTACTTTGTTCTTACGATGGTAATTTCAACTTATATTGGAGTGGGTTTGAAAAACATCAAAACAAAGTTATTTCCTAATTTTTAAACACCTGAAGATGCTGATTCTGTAATTCTTTATTAGATTTAAAGAGGGCTTGACTGATAGTCGCTCTAATGTCTTAAAATAAATTTGTTACAGAAATTGGAGCACTTAATATGAAAAAGACATTAGTTGGTTTTTTATTGAGTTCAGTATTAGTTTTAGGAGGAACCGCAGTTATGGCAAATTCAGAAATAGAACAACCGTTTGCTAAAGGTGAACTTAATCCTTACAGCAAATTTTTTACAGGTACAACACATTTAAATATGCTTGTGACAAAAAATGATGTTTGGAATTCTTCTATCGGTAATGTTACTTTTGATGCCGGAGCCAGAACAAACTGGCATAAACATTCCGGAGGACAGATTCTTCTTGTGACAGCAGGAGAAGGACGTTATCAGGAAAAAGGAAAAGATATCCAAATTTTGAAAAAAGGTGATGTTGTTAAAATTCCGCCGAATGTTGAACACTGGCACGGTGCTGCTCCTGATAGTATGTTTGCTCATATTTCGATTGAACCGAATATTCCGAATAATGAAACGACATGGCTTGAATCTGTGACGGATAAGGAATATAAATAATTTATAATAGTAAAAGCCGTTGATATCTAATCACCGGCTTATTAATTTTAACAATATAGCTTTATTAGAACCGCACATAGATATAAAAATATATATTGCAATCTGTATTTTTTGATTTATTATTATTTTGTATTTAGATGAAAACATTAATAACAGAAGATAGCGTATTTATATGACACTAATTCATAGGTTGTGTGAGAGGCTTGGAGAAAATAACAAGCCGATATATACAGTGCTCGCTATAGCGTGCGGTAAGGGAACAGTTAGACCGACTTTAAGTATTACAGACAAAAAAGAATCTCCTGATGCACGAAAATATGCAGCACTAAGAGAGTTAATGACAGAATTTATTGGCGTTCCGACGACAATGGCCCTTGGTATGATTGGGGAGGGATGTGCGTCTCTTATTGCAAAAAAGGGCTCTACAAAATATAAAAATGCTAGTTCTGTAATGTCATTTCTCGGAATTTGTGCAGCTGCTGGATATTTTGTTCCTAAGTTTTGTAATATAGGTATGCCTCCGGTTATGAAAAAACTTATGCCGAATTACAATCCGGATGCACCGGAACAACCTATCCAAAAACCGCTAATACCTCAACATACAGATAAATATAAGTATGATATTTACAGAGTAAAGCCTGACTCTGTGTATTTTCGTGCTGGAATGAGGGTGTAAATTATGAATGTAACACCGGTTCAAAAAACATTAATTCATGTAAGAAAAGTTGCTGCAAATCCTAAATTTGCTGAGTTTGCGCGAAATACCGTATGTGCAATTGCTGTGGAAACAACACTGAAAGCTTCTGGCAGACCTGCGTTTATTTATTTTGACAAAAATGCTAATAAGCGTTCTAAAAAATATGCGGCTACAAAAGAATTTTTGTATCAGTCATTTTGTTTGGGGCTGTATTTGAGTTTAATTAATAAATTTAAAAATATAACTTATAAATTTGTAAGCAATAAATTTGCGAAAAATAATCCTGAAGATAAACGTAAATTAGATTTGTATGATAGTTTTCAGGCAAAATTGCAAAATGCAAAAGATAAAAATGTCAAAAAGAGTCTGGAAAAACAGTTTAACCGTTTATTACATACAAATAAGGATTATCATTTCGGAAAGGGCGTTAAGGAATTTAGTTCAATTATTGCAACTGTGTTTATTCTGGCGCTTTGCGCTCCTATACTTTCTCAAATGATTCTTCATCCTGTAATGGATTTTATCTTCAAGAAAGATAAGAAAAATATATAAATTAAAATAATTTTTTAGTGTCATAGTAATAGTAGAAGTGTATCGCTCGTAGTATACAATTTATTTTTTTATAAGTAATTTTGAAATATTTCGCTGTTTTTTCAAGTATTAATTTTCTGGTATAATTTATTTATGGATAATGAAATAAAAACATACAATGAGTCGCTAGAGTTCGCTCTGGAATATACCTCAAAAACTTTTAAGGAAGTTATCAGACAGTTCCATAAAAAACACAGATTGCCGATAAGCCATGAAGAACAAATTATACTTGAAACAATTGCATTGAATCCGGGGATTATTCAACTGGAGATTGCAAAAAAGATTTCAATGCAGCGTTCTTATGTTTGCAAACTGCTTACTAAACTCGAAGAGAATAATTACATCACCAGAGAAAGTTATAACAAAAGCAAACGACAGATTGTCTATAAGATATTTTTGACTGACCTTGGATTGCAAACATATACAAATATCCGTAATATAATGATGGAAGAATTTTTCAAAGTTTCAACTCCTGCAGAAAGAGAACAGGCTGAAGATGTTACAAAATTTTTGTTTGATATGGCAGCGAGACTCATAGAACTTTATAATGTAAAATTTTGAATAAAATTATTTTTTGACATAAAAAAAATTTTTTTGTCTTATAATGTTGATTATTTAATATTTGATATTTCAACACTAGAGGTCCGGAATGCAGAATGTAAAAACTTATAACAGATGGATAATGCTTTTGCCGACTATGCTGGCAGCATTTATGTTCGCGTTAGATGAAACAATTGCAAATATTGCGCTGCCCCATATAGCCGGCAGCTTCTCCGTAAGTTCTCAGGAATCTATCTGGGTTTTGACGAGTTACCTTATTGCCAGTTGTTTGACAATTCCAATGATAGATTGGATGAGCAGGTTGATTGGCAGAAAAAATATGTTTATTCTCTGCGTAGCGTTGTTTACTGCTGCTTCATTCCTTTGCGGAATTTCTACATCAATGGCAATGATGATAGTAGGACGTTTTTTGCAGGGGCTAGGGGGCGGAGTACTGATTCCTATTGCACAGGCTATAGTTATGGAATCTTTCGAAGGTGATGACTTGTCTGCTGCAACTACGTTATTCGGTATGGTTGTTATTATTGCGCCGATATTAGGTCCTGTTTTGGGCGGATATATTACTGAAAACTATTCGTGGCACTGGATATTTTTTATAAATGTTCCTATAGGTTGTATAATAGTTTATTTGTCTAAAATATTAATAGTTGATCCTCCTTATGCTCAGAAGCAAAAGAACGTAAAAACCGATTATATAGGACTTGTTTCTTTGATTCTATTTGCTGTTGCATTTGAGGTTATGATGGATAAGGGTAATGATCTGGACTGGTTTGGTTCTCCCTTTATTTGTAAATTGACTGTGGTATGGGTAATTGCTCTTATTGTTTTGATATATTCTCAAATTATGCAGAAAGATTCTTTGTTTAAATTTGATGGTTTTAAGGATTACAATTATACTATCGGTACAATATGCCTGACTATCATGAATGCTATTTTATTAGCCTCTATGGCGATACTTCCTCAGTTTATGCAAAATATGATGGGCTATGATTCTTTTACCAGCGGTGTTTCGATGATGCCTCGAGGAGCGGGATGCTTTATTGGGTGTCTTGCTGCCGGATATTTACAGCCTAAAGTGGATGCAAGGCTGTTGGCAGGTGTTGGTGTATTTATTTTATGTATAGGAAGCTGGATTTTGGGATTTATAAATCTGGATATTTCGACATCAAGTATAATGATTCCGAATATTCTTTACGGAATAGGCATGAGTCTCGGTATGATACCAATTATTACTGTTTCCTGTAAAACTATTGCGCCTGAGAGAATGTCTAATGCCAGTGGTGTTCAGAATTTTATTAAAACAATTGGAGGTGCAATCGGTACATCACTTGTTGCTACATTTATTTCCAGATTTTCTCAAACTCACCAGAACATGATGATACATTCTCTTACTGAAACTAATTCAAATTATATAGAAAGACTTAATGCTTATACTTCTCAATTTGCATCAATGACTGATTTAAGCAGTGCTAAGTATATGGCGGAGACTATGATTTACAATCAATTAAACGCACAGTCTCACCTGTGGGCGTATGTTGATTCTTTCAGAATTTTTGCTGTTGCGGGTCTTGTTGTATTGTTATTTGTTCTTTTGCTTAATCCAAATTTAAAAAGAGAAGATAAGAAAAGTTCATAATCAATAATTATTCTTTATCTTAATTTAACAAATTTACATGATATAATTTGTGTGTTTTAAAATTTAATCGGGATAGGCTATAAGAATATGCATAATCAAACTGAGCCAAATAAAATAGTTGTGCGTGGCGCAAAAGTCCATAACCTGAAAAATATTGATATAGATATTCCATTAAACAAAATAGTCGGCATAGCTGGTGTTTCCGGCTCCGGAAAATCTTCTCTGGCGCTCGGTGTTTTATATGCAGAAGGTTCAAGACGATATTTAGAAGCGCTTTCAACATATACAAGACGCCGGATGACACAGGCTGCAAAAGCTCAGGTAGATGAGATTCTATATGTCCCTGCAGCATTGGCTCTTCATCAAAGACCCGGAATCCCCGGTATTCGCAGCACTTTTGGTACTGGTACGGAATTGTTAAACAGCTTGAGACTTATGTATTCACGGCTTGCACATCATCGTTGTCCGAATGGACATTATCTTGAACCGACATTGCTGGTCGCTGCAGAAAAAGAACTGGTGTGTCCTGAATGTGGTGTGCATTTTTATGCTCCTTCTGCCGAAGAGCTTGCGTTCAATAGTCAGGGTGCCTGTCAGCGTTGCGGCGGTGTTGGTACTGTAAGGACGGTTGACGAGTCTACACTTGTTCCTGATGAATCTCTTACTATTGATGAAGGTGCTGTAGCACCATGGAATTCTTTGATGTGGTCACTTATGACTGATGTCTGTCGTGCAATGGGTGTCAGGACAGATGTTCCATTTAGGGAGCTTACTAAAAAAGAAAGGGATATTGTTTTTCATGGACCTGCTGAGAAAAAACATATTTTCTATAAAGCGAAAAATTCGAATCAGGCAGGAGAAATTGACTTCACATATTACAATGCTGTTTATACGGTAGAGAACGCTTTAAAAAAAGTAAAAGACGAAACTGGTATGAAACGCGTTGAAAAGTTTTTAAAAGAGGATATTTGTCCGGATTGCCATGGCACACGTCTTTCTGAGAATGCAAGAGCACCAAAACTTCGTGGAATTTCACTTGATGAAGCTTGTACTATGACGTTGACTGAACTAATAGATTGGGTAGAGGGTATACCCTTGTCGCTGCCTGAAAATATGCGCCCTATGGCAGAATCAATTTGTGAATCTTTTTTTGTAACAGCAAAGAGATTAACAGAACTCGGGCTCGGTTATCTTTCGCTTGATCGTGCTGCTTCTACACTTTCTACCGGTGAAAGACAAAGAATGCAGCTTGCCCGTTCTGTTAGAAATCGTACAACCGGTGTACTTTATGTACTTGATGAACCTTCTATCGGTTTACATCCTGCAAATATCAAAGGTTTGAATGCAGTAATGCATGATCTTGTGGCTGACGGAAATTCTGTTGTGCTTGTTGATCATGATACGCAAATTTTATCAGAATCAGACTGGATTGTAGAAATGGGACCAGATTCAGGTGCTGATGGAGGGGAAGTTATTGCAGAAGGCACAATTCCTGATGTTATAAAAAATCCTGTTTCTAAAATAGGTCCTTTTCTTGCGAATTCTGCCGATGTTAATATTCGTCCGCAAATAAATAAAAAAGAAATTTTTAATAATGGTGAGATTTGTCTATCTACGTCATCAATACATACGGTTAAACCTCTGAATGTGCGTATTCCCAAGGGGCGTTTAACAGTAATAACCGGCGTATCCGGCTCCGGTAAAACCACTTTAATTCTGGAAAGCTTGATTCCTGCTCTGGAAAATAGTATTGCCGGTAAAAAATTACCCGAACATGTAAAAAGTGTTCAGGCAGAAGGGATTAAACAGGTAAAACTTATTGATGCGACACCTATAGGTATAAATGTTCGTTCAACTGTTGCAACATACGCAAATGTGCATGATGAACTCAGAAAGGTATTTGCAAAAACGCAGGCATCAAAGCAAAATGGCTATAAAGCCGGCGATTTTTCATACAATACCGGTCGTCTCAGATGTCCGACATGTGACGGGACCGGAAGTATAAGTCTTGATGTCCAGTTTTTGCCTGATGTTGATATACCATGTCCTGATTGCAGGGGCTCCCGCTATTCTAAAACAACCGAAAATATTAAATATTCTACAAAAACTAATCAAACATATTCACTGCCTCAACTTATGGCAATGGATATCAATCATGCTCTTTCTGCCTGTAAGGATTTAAATATAGTAAAGCAGCGTTTGCAGGTATTGAAAGACTTAGGGCTCGGGTATCTGACACTGGGCGAAGCAACACCGAGTCTCTCCGGCGGAGAAGCGCAGCGGTTAAAACTGGCTTCAGAAATGGGTCGAAAACAAGAGGATGCTGTTTTTATATTTGATGAGCCGACTATAGGTCTGCATCCTTTAGATGTTAGGTCTTTGCTCGGTGTATTTCAGCGCTTGATTGAAAATAATGCAACAGTTATTGTTATTGAACATGATTTGGATGTTATAAGAAATGCTGATTATATTATTGATATGGGACCCGGAGGCGGAAAGGACGGAGGTGAGATTGTCGCTGCCGGCACACCTGCAGAAATTTCTTCTTGTCCTGCGAGTATTACCGGAAAATATTTGTAAATGAGTCTATTAATTAGATAGTTTTTCTCATTTGAATTTGTACGGTTCAATTGTTTCAACACAGGTTCGCTTGCATTTGAATATTAACAAGGTTGTATCTTGTAATTCTTTTTCTAACAAAAAAGACCCTTACGGGTCTAAAAATTCGGAAAAGGAGGCAGCAATGCTCGATTTTTTACTCACTTCATTCGAAAAATCGGCACTCTGCATCCGTCAAACTACGGCTCGGCTTTGCCTACGCCTTGTTTGTCGTAGCATTCTCACCCTCTTCTCGGGTTCTTATTGTAAAAGAACACATGGTTTGATTATTTGTTACAGATGGTTTGATTATTTTGGGCAACTTAGCTTTAAAAATTTATAAAAGCGACTTTATTTCTTCTCAAAAAAATCCTTAGCATTTTTCTCAATAGAAAAAGGCTTGCTCTTAGATTAACACAATGTCAAGTGGTAGGAAAAGCAAAAATTGCATAAAACTAATAACAAAGATTTGAAACTAGAAAATGTAATATTAGAATAGTATCATTTCAAGTTACGTGTAATGTTACATTAGTTCTTGGTGTACACCTTTATAGATTTTATAAAGGTTACGGTGTGATCAGCGAATAACGTATCTAAATAGTTTATCTTTAAAAAAGATACAAACAGACCTCTTAATAAAGAAGTTTAAGATAAGGAATAGTTATAATTTTATGTAAGATGTGAGGAGCATACACATAATAATATTATTATTTTAAGAGTCGTAACTATTTATAATTTGTTTTATAAAAATTGACTAAATCACAAGTCATTTTTGCTAGGGGACGTTTGTTTATATCATCACAAGAAAGCGAATTGCCATATATCAATTTTTCTATATATTTCGTGCTTATTGTTGGAAATGCTTTTTTTATTTCCTTACGAAATTCCGTGGTGTCGAGAATGCATTTTGAAAAAATCTCACTGGCTTCTTCTTTTCTATATTCATAGCGAATATCTAATGCAAAACATTCATTTTGATTATTCACAATATCTCTATTGAGGCTTTCCCGGCTGTTTATTTTAATATCAAATGATGAAGTATCAGAAAGAACATGGTTTAATTGTCCTTCACCGGACAAATAAATAGTAAAATTTGCTAATTCATCAAAATCCCTTTCAAAAGGATTTAATAACTCTTTTTCATCTTTTGTTCGTTTTAAAGAAGAATTACACTCATAACAAGTAGGTACTAAATTAAAAAATGATAATGCAAAAAAAGGATATTTACTTTTTGGATAAAAATGGTCTAGTGCAGGACGTAAGACATTCTTCCTTTCTGTTTTTATAACATCAATATAATTTAAATTACAATATGGACAAGCTCTTACTCCAAATTTGTCTATTATTGAATAAACAATGTTTTTGTTATCTGATGAAATAAAATTATTATAAAAAGTTTCAAAATTTTTAATTATTATGCTTAAATTATCAATTATATCTTTTTGAAAATTCTGGAAATTGAAATTTTGTTTATCTTCTTCTTTTTTTAATTTTGCATATTCTTTAGCAACTTTTAGTGCTGTTATATACTGATTATTCTTTTTCAAGTCATTTGCTAATTCTCTTATTTTATCAGGGGGCATAAGAAAAATGTCGTTTATATCGTTGCTATTTTCAATTTTAAACATTTCTAATTCCAAATCTTGAATGTGTTGGAATGCTTGTATAAGTTCATTTATTGAATTATCGCTTATATTATTTGAAATATAATCTTTAAAGACTTTTAAAGATTCCTCGTAATTAACAATTTGCTTCATTTACTACCTACTTTTTATGTCATACATAGAAGATAGTATCTTACCTAAAATATTATCTTTATCTATTAATTGAATAAACTGTTCAATATCTTTCACATCTATAAACTCACTGTCATTGCCTTTTAAAAATTTTGCAGCTTCTTTTATTTTTTTCTCTACAAACTCTCCAATTGTACTTTTCATAAAAAAGGAGTTCGCAAATAGTGTATGAATATTAGAACCAAATGTTTTTGTGTATGATTCTTTTATTTCGCAAAATCCTGTATTTTTATTTCTAGCTAACAAAATTACATTTTCTAGTGGCATATCAGATAAAATAAAAGGCGAATGCGTTGTAAATATTAAATTTACTTTTCTTTTGGGATTTGATGGGATTATATTATCAAAAATATCTTTTATGTAATATATCATTCTTCTTTGCCATTCAGGATGCCAACTTAAATCTACTTCATCAAACAGAAAAACATTTGTTTCGTATTCATCTTTCAACTCAGCCGCACAGTAATATACATCGGCAAAAAATCTCAAAATTCTTTGTTCTCCTGTACTCAAACTCATAAAATCATAAAAATTTGTGTTATCATTCATATATAGATTTTTGCTTATTCCCTTTAAAGCCTCTATTTCTGCAATAGGAGGTTTATTTATATCCTCAAAATTTACAGGTTCTTTTAATTGTATAATTTTTCCATTTAATAAACAGTAATTATCACGCAAAAAGTCCTTTTTGGTTGTTTCTACTTCATAATTTATATATTCCGACAACATACTCTTAAGACGTTCGCTATCGTAGTTATTTGGAAATTTAGCTGAAGTTTCCACAAATAACCCGTGTTCAACGGGTCTTGTGCCAAAAAGTTTTTCATTTAATTTTGTATAAATCGATAATCTTATTTCTTTCGTTATTTTTTTTATTTCAAAATTATTTGTTTCGCTATTTGATTTTATTCCTATAACAGACTTTATTATATATTTCCAATTTTCATCAAGTTCATAATTTTCAATCAAATTGAATATTTCACCAAGAGTATATGTAATGAAAAGTATGGGCAATACATCTTCTAATAAGCTGTCTATTGTTTTTTTTAAATAAGAATTATTTCTAATTTTAGTTTTTATATTTTCAATATTTTCGCCCAGTAAAGATATAATAGGATAAGTTCCATCTATGGGAGTTTTATTTTTAATTCTATCATAAGCCCAACCTAAAGCCTCATATATATCTAAATAAGGACTGTATTTATTAAATAAAAGTCTCTTTTCCTCTTTAAAAATTTTTAAATTATTTTTTTTATTAAATTTGTATAACTCAATTAAATTTCTTACAGTATCATAGAGCCTAAACCTATCATAATAAAAATAATTATTCAATTTTATTTTTGAAATATCATCAATTCCGTTCCACCGAGTAAAATCAACAGGTGTAGAATCATCTTTTCTGTAAAAGGGTTGAAATTTTGCAGCATTGATTTTGATTTCAGATTGATTAAGCTTTCTTTTTCTAAATAAGCATGGAGATTTAAGTACATCGTGATATTCTGCATTAAGAATTTCCTTTTCTTTTGTCGTTAAAGCAATTTCAATGTTATTTATACAATTATCTGAACAATATGCTGAAAATTTTCCATTTGACTTTATTACTAAGCAAAATTTACAGTTTTTAGGGATATTATTATCATCATATTCATTTTCATCATAAATTTTTGCATTATGACAAAGTGAAAGATTGCGCAAAATGGCGCTTAATGCATTAACAATGTTGCTTTTACCACTCCCGTTTTGACCTATAAGAGTCATGATATTTAAATTGTTCCCAAAAATATTTAAATAGTTCGTTTTTTCTTTAAGAGTAATCTTAAAATTTTTACTTTCGTTTTTTTCTTTGCTTATGCTTCCTATATATGCCGGATTTAAATTAACTTCAAAATTTTTAAGATTTTTATATCCATCTATCCATAAATATATTAATTCCATTTATACATTCACTTCCTGTTTTTTAAATTGCATCTCATAAAGAGCCTTGTATTGTCCGTTTTTGATCGACATTAATTCGTCATGATTTCCAAGTTCTACAAGCTGACCTTCATTTATAACTGCAATTTTGTCGGCATTTCTTATTGTTGAAAGTCTGTGAGCGATGACAAATACGGTTTTATCTTTCATTAAATTATCAATAGCCTGTTGGACAATGGCCTCAGACTTATTATCTAATGCGGATGTTGCTTCGTCAAGTATTACTATAGGTGCGTTTTTGATAAATGCTCTCGCAATAGCAATTCTTTGTTTTTGACCACCTGAAAGCATCACTCCTCTTTCTCCGATATAGGTTTCAATACCATCATCAAGAGTTGAGATAAATTCTTCTAGGCAGGCATTTTGAATAGCAGTATTTAATTCTTTATCTGTTGCGTTTGGCTTACCCATTAAAATATTTTCTTTGATAGTACCTGCAAATAAGAAATTATCTTGAAGAACAATAGAAATATTATTTCTAAGCGATTCTATTTTATAATCGGCAATATCAATGCCGTCAATCTTTATTTTTCCTTGTTTTATTTTATAAAAACGAGGAATAAGATTTACTATTGTTGACTTTCCGCCGCCTGAATTTCCGACAAGTGCCATTGTTTCATCCTTGTTTACTACAAAACTAATGTGTTTTAAAACGGGTACACCTTTTTTGTATTCAAATGGTACATTTTCAAAAGAAATATTATCCTTTAATCCTTCAAAGGTTAGAGCATCAGGTTTATCAATAATATATAACTTAGCTTCAAGATTATTCATAACTCTTTCTAAAGCTAGCATAGCGGTCTGCATTCCTTTAACATTTCCGCCGAGACCTTTAACCGGAATTTTATATTTATATTAGATTAAATATTAAGTCAAATATGAAATAAAAATAAGTAAAAAGATTTACTTTTTAATATAGTTCTTATTTTTCTTAAAATTAATATTTTTTATTATATATCCCATTTTGTTCTAGTTAAAGTCACATACGGTTGATTTATTGTTACTAGAGCTAGATAAAATGTCCCGTTAAATTATAATAACAATAAGCATTTTTTAAATTTGTTGTAATTTAATAAATAGAACAAGATATAATTAACAATGAGATGGAGATTTTATAGTATACTAAAAACATGAATAATACTAAAAATAACCATTTTGTACCGCAAGGATATTTGAAAAACTTCCTAAATGATAATCTTAGTTTATATAAATATGATTTAAATAATTCGTTAAAAAGTTATGAAGTTACAAATTTAAAGAAAGAGTGTTCTTGTAAAAATTTATATTCAACAAAACAAAAAATTACATATGAAGAAATGCAATTTATCTGTATATTAGCAGGTTATAATGACGAGGTAGAAATAAATTTTTGCAAGAAAATTTGTGATTATATTAATGGTGATTTTTCAGGTTTTATTGATGAAGCATGTCCTTTAAATATTCCCGTTGAATACCATACAATGTTTATGACATATTTAAAAGGAATTCTTGATGAAAAATCAATTTCTAGATCTCAAGAGAATATATTTACATCAGTGTATGAAAATGATTTTTATAATATATTGGACAAAATTATAAAATCTAAAAGTATTGATTTTATCAAAAATAATGTGAATGCTTCAAATGTTTCTTTATACTTATATGTTAAATTGGAAGCTTTTTTACACAAATCTGCTTTCAAAATAATAAATAAAAAATTGAAAGAAGTATACCCAAACTTACCAAACACAAAAGAAATTGAAGAAAATCTGGGGAACTTAAAATTCAATACTAATTTATATATGGATTTAATACATTATCTTATAATCCAGTATTTTAGAACAGAAAAACAAATTACTAATTTAAAGAATTCATTATTACATCTGAAAAAATATTGGGAATTACAATATGCTAATTATCCATTGCCTGACTATGTAGAAAAATTTCTAGATTTAAATGAGGATAGTTTTATTTTTATTTTTATTCATTTAAAATCGATATATTTAGTAGAATCTCTCATAAATGTTCAATATAAATTATTATTACTAAAAAACGAAACAGAAATACCTTTTATTACTTCAGATTCTCCCTGTATAAATATTTACGCTAGTTACATTGACCCATTTGAATTACAAGGAGATGATTTTGAAATTTATTTTCCAATATCTCCGACTCTTGCTTTATTATATACAAATAGAACTGGATATAAAAATATTGAAAATAGTGAAATTACACTGAATAATAAAAAAATGATATTACAATTTAACTCATCAATAAAAAAACTTGCAAAACGATATTTATATAGCAATATAAACAATCTTCTAATGATTTGATAGATTTTTCTCTTTTAATGCACCTAATATAGGATTTAACCAATAACAATTTATGTCTTCATAGGGGTTGTTTATTTGATTTATAGCATAAGCCTCACATTCAATATTTTTTGTATCAAATGTAATTGTCATAATATGTTCATATTTTTTACTAATCATATTTATAGATAACAATGTTGTACTTGCATATTTAATACGTTGACTATATGCTCGTTGAATTTCTTTAAGTTTTTCTATCGGATAATAATAATTTTCACCAACAAAATATATAACCCTAATATTATTTTTCATTACCATTTTTTCTACTTGTCTTGATTTTTTATAAAAAGTTGTTTTTATTGTTGAAATAAACGGAATATAAGAAACAGTATTATCGTCATAAACAACAATAAATGTTGGCATAATATCTTTATTTTGAGCTTTAAATATTGTATAATGCATTGAAGCATAAAACTTAAAAAGTTGCATATCGTCATTTATAATATCTTTCCCAATTTGCAAATTCGCATCAATTGGAATACGTATATTTGACATAAAAATCGGATGTCCATTTTTATCATAAGAACCCATTTCGATTTGCTGTCCCCATATAATTTCATTATTTTCTATTGTATAATCCCAAGAAAAAGTGAAATCTTTTAAAAATATTTCTGTTTTGAGTTCCTTAATCTTTTCGATTATATTTGTACATTTTGAACAGTTGCATGGATAATCTGTTATAACCGTATTAATAAAATTATCCATTATCGTAATTCCATTTTTAATTTTTGAATATATATCTATTTCACTTCCGTTTTCCTTAAATAATATATCAATACTAAAGTAAATATCAGAGTTTGTATTATATTTTATTAAATATGTTTTAATAACTTGTTCTAATGTCTCTAAAGGAATATCGTTATCTATATTCAGTCTGCTATCAACTATTTTCCCACAGAAATCTGGAAGATATGCATATACAGAAACTTCTTTTTCTAGTTTAAACGGATTTTCTTTAACCGTTTCATTCCTTTTATTAATAAACCATCTTAGGCTATTATCATTTAATAACTCTTCTTGTTTTATTCTATAGTATTCTTTTAATTCCTTAGTGTTAAAACTTTTTTGCATAACAAATGTTATATTCCTAAATTCCGCAAAAAAGTTATCTATTAATGGAATACTTTCATAAATATCTTTTGCAATATTAAGAGAATTTAAACTATTTAATGCATTATAGTACTTTTGTAACATTGGATAGATTATGTCGGGCATTATATATTCTCCATCTTTTGGACAAAATAAGAAGGAAATGTCATAAAAATAGGTCTAAGTATTTCTCTATTATCATGAAGATATTTTTTTATAATATGTTGTTTCATAAATTTTTCAGGAATTTTATTTAGATAAATACTCATTGTTTGAACAATAGTTCTGTCATTAAATCCAAGTTCATATAGTAAGATTTCTAATTTTGAAGATAAACCATACTTAAATCTTTTTTGTATTAATTTTAAATTTTCAATAATCCTTGTAATATCTGAACCGCAATTAATGCTTTGCAAAAGCTCAATTATGGAACCAATAAATAAACTTCCATCATAGGCAAGTGTATTTTCACAAAATTCAACAATATCATCTATTTGATATTCAAATGTTCTTTTTTTAGTTTCTCTCATTATACTATTTTCGATTAAATATTCTAGTATCTTATAATATGGTTTACTGTTAAGCCACATCTTTATTATATTTTTAACCTCACTTTGTTGGTTGCATTGATTATAAAATTTTGAGTTAGTATATTGCATTAATTTTTCAAAAATCAACTCTAAAAAAGAATCAATATCTTTGGTACTTTTTAACTTTTGAGAATTTTTTTTAACCCAATTTTGCAACTCTATGTTTTCATTTATTCCATACAATGTTTTTGCAAAATATTTTCTTTGATTAGCATCTTGTGTTGATTCTAAAATGTGTTTGCCTAATAGTTCAAATAAATTTATAATTTGTTCCTTTTGTTGTAAATCTCCCAGATAATAAGCCAATGTAGATTTTGCAAGTTCTTTTATTTCTTCTTCGTAATTATCTTGAAAATCTATTTGTGCAAGAATAAAGCTTTCTATATTTCTAATTATATTTATTTTCTCGTTACATTGTGCTTCTACATTTTCACGTTTAAATCCAATATCTTGATTGTTTTTTATTATTGTTTCATGCTGCATAATAGCTTTAATTAATTGTTCTATTTTATTGTTAATATATGCATTAGCAAAATCAAAAGGATTCATCTTTATTTTAAGTTCTTTTCTGTAAGACAAGCCGTTCGTAATAGGAGCAAAAATTTTGAATATATTACTATTACAGTTTTCAAATTTATCAGGATTTATAAGTTCTTTTGTCTTGCGCCATCTCCACTTTTCTTTTTGAATTCTTCTGGAATCATATAATAAATTATTTGCAAATATTATACTTCCTTCAGTATACATTCCAGCACGTCCCGCCCTTCCTATTAGATTTTGAAAATCTTTCACCAAAATAGAATCAGAACCTTGCTGCGTATTATTAATAATTAAATACCTAAGTGGCATATTTACACCTTGGGCAAGGGTAGAAGTGCATACAATAAATTTCGCCAATGATTCTTTCATTGCGTACTCTACTGACAATCTTATACCCTGTGGAATAGTTCTATGATGAGATAATATTCCAATTTTTGCAGCACTTGTATATGAGCATTCTCCTAAATTATCTTTATATAAACCATATATTTTATTAATCTCGATTAAATCTGAACAATTAATTATATTATCAAAATTATATTGTCTTTTTAATAATTCATTAACTTGCTCACAAAGATTTTTTACACTTTGTCTTCGGCCGCAAAAAATAGCCACACTACCTTGATTAACTAGTTTATTGCCTAAATACAAAGAAATAGAAGCTGAATCATTTTTTTGTGGGAAATATCTATCTTTTCTTTCCCTATCCAACCTATTAAGTTGTTGTTCTTCAATAATTCTTGGTACATAGTATTCTTCTATTTCTGGATTAGCCTGATTTATGAATTGAATTTTTCCTTTAGTTTCTATCCAACTGGTAAAAGCAATTGTTCTATATGTAGAAGCTATATCTTTTCCATTAACAATAGTAGCATCATCTCTATTTAACCAATTATTAATATCATTAATATTACCCATTACAGCTGAAATTAATATTGTTTGACAAAGCTCTGGTAACATTGATTTCAAAGAAGCCAACAATAATTCATAATTAGTTCCTCGGGAAGGACTATCAAATTGATGTCCTTCATCATATATTATCAAACCAATTTTTTGTGATAATTCTGGTGTTTGTCTAAGTATATATAATAGTTTTTCAGGAGTTAAAACTAAAACTTTCTTTTGTTCTTTCAAATCTTCAATTTCATAATCAACCTGATATACATCGGATAATTCATCAATTTTTATATTTTCCTGATAAAATGCTTTTTGTAAATCATCTTGTATATCATGGCAAAGTGCTCTAAATGGAGCTACTATTATAGCTAAACTGGTTCTATCAGAAAGAAAAGCACTACGAATAATTAATTCAGTAGCCTTAGTTTTACCTGCACTAGTCGGCATTTGAATTGTTGCAGACTTTCCCTTAAATATTCCATTATTTCCAATTAAAATTTGCGAAGGCCATAATTCTTTTATACCAATTTTATTTAAAATAGGTTTCCACGTTTCTTTATCAATATCAGTAAATAAAGGCATTCTATACCAGGTAGTATGCAAATATTTCTTTTTTACAACTGCACATAAAATATCAATAAAAAATAATTCTCTATCAGTACCGTTTTTATAAATATATTTTCGTAAATTATCTAAATTCTGAAAAATATTTTCTGAATGTTCTCCATTTGAGCAGAATTGATTCCAAGAAGAAATTATATTATTAATAAATTTGATATATACACTTTCTTGTATTTCTATTGAAAAATCATTTTTTAGAAAACTCAATAGTAGTAAATCCAATTTATTAACATCCAGATTTAATTCATTCGATATAAGTTTATTTGAAAGTACTTTTGCACTTCCCATATAATCACATAAATAATAAGCCGCACTTCCCATTATTATGTAATAGTCCCTATTTTCATCCTGTAATTTTGCATTAAAATATGCATCGAAAAATTGTGCTGAAAATACCAAATTTCTCTTAAGCTCTTGTAATGAGATGTTATATTCAATTTCTTTATAAAAATTTGCAGCATAATCACCTAATAATGCTATTGTAAGGCAAAATAAATCTTTAATTCTTTCTTTATTTATGTGAATACGATTCTCTTCTGGAACATCATATTCATACATTTTTGCTTCAGATCGAGTCATACCTAACAATTCCTTGGAGTTAATTCCTGGTTTAAGCTTCATCGGCAGCTCTCCGATAAAGCTCATAAACCAAATTCATCATATCCTTTCCCTTAACAACTAACAATATGAGATTACTCGCATCGATATGATTTGAAGTATTAATAATTTGTATTTTTGTTTCATCATATGAATCTATAGAAAACAAAGCTGCAGCACCATATTTTTTAATATATGGATTATCTACAGGATTTTGAAAACGCTCTACTTTAAGTGATTCTTCCAATTTACCTTTTTCTATCAAACGGCGTTTTATTGCATGTAATGAAATTGCGAGTCTATTAATATCTTTAGAAGAATCTTTGATAGCGTCTTCCAATCTATTTCCTTTTTGTTTATTAGAAAAGGCTGCCTTTGCTTCAATAACGGCTAAAATATCTTTAGGAGATTCTACTTCTTGTATAAATTTAAATCCAATAATATCAGAACCTTGGCTAGAAGTGTTATTATTTTGTTTATTATCATACTTTGTTCTAGGAACCCAATATTTTAATACATATTCAAAATAATCACAAATTAAAATTTCTGCAAAATCTCCGGAACAAGTACTTGGTCCAGGTCTAGAAGTTTTACTAGGGAAAATCAATTTTTCTAAAAATTCTTTACGAGAATATTGAGTTCCTTTTCTAAAAATATCAATCATTTCATCTTGACAATAATGATTCCTGAAATGTTTAGCCCAAGCAGACATAGTTTCACTATCATTACTATCATAGTTAAAAGAAAAAACTTTAATAGGCTTTCCATCTACAGTAGTAAGATTTTCTTCTTTTTCTTCAACTAACCATTCTGCAATTTTTTGAGGCCATGTCATAACAATCACCTTATATTATCAAATTATACAGTAAACACTGTAATTTTATTTTAATATTTCAAAATTATGGATTTCTTTTTACTTTTAGAGTAAGATAAACCCATG
The DNA here is from genome assembly GCA_944323425.1 of Candidatus Gastranaerophilales bacterium. Taxonomy (GTDB): domain Bacteria; phylum Cyanobacteriota; class Vampirovibrionia; order Gastranaerophilales; family Gastranaerophilaceae; genus CALUPY01. The sequence continues at coordinate 3,153 of CALUSL010000017.1, read as the reverse complement.
CAGAGGTATTATGAAAAGTATGATATAACTTTATTTCAAGGTAATTGTATTGAAATTTTAAATAGGGCAACACCTGAATCTGTCGATATGATTTTTGCAGATCCACCATATATGCTTTCTAATGGTGGAATAACCTGTCAATCCGGCAAAGTTGTTTCTGTTAACAAGGGGAAGTGGGACGAAAGCAAAGGTTTAGATGAAGATTTTGAAATCCATCAAAAATGGATCAATGCTTGTAAAAGAGTGTTAAAACCTAACGGTACAATTTGGATATCAGGGACTTATCATTCAATCTATGCTTGTGGTTTTGCTTTACAGAAAGCAGGTTTTAAAATTCTGAATGACATCTGTTGGTTTAAACCTAATGCCTCGCCAAATATGAGTTGTAGATATTTTACGGCAAGTCATGAGACTTTATTATGGGCAAGGAAAGACCCAAAAGGCAAGCATACTTTCAATTATGAAGCAATGAAAAATGGGGAGTGGAGCGATGATGACCTTAAAAAGCCAAATAAACAAATGCGTTCGGTTTGGCAAATAGATACTCCCAAACCTTCAGAAAAAGAATTCGGCAAGCACCCGACCCAGAAACCTTTAGAATTGTTAAGACGCATAATCCTTGCGTCAACGAACAAAGGCGATTTAATACTCGATCCATTCACAGGAAGCTCAACTACTGGTATAATGGCATTAGAGTTAGACAGGAAATTTATTGGAATAGACTTAGAAAAAGAATATTTAGACCTTTCTATCAAAAGGTTTGAACAAGCATTTTCAAAGAAAGATAGAGCATGGCAGTAGTTTTAGATCAATTGAAAAATGAAACATATCCGATTGTTAAATGGGTTGGTGGGAAACGTCAGCTTATGTTTGAATTGCTTAAAAACATGCCAAAATCTTACAACCGTTATTTTGAGCCTTTTATTGGCGGTGGTGCTTTGTTCTTTGAATTACAGCCAGAAAATGCTTATATTTCTGATATGAATGAAGAGTTGATTAATCTTTATTCAGTTGTTCGCGATAACGTTTATGAACTTATTGAAGACTTGGGCAAACATGAAGTTTCAAAAGAATATTTTTTAGAAATTCGTAATATTGATAGATCTGAAAAATATGCAGGATTGTCAAGTATTGAGAGAGCAAGCCGGTTTATTTATTTGAATAGAACCTGTTTTAACGGTATGTATAGAGTGAACTCCCAAGGGCAATTCAATGTTCCATTTGGACATTACAAAAATCCTCGTATCATTGATGAAAGCAACCTTTTGAATTGCTCGAAACTTTTAAACAAGACAGAAATTAAGTGTGCAGATTTTTCAGAAATCTTAACTAAAGTTCAAAAGGATGACTTTGTTTATTTTGACCCACCTTATGTTCCTTTGAACGAAACTTCAAGTTTCACTTCTTACACAAAAGACGGATTTGACATTGATATGCAGTTTAAGTTAAGAGACGTTTGCGATGAATTGGATTCAATGGGTGTTAAATTTATGCTTTCAAATTCGGATACAAAATTAGTAAACGAATTATATGCAAATTATGAAATAAAAAAGGTTTTCGCTTCACGCCAAATCAATGCAAATGCAGATGGCAGAGGCAAAATTACAGAGGTATTGGTGAAGAACTATTAATAAGGAACTGTAATGAAATCAGCGATGCAAAATTTCTACGATAATTTAGAAAAAATATATGGCTCCGAAAAAACAGAACTAGAGAAATCAAGACTTGCCATTAAAACAATAAACGAATTTTTATATACAACTTCAGATGAACTTGGAGAGACATTTGTTCTAGATCAAAACTATAAATATTTTTCAGAATTTCATAAATTTTGGCATTCAAATTATAAAGAAATTTTAGATTTAAAAATTGATGAAAATGCTTGTACAAAAGTTGCAGAAGTATTACATGATGTATTCATAAGAACAAATGGTCGGGTTTTTACTGAAGTTTGGGATACTCAAGGACTATCAAACGAAGAAATATGTAGAGTACGATTATTGACGGCAAATCAAGATTTCAGGGGTTCGAGGAGTTTTCAAGAATTAGCACAAATATATAAAAACGACCCTTTAATATTTGATGAAAACAATATTCAAGCTTCTCCAAATAATTTTATTAATAATATAAATACGGCATCATTATCTCAAAACGACAAAAGAATTAATTTTGCAAAGAATATATGTAAATTTTTAATTGAACATAAATCAACACCATATTCAATTATCTCCTGTTTTAATAATGATGTAGAGTTATTTCGAAAACAGTTAATTAATTCTAATTCTGGATATGGAAATAAAAAAGCTGATATGCTTATAAGAGATATGGTCGTATTAGGAATATGGAAAAATGTTACTAATTTTGAAAAAATAGATGTAGCAAGTGACATTAATACAGTCCGAGTTGCCCTCAGAACAGGCATATTAAAAAGTGCTATCCCATTAGTATCTAGTTTCTTAGATATTTTTTGTTACCAGTATGGTTATGTAGATCAAATGAGTGCACAAGCCTGGCGAAAAGTTTGGGAAAAATGGAATATATTATATCCAAAAGAAAACATAAAAAGTCCTTGTTTGTTAGATTATTTTATTTACAATATTGTTGGTAAACAATTATGCAGAGAATCATTATATCATTATTTATGTGAACAAGGACACTATTTTAAATGGCACTCTCCTAGAAAAAAATATTGCAATATTTGTCATGAAGAAGGGAAACTGAATGTATTAACAAAATGTATAAAGAGAACTTTACCCTGCAATGATTTAGAAGGTGATATTGCAATATGTAAAACACTCTTTGCTGAATCAAATATTGCTAATCCGAATTATAAACAATGCCCCTTTTATGAAGTATGCCAAGAATGTGGAAACAAAAATTTAATGCCGCCAAAATCAATAAGTATATTAGGGCAAACTGGCTGGACTTCTGCATACTCTGAAAAAGGTGCAGGCGGTGGCGGACTAATGGCATAACTATTGAGGTATATATGAAAAGAGATTTTAAGGAATGGCTATCTACATTTAGACCTTGTATTGCGGATTATTGCTACTACGTAGATTTTGATAAGGTGAATAAAAATGTTGATGATATTAAAGTTGAGTTAAATATTTTAAATAGTTTAGTTGGTTCAAAAAATATTGAAAAAGATTT